>JBEKWB010000011.1:0-84874 GCA_049513455.1 Acidimicrobiales bacterium
CACTCCTGGGGATCGGGTGGAGGACACCGCTCACCAGCCAATCGCTTCCTATCGGCACGAGGCGGGCGATCATGTACGAACGTGGTCGGAGGACTCGAAACACTTCGCCGCCCATGTTGGAGCGCACCCGGTACGTCAGCTCGTCGACCAGGTTCGTGACGATCAGGACCTCACCGTCGCGCCGGACCACCTCAAAGGTGCCCTCCGCCACGTCTCGCCACCCGAGGAGCATGTCCCGCTCGGGTGCGGGAAGGTCCGAGCGCGATGCCACGAACTGCTCCACAATCGTCTGGCCGCCAGGGAGTCGATGCTGCAGGACGAAACGGTCGAGGATATCGATGAGCTTCTCCTCTCCAATCACGCGATCTTCCCCCAGGTGCGCCGACGCAACCTCACGAAACGCCTGGCTGTACCGAGGCTTCCGCGAGAATTCGATCAACTCAGCCTTGAGCTCACCGCTCCGGCCTACCAGGTCTTCGAGGCCCATCGTGGCTGTCACGTCTTCACCTCCGCTGCGGGGTACCGATCGAACTGAGCTGACGGTACTGCTGCGTTTGCCCGTAACGGTGGATTCTCGACTCACCTGACTTGCGGAAGCCGTTCCTGGCGTTGAAGTCATCCAGATGGTTGGGGGTCAGAGGAGGGCGCCACCCGAATCCAGGATGCCCCGAGACCAACGGGACCGGCGTTCGACGCGTCCACCAAACACACTGGGGCTTCCGCTGATAAACCAAGGAGATGGCCAAACGCCACCAAGGTGATCGTCGCAGGGCGCGCCCGCACGGCATCGAGGCCGATGACGGCCTCTGTGAATGGGTGGACTACGGCGACGCTCGGATGTTCGTCGTGGGCTACACGCCAGGCGGCGCTCCCTATGGGTGGGTTGAAGGAACCGACGGGAGCTGTCTCGATGAGGACAACGATCACCCACAGTCCGAAGAACAATTCATCGATCCGCCGTTCTGACCTCTCCACGGCCGGCGTCGATGAACATGTTCCGACCATTGGACTGGTCGTCCTCGGATCGGAGACCGACTGCATGTTTGGACGCGTCGGGTCAGCTCGGCTGTCACTTTCATCCGAACGTCAACCGGGTGTGTCGGAACTGTGTCCGCTGGTCGAGCTGCGAAGTTGCGCTATTGCGGAGAGCGCCTGCAAAGAGGTCGAGTTGGCAGCCAACCTTCGTCCACCTGGACCGCGGTTCGCGCACCGTTCCGGTTGTTATCGCGAAGATGCAGGTCAGCAAGTCGTGGGCGCTGAGGGACTCGAACCCCCGACCTGCTGGTTGTAAGCCAGCTGCTCTAACCAACTGAGCTAAGCGCCCGGACCACGGATCGCACGTGCGTCACTCAGCGTAGGTGACCGGGGGGAGCGGATCAGCGAAACAGCAGTTCCGCGAAGATGGTGCTCCAAGGACGCGTCAGGGCGCGCAGCTCTGCGCAACCCTCTTCCCCCAAAGAGGCGTAGGGCACGGCGGCCAGAACGTCCGTCTGATCTTCGATCTCCTGGCGCTGGGCGGCGCCCCAGTCGGTGAAGACCAGGTCGTCGCTCTCAACCAGCCAGCCCCGCCCCCGTAGCGAGCCCGCCGCAGCGTCCCACTGCTCATCGCTCCAGCCCCGGGTGGAGCGCAGGGCACCGGCAGGCATATCCCCCGCGGCGGCGTGGGTGACCAGCGCGTCAATGCCAGAGAGCCCGTGCGTGAGCAGGAGCGCCACGTGCCCGTCGCCCCTGTATTCGCGCAGGATCGACTGGGCGTGCCAGAGCACCAGATGCGGTGCGTCCGGCCAGACAAGATCGGCGTGCGCCGCACTGAGGGGCCTGCCCTCCACGTGGGTGCCGGCCGTCTCGGCCAGGCCGCGCGCCAGTTCCGCCGCTCGGGCCATTGACCGGGACTCGAGCACCTCGTTTCCGAGCACGCGGCGGAACGCACCGTCGACTGCGGCCAGGCGAGCGTTCACCAGCGCCTCTGGAGTGGTGATGTCCCACGCGCGAGGGATGGCGGCGTGCACAAGATCCGGGTTGAAGTTGAAGAACGTCGCGACGACGAGTTCGGCCGCGACCGCGCCCATCGGCGCCGCCCGAGACGCGAAGTACCCGGCCCGGCCTGTGATGCCGAGGCGCTCATACGCCTCGGCGGCCTCGGGGACGAAGTAGATCATCCCGTGCAGTGGCTCGAGGGTACGCCACGTCTTGCGGGCCAGGAGCGCTCCGGGGTCGGAGCTCACAGTTCGTCCTTTGCCAGCAGCTGCTCGAGGAGGAGGGACGTTGACGCCACCACGGGCCGTCGCGTCCCGCCATCTCGGACCACGACATCCGCGGCGTCCCGGTCTACGGTCACGGCCCCGGCCTCGCTGCAGATGAGCATGCCGGCCAGATAGTCCCAACCGAAGAGCGTGCTCCTCCCGACGACCGAATAGGCATCGAGCACACCCTCGGCCACGGCGCAGAACTCGAGGGCCGCCGCGCCCAGGGCGCGGAATTGGGCCCAACCGGGGTGGATCCTCGGAAAGCCCGATATCCCCACTATGGCCGACGACAGGTCAGTACAACCCGAAGGGGTGATCGCCTCGCCGTCGCGCCGGGCCCCTCCCCCCCGGACGGCCTCGAAACGGGCGCCGGTGGCCTGGTTCACCACCAGCCCGACCAGTGGCCCCTCGGCGTCAAGGACGCAGATGCTGGTGGCATAGAAGGGCACCCCCCGGTGCGCATTCGTCGAACCGTCCACGGGGTCGATCACCGCCATCAGTTTGGCGGCGGAATCCCCCGTCTTCCCCGACTCCTCGGAGAGCACCGCCAGGCCGGCGCGGTGGAGGATAGGCAGCGCAGCCGCGTCCGCGGCCAGGTCAAGGCGGTATTGGCCCGGCCGGGTCCCGGCGGGACCCCAGTCGTCGAGCCCGTCCAACGCGGCACGCACGGCACGGGCGGCCTCGCCCAGAACCTGGAGCAATCGCACCTCATCCACGGGTCACGCACCCTACTGGCAATCAGCGCCGTACTGGCCATTAGGCTCACCCCACTGTGGCAGCCATTGACGTCGCCGGATACGTTGCGGACCTGAAGGATCACTCGGTCGATCACGGGTTTCACGTACACGATGAGCGGCACTTCGTCGAGACGTACTCCCTTCGTCAGGTATGGGAGGTGGACCTCCATCCCGAGGAAGGCTGCGGCGGTCCGCTGGACCTCCACCTGGCCCTGGATGTCGACCCCCGTGTCCTACTTTCGTTCGAGGACGCCGTGGTTCTCCTCACTGAAGAGGAGGAGCCGCCCGACGAGTTCCACTTCCCCCTCACCTTCACCTGGGCACTCCCGCCCTTGCCCAGCGGTCCGGACCTCCTCCGGCTCGCCATCGACCTGGCCGGCGTCGGGGGCATCGAGCTGCCCTTGGAGGTGTCGGCGATCGACTCGTTTGCCAACGCCACGGACGGGTCGGAAAGAAGGCTCAGCATTGTGGCGCGCCATCCCGTCTCGCTCGCCCGGGTGCTCGGGGGAGAGGAGCTCCTCTGCGACGTCTTTGACCGCGCCCTGGCCGTCAGCCGCTTCCTCCTCGAGTCTGCCGACAGTTGGCTCGGCTGAAATGGGGCGACCGCTCCCGCCGGGTCGCCGCTCGCTGATCGGGTTGGGTGCCACTGCGGTGGGCGCAGTCCTGTGCCTGAGTGCGTGCGGCCAACAGAGCGGGCAGGCCCTGGCCCGGCAGGCGTGTACCCACGTGGATCTCTCGGTTCGCGACTACGAGCTCTCCACGAGGGCGAACATCTCGCCGTCGGAGGCCGCTCGACTCAGGACGAGAGCAGACGCCGAGCTGCGCGCCGCCCTTCCATTGGCGGCGGACGCCACCTCCTCCGACGGCTCGTTGAACGCGCTCATGACGACCATTTCCGAAGGAGCCACCGTTGACGAGGCGCACCTCGTGCCCGCGCTCAAAGGCCAGTGCAAGGCGATCACCACCAGTGTGAACGTCAATCCCAAGCCCCCCGGCAACCTGCCCGGCGATTAGAACCCCGAAGAGGCGCCGCCGGCAAAAAGTGGATCCGACTCGCTACCCTGAACACCCCTGAGCCCCACTTCTCCGCCCTCCGCACCGGCCGTGCCGCGTCGGACCGTGCCGCGTCGGACGGTGCCGAGACGACGACGTCGTCTACGGGCGTTCATCCTCGTCGTTGGAGCGATCGCCGTTGCGGCGCTCCTCATCGATCACTTCACGGAGTCCTCGGTGAGCCCGCTGCGGGCGCGCATCGTAGCCATCGCCCGTAGCCAGCTGGGCTATCGCACCGACCCTCCGACAACCTATTGCAATCGATTCAGTGCCTACTGGTACGCGGGAGCCGACGACTGCGGCAACGAGAACCGGGACGAAGAGTGGTGTGCCGACTTCGCCGCATGGGTCTGGAAGCAGGCGGGGGCCGAGGTGGCGTACGAACTCGCCCCCGGCTACCTCAATTCCGACTCAGCCAGCTTGTACGTCTGGGGGGTCGACCACGGGACATGGCACCCGGTTGGTTCCGGCTACATCCCGCAGCCCGGGGATGTCGCCGTCTACGGGCTCAACCTCTCTTCGGTCACGGCAGACCACGTCGCCATTGTCACCAGCGCCACATCCCGCCCCAACGCGCCCGACGTCATCAACGGGGACGGCGACCGCACCGGCTTCAGCGTCGTCGAGACCGGCACTGACCAGGAGTACGCCGATGTGCACGGCCGGGGCGGCCGACTCTCGGGTTACGTGTCCCCTGTGAGCTCGCCGCCCGACGTTACCCGCCCCTTCTCGGTGCGCTGAACGGACCGTCAGGTATTCGGCGTGTACCCGGCCGGGAGAGAAATGGACTTCTTCTCGAGGAACGTTTCCAGTCCTTCTGGACCGAACTCCCGGCCCACGCCCGACTCCTTGAACCCGCCGAAGGGGGTGGCGAAGTCGATGGGGGTCGGTGCATTGAGCATGTAGGTTCCGGTGCGGACCTGACGGGCGATGCCCAGCCCGCGATCGTTGTCCGCCGTCCAGACCGAGCCGCACAGCCCGTAGCTGGAGTCATTGGCGATCTCCACTGCCTGCTCGTCGCCGTCGTAGGGGATCACGACGAGCACGGGACCGAAGATCTCCTCCTGGGCGATCTTCATTTTGTTGTCGACATTGGTGAACACGGTGGGCTCGACGAACCAACCCTTGTCCAGCCCGGGAGGACGGCCCCCGCCGAAGGCCACCGTCGCCCCCTCTTCACGCCCGCTGTCGAGGTATCCCTCAATGCGCGTGCGCTGCCGCTCGGCCACCACCGGGCCGACCTCGGTCGCCGGGTCGAGCGGATCGCCCACAGCCAGCGCGCCGACAGCAGCCACCAACGCGTCGACGACTTCGTCGTAGCGCGCCCGGGGTGCCAGGATTCTCGTCTGGGCGATGCATGCCTGCCCGTTGTTCATGATGGCGTTCGGCAACAGCGTCGGGATGGTGGTGCTGATGTCGGCATCGTCGAGGATGATGGCAGCCGACTTCCCACCGAGCTCGAGGGTGCAACGCTTGAGGCGCTCGCCACAGAGCCCGCCGATACGCTTGCCGCCCACACCGGAGCCGGTGAACGAGATCTTGTCCACCCCTGGGTGCTTCACCAGGTGCTCGCTGACCTCGCGCCCGGCCGGGATCACCGACAGGACACCCTTGGGTAGCCCGGCCTCGGCGAAAATCTCAGCCAACCGGAAGGCGTCGAAGGGGGTCTCGGGCGCCGGCTTGTAGACGACCGTGCAGCCCGCCACCAATGACGGGGCCAGCTTGGCCGCGGCGATGAACAGCGGCACGTTCCACGGGGCGATGGCGCCGACCACGCCCACAGGCTCCTTGGTCACGAGCACTTGAGGGTTCAACAGGCCGGTGCGAACTTCGTCGAAGGCGAAGGTCGAGGCCATGTCGGCGTAGTAGTTGAACACCATGCTCGGGGCCAGGACCTGCCCCATGGTGGAGAAGGAGATCGGCGAGCCCATCTCCAAGGTGATGATCTCGGCGATGTCGTTCATCTCGGCCATGATCTGCGCGCCCACCTTGGCCACAATTGCCCCACGCTCGGACGGGCTCATGCGGGGCCACGGCCCCCGGTCGAAGGCATTGCGCGCCGCGGCGACCGCCTTGTCGATGTCCGCCTCGGTGCCATCGGGCACCCGACCCACGACCTCTTCGGTCATCGGTGAGATCACCGAAATCGTGTCGGTCCCCTCCGGGGCGACCCAATCGCCGCCGATGAACAGACGGTCATAGTCCCGAATCGCCATGTGCCCTCCTCTGTGGGCGCCGAAGTGGCGCTGGCGCACGATTCCCGTACGTGTGGGTACAGGGTAACCAACCACGGACCCCCGGCGAAAGCGGGGTGCGCCGCGCTTCGGCGCCCCGGGGTGCGACGTCGATCAGTCGGATCGGCCTGGGTCGGCCTCCATACTGGACCTTTCCGCGCCGGACCGCCGCGGTCCTGCGCTCAAGCCTGGGGCGGGTCGATGTCCGGGACGGCGTCGGGGCCGGGGTCTCCGGGGGCGGTGGCCACTCCAGCCGCGCGCAGCCGTTCGGCGAGCCATTCGGCTCCTCCGTCGCCGACCATGGCGTCCTGCCAACCGTCGAGGACCTTCTCGAGCTGGTCATGCGTGTCGATCTGCGCGACCACGTGCACGGTCATCTTGCCTTCTTCCTGAGCCCGCATGGAGAAATGGAGGCCCCCGAACGGGTCCTCGACAATGTGCGGCACCGGCTCTCGCATCAGGTACAGCTCACCGGTGTCCTCCACCCAGTTGACCTCGTACCTGGTGCCGTGCCTGTCGTGCCACTCGGTGCCCAACTCGATCTCAGCGGATGGACGGCGCCGTGGGTCACCGTCGTAGAACTCCTCGATATCCATTGGGGGTGAGGTTATCCCGACCAGGGAGGTCACCGGCTGGGCGTGCCGAGTCGTGCTCCCGCGGACCCGTGGGGAGGGATCGGGGGAGGCCATCCGGCGAACGTGCTGGGCATGCCACCTACGCCAAGACAAAGGATCCTGCCCATCGAACAGCTCGACAAGGAATGGCGCACTCTCGGCCGTTCCGCGGGAGCGGTGCGCGCCCTCCACCGCCTGGCCGAGCAAGACGCCGCCCTTTCGTTGCTGGTGCACGGACCGCCCGGCGGCTCGACGGCGATCCCCTCGGCGTGCCCCACCCCCTGCGACCTGATCGACCACATGCGCCAGGCCACGGGCAACCGGGGCCGCGAGGAGGCAGCTGCCCTCATACGGGTCATGCTCCGGGAGGCTCCCCTCGACCCCCTGGTCGTCCGGTGCCTGATTCAGGCCCTCCTTCCCGGCCTGCTCACCATCGCGACGCGCCTGCGTTGGGGGCAGGGCGGCGACTGGGACGACGGGAGCGAGTTCTTCAGCGAGACCCTCTCGACGACGTGGATGGTGGTGACGGACTGGGCGGGCCAGGACCGCCCCTACGCCGTGCTCGATCTCCTCTCGGCCATCCGGTGCCGGATGCGCCGCCGGCTCTTCAGGGCCCGGGACCTGCAGCAACAACACGTGCCGATGACGTCAGGGGTGGCCGAACCGATGGCGCGAAACACAGAAACGGACCTCGAGGTCCTGGCGCGCACCCTCATCGACCTTCGCCAAGAAGGGATGAGAGCCGAAGACGTCGAAGTGCTCTACGCCCATCACGTCCTTGGTTTCTCCATCGCCGAGCTGGCACTCTTCACCGGACGGGACCGCCGATCGCTCTATGCGCGCCGAGATCGGGGCCGGCGCCGGCTCTGCGCGTGAGAGCGGAATTCCTCCCTGGCCACCCGGCACGTAAGGTCACGCCGTGGCAGGGAACATTTCCGAGAACGGTGCGGTGGGCGGGCTGCCGACGCCACGGATCCGGCCGCACTGGTGGGCCGTCCTCGCGGTGTCGGTCTCCCTTCTCGCACTGGTCGCCGCCACCTCGGGTCACCCGAACACCGGCGGCAGAGCAGCGGCTCCCGATGTGTCCGCGAATCCCCCCCGGAGCAGATCGACGGCACCCCCACCGACCACCGCAACCACCACCACCGAGCCAGGGCGCGGTCCGAGCACGGTGACCCCTCCGACCTCACCGTCGCCGTCCCCGACGACCACCCCTACTGAAGGGGCCCGCGTCGTCGTACGGCAATCGAGCGCTCCCACCACGAGCGCCGCGACCACCACCGCGACCACCGCCACGACGACCACGACCACCGCCGCACCGGCCGACGGCTCGAGCGTCGCCGCTGCCGTCCAACCGGTGGCACCGATGGTGATGTCGGGAGATCTGCAGCAGCCCGACGACGCGTCGGCCACCTATCCGTTCACCGGTGCCGGGTCCATGCAGGTCTCGGCCAGCTCGACGTCGTCTACTCCCCTTTTGCTCACCGTGACATGCCCGGAGGGCACGCTGGACCAGGCAGGGACCTCGTTCGTGTCGGTGGTGATCCCGAACGCCGATGGCCCATGTGACCTGGTGCTCAAAGAGACCGTGGTCCAATACGTCGCCGTCCCGTACACCGTGACGATCGGATCGGAGCGTGGCTGAAAGAGGAGGCGCCCCGTTCTCGCGACGAGCGCTCGACGTGACGGGCTCGATTCTGACGACGCTCCTGGTCTTCGGTGCCACGCCGGCCGTCCTCCTCACCGTGGTCGGTGATCCCCTCGGGGGCGGGATGGGCCACCAATGGAGTCAGGGCGCGCGACTCCTCGTGGCCGCCTTGGCACTGGTGGCCTGGATCGCATGGGCGGTGTGCTGCACGCAGCTCGCACGCGCCGTGGTTGAACAGGTTCGCCGCGGCCACGTCGGCACCCTCACCGGCGCCGTCCTCACGGACCGGGTGGCCGCCCGCATCGCGGCCGGAGTCCTCTCCGTGGTGGCTTTCGGGGCGCCCCTCACCTGGAGCGGCGGAGCCGGCGCCTCAGGCCCGCAGCGATCCGTGACCGTAGAGAGGGATGCGCCCACCGCCTCTCCCGCACTCCCGTCGGTATCCTCCGCCGCGATCGGGACTCCGGCCACGAGTCCGGGCAGCTATGTCGTACGCCCGGGGGATTCTCTATGGTCCATCGCCGCGGCGCTACTGGGAGACGGCGACGATTGGCCGGCGATCGCCGCCTTGAACCTCGGTCGCACCATGGGCGACGGCCTCCAATTCGTCGATCCGAACACGATTCACGCCGGGTGGACCCTCCAGATACCCGACCAGGGCGCACCGGTCGCCCCCGAAACCGACCTGCGCGCCGTACGCCTCGCCCCCCGTCCGGCCTCTGGCGCATCGGCGGAGACGGATCTCGAGAGACGACGGCTCCCCGCCACGTCACCCGCCGACGCTTCCCGCTCCGGTGGCCCGCCAGCCCTGCCCTTCCGGGATGAAGCGCTGGTGCTGACGCACGCCGGAGCCCTCGAAGGTGCCGGACCCGTGCGTGTGAACCTGCCCGAGTTGGCCGCGCTGGGGGTGGGCGCCCTCGCCTGCGCGGCGCTGACTCGGCGGGCCCGGCGTACCCGGCTCCTTCGTCAGGTCACGACCGAGGAGCCCGATCCGGAATTCTCTCTCTCCCCGGGCGCCATCGATGCCGGCATCCTGTTGGCGCGTGGCGCGGGGCTCCCGGCGCTGCGCGCATTCGAGGCCGCCAACTACGGGCTGGCGGCCGCCCTGGCGGGTCGGTCCGACAGCACGGTGACCATACATGCCGTCTGCGTGGGAGCGGCGGGGGTCGACTTCTGGGTGGCTGAAGCCAAACAACCGGCACCCGACGGGCTCACCCTCTCTCCCGACGGCCGCGTCTGGCATGCCGCGCACGGCACCTTCTCCTCGGTGCAGGCGGGCCGCCCTCAGCTCCCGGTCGTCCTGCCCGTGGGGGAGGACGACCGCGGGACATGGCTGGTCCCCCTCGGACCGGGGTGCACCCTCTCCCTTCTGGGCGAGAGCGCACCCGCCCTGTGGCGAGCCGCTCGTCCCGTCCAAGAGGCGTGGTCGTGGGCCGACAGGGTCCTGGTCACCGACGATGCCCTGGTCGCATCCGGCGAGGTGCTGTTGCGGGGAGAAGGTGACGAACCAGGGGCCGACGCCCCGGAGGTTCTCTACTTTGGCGATCCGGCGGAGCTCACTGACGCGGTGGCGCAGAGAGTCTCGATCGTGACCCTGACGTATGCACCGTCCAGCGATGTCACCGTGCTCGTTGACCGGCGCGGGGCGACGATCCATCCCCTCGGCCGGACGGTGCGGCCGCACCTCATGGGTCACACCACAGCCCGAGCTGTCCGCGAGCTCGTGGAACCACCCGTTCCCCCTCTGGAGACGGGGCCCGGGGTCCGGCCCTCCGCTGCCTCGACCTTCGCGGGGGGCGGTCACCCTCCTGCCGCGGCCGACCGCCGGGCGACGGCCTTCGCTGACGATCACGCGCCCGGCCTGCCGCGTCCATCGGTGGCGGGAACCTACTCGGCGTCGCACCCCGTACCCGACGCCGGAGCCGTCGAGGTGAAGCTCCTGACGCCGACACCGAGGCTCGAGGGGCTGGGCACGGCACTCCCACCGAACCGGGCGCGTCGTGCCGTCGAGCTCGTGGCCTACCTGGCCCTGCACACCGGGGAGGAGGTCACCAGCGATCGATTGCGCACCCGCGTGCTGGGGTCCTCCGATGCGGATGCGGCATCAAAGACGTTGTTCAACATCGCCACGGCGGCACGGCGCGCCATGGGGTCCGACGCCACGGGTGCCCCGCTCTTTCCGCCCGGCACCAGGACCGGTCATTACCGCGTCGCCGAAGGGGTCACCACCGACGTGCACCGGGCGGCCAGCCTGGCCCTCGCCGGGAGCAGCACCGAGGACCCGGACACGGCGATGGGGCTGCTGCGCACCGCCCTCGACCTGGTGGAGGGCGAGCCCATGGCGAACGTCCTCTCCGGGTACACCTGGTGGGATGCCGAGGGCCACGGCGCCCGCGTTGCCGCCGTGCTGGTCAACGCGGCGGGTGACCTCGCCGCGCTGGCGATCGGTGCCGAGCTGTTCGAGCTGGCCCACTGGGGCCTCGCGAAGGCCCGTCTGGTCGATCCCTACAGCGAAGCCATCTCACGGGCGGCCATGCAGGTTGCTGCGGCGGCGGGGGACGCCGACCGCTTGCGCCGCGAATGGGGCGAGTGCCGGCGCAGGATGGACGAGCTGGATCCCGGCAGCGCGCCGTCCGCCCGCACCGAGAGGCTTTACGGTGAGCTTTCGCAACTCGTCCTGGTCGGTGCCCGCACCGCCGACCTCTGACCTCGTCGGGCCGCCGACGCCGCCACGGCGCCGGTCAGGCCAGCTTCGCCGCGATGGACGATGCGCCGCGCAGGACCAGACCGTCGGCTCCAGAGGTGCTGTAGAAGAAGGTGGGTCGAGCGATCGCCTCGGCGATCATGTCGGTCAGCAGGGTGGCGAAGGGCACGACGGGGTCGATCCACAAGTAGCGGGCCAACGAGCCGGGAATAGTGTTGATCTCGTTCACCACCAACTCGTCGCCGTTGGTCAGGAAATCGATCCGGGCCACCCCGCGCACGAGTGCGAGATCCCCGATGCGGCGAGCCACCCGGCGTACCGCGTCGGCCACGGCCTCGGGCAGGTGAGCCGGCAATTCGCGGGGCGCGCTGGCCATCCCTTCGCCCCCCACGTACTTGTCGATGTACCCGAGGATCTCGCCGGGCCCGCCACCGGCCGGTCCGGCCGACCGCAGTGGGCGCTCGATGGCAGATACCTGTGTCGCCGGCCAGCAGCGCAGAGCCACCTGGACGTCGAAGAGATCGGGTCGAAACGGCTCGAGGACCGCACCGGCGCGTAGGTGGGTGTTTCCACTGAGGAGGAGCGCCCTGGCCGTGGCCAGGTCCTTGACGACCTCGATGCCGATGGACGAACCGCCAAAACGCGGCTTGACGATATAGGGACCGTCGAATCCCACATCGTCGGTCGTATCGGTCAGGGCCAGCCGGGGCAATGTCGCGATACCGGCGGCAACCATGACCCCGCCGAACGCCAGCTTGTCCATCCCGAGCGCGGCAGCCGCCACCCCCGGGCCCGTGTACGGAATCCCGGCACTGTCGAGCGCCGCCTGGAGCGTCCCATCCTCTCCGGGCCCACCGTGACAGCACACGACGGCGGCCCCGAATTCGGTGGTCTTCTGCTTGGAGAACCGGCCACCGGAGGACTCGAACCCCCCGCCGGCCCCCAACACCAGGCGCAGGGCCTGGGCACCCTTGGGCATGCCGTCGACAAATGCCGACGCTTCGAGCGCGGCATCGACGGCGAACCACTCGGCCGACTTCGACCAGTAGAGCGCCTGCACGGTGTGACCGGCGCGTTGGAGCTCGTGGGCTGCCTGCAGTCCGGTCAGAACACTGACGTCGTGCTCGGGAGAAGGCCCCCCGAAGATCACGGCGATATCAGACACGATTGATCCCTCGCTTCGGTGACAACTGGTGCGATGGCGGACCGCACCGGCCAGTGGGCCCGGGGTCGGGCGGCCTCAACGGTAGTGGTCCGGAAGGTCGTTCTCGTACAGCACGGCATCCCCTGGCCCCAGGGTGGCGCGGACCCAGGTGACAGCCTCGTCCCTGGTGCGGACGCAGATGGGGCGGAGTGGGGGGGAACCGGCCCGCAGGGCCCGGCGGTTGGTGTAGCCCACGATCACCAGGTCGGTGGCACTGCGGGCGATCTCCTCGGCGAAGGCTCGATTCGCCCCGAACTGGAGCGGGCCGAGTTCGACCATGCCCGGGGTCACCACGACACGGCGCCCCTCGCCGCCCCGGGCCGCCAGTTCCGCCAGGGCCACCCGCGCCCCGCTCGGGTTGGAGTTGAACGTGTCATCGATCACCCACACTCCGGAAGGCGCCTTGCCGGACGCGAGCCGATTGGGGACCGTGGGGAGCGCGGCGATGCGGGAGATCGCCACCTCCTGCGGCACGTCGAGCGCGAACACGACGGCCAGGGCGCAGGCCAGGTTGGTCGGCTGCACCGATCCGGGAAGTCTGATATCCGATCCGGCGAGGGTCCCGCGCACATGGACCGTCGCCCCACCCCCGGCCGCCTCGACACAGACGTCGGCCGCTGTGTCGACGGCGGAACAGCGCACCACCGACGAAGAGCCGACGGCCACCAGCCGCTCCGCCAGCGCGGCCAGATGCGGGTCATCGACGTTCAGGACGACGGTGTGCGCCGTCTCGGTGATCTCGGACTTGGCGGCAACGATGGCGTCCTCACTCTTGAATCGCTCGAGGTGCACCGGGCCGATGGCGGTGATCACCGCAATTGCGGGCGGGCACCAGCGGCAGAGCTCGGCGATCTCACCCTTCCCGTAGGTGCCCATCTCCGCCACGAAGACCTCGGTCCCCGGGAGCAGTTGCTCGTTGATGGCGCGCGCCAGACCGGCCCGGTTGTTGAACGACGCGGGGCTGGCCACGACCGTGCGCGAGCCCGCCAGCAAGTGCGCCACATGCTGCTTGGTCGACGTCTTGCCGAACGACCCGGTTATCGCCACCACCGTCGGTGCCACTTGAACCAGGCGCGACTGCGCCGCCGTGACGAACGGCGTGACCAGGCGACGCTCGATGGGGCTGAGCAGGGCGGCCGCCACGTCGACCACGATCGGCACGGCGCAGGCGCCGAATGCCGCGACGGGAGCCGCGTGGTGCACCAGTGCGCCGACGCCGATGACGAGAGCCTGGAGCACCAGCCACACGGCCGTCAGCCGGCGCATCCGTCGCGTGAAGACCAGCGGCGACGTGCGTCCGCGTACATTGAGCGAGGGTGGTCCCACGATGACGATCGCGGCCGGGGCCAACGCGACGAGCGGGAAGATGACCGCGACCGCGGCCCCGGCCAGCGCCACCGCGGCCAGGACCGGAGCGGGAGGGCGTAGGCCCCACCACCGCCAGGCGAAACGGGTGGTCGCTCCCGGGAGATAGTGCTCACGCTGCGCCACGCGGAGCCACCGGGCGCCGGCCGGGAACAGGGCCACGGCGCAGGCGAGCGTGCCGACTAGTTCAAGCATGACACCACGGCGGCGCGCAACACAGAGGGTATGAGGAGTGGAGTCAGGTGACCCACCCCCGGATGCACGGCCAGGTCACCCCGGGCCAACCGGACGACCGCCCGCTCGGCCACCTCGAGCGGCGCCACCGTGTCGTCGGCGCCCCAGACCAGGTGGACCGGACAGCCGACGGCGTCGAGCTGCGGCTCGTAGGTCTCGTTCACGGCCCGGACGAGCACCTGCCGCATGACGCCCTGCGCCGCCCGGTAGTCCGCCGAGCCGAATCGTTGGCGGGACGCCTCCATCGCCGCGTCGGAGACGATCCCCAACCGGTGCAACCGTCGGGTCAGTTTGTAGGCGAGGGCCACATGAGAGCGCCGACCGAGCGGGTGCAGCAGCGGCACGCCGGTGAGCACCAGCGCGTGGACCACCTCGGGGCGCTGGATGGCGAGGTGCAGGGCCACCCGACCACCGAATGAGTGGCCGAGCACGACGACCGGGGATCCCATCTCATCCAGCACACCCCCGACCAGTTCGGCGTAGGCCTCGGCACCCCAGGCGGCCGGAGGCGGCGGGGACGCCCCGAAGCCGGGGAGGTCGAGGGCGAGCGCCGGCAACGGCCCCTGCGCGTCCCCGGCAACGATCGCATCGAAATCGCGGTGGGAACGGGCCCAGCCGTGGAGGGCCAGGACACGCGGCGCCTCCGAGCCGGTGACCGAGCCGAACAGGCGTCCCTCAGCAAAGGTACGGAGCACGGGGGTTCAGGTCACCCCACTGCTCAGGGGCCGGTCGACCACAATGGACGGTGGCACCGCTTCTTGCACCATCGGCCACTCTCGGCTCCCCACCGCCATCGACGACTCCTTCCTGCCCGATCGGGACGCGCATGGCCCTCCGGGCCACCCAAACTGCCGGGTCACCCTACCGAAGGGACCACTGCCCCGAGCCCCACGCGCAGCCGTTCGGTACGGTGGGCACGTGGCGATCACGTTCGAAGGCGAGGCCTGGGAGAAACTCCCCGGAGCCAGCCGCCTCACTCTGGCCCAGCGATCCGCCATCGAGGCCGAGGATCCGCTGCTCTGCGTCATGGCCGGCGCCGGGGCGGGAAAGACCAGGGTGCTGACCCTCCGAGTGGCCCGCCGGGTTCGCGACGGTTCTATCGATGCCGACCGGGCCCTGGTGACCACGTTCAGCCGCAAGGCCGCCGAGGAGCTCCGCACCCGCCTGTGGTCGCTCGGGGTCTCGGGCGTCAAGGCGGGGACCTTTCACCACACCGCGCTGGGGCTCCTCCGCGAGCACCGGGCGCAGCGGGGGCGCCCCCAACCGCAGTTGCTCCCGGATCGCCGCCGTCTCCTGGCCGATGTCGTCACGGGCGATCCGCGGCGGGTGCGCGCACTCGACGGTGAGATCGGGTGGGCCAAGGCGCGCCTCGTCGCCCCCGAGCACTACGAGGCGGAGGCCCGCCGGGCCAAGCGGCGCAGCGGGATCAGCGCCCCCCAGGTGGCGGACGTCTTCATCCGCTACGAAGCGGAGCGGGTCCGCCGCAAGCTGCTGGACTTCGACGACCTGATCACCGCCTGTGCCGACGCCCTGGCCGGCGATGCCGCCTTCGCCGACGCCGTGCGCTGGCGGACGCGCCACCTCTTCGTCGACGAGATGCAGGACGTGAACCCGGCCCAGTTCAGGCTGCTGACGGCCCTCCTCTCCGACGAACCCGATCTCTTCGTGGTGGGTGACCCCAATCAGTCGGTGTACGGATTCAACGGAGCCGATCCGTCGCTCTTGTACCGGCTCCCCGAAATCCTCCGGGGGACCAAGGTCATCCGCCTGGACGAGAACCACCGGTGCACGCCGCAGGTGGTGGCGGTCGCCACCGCGGTGCTCAGGGACAGCGAGACCGACGCGACGGTTCTCGGTGAGATCGACGCGGCCAGCAGCAGCCGCGTCGACGGCCCGGTGCCGACCGTGATCAGCCATGCGACCGACGCCGACGAGGCGGCGTGGGCGGCGGTGAGGGCCAGGCGGTCGCATACCCCGGGCCGTCGGTGGTCGAGCATCGCCATCCTCGCCCGTACCAACGCGCAGTTGGCCGCGGTGCAAGCGGCCATGGAGCAGGCGAACGTCCCGTGCCAGCTCGCCGGCGCGGAACTGGGACCGGCGAGCGACGTGCGGGGCGGTGCCTGGCGCCACCGAGCCGATCACGACGACGGGGAGGACGAGGTGGCCGAGGTCGACCGCGACAAGGTCGTCCTCACGACGTTCCACCGCGCCAAGGGACTGCAGTGGCACACGGTGGTCATCATCGGCCTGAGCGCCGGGCTGATGCCACTCGCGTCCGCCCGCACGACGGACGCGGTCGACGAGGAGCGCCGCCTCCTCTATGTGGCCCTCACCCGCGCCGAGGAGGAGTTGTGGTGCAGCTGGTCCGAGGGCCAGGGCGCGCCGGGGTCCTCCGGGTCGGAACCGACCCGCAGTGCCAGTCCGTGGCTGGCACCCATCGAACGGGCGATCGCCCAGCTCACCAAGGCGGCGGCGCCCACCGCGGCAGCGGATGTCTCGGCCCGGGTCGCCGAGCTCCGCCGGCGGCTGGAGCCCGACGAAGGCTCATGACCGACGTTCTCGAACAACTTCGCAAGGCGGTCGGCGATCCCTTCGTGCTCTCGGGCGCGCAGGTCCACACCGACTACACCCACGATGAAGCGATGACGGCCCGGCCCGTCAGACCCAGGGTCGTCGTGCTGCCCGCCGCCACGGCCGAGGTCGCCGAAATCCTGCGCACGGCCACGCAGATGCGGATCCCCGTCGTCATCCGGGGCAGTGGCACGGGGCTCTCCGGCGGATGCCTTCCCGTGGCCGACGGCATCCTGATCGCCTTCGACCGGATGCGGGCGATAAAGGAGATCGACCTGAAGAACCAGGTGGCCGTCGTCGAGCCGGGCGTGACCCTGGAGGAACTGGACCGCGCCCTGGCGCCGTTGGGACTCGTCTACCCGGTGTCGCCCGGCGAGGCCGGTGCATCCCTCGGCGGCAACGTCGCCACCAACGCCGGCGGCATGCGCGCCGTGCGCTACGGGGTGACACGCCACCACGTCCTCGGCCTGGAGGTCGTGCTGGCCGACGGCACCGTCATGCGCACCGGCGGGAAATTCGTCAAGTCCTCGTCCGGATACGACCTCACGCAGCTGCTCATCGGCTCGGAAGGCACCCTGGCGGTCACCACGGAGATCACCCTCAAGTTGCACCCGCGCCTGGTCGAGTCGGCCACCATTTTGGCCCCCTTCGCTACCCTCGCCGAGGTGGCGCAGGCGGTGCCGCAGATCGTCAGCAGCGGCGTCGACCCGAGCATTCTCGAGTACATCGACGTGCTGGCGATGGGAGGCATCACCGCAAGTGCCGGCTTGGATCTGGGCATCCCCGAAGAGATCAAGGCGGCTGCGCTGGCGTATCTGGTCGTCGTGCTGGACGGGATGCACCCGGTCCGGGTGGAAGAGGACGCCGTTGCGCTGGGCACGCTCCTCTCGACGCTGGGTGCTCTCGATGTCTACGTCCTCCCGAGCGGAGCCGGGGCGGCGCTGATCTCGGCCCGGGAGAGGGCGTTCTTCGTGTCGAAGGCAGCCGGCGCGGACGACATCGTGGACGCCGTTCTTCCGCGCGCCGACATTCCGGCCTATCTGGCCCGGGTCGCCGACCTGGCGGGCCGCTACGGCGCCCTCATCACCGGCTGCGGTCACGTCGGCGACGGCAACGTCCACCTGTCGATATTCCAACCCGACGAGGTTCGACGCCATGCGCTGCTCGACGAGATCTACGCGACGGCCATCGCCGCCGGCGGAGCCGTCTCGGGGGAGCACGGGATCGGTACCGAGAAGCTGTCGTACTTCCTCGACACCGTGGACACCGTGAACCTCGACCTCATGCGCTCCATCAAGGGGGTCTTTGACCCATTGGGGATCCTCGGACCGGAACGGCTTCTCGGCGCCGGCGGGGAGACGGCGTGAACGGGGCGCGTGCGCTGCTGTCCACCTTGGTGGGTGCGGGTGTCGATGTCTGCTTCGCCAATCCGGGAACCTCCGAGATGCACTTCGTCGCTGCCTTGGACGACGTGCCCGCAATGAAGGGGGTCCTCACTCTTTTCGAAGGCGTGGCCACCGGAGCCGCAGACGGCTACGCCCGGGTGGCCGGACGGCCCGCCGCGACGCTGCTGCACCTGGGCCCGGGCCTGGGCAACGGTCTGGCCAACCTGCACAACGCCCGGCGCGCCCGCACGCCGCTGGTCAACATCGTCGGGGACCACGCCACCTACCACGCCCGCTTCGACGCGCCACTCGAGTCCGACATTGCCTCGTTGGCCCGCCCGGTCTCGGGCTGGTACCGGGTGACAGCGCGGGCCGACGACGTCGGGGCGGATGCGGCCGATGCGGTTGCGGCGGCCTACGGGCCGCCGGGGCAGGTCGCGACGCTCGTCCTCCCGGCCGACTCGTCGTGGGCGGAGTCCACCACGGGGCCGTGTCCGCCGCGCCCCCGTGCCGCGTCACCCGAGGTTTCCCCCGAGACGCTCGAAGGAGTGGCCGAGGCGCTCCGTTCGGGTGAGCGGTCGGCACTCCTGCTCGGCGGGTCGGCCCTGCGCGCCCGTGGCCTTCACGCCGCGAGCAGGATCAGCGGCGCCAGCGGCGCCCCTCTGTTGGCCGAGACCTTTCCGGCCAATCTGGAACGGGGAGCCGGGATCCCGGCCGTCGACCGGCTGGGGTATCTGGCCGAGTTCGCCCAGGCCCAGTTGGCCGGGGTGCAACACCTCGTCCTGGTCGAGGCCAAGTCCCCCGTCTCCTTCTTCGCCTACCCGGGCAAGGCCAGCGACCTGGTGCCCCCTGGGTGCACCGTGCACACCCTGGTGCGTCCAGGGGAGGACGCACCAGGCGCGCTCGAGGCCCTGGCCGAGCTGCTCGGTGCGCCCCCCGACGGCGCCACGCCGGCTCTGGCCGCACGACCCGAGCGACCGGAGGGATCCTTGACGACGGAGACTCTGGCCGCGGCCATCGGCGCGACGCTGCCCGAGAACGCCATCGTGGTGGACGAGGGCAACACCTCGGGGCTGTTCGTCGCGGGTGCCACCGCCGGCGCTCCCCGCCATGATTGGCTCACGCTCACCGGTGGGGCCATCGGCATCGGGCTCCCTGCCGCCACTGGCGCAGCCGTCGCCGCGCCCGAGCGGCCGGTGCTCTGTGTCCAGGCCGACGGGAGTGCCATGTACACGCTCCAGGCCCTCTGGACGCAGGCCCGGGAAGAGCTGCATGTGACGACCGTGGTGCTGGCCAACCACAGTTATGCCATTTTGAACATGGAGCTGCATCGGGTCGGCGCGGGCGGAGGAGGCCCACGCTCCCGGCGCCTCTTGGACCTCACCGACCCCGTCCTCGACTTCGTCGCCCTCGCCGAGGGGATGGGCGTGCCGGCGCGCCGCGTCGAGACGGCCGGGGGGTTGACCAGCGCCCTGGCGGAGAGCTTCGCCGAACCGGGCCCGTCACTCATTGAGATCCCGCTCCCGGGCGGGCCGCGTTAAGCGGTCTTCGGCACCTCGGCCAGGTCGACGATGACGGGGGCGTGGTCGGAGGGTTTCGGGCCCTTGCGGGCATCGCGGTCCACCCGTGCGCCTGTGGCCCGTTCGGCCAGGTCCACGCTGACGAGGACGAGGTCGATGCGCATCCCGCGTCCTTGATGGAAGTCGCCGGCCCGGTAGTCCCACCAACTGAAGACGCCCGGATCGTTGAAGCGCCGGAACACGTCGGTGAGTCCCCAGTCCTCGACGTGGCGTAGTGCGGCGCGTTCGGGCTCGCTCACGTGGGTCGCTCCGACGAAATGGGCCGGATCCCACACGTCCCCGTCGTCGGGCGCCACATTGAAGTCGCCGCACACCGCCACCGAGTCGCCGGGCCGACAGGTCTCGTCGAGCATGGTGCGCAGCTGGGCGAGCCATTCGAGTTTGAAGCCGTAGAACTCGTTGTCGAGACTGCGGCCGTTCGGCACGTAGACCGAGTGCACCCGGACGCCTCCGCACGTCGCCGCGACGAGGCGGCACCCGTGATCATCGTGCGGCGTGCCGAACCCGCGTACTTCGTCGACCACCCCGACCCGGCTGAGCAGCGCGACCCCGTTCCAGCGCCCATCCCCGTAATGCGCCGACTCGTAGCCCAGCGCCAAGAATTCCTTCGAGGGGAACTTGTCGTCGGCCTGCTTCGTCTCCTGCAGGCAGAGCACGTCGGGCTCGTTCTCCTCGATCCACTGGGTGACCCGGGGCATGCGTGCGGTGAGCGAATTGACGTTCCACGTAGCCAGGCGCATCAGGCGGCACCTCCCTCGACAATGACAAAGAGCAGATCGGCCTCGCACGCCTTCTGCCCGCCGACCAGAGCCGTCCCGTGTCCCTTGCCGGCCCGGGCCGACATGTGGTCGAGGGTCACCCGGAGCTCGAGGGTGTCGCCGGGTACCACCTGGCGCCGGAAGCGGGCCCGTTCGATTCCCCCGAAGAGCGGCAACTTGCCCGTGTAACGGGGGTCCAGCAGCACGGCGAAGCCCCCGAGCTGGGCCAGCGCCTCCACCATGAGCACGCCCGGAAGCGTGGGACGCCCGGGGAAGTGGCCGGCAAAGAACGGCTCGGAGCCCGTGAGCTCCCAGCGACCCTCTGCCGACTGACCGGGCTCGACCGCGGTCACCGCGGTCACGAAGAGAAACGGCGGCCGGTGCGGCAGGACGTCGATCGGCTCTGGGATCTCCATGATCTCGAGGTTAAAGCGTCAGCGCGCTCAGCGTGCGGCCCCGGCCGCCTTCTTCGTCGTGCCCCGCCGCTTCTTCACCGGGGGCTCGGGAAGCGAGAGCTCCGCCACGCGCCGGGGCGGGTCCAAGCTCGAGAGCACGAAGGGCCGCACGGTGCCCTTGGTCAGCACCTGGCGCGCCTTCGTCGGGGCTGGATCGCCCATGGCGCTGAGCGGGATGTAGCAATGCAGGCTTCCCCCATCAGGCAGCGCCACGTCCACCATCGCCCCGTGCGAGGTGAAGGAGACGACCTCGCCCTCGACGGTGGTCCCCACGGGATACGTGGCGACGAACGTGATGAACGACAGTGGTGCGTTCACCGCCGGCGGCGGCGTGGCGGAGCGCCTGCGGGGTCCGGGCTGCTCCGGCACCACGAGATCGGCGGATTTCTTCGCCGTCGATCTCCTGGGCGGCGCCGGCTTGAGCTCCGGCGCCGCCTTCTCGGCCGTCGTCTTCTTCGCCGTCGCCTTCTTCGCCGCGGCCTTCTTCGCCGTCGTCTTCTTCGCCGCGGCCTTCTTCGGGCTCTTCGTCTTGGTTGCCGCCGACTTCTTCGCGGCCGCCTCTTTCTTGGCCGCCGCAGCCTTCTTCCTCGCCGGCGCCTTGGCCGCCTTCACCTCGCTCGGCGGGTGGATCGCCTCCTCCACCGCCTCGCTGATGGCGCTCGACAAGTCGGGATCGACCGGGGCCGGTCGCCGTGCACCGCGAGGGGAAGGGGGCGGCTCACTCGGGGTGATCGGCCAGGTCGTCTCGACGACGGGGGCGGCCTTCTTGGTCGAGTGCTTGGCCGCCTTCTTCGCCGCCCTGGCCAGCTCCGCCGCCTTGGCCGGAGCCGACTCAGGGTCCTTCGCCGCGCGCGTCTCCGCCGTGGCGGCGCGGCTTTTGGGGCCCCTGATGGGAAGGCGCGGCGTGAAGATCCACCCCACTCCCGGCACCGGCTTCCCCCCGATGAGCCGACCCTCGTCGAACAGCCAGGGGTGCTCGCCGTGGAACTCCTGGAACGAGTCGTTGGAGAGGACGATGGCGCCGGTGCGCTCCGCGATGCGCAAGACGAAGGCATCGCCCCGTCCGATGGCCCCGGCCGGCGGGGAGACCACCTCGCCGTTGAGCATTGCTTCGCGCAGCGTCTCGCGTTCGGACTCGTCGATGCGGTGTTCGAACGACGCGTCGACGACGACGGTGATGCGGCTCCCCTGATCCTCTTCGGCGTAGGCGCGTACCGCCTCGTCGAGTTGCGCCAGGCTCGGGAGCGTTCGACCTTCCGTGGCCAGGTTGGACCCGTCCACGACAACGTGGTGGGGTTCAGCCAATGGCGCGTTGCAACAGATCGGCCTGCTCCAGCTGGTGCAGCGCGGCACTTCCGATGGCCGGACTGGCCGATTCGCTTCGACTGACGTGACGGAGCCGGAGGCGTGGCGGCAGCGCGGCGTGCAGGCGGGCATGGACGAACGACCAGGCACCCATGTTCTCGGGCTCCTCCTGCAACCAGACCACCTCCTCCGCCTGTCCGTAACGCTCGAACACCTCCGAGATCTGCGCGATCGGCCACGGGTAGAGCTGCTCGATCCGCACCACGGCCACCGCCGCTGCGGCCCCGGCGTCGTCGGCCGCCAACTGCTGGCGCCGTTGCAGTGCCTCGAGGGCCACCTTTCCGCTGCACAGGACGATCCGGCGAATGCTGTCGGGATCGGTCACCCCGGGATCGTCCAGCACGTGGGCGAACGATCCCACCTCGAGCTCCTCGATGGGCGAGCGCGAGGCGGGGGCCCGCAGCATGGATTTGGGCGTGACCACGACCAACGGGCGCTTCGGGGAGAGCAGAGCCTGCGATCGCAGGAGGTGGAAATACTGGGCCGACGTCGAAGGGATGGCGACCCGCATGTTCCCGCGGGCACAGAGTGCGAGGAACCTCTCGAAGCGCGAGGAGGAGTGCTCGGGGCCCTGCCCCTCGTAACCGTGCGGGAGCAGCATCACCAGGCCGGCGTACTGGCCCCACTTGATTTCGGCTGCGGCCAGGAAGTTGTCGATGATGATCTGGGCGCCGTTGGCGAAATCCCCGAACTGCGCCTCCCAGGCCACCAGGGCTTCGGGCGCCTCCACCGAGTAGCCGTACTCGAAGCCGACGGCGGCGTACTCGGAAAGAAGGGAGTCGCGCACGGTGAAGACCCCGAGCTTCCCCTGCGGTGGCGCCAGCACCGCCGTGTCGACCCGGCCCATCCCGTCTCCGAGGTGGGCCAGCGGGATGAGCTCGTCGGCATTGGTGTAGTCCACCAGCACGGCATGGCGTTGGCTGAACGTGCCGCGCCGGGTGTCCTGCCCGGTCAGGCGCACATTGACGCCCTCATGGAGCAACGACCCGATGGCCAACGCCTCGGCCAGGGTCCAGTCCACATTGCCGTTGGCGACCATCTCGTCGCGCTGGGAGAACTGCCGTTCGAGCTTGGGGTGGATGGTGAACCCGTCGGGCACGGTGCGGACCAGCGTGGCCAGCGTGCGCAGTACCTTGCCGTCCACGCCGGTCTGACCGGACGGGATGTCGGCGTCACCGCGGTCATACACCGGGAGCTGTGTCGGCGCGAGGGAGGGCTCGCCCCGCACCTCGTCGAGCACGGACTGCAACCGGTTGTTGAAGTCGTCGAGGGCCGCTTCCGCCCCTTCGAGCGTGATGTCGCCGCGGCGTACCAGGGTCTCGGTGTAGAGCTTGCGTACCGATCGCTTGGCGTCGATGCGCTGATACATGAGGGGCTGGGTGTAGCTCGGGTCGTCACCCTCGTTGTGGCCGTACTTGCGGTAGCACACGATGTCGATGACCACGTCCTTGTGGAAGGTCTGCCGGAAGGAAAAGGCCAGGCGGGCGGCGCGGACACACGCCTCGGGGTCGTCGCCGTTGACATGGAAGATGGGCGCCTGCACCATTTTGGCCACGTCGGTGGGATAGACCGACGTGCGGGCGGAGGCCGGCGCCGTGGTGAACCCCAACTGGTTGTTGATGACCACGTGCACGGCGCCCCCGGTGCGGTAACCCGAGAGGCCCGAGAGGTTCAACGTCTCGGCCACCACGCCCTGGCCGGCGAAGGCGGCGTCACCGTGCACGAGCACGGACATGCAGGGGAAGCCGTAGGTGCCGTCGGCCATCGCCCGGGGCGTGCCGTCGGTGGGAGGCGACAACCTGTCCTGCTTGGCCCGGGTCATACCTTCGACCACCGGGTCCACCGCCTCGAGATGGGAGGGATTGGAGGCCAGCGTGATCGGGAGATCCTCGCCGGCACTGCCCTTGAAGGTGCCCCGCGCGCCCTTGTGGTACTTCACGTCTCCGGAGCCCTGGACCGATTCGGGATCCAAGTTGCCCTCGAACTCCTCGAAGATCTCCCTGTAGGACTTGCCCACGATGTTGGCCAGTACGTTGAGGCGCCCCCGATGGGACATCCCCATCACGACCTCGGCCACCCCGGCCCCGGCGGCGGCGTCGAGCAGGGTGTCGAGGAGGACGATGGTCGATTCCGCCCCTTCGAGGCCGAAGCGCTTCTGGCCGACGTAGCGGGTGTGGAGGAATCGCTCGAACACCTCGGCCGCGTTCAACCGATCCAGAATGTGGCGCTGCTCGCTCTCATTCAGCGTGCTCGGCTGGCCTTCGACGTGCTGCTGGATCCACCGCTTCTGCTCGGGATCCTGTATGTGCATGTACTCGATGGCCAGGGTGCGGCAATAGGCGACACGCAGGACGTGGAGGATCTCTTCTAGTGTCGCCACGTCGCGCCCGGCCAGGCCGTCGGCCACGAACGTGCGGGGCAGGTCCCAGATGGTGAGCCCGTACGTCAACGGGTCCAGCTCGGGATGGATACGGGGCGGCTCGGCGTCGAGAGGATCGAGGTGCGCGATCAGGTGCCCGCGCACCCGGTACATGTTGATGAGCGTCTGCACGTGCACCTGCTTGATCAGCCGCTGGTGCTCGCCCTCCTCGGTGCCCTGGCCGGCGTTGTTGTCCCTCTGCCACCGCACGGGCTCGTAGGGCACGCCCATGGATGCGAAGAGCGCGTCGTAGAAGCCGTCCTCCCCGGTGAGCAGCGCGGCGACCCGGCCCAAGAAGATGCCCGACTCCGCACCTTGAATGATGCGGTGGTCATAGGTGGAGGTCAGGGTGACCACCTTCCCCAGCCCCAGCTGGGCCAGGACCCGCGGGTCGGCGGCTTCGTAGCCGGCTGGGTACCCGAGCGCGCCCACCCCGATGATGGCGCCCTGGCCCGGCATCAGGCGCGGCACCGACTGGGCCGTGCCCAGGGTGCCCGGATTGGTGAGCGACACCGTGGTGCCGCCGAAATCGTCCGGAGAGATCTTCTGAGTGTGGATCTTGCGGATGAGGTCTTCGTACGCCAGCACGAATGACCGGAAGTCGAGGGTGTCGGCCTCGCGGATGCACGGCACGAGCAGGGTGCGGGAACCATCGCTCTTCTGCTGATCCACCGCCAGGCCGAGACCCACGTGCTTGTGGTGGATGACGCCCGGCTTGCCCGTGCCGTTGGCATCCCCGACGAACGCCGCGTTGAGAGCCGGGACGTCGGAGAGGGCGCGGACGATGGCGTAGCCGATGAGGTGGGTGAAGCTGACCTTGGCCCCCGTGGTGCGCGCCAGCTGATTGTTGAGAATCTGCCGGTTCACCTCGAGGAGGCGTGCAGGGACCGTGCGCACGCTCGTCGCGGTCGGGACCCCGAGGCTGGCCTCCATGTTGGCCACAATTCGGCTGGCGGCCCCCTTGAGGAGCACCGCATCCTCCGAGCCCGACCCTGCGCCCGGCGGGGCGGCCAGCCGATCAGCGGCGGGCGTGGGTGCAGCGGAGACCGGCGGGGCCACCACGGTGGCCGCGACCGGAACTGCCTGGGGAGCCGGGAGGGGGGTGGCCCGGTAGTCGGCGAAGAACTCGCGCCAGCTGTCGCTCACCGATGACGGATCGACCAGAAAACGGTCGTACATGTCGTCCACCAGCCACGCATTGGGGCCGAACGAGCCCGCGGACGCTTCTGACTGTGCCATTCTCCCACCATACCGGGGGCGCTCGGGGAGTTGGGGCAGGGCGATATCGTCGCCCCTACTCATGGGCTATCCGGCCGGACTCCACATTCTCGAACGGGCGGGGTCCGTGCCGGGGGCGCCGGCCGTGGTGCTCGTGCACGGATCACTGGACCGGGCCGAGAGTTTCCGGCGGGTCATGCGCCGCCTGCCCGAACTGCACATCGTCGCCTACGACCGGCGGGGCTACCAGGGCTCCCGGCGGGCGGGGGTGGTGGGTCTGAACGGGCACATCGCCGACCTCGCGGAGATCCTGACCGAGGTCCGGGCCCGGGGAGCAACCACCGTCGTGGTGATCGGCCACAGCGTGGGCGGGGATGTCGTGATCGGGACCGCCCTGGCCGAACCACTCTTGTGCGACTCGCTGGGCGCCTTCGAACCTCCCATGCCGTGGCTGGGCTTTCGTCGTACCCGGCCGGGCGACGATCGGCCGCGCGACTGGAGTCCCCTGGCCGAGGACCCGGCTGAGGAGGTCGAGCGGTTCTTCAGCCGGATGGTGAGCCCCTCAGCCTGGCGCCGACTGTCCGACGGAGGACGGGTCGGCCGCCGCGCCGACGGGCCGGCGCTGGTGGCCGACCTTCTCGGCCTGCGCGGAGATCCCCCGTTCGTGGTCATGGACCTCGCCGTGCCTGCACTCTTCGGACGGGGCGGTCCCGCCAGTGAGCCGCACCACCGCGACGGCGTGGCCTGGCTGGGCGCCCACGTGCCCGGCGCCGCGGTCTACGAGATTGACGGCGCACAACACGGCGCGCACCTCTCGCATCCCGATCACTTCGCCGCCTTCACCCGCGCCGTGGTCGAACGGGCGACGGCCTGAGCTCCGACGACGCACCGGGTGCCGTCTAGGTCGGGGTAAACGGCAGCTTGCTGTCGGACACCGACGGGCGCGTGGCCCTCTCACTGATGTGGCGGGCCCGACGGGAGAGCAATTCTTCGTACTCGGCGCCCTCCCCCTTGAGGCCGGTGACCAGGGGGGAGTTGGAGAGGAAGACGGCACCGGCGAACATGACCAGGAGCGAGACCGCCTCGAGCGGGCCCCACAGACCTGAGGTCCGCAGGGTGTCCCCGTACAGTCCGATCCCGATCAGAATGCTGAACAGGGGATCGACCAGCACCAGGGTGGACTGCGACGCGGCCAAAGGTCCGGCATGGAAGGCGTTCTGCGTCAGGAACACGCCGGTCAACCCGAAGACGATCAGACCGTACGTCTGCCAGTGCGAGAACATGGTGACCCAATCCCTCGCCGCGTAGTCGCTCACCACCTTGATCAACGCCGCGGTGAAGGCGTACGACATGGCGGCCGCAGTGCCGAACATCGCCGCCTTCCACCAGCGTGGTCCCCACCGGGTGGCCACCACGCCGAGCGCGATCACCGAGACGGCGATCCCGCCCACCACGACCCAGCCCAGGGTGGTCGGCATGCGCTCCCCGCCCCCGGGCACGGCGAACGCCAGGAAGCCCGCCAGGCCGAGGACGATCGCGGTGACGCTGATCCATTCCCGCGCCGTGACCTTGTAGCCGAAGTACGTCCCGAGGATGAACACCAAGAAGAGGAGCTCCAAGGTGAGGATCGGTTGCGCCACGGACAGGCGCCCGACGTGGAGCGCGAAAGCCTGCAACAGGAAGCCGCAGATCAAGAAGAAGAACCCCAGGAGCCACACCCCCCGACGAAGGGCATGGGTCAAGAGGCTGAGCCTCATGGTGGACGATGCAGGGGCGTCCTCTACCCCCATGCGCTGAAAGACGCTGGTCAGCGCGTTCGAAAATGCGGCCCCGAGTGCGAGTACGTAGACCATGTGTCCCCGCCGAATCCTACCGGTGTCCTTTACAAATCACGCAGTTGACCCTCAGCTGAATCTAAGCATTGCGGATCCGTCGCCAGACAGCCGCCAGACGCAGAATTCATGAGTATCCACCCGCCCCTGGTGGCGACCAACGATGGCGACGCGTCGCATCGTAGCGCGGTCGTGGGCTCGTCCGCGATGAGCAGCTTCGGCTCGCACCGGGTAGATCTCCCACCAGTAGCCGAGCGCGGCACTGCGCATGCGGAACTCGGTCCGGAGGTTCTGCACTTCCAATACGGCGGCCATCTGCCTACGTTAGCCACCGCCGTCGGGCTCGCCACTATGCCCGCCCAGCTCACGTAGTGTTTCCACCGAAGTTGCCCCATTGCCGTGCCAGGGGAGGGCGGCCACATAGGACCAGCTCCGGCGGTGGATGGACGACAGCCCGTAGCCCCGGAGTGCCATCTGGTGCACGGGCGAGGGATAGCCCTTGTTCTGCTCGAACGCGTAGGCGGGGAAGTGCTCCGATTCTTCCCGCATGAGGCGGTCGCGCACCACCTTGGCCAGGACGGACGCCGCCGCCACCGAGGCGCAGCGCGCGTCCCCGCCGACCACGGGGTGCACGGGACCGGTGAATGCCGGCTTCGGGTGGCGCCGGCCGGGTTCGCCGGGTTCGGCGTCCGGACCGCTCACCAGGTCCAGCGGTCCGTCGACCAGGAGGGCGTCGGGCGGGCGGTCCAACGCGGCCAACGCCCGCTGCGCCGCCAGCCGCAAGGCGATCCGCATCCCCCACCGGTCACACTCCTCGGGGGTGGCGTGCCCGACGGCCCAGTCGACACACCACGCGCCCACCGACTCGAAGATCGACTCCCGCCGGGCCTCGCTGAGTTGCTTGGAGTCCCGGAGCCACCGGGGCATGGTGCGCTTGGTGGCTTTGGCCGGGATCAGAGCGACCCCGACGCTGACCGGGCCCGCCCACGCACCGCGACCCACCTCGTCCATGCCGGCGATCCACGTATGGCCATCGGCCCGGAGGGCCCGCTCCTTCGAGAGATCAGGCGTGGTGACGTGGGTTCCGGTCACCCCGTCACCGGCGTGTCGCCAGTCTCAATACGATGGGGGCGTGAGCACTGGGGGGGCGGCACCCGATCCGAACGCGCGGTCCCCCCTTGCGCCGGGGACGCGGGTCGACGTCCGCAACCGCTATCAGGGCACGTGGACGCGGGGATTCGAAGTCGCCGAGTTCACGGAAGGCGGCTATCGCATCCGCCGTCTCTCCGACGGCAGCATCCTCGGCGAGCTCTTCTCCCGCGACGATGTCCGCCGCCAACGGAACCGGCAAGGCTTCTGGTGGCACTGACCGGCGTCAGTCGCCGGACACGTTGCGGACCGCTTCGATGTAGTCGTCGATCGGGATTGCGGCCAACGTCAGGGTTTTGAGGGTGCCCCGGGAGCCCAGGACGAGGGCGACTCGGGCCATGGCCTTCTCGTCGGGGGCATCGAGCACGGTACAGAAGTCATAGGGCCCCAGCAGGGCCCACTGCGCCAGGACGCGGACACCCATCGACTCGACCTCCGCGTTGACCGCCTTGAGCCGGTCCGGGTTCTCGGTCAGGGTTGCCGCGCCATCAGGGCCCACGGTAGAGAGCATCAGAAACGTCGACATCTGATCACGCTACCGCACGGGATAGCGCCCGCCGCGTCCGGGCCCCGCTACGCCAGGTCCCGCCGGACGACCTTTCCCATGGCGTTGCGAGGCAGCGAATCGACCACCCGGTACTCCCGCGGGCACTTGTAGGACGTGAGCTCTCGAGCTGCCAGCGCCATCAGGGCTTCTATGTCGGGCTCTCCCCCGGCGCCGACGACGAACGCGGTGACCGACTCACCCCAAACCTCGGATTTTGCGCCGATCACGGCGATCTCCTTGACCGATGGATGGCGACCCAGGACGGCCTCCACCTCGGCCGGGTAGACGTTGTGGCCCCCGGTGATGATGAGCTCGGTGCGCCGTCCGCGAATGGAGAAATACCCGTCGTCGGCGACCGAAGCCAGATCGCCGGTGGCGAACCACCCGTCCACCCACATCGATTCGGACGCCTCCGGCCGTTTCCAGTACCCACGGCAGAGCGACGGGCCGCGCACCATCAGCTCGCCCACGCCGTCGTCGTCGGGCGTGGCGACCATGGCCTCGACGCCGGGGAGCGGGAGCCCGACCGAACCGGGGCGGCGTTCCCCGGCCAGGGGATTGGACAGGGTCAGCAACGTCTCCGACATCCCGTAGCGTTCGAGGACCGAGACGCCGAACTCCCGCTCGAACCGCCACCACAGATCGGCCGGGAGGGGGGCCGATCCGGCGACACAGAGACGCAGGGCCGCCAACGCGGCAGCCGTCGGGGTCTCGGCCAGCCGGTGGTACATGGTGGGGACGCCGAAGAACATGGAAGCTGTGCCTGCGGCATGCAGCACGAGCGCCGGCTCGAACCGGTCGAAGACCGCGGCCGAGCCGCCGGAGGCCAACGCGCCGAAGAGCCCGGCACACAACCCGTGCACGTGGAACAGGGGGAGCGCCAGAATGAGCCGGTCGTCGGGTTGCCAGTCCCAGGCGATGCGCAGCGCCTGCACTCCGGCCAACAGCGAGCGATGCGTGTGGACGGCACCCTTGGGCTCACCGGTGGTACCCGAGGTGTAGACGATCAACGCGTCGTCCCCGGGCAGGGCCGCATCCAGGCGGACCTCGATGCCGGCGCCCGCGCGCCGGGCGACGAGCAGCTCGGCCGGGAACGACACGGCGCACCCCGGATCGACCTCTTCCAGGCACTCCCGGGTCGCCGGGCGATCGACCAGGGCGGCCGACGGGCCGGCGTCGCGCAGCACATAGGCCAGTTCGCTCCTCGTGGCCGAGGGATTGACGGGGACGACGACGGCCCCCAGGCGCAGCGCCCCCAGGAGCCCCACGATGGAGTCCATCGACGCCGCGCAACTCCACAGGACCCGATGCCCCGGCTCGAGCCCCCGATCGGCCAGGTTCGCCGCGGCCAGGGCGGTCCGTTCCGCCAGGGCTCCGGCCCGCAGGAGGACCGAAGGATCGCGCCCGTCCACGAGGGCAGGTCGCGCCGGATCGCGCTCCCAATGGGCGGACCACACCCGGGGGAGCGTGCCCCCCTCGATCAGATCGGCCGTCGAGGGGGCCGGGAACCCGGGACTCTCAGGGGGCCACCGCACGCCAGAGTCTGACCGCACGCCATAGTCTGGCGGACATGACACCGCGCCGCGTCGCCATCGTCCCGCACTCGCACTGGGACCGCGAATGGTACGAGTCCTACCAGGAGTTTCGGCTCAATCTGGTGGACATGCTCGACACGCTGCTCCCACTGCTCGAGTCCGACGCCAGCTACCCCTACTTCATGCTCGACGGCCAGATGGCGGTGGTCGACGACTACCTCGAAGTGCGACCCGAGGCCGAACCACACCTGCGGGCGCTGGCGGCGGCCGGGCGGATCAGCATGGGGCCGTGGTACATCCTCATGGACGAGTTCCTGTCCTCAGGTGAGACGATCATCCGGAACCTCGAGATGGGCATCGTCCGGGGAGCCGCCTTCGGCGGCGTCATGGACGTCGGCTACCTCCCCGACATGTTCGGGCACATCGCCCAGATGCCGCAGATCCTCCGCCAAGCGGGGTTTGCCCACGCCGTCGTCTGGCGCGGCGTGCCCTCGGCCGTCACCAAGGACGCGTTCAGATGGGAGGCACCCGACGGATCGACCGTGCGGGCGGAGTATCTCCCCGTCGGCTACGGGAACGGGGCGGCGCTGCCCGATGACGCCAAGGCCCTCGTCCGCCGCACCGCGGATCTGGTCAAGGAGATCGAACCGTTCCTGATCGACGACCTCTTGTGCATGAACGGATCGGACCACCTCTTCCCCCAGCCCTGGCTCGGACGGGTGATGGCGGAAGCCAACGACCTGCAGGATGAGCTCGTCTTCGAGGTCACCTCCCTTCCCCGCTACCTGGCCGACGCGCCCACGGAGGGTCTGGAGCACTGGAAAGGAGAGCTGCGCTCGGGGTTCCGCTCCAACATGTTGATGGGCGTGACGTCCAACAGGGTCGATGTCAAGCGCATGGGTGCACTGGCCGCGCGCGCCCTGGAACGGCGGGCCGAGCCGCTCGCCGCGCTGTTCCAGACGCCGGCACAGTGGCCGGCCCAGCTGCTCGCGCTGGCCTGGAAGGAGATGGTCCGCAACTCCGCGCACGATTCGATCTGCGCCTGCTCGGTCGATGACGTGGTCGACGCGGTGCTGCACCGTTACGCCGAGGCGCGGACGATCGCGACCGGACTGGCCGACCGTGCCGTGGCGTCCTTCGCCCGCTCCCTGGCCGAGCCGGGCACCTACGTGCTCAACCCCGCCCCGCGGGCGCGGGCGGGAGTCGTCGAGCTCGTCGTCGGGGCGGAGGAGCCCCCCTCGGGTGACGTGCAGGTGGTCTCAGAACGAACCGGCCTGCCCGGGTCGATGGTGCTCGACGCCAGCACCGTGCGCACGGTGCTGGGGATGCTGCAGGGGCCCAAAATCGACAACGACGCCTGGGTCCACGACATCGGTATCGAGGAGGACGACGAGGGCATCCGCATCACCGTCACGGTCGGGGCCGACGAGCGGCCGAACGTCGCCATCGCCGAGGCCAAGCAGGATATCTACACCCGGCTGGGGGCGCGCCCCGACGCGGTCGTCCACATCAGCCTGAACCAGCCTCCGATCAGGCGCATCGTGGCCCGGGTCGCCGCCGTCCCCGGTTACGGCTGGCAGCCGTTCGCGCCGGCACCGTTGGCTCATCCGGTGGATGCGCGCCAGCAGGACGGCACCGTCGTCCTCTCCAACGGCCTCATCACGGTCGCGGTGGATGCCGCCCTCGGCACCTTCTCCCTCAACGGGCGGCCGGGTTACGGCCAATTGGTGGACGGGGGCGACCTCGGGGACTCCTATAACTACTCACCGCCGCGGCGGGACGTGCTGGTCGACACGCCGGTCTCCGTCTCGGTGCGGGTGGTCGAGCCCGGTCCGGTGCGCGCCCGCGCCACCATCACCGCCGTCTACGTGTGGCCCGACCATGTCGACGGGTCGTCGCAGGAGCGGGTCGGCGAGCACCAGGTGGAGGTCGAGACGGCTCTCGAACTGAGAGCCGACGAGCCCGTCCTGCGGGTGGCCACGTCCTTCGTGAACCCGAGTCGCGACCACCGGGTGCGGGTGCACCTCCCGCTGCCCGAGCCGGCGCGCACGTCGGAGGCGGAGAGCGCATTCGCCGTCGTCGAGCGAGGGCTTACGGCAGAGGGACGTGCGGATGAGTTCGGCCTTCCGACGGCCCCGGCGGACCGGTTCGTCACCGCCGGAGGGCTGACCGTGGTCCATGACGGCGTCTGCGAGTACGAGCTCGTCGACATTGCGCCGGGACCGGACGGAGACGCCGCCGGGACGATCGCGCTCACCGTGCTCCGGGCCACGGGCATGCTCTCCCGCCTCGGCATGGCCTACCGGCCCTTCCCGGCCGGCCCACTCACGCCGGTCGACGGGTTGCAGATGGCCGGGAGGTGCATCACCCTCGCCTACGCGCTGGCGCTCGGGCACGACGATGCCTACGCGCTGGCCGACGACGTCCTTTTGCCCTTCGAAATCGTTTCCGCCCTGGGAGGCGGGGGCCGTCCCGCGTCGGGTTGCGCGCTCGGCATCGAGGGGGCGCAGGTGAGCGCTCTGCGCCGGGTGGGCGGGGTCCTCGAGGTCCGCGTCTTCAATCCCACCCCTCACCCGAGCACGGTGACCCTGCCCGGACATTCGGGATGGCTGGTGAACCTACGGGGCTACCCCGAGCGACCGTTCGAAGGGTCGTTCGCTCTACGCCCCTTCGGGATCGCCACCGCCCGCCTGCGGACCGACTGAGCCGGGCGAGCGACTGCTCGAGAGCAAGCGGTCCCCTACCCCCCGCACCTCCTCCCGGTCGCGCAACACCTCGGACAGCCTCTCCCAGCGCACGTTGCGGCGGCGATCCGCCGCCACCCCGGTCCCGTCGGCCTCGTGGCCGTCGCGCCCCAGCCACCACAGTTGCATCCGGCCCAGGTCCTTCAAGAGCCGCGGCCGCAACGGCTTGGTCGTGTACTCGTCCGGGGCCACCGCGAGGAGAGCGGTCTGGAACTCGTCGCTGATCAACACCGTGCCCGGGTTCCCGATGTTGACGATCCGGTGGGCCAGGTTCACCGTCCTCCCGAAGTAGTCGCCTTCGCGCAGGAGAACGGGCCCCACGGCCAACCCGACCCGCACGTCGGAGAGCAGGTCGTCGTCTGCGTAGGCGTCGGCGAGATCGAGTCCGATGCGGGCTGCGTCGGCGACGTTCTCGACCACGAACATGACCTCGTCACCGATCATTTTGACCACCCGGCCCCCGAGCCCGGTCACGATGTCATGGGAGAGCTCTTCGAAGCGCCGCACGACCGCGGCCAGCTCGGGGTCGCTCAGATGCTGGCTCAACAAGGTGAAGCCCACCATGTCGGCGAAGCCGACGGCCAACACCGGGCTCTCCCCGGGGGCCGCGCCCCGGCTGCGCAGCGTCATGGCCCGTCCGATCCCCGCCGCCACCTGCCTTCTCCACACGAACTCGAGCAACCGGGCCATGGCGGGAATGGTGACGTCGGCCACACTGGCGAACGAGTCGGCCGCCAGGACCTGGTCGTAGTCGGAATTGAACATGTGCCCGGGCACCAGCTCGGCCTCGGCGATGCGCGACATGGACGAGCCGATGACGCGGGCCATCTGCAACGCGGTGTCGGTGCGGGTGGCACCGAGCGCCTGCATCCCTTGGAACAGCCGGACCGCTTCGAGATCGAGGTCGGTGAAGGAACGCTCGTCGTCACTCACGTTGGGGAAGCCGAGGGCGCGCCAGAATCGCACGAGCGTCTCAGGGTTCACGCCGGTGAGCTCCGCCACCTCGCGCCGGGTGTACCGCTTCCGGGAAGGCACCAGCACGCGGTCGAAGACGAAGAGGTCGAGCACGTCGTCGGCCAGCGCCCTGTCGATCTCCTCATCCGTGGCGCCGTGGAGGTGCAGGAGCTCACGCACGTGCGCCAGCGCCGCCGCCCGCCGCTCCTCGTCGGGTCCGTCCCCATTCGACCCGGTCCGTCCGGAAAGGGCACTCATCCCCGCGGCCCCCGCAGCAAGGCCTCGTCCCACTCGGGACGCGACGGGCGGTCCATCAGCGCCATGAGCGCGTCGCGCGGCGAACAGCGTCCCGCCACGATGGCCTCCACCTGCTCGGCGATCGGCATCTCGACGCCGTGGCTCCGGGCCAGACCCACCAATGGGCCCGCACTCTTGACCCCTTCGGCCACCATCTGCATCCCGCTCACGATCTCGTTCAGCGACCGACCCTGCCCGAGCTCGAATCCGACCGTCCGGTTGCGGCTTTTGGGGCTGGCGCAGGTGGCCACGAGGTCACCGACGCCCGCCAGGCCACCGAAGGTGAGCACCTTGCCCCCCAGGGCAACTCCGAGACGGCCCAGCTCGGCCAGGCCCCGGGTGATCAAGACCGCGCGCGTGTTCTCACCGAATCCCAGGCCGTCGCAGATGCCGGCGGCGATGGCCATCACGTTCTTCGTCGCCCCGGCGATCTCACATCCGACGACGTCGGTGCCCATGTACACGCGAAAGGTGCGGGTGTGCACCAGGTTCTGTACGCGCCGGGCCAGGACCTCGTCGGGCAGGGCGACGACGCAGGCGGCGGGTTGCCCTTCGGCCACTTCCCGGGCCAGATTCGGACCGGTCAGGACCCCGGCCGGGATGCCGGGGAGGACTTGGGTGACGACCTCGGACATCCGGAGGTTGCTCCCGGACTCGATCCCCTTGGCAAGGCTGATGATGGCCTCGATCCCCTGCGCAAAGGGTTTGCATTGCTCCAGCACGCTGCGGAATCCGTGGGAGGGAACGGCCATGAACACCACGCCGGCACCGCCCAGTGCCTCCTCCAAGGAGGACGTGGCGGTGAGCCCGTCGGGCAGGCTGATCCCGGGAAGATAGGTCCCGTTCTCCCGGGTCCTCGTGATGGAGGATGCGAGGTCGGGCGATCGCACCCACAGGGCGGCCGGGTGCGATGCTCCCACCAGGGCCGCCACCGCCGTGCCCCACGAGCCGGCGCCGATCACCGCCACTCGGTCGCTCATCACCGCCAGCCTACGGCGGCGGCCATGGGGCGGCACTCTCCCCGCCCTTACACTGTGCCCCAGTGCCCGCCAGCGTCACGGCCTCGATGCAGATTCCACCTCCCCCGTCCCGAGCATCCCTCGGGCACGAAGTCGTGCTCATCCCCGTCAAGGGGTTCCGGCAGGCGAAGCGGCGCCTCGGGGGATCCATGAGCGATGAGAAGCGGGTGCAACTGGTCCGCTCCATGGCCGAAAGGGTCCTCGCGGCCTGTTCCCCACTCCCGGCCACCGTGGTGTGCGACGATCCGGAAGTGGCCGAATGGGCCACGGCCCTCGGTGCGAGCGTCATGTGGGAGCCCGGTCAGGGGCTCAACGGCGCGGTGGCGGCGGGGGTGGAGCAATTGGCGGGCGCCGGGGTCGAGTGGGTCACCGTGGCCCATGGCGACCTTCCCCGTGCCCGCGGCCTCGGTGCGCTTGCTCCCTTCGCCGGCATCACCCTGGTACCGGACCGCAAGGACGACGGGACCAATGTCCTGCGGCTTCCGGTGGGATGTGGTTTCCGGTTCGCCTACGGGCCCGGCTCGTTCCGGTCACACCGCGCCGAAGCAGTCCGGCTCGGACTACCGGTCCGGGTGCTGCGGATACCGGCGTTGGCCTACGACGTGGACTGGCCGGCCGATGTCGCCGAGCTGACTGCATGACCGATGGCGGCACGCCGGCCCGGATCGTTCCGGTGAACGACCTTCCCGCGCGCGGTGCGCCCACACGCGATCTGCGCGTGCCCGTGTCCGCCTTGGCCATCGGCGCCCATCCCGATGACATCGAGTTCGGCTGCGGCGCCACGCTGGCCAAGTGGGCGGCGGCGGGCGGCGTCCTGCACCACCTCGTGCTGACCGACGGTGCGAAGGGAAGTTGGGACCCCGCTCAGGACGAGTCGGTGCTCATCGCCATGCGCAAGGAGGAGCAACGCCGCGCCGCCACCCTTCTCGGCGGGGGCGACGTCACCTTCCTCGGTCGGACCGATGGTGAGCTCTGCAACGACGCCGGCGCCCGGTGGGAGGTCTCCCGGTTGCTGCGCCTCATCCGTCCCGATGTCGTGTTGGCCCACGACCCCTGGCGCCGGTACCGCCTCCATCCCGACCACCGCGCGGCGGGGTTCATCGTCACCGACTCCATCGTCGCCGCGCGCGATCCCCACTTCTTCGCCGATCAGGATCTCATGCCGCATCGCCCGTCGGCCCTCCTGCTGTGGGAGGCCGACGAACCGAACCACGTCGAGGACGTCACCGATTTCGTGGAGACGAAGATCGCGGCCCTCCTGGCCCACGAGAGCCAGTTTCAGAGCACGATGGGCATCGACGGGGGAGCCGCGAGCGAGTTCGAGGCGTTCACCGCCCAGATACGCGACCAGCTGCGCCAGCACGGCGCAATCGCCGATCTGCCCTATGGCGAGAGCTTTCACCTCATGACCGACGTGTAGGCCCCCCATGGAGGCCCTCAATTGCAAAGTCGGGGGCCCGGAGGCCCCCGACTTTGCACGCTCCCGAAGGAACGGACTGCCTAACGGGCTGCCTTACGAACAGGTGCCCGACGGACCGCCTTCTTCGCAGTCGTCCGCTTGACGGCCTTCTTGGCCGGGGCGCGACGCACTGCCTTCTTTGCGGGTGCCTTCTTGGCCACCCTCTTCGCCGGTGCCCTTTTCACGGCCTTCTTGGCCGGGGCCCGCTTTACTGCCTTCTTTGCGGCAGTTGCCCGCTTGACGGCCTTCTTGGCCGGGGCGCGCTTGACTGCCTTCTTAGCCGGTGCCCTTTTCACGGCCTTCTTGGCCGGGGCCCGCTTTACTGCCTTCTTTGCCGGGGCCCTTTTCACGGCCTTCTTGGCCGGCGCGCGCTTTACCGCCTTCTTGGCCGGGGCTCGCTTGACTGCTTTCTTTGCTGGGGCCCGTTTGACGGCCTTCTTGGCCGGGGCCCGTTTTTTCGCGGCTACTGCCACAGGTGCACCTCCCTAGGAGCATTGTCACTGAATAGAGGTGAAGCCTGCGCCACGTCGATGTGAACAACCCATCGTCGTGCGCACTGCCGCACCGATTTCTTTGTCACTCGGGACATACGACCCGTATGAAGTTGGTTCACCGACCATTTCGTCATACGAGTAGTCCGTTCCGATAGCCCGAAGTGCAACGATTGATTGAAGTGATGAGGCACTGCATGTGGCGCGTCTCCGGCATTCCAACACCTTTATCTGGCGCGCTGCATACTGTCGCGTCGCAGCACATGACAACCCTCCATAACGCTTCGGGTAGACACATTCTCTGTTGTCAGCCTGCTCAGGTCAAGTATCCCCTCTTCGCGGCATACTTCTGCGCGCCGAATTGCGCGTTGCTTTTTCAGATCGCGTGCGCGCTCCGCGTGATCGCAATTCGTACACGTTCGTTGTGCAACACAGAACTCCGTCGTTCGCTACGGAACAATGCGCGATGGATTTCTGCTTCCTCGCACGCGACGATCGAAGCAATGACAACACCATCACCACAAACGAATCGACGCGCTGAGTTGCGCCAGCGATGACGGGGTTCGACGCGCGCGATCCTGGCCATGACGGGTACAACATCTACCTCGGAAGAGGTGGGGACGGCTGGTCGTGGGCGGGGCCGCAACGGTCGACTCTCGTGTTGGGGCCTTCGCGCTCAGGAAAGACGTCCTCCCTGGTCATACCCAATATTCTGCTGGCCCAAGGACCCGTCGTCTCCACGTCGACCAAGCCCGATGTGATGGCTGCGACAGCATCCGCACGCGCGCGCGAGGGGTGGGCCTTCCTCTTCGATCCGAGTGGTGAAATTGAATGTCCCGCACACGTGCAACGTGTCGGCTGGTCACCGTTGACCACGGCCATCCGTTGGGATGCCGCGGTGCAGACCTCCGACGCCATGGTCAGTGCGGCGCGCTCCGGTGGCGCCGGCATCGCGCGTTCGCCGGGAGACCAACATTGGACCGAACGGGCGAGTGCTCTGCTCTCACCCTTGCTCCATGCGGCCGCGATTGAATCCCTTCCGATGCGGACCGTCGTGCGGTGGATCGATCGGCATGATGGAGCGACTCCACTGCAGATCCTCTCCCGAACCGTCGGCGATGACGCCACGGCGACAGACCTCTTATCGGGCATCGTCGGCACCGATGCGCGGGAGCAATCCGGCATATGGTCCACCGCGTCAGGTGTCCTGGCGGCCTACAGATCGGAATCCGCGCTGGAGTCGACCGAGCTCCCTCCACTCGACGTCGCCGAGTTCTGTCGCGGCACCAACACCATGTACATCTGCTCCGCCGGTCGACGGCAGGACCAATTCGCTCCACTCGTCGTCGCCGTCCTCGGCGATGTGCGCGACGCCACGTACGAGCGAGAACGGTCCGGAGTGCGATTGCCACCTACATTGCTCGCCCTCGACGAGGTGGCCAACATCGCGCCCATTCCCGACCTGCCCGCCCTCCTGAGCGAGGGGGCCGGACAGGGTTTGCTCGTGATGGCGTGCCTGCAGGACCTGTCCCAAGCCCGCGGCCGCTGGGGTTCCGCCGCCGACGGCTTCCTCACTCTGTTCGGCACCACCGTGGTGTTCCCCGGAATCGCCGACGTCGCCACGCTACGCGACCTGAGTGCGCTGGCCGGCGATCACGAGATCGCCACGACGACCGTGGGCCACGCCGTGGGCGAACGGGGACGCATCAGGCCCTCGAGTTCAGTCAGCACCGTACGAGTGCCGCGACTCCCGGTGGATGTGATCTCGCGGGGAACGCCCGGGTGTGCGCTGGTCCTTGGTCCCGACAGATCCTTCGGGTCGGTGACCCTCACCCCCGCGCACAACTCGAGCCCGTGGCGCGAGCTGACTGCAACCGGGCGGGCGCACCTGGACCGGGCTCCGGCGGGGCGGAGCCGCTGACGACCCGGACCAGACCGCCTAACGCACCCGGTCAATCTCGTGCGTGCGCGCGGCGCGCCACCCCAACCGCTGGCAGGCGACTTCTATGTGGCGGGCCGTCTGGAGATGGTCGATCAGGCGGTCGGTCGGCAGCGAGGAGATTCCGGAGGGCAAGGCGTCACCACCAAGGGCATCGGCCCCATCCGCCACCCCCCAACGCCCGCGGTAGTCATCGATGGCACGCGCCGCCTCGCGCCAGACTTCGTGCTCGACCGGGTTCAGCGGTCGCGGCCCGAGCGTGACGAGGAGATGCCCGCCCGGGATCACGCTGCGCAATGTGCGACGGTCTTCGGCGACACCCACTTGCGCGCGCTCGGACAGGGTCGGGGTCCAGAGTTGTGCCAGCTGTTCCAGCCCGTGCTCCTCCGCCCCATCGACCGCGGCGGTGGCGAATGCGGCGACCACGTCGCGGCGACGAGCCGCACCATCGGGGGCGAATGACAGCATCGCTCCGAAACGATGCTCATGGACGGTCTGTGCCGGCGCGCGCACCGGACGTGGCGCCAGGACAGCGGCCATCTCGGCGCGGGGATTGCCGAACGACCGCGCCCGGCGTTCCCACTGTGACGACAGCTCGCCGAAGTCGAGACCGGCGCGCTTGTCGGGACGCGTGGCGGCCCACGCCACCCGGGCTCCCCGGGCGGAGTGCGCCCCCTGCTCGGCCATGTGCCTCCGGATATCAGCCGCGCGTGACGAGAACTCTCCCAACAGGAACGGGGACACGCCCCCCACCTCCGCCCGCAGCCCGGGAGCCTCGACGAAACGGAGGCCGAGACGAATGGAGAGCTGGGCGCGCAGGTGCGACTCGTAGACGGCGGATGCGGCGGCGCGATGGGCCGACAGGCCCCGATGGTCGCACGCGCTCCAGCGGCTGTCGTAACCGTGCACCATGTTGGCCATCACGACATGGGTGTGCAGATGCGGGTCGAGATTGCGGTTCACCCCGTGGGTGAACGACGCCGCCACCAGACCCGTCGTCGGCACGATCTCCCGCTGCTCACCCGAGCCCCGCGGCGCGGAGAGCGCGTGCGACTCGACGTAGCGCAGCGCGCCCTGCACCCCCTCACGGTGCGCGGCCACGACATGACGGGCCGCCTCCTCCCCGCCCAACGCGAACACGACACTCACCGACTTCGGCGCGCTGAAGGTCAGATCGAACCCGAGAACGGTGGCTCGCTCCGATCGCAATCGATGCCCGGAGGTGGGATGGCGACCGTCGAGGACCACCCGCAGATGCCCCGGATCGATGGCGCCCCGCAGTCCCAGCCCTTCGGCGGCCCGGCCCGACCAGGCCGCCCGCCCGCCGTCCCCCCCACGCTGCGGCAGGGGAAGCTCCTGGGCCAGATCAGAGAGGTAGTACTCGGCCCCTTGCGTGGTGAGGCGGTGCATACCGAGCATTCGACCGCCTGTCTCTTCCCGGGCTTAACTGTCTTTCATACTATTCTATGTCTTTCTGATATAGCTTCAGCACCTTGGCGGCGGCACGTGCGGCCAGGTCGGTGAGTTCGGCCGGGCGCACCACGTACGCCTGGGGGCCGAGCTGGAGGAGCAGCCGTTCGAACCAGGCCATTCCGGCGACGTCGAGGAGGACGTCGGTCACCGCCCCACCCGCCGAATGCGCCACCGCGCGCACGGGCACGGACTCCGGCACCCATTGCGCGCCCTCGCCCAGGTGGAGCTGGACTTCGACGGCACCGGGACCGGGAAGAAAGGAGTCCTCGGCGGCCCGCCGGGGGCGGGGCGTCGACGTGCCCGGTGCGCCGTGCGGCCGCACGGCGCCGATGCGATCGACCCGGAAGCGCCGCACGTCCCCCGCCCGACGGCAGAACGCATCGAGGTACCAGTGGCCGTCCATGGTGATCACCTGGACCGGTTCGACGACCCGCGTCGTCGACTCGTCGCGTGACGCGGAGTGGTAGTCGATCTCCACGGCCTGCCCGGCATCGCACGCCCGCCGGACGTCGGCGAGGGACTGGGGAGCGTCGACGTCGATGCCGATGGCCTCGCGCGATCCCAGGGCGGCTTCGAGCTTGGAGAGGGCGCGGCGCAACGCCCCGTCGTCGGGCCCGGGCACGGCCATGATCAGGCGAGCCGACGCCGCCACGGCGAAGCCCTCCGCCGGCGTCAGGCGGCGGGGCCGGGCGAATTCGGGAGGCAGAAAGGCCCGCACGGAGGTCTCCGACACCTCGATCTCCATCAGCGTGTCCGGGGTATAGGGAGGGACCCCGCAGCAGGCCGCCAGCTCGAGCTCGCGAATCAGCTCGTCCTCGTCCATGCGGAAGCGTCGGGCCACGTCGGCGATGGGGGCCTCGCCCACCTGGGCCAACCACCCGACCACGGCCAGCAGCCGTCGCAGGCGCTGGCTCGTCTCCCTCCCTGGCACGGGGCGGACTGCCGCAGCGTCCCCTGATCCGGGGTGGGCCGCCGGGAGGTCAGCCACCGTCAGCCCGTCCGGAAGGCCCGCTCCCGCCGCTATATCCGTCAGCCACGCCACCAGCTCCGCACGGAACTCGGGCGGTTCGAGAATCTCGGCGTGGTCGAGAAGGCCGAGGATCCAGGAACGGACCGCCGGGAATCCGGGCACCCGGAGGGCGATGATGACCGACCCGTCGTCGCCACGGCTCTCGACCTTGTCGCTCCCGACCTCTTCGGCGATCCTCGGCCCTTCCCTCGCGTCCACCAGAATCCGGGTGAGGACGTAGTCCTCTCCCTCGGCGCGCCAGGGCTCGTCGGGCAGGGAAGCACGGATGTCGATGCCGTCGGGGAGCGCGGCGCTCCCGGGTGTCTCCAGCACCACGGCGTCCTCAACGCGGTCGACGCGAAAGGTGCGCACAGCTTCCCGCTCGAGGTCCCATGCGACCAGGTACCAGTGCCCGAACCGGAACCACAGGCCGGCCGGGGCCACGCGGCGGGCCGTGTGGCGGTAGGTGAAGGAGGCCACCGCCTGGGTGCGCACTGCTTCGAAGAGGTCGATGAGGGCCCGTGGCGTCTCGAGCGTCGCGATGGGACGGACTTCACCCAGACCGGTCGCGCCCAGCTTCAAAAGCGCATCCCGCCCACTAGGATCGTCGAGGTGCACGCCGGCGACGGCAAGGTGGAGGGCTACCTGCTCATCGGGCGCGAGGGCCAGGTCCGGCAGGTAGAACGCCTCGCGATCGATCAGGTACCCGTACTGCTCCTCACCGGGCAGGCGGACCGTACGTACCGGGATGCCCTCGTCGCGCAGGAGCCGCTTGTCGCGTTCGAAGGCTTGCCGGCGCGCCGCATGTTCCACCGGATAGCCGGGCACCTGCAGGGCGATCGAGTCGAGCGGAAGCGGCTGATCCGTGTTGAGAAGGACCAGGACAAGGTCCGTCACGCGTTCCAGTCGGTCGAGTCGTGCCGGGCCAGCCATCGCGCAGAGCCTACGGCCGCGGCTGTCACATGACCGCACTGGGCCAACCCTTCAATTGGCACCTCGACATCTTTTGGACCCTGGCCATCCCCGCCCTCGTGGTGGCCTACATCTGGGCGACGCGGGAGGAGGACTGCCGGCCCACCCGGCGTCAGCTCCGCTTCTTCACCCTCGGGGTGGTGGCCCTCCTGGTCGCGTTCATGTGGCCTCTGGACGACCTCGCCGCCCACTGGTCCCTCCTGGCCCTGGTCCTCCAACGACTGCTTCTCACCCTCGCCATCCCGCCCCTGTTGGTCACCGGTACGCCGCGCCCGATCATCGCCCGCCTCACCCGCCCCGCCGGCGTCGACACCGTCCTGCGCCTCGTCGTCAAGCCCGTGCCGGCCGTGGGCATCGTCACGGTGGTGGCCGTCGGGACGCTCACGACGGGATTGGTCAGCCTGGCCGCCGACTCAGACGTGGCGCGGGTGGTGATCCAGATCGTCGTCCTCCTCTCGGGCTTCGTCCTCTGGGCACCCGTGCTCACCGAGTTGCCCGGGAGGCAGCCTCTCTCGGCCGTCGGCCGGGGCGGGTACCTGATCGTGCAGTCCATTGTGCCGAGCTTCCTCTCGGTGGTGTGGATCTTCGCCCGCCGGCCGCTCTACGCCTCCTACGACCATCACGCTCGCGTGCTCGGCATGTCCCCGGTCCTCGATCAGCAGCTGGCCGGCTTCCTGGCCAAGCTGAGCACGATCGCCGTGCTCTGGACCGTGGCCTTCACCCTTCTGACCCGGTCGCAGGTCACCGCGGGCACCGACGAGGACACCGAACCGCTGATCTGGTCGGACGTCGAGCGCGAGATAGAGCGGGCGGATCGGCGCGACCAGCGCGCCCGTCGACCCCATGCGTCGACACCGCCCGAGGCGCCGCCGGGTACGCCGCCCACCTGAGCGGGACGACGCGGACGGCTGCACCGCTCAGGCCAGTGCGGCTCCCTTGAGTTCCTCGAGCGACAGTTCCGCCGTCTGGTTGCCCCCGCATTGCGGGCACTGCTCCACGTGGCGCCACGAACGCAGGAGACGGGTTCCCTCGGGATTCAAGAGCACCACGAACGATTCGGAGATGGGGTCGATCTCCAAGCCGAAGTAGGCCCGCCATGCCGTCGTGGCCGCGTGCGCGTCGAGCGACAACCCCTTGAGGATCCTGCGGAAGCGCAGTTTGTCGGTGTCGAAGATCCACGTGCTGTGGCACGACTCCAAGACGAAAATCGAATCGTCGGCCACGCGCTCCACCTGCTTGATCATGCCGGATCCATTACCGAAAAAGGCCGCGGTTCAACCTCATCTTCGTTGCGAGTTGATGACAAATCTGGATTCCCCAGTTGACACCGCTATTGCGGCCCGGCGTCATGTTTGCGGCCCACCACGGGCTCACGTTTGGTGCGGAGCTGCCGGAGAACGGCGGTGAGCACGATCCGGGTGTCCGCCGGATCGAGGACCTGATCGACCAGGCCCCGCTCGGACGCCGGCCAGGGATTCAGGAACGACTCCTCGTAGGCGGCTTCCCGCTCGCCCCTCTCGGCGGCCTCTATCCCACGGTGCAGGATCTGCACTGCTCCCGACGCACCCATGACGGCGATCTCCGCGGCCGGCCAGGCCAGACAGATGTCGTTGCCGATGCCCCGCGAGTCCATGACGATGTAGGCACCACCGAATGCCTTGCGGAGGATGAGGCAGACGCGGGGCACGGTCGCCTGTGCGTAGGCAAAGGCGAGCTCGGCGCCGTGACGGATCATCCCGCGCCACTCGAGGTCCTTGCCCGGGAGGAAACCGGGAGTGTCCACCAGGCTCACCAGGGGGAGATTGAACGAGTCGCAGAAACGGACGAAGCGGGCGGCCTTCTGGGAGGCGGCGATGTCCAACGTGCCTGCGAGGATCCGGGGCTGGTTCGCCACGATGCCCACCGGGATCCCCCCGATCCGGCAGAATCCCGTGACGATCTGCCCGGCCCACCGGGACCACAGTTCCCGGAACTCCCCGTCGTCCGCCACGATCCGAACGACCTCGCGCACGTCATAGGTGGCGGACTTGCGCTCGGGGATCAGGTCACGGAGCTCGGGGGTGGAGCGCCCTTCGGGATCGGCCGTCGGCTGAGAAGGAGGGAGTTCATCGGCGTGCGAGGGCAGGTACTCGAGCAGGCCCGCGAGGGCGCCCTCGACATCGTCGGCCTCCACGGAGCACAACCCGCTCGACCTGGCGTGGGTGGCCACGCCACCCAACTCGTGCAGGCCGACCTCGACACCCGTGAATTCGGCCACCATCTGCGGGCCCGAGACGTAGGCCACGGCCTCCGCGCTCATGACCACCAGGTCGGCCAGCCCGAGCAGGAGCGCCGGCCCCGAGACAACGGGCCCGGTCGCCGCCATGAGCACCGGGACGATGCCGCTGCAGCCGGCAATGGCCGCGGCCGCCTTGCCCCAGCCATGGAGGGCGGCCACGCCGTCCCCTACATCGGCGCCGCTCGAGGCGACGATGAAGACGAACGGCAGGCGCAGACGCCTCGCCAGGTCGGCCGACTCGGCCAGCCGGGTCCCATCGGCGTGGGTGAGCGCTCCCCGCCGCTCCGACGGGATCGAGCGGGTGATCACCACGTTGCGGCCACCCATGCGGCCGATACCGGAGATGACCGTGCCTGTTATCCCCTTGCCGATTCCGATGCGATCGGCGACGCGCACATTCACCACCGGCGAATATTGACACCCTTCGGCGGGCGACTCCGCCGGGAAGGTTTTAGTCCCGGGACTCGGACCGGCGCCAGGGGCCCGAACGGCCCCCTGACTTCTCCCAGAGCGCCACGTGATCGATGGTCATGGTGCGATCGGAGGATTTGCACATGTCGTAGATGGTCAGTGCCGCCGTGGTGCAGGCCATCATCGCCTCCATCTCCACGCCGGTACGGTCCACGGTCTCGACCTGGGCTTCCACCTCGACATAGTCGTCCTCAATCGAGAAATTGACCGCGATAGTGCCCACCAGGACGGGGTGGCACATGGGGATGAGCTCGGCCGTCCGCTTGGCCGCCCCGATGCCGGCGATCCGCGCCGCTGCCAGCACATCGCCCTTCGTGATGGCGTTGTTGGCCACCAGGGTGGTCGTCTCGGGCAACATCGAGACCCGGCAGCGGGCCAGGGCCCGCCGATGGGTGGGCTCACGGGGCGTGACATCGATCACACGCGCACCGCCTAGCGGATCGAGGTGGGCCAGGCTGCGATCGGACACGGGTCCCTAGTGTACGGCCTCCGCACACTGGGCGTTGCCATCTCCCCGGTGGCTCGCCGGTGCCCCCCCGTGAGCCCCCCGGTGGCCCCCCGGTGGTTGGCCCCCGGCCGTTGTCGGGTAGAGTTGGCAGTCGCAAGCAGTGAGTGCTAATCCGTTCACAGTGAGTGCCGATCCAAGGAGTCCAATTGCCGACCTATGAGTACGCCTGCACGGCGTGTGGGCACCGACTCGATGCTGTTCAGAAGTTCACCGACGACGCCCTGACCGAGTGCCCGGAGTGCGGCGGCAAGCTACGCAAGGTGTTCGGAGCCCCGGGGATCGTCCTGAAGGGCAGCGGCTTCTACAAGACGGACACGCGGGCGCAGGACAAGCGGTCCAGCTCGGAGAAGTCGGGCGGTTCCAACGGCTCGGACTCGTCGGGTTCGGACACCAAGACCGAATCGAGTACGAAGTCGTCGGATTCGGGATCCAAGGCGGAGCCATCGAAGGCCGGCACCAGTGGCGACAAGGCGGTCAAGGAGTCCAAGCCCGCGGCCTCGGCCGCCACGTGAGCCCGGGGCTCGCGGCGATCTAATCCCCGCTGAGCTGCATGTCGGCGATGGCCAGCGTCTGACCCGCAGCCACACCGGGTAGCCAGCGCAGATCGCCGCCGATCCCGACGACGGATTGCAGCATCCGCTGCAGGCTCGAGGCCACCGTCACCTCCCGGACCGGTTCGGCCAGGGAGCCGCCGCGGATCATGAGGCCTTCGGCCCCCACCGAGAAGTCCCCGCTCACCGGGTTGACCCCTGAATGCATGCCCGTGACCGACTGGACGTACAGCCCGTCGCCGACCATTTCGAGTATGTCGTCCGCGCCCATCTGGCCCGGTGTGAGGACGAGGGCCCGGCACCCGGCGGAGGGCGTGCCCGAGAAGCCCCCGCGCACGGCGGAACCGGTCGAGTGCGTCTGCGCCCGGCGGGCCGAGACGGTGTCGTAGACGAACATGCGCAGGACGCCGTCAGAGATCAGCACGTTGCGCCGGCAGGCCAACCCTTCTCCGTCGTACGCAGACGCGCTGAACGCCCGGCCGTCCGTGGGGTCGTCGGTCAGGGTGACGGCGGCGTTGGCCACCGTCTCGCCGATCCTCCCTGCAAAGAACGACCGTCCCTTGACCACGGCCTCGCCCGACAGCGCGGACGCCACCACGGAGAGCAGCGTGGACACGACGCGGGGGTCGAACACGACCGTGCACCGCCCCGATCGGGCCTTTTGCGCGCCCAACAGCCGAGTCGAGCGCAGAACGGCATCGTCCTTCGCTTCGTCGGGGTCGAGACCGGTGGGCGACCGGCCCACGCTGAAACCCGTGCCGGTCTGCGAGTCGGCGCCCTCCCCCGCGATGGCGTCGACGGAGAGGAACGCCGTGGTCCGCCGGGACGTGGAGCGGATTCCCGTGGTCGAGGCCAGCGCCACCTCCACCCGCCCATCGGAATAGTCGGCCGACGACACCTGGCGCACCCGTGGGTCTGCGCCCCGGGTGGCCCGCTCGAGCTCGAGGGCCAGCGCGATCTTGTCCTCCAAGGGGGTGGTGATGACACCGTCGTCCCACAGGTCCTGCTCGACCGCGGCGAACCCGTCCGGTTCCGCCAGGACGACGTCGGGATCGGGGGTGGCGTAGCGGGCGTTGTCCCGCGCATCGCTCAGGGCGGCCTGGACCACGTCGGGGTCGAGCGATCCGGCCCAGGCGAAGCCCAGCCGGCTGCCTTGCCCGTCCGGGCCGTCGAGGACGATGCGGATGCCCACACCCGCCGAGTCGGCCGAGGTCAGCGACTCGACCGCGCCGTCGTACGCCCGCACCTCGTTGTCGGTGCCCCGGGTGACGTAGACCTCCATGCCTTCGCCCGGTTGGGCCTGCTCGACCACCGCGGTGGCGAGCTCCAAAAGATCGCTCATGCCGTGCCCCCGAGGGTGACCCCGGTGATGCGCAGCGTGGCCTGCCCGCACCCGACGGGCACGCTCTGCCCGTCCTTGCCGCACGTGCCCGGCGTCATGTCGAAGTCGTCGGCCACCGCATCGATCCGGCGGAGTACCTCGGGGCCGTTCCCGATGAGGTTGGCGTCGCGGAGAGGCACGGTGACGTGCCCGTCCTCAATCAGGTACGCCTCGGTAGTGCCGAAGACGAAGTCCCCGGTCGTGGTGTTGACCTGGCCTCCTCCGAGTTTCGACACGTAGACGCCCCTCGGGGTCTGGGCCACGATTTCGTCGGCGTTCTCACGGCCGGCCAAAAGGTACGTGTTGGTCATCCGCACCATCGGGAGATGCTTGTAGGACTGGCGGCGGCCGTTCCCCGACGAAGCCCGTCCCTCCTTGCGGGCCCGCAACCAGTCCCACATGTAATCGGTGAGCACCCCGTTCTCGATCAGCACATTGCGCGCCGGGGCCCTGCCCTCGTCGTCGACGGCGAAATTTCCCCACTCGCCGAGGACGGTCCCGTCATCGACCAGGGTGACCAGCGGGCTCGCCACCAGCTGCCCCATCTTCCCCGTGTACACCGAGGCGTCCTTGAGGATGTGGTCGGCCTCGAGACCGTGCCCGCAGGCCTCGTGGAAGAGGATGCCGCCGCTGCCGCCGGCCAGGACGATCGGCACCTCGCCCGACGGAGCCGGGCGGGCGGAGAGCTTGGCCAAGGCGCGGTGGGCGGCCGTCCGGGCGATGTCCTCGACGTTGTGACGCTGGAAGATCTCGTAGCCCTCGGTGCGGGCCAACGACTCGTGCCCGGTCTGCATCCCGGTGTCGCCGTTGGCCACGCAGACGACGCTGAAGCGCGTGCGGACCTGGTCGTCCTCGGCCAGGAGGCCATCGGAGTTGGCGATGAGGATGCGGCGGCGACTGTCGCCGCATCCCACCTGCACCTGGCTGATGGAGCCGCCCGCCGCCCGCGCCGCCTCGTCGGCGCGTACCAGGAGGTCGAGCTTGACCGACTTGGACACCGAGCTCGGCAGCGTGCGGTCGCCACGGTCGTGGGCGGCCAGCGGACCCAATTGCATCGCCACGGTCCGCGCCTTGTCGCCGCCGTCGCGCGCCACCGATGCCGCGGCCGCGGCGGCCGCCAGGAGACCCTTCTCGCTCAGGTCGGAGGTGTGCGCGAACCCGGTCGTCTCCCCGGCCACGACCCGGATGCCGGCTCCCCGGGAGCGACCGGACGAGAGCTCCTCGACGCGGCGGTCGTCGAGCATGGCACTGGCCGTCGTGGCATCCTCGGCGAAGACCTCGGCCATGTCGCCACCGTGGGCGAGTGCCGCCGAGAGGACGTTCGCCAGCACGCCGGGGTCGATCAGGGAAGTGTCGCTCACGGGCGGTATCGTAATCGTCGTGCCCGGTGCATCCTCCGACACCACTCCGCCCGCCGGGCACGGACCCCACTCGGGTCTCTCGGCCCAGGTGGAGCTCACGGTGGGCGACGTAGACACGGCGCTGCACTTCCGTTCCGGCGATGTCGCCGTGCTCGCGACGCCCCGGCTCATCGCCTTGTGCGAGGAAGCCGCCTGCCGGGCGACCGACGGGCATCTGACGTCGACCCAGTCCAGCGTGGCCACCCGGGTCCAGTTCGACCACCTGGCCCCGGTCGGCCTGGGCAAGGTGGTCCTGGCCGAGGCCACCCTGGTCAAGGTGGAGGGCCGCCGCCTCACGTTCACCGTCTCGGCGGCCCGCCTCGAGCGCGACGGCGGCGGCCTCATCGGCGCGGGGCGCCTGACGCGGGTGCTGGTCGACGAGGCCACCTTCTTGGCCAAGGCCGGCGCCGCCGGCGTGTCCTGATCGGGGCCCCCGCCCCCGCCCCGGCGTCCCGGTTGCGTTCCGCGGCGGGAGCGGGACCGGTGGTGGCGACCTTCGTCACGTTCGGCCTCTTCTGGGGGAGCTGGGCCGTCATGGTGTTCAACATCCAGCGCACCTTTGCGCTGTCCGACTCCGAGCTCGGCCTCGTCCTGGCCCTGGCCATCGCCGTGGCGGGTGCTTCCAGCGCCGTGATGGCACATCTGGCCAACCGCGTCGGGGCGCGCCGTCTCCTGTGGATCGCCCTCCTCACGTGGTCGGTCCTGCTGGTCGTCATGAGCACCGTGCACCAGCGGTGGGCCTTCGTCGGCGCACTCGTCCTGGTCGAGGTCGCGGGTGGCAGCATCGACACCGCCATGAACGCGGAGGCTTCGCACCGCCTGATGGGCAACCCGGCCGGACTCGTCCGGTTTCACGCGCTGTTCAACGGGGGCGCCATCGTGGGCGCGGCGGGGGCGGGGGTCGTGCTCCACGCCGGCGTCTCGTGGCGCTGGATCTGGCCGGGCGTCGCCGTGGCGGCACTGGTGGTGGGAGTGTGGACGCTGACCACGGACTCCGGCCAGGCGATCGGGGACCCGGGACCGGTCGCCCACGCGGACCGGGTGCACCCGGTCCAGCGCATGCGCCGCGACGGCCTCCTCGTCCTTCTCGCCGTCTTCGCCCTGGCCGAGGTCACCGAGGGGGGCGTCGACACGTGGGGCGTGCTCTATCTGCGCAATCACCTGGCCACGGGCGTGCTCCTCGGAGCGGGCGCCTACGTCGTCGGCCAGGTCGTGGCGGCGACGACCCGCGGTGCGGGCAGCGTCCTCGTGGGGCGCCTCTCCGCCCGTCGGGGACTGCTCGTGGGCGGCTGCGTGGCCGGCGGGGGGATCCTCCTCGAGTCGCTCTCCCCGTTGACGGGTGCGGCCGCCCTGGGGCTGGCGCTCGGTGCGGGCGGCGCCTCCCTCTTCTGGCCCCTCGTGATGAGCAACGCCAGCCGGCTGGCCAGCCAGGTGGTCAGCGCCGTCGGAACCTTCACCGCCGCCGGCTACATCGGCTGGGTGGCAGGAGCCCCCATCGTGGGTTGGGTCTCGCAGGCCTACGGTCCCCAGCGCGGGTTGCAGGTGCTGGCCGTGGCTGCGTTCGCGGTCGCCATCGTCTCGTTCGTCGGCTCGGAGCGGAGTCGCCAACCCGGTCGCGCGGACTAGCCTGGGAGCGGCCATGATCCTTCAGAGCATCGAGACACCGGCGGACATCAAGGACCTCAGTCACGAGCAACTGCTCACCGTGGCCGAGGAGATCCGCTCGTTCATCATCGACTCCGTCACCAGTACGGGGGGACATCTCGGTTCGAATCTCGGGGCGGTGGAACTGACGCTGGCCGTGCACCGTGTCTTCGACTCGCCGCGCGACGTCATCCTGTGGGACACGGGCCATCAGGCCTACGTGCACAAGCTGCTCACCGGGCGGCGCTTCGGCTTCAAGTCCCTCAAGCAGGCCGGCGGCATGTCCGGTTACCCGAACCGGGCCGAGTCCGAGCACGACTGGATCGAGAACAGCCACGCCTCCACCGCCCTGTCGTACGCCCACGGCATCGCCAAGGCCTTCGCGCTGCGCGGTGAGGGCGAGAGCCGCCGGGTCATCGCGGTGGTCGGCGACGGCGCCCTGACCGGCGGCATGGCCTACGAGGCCCTCAACAACCTCGGACACGCTGGTTGCCCCGTTGTCGTCGTCCTCAACGACAACGGGCGCTCCTACGCTCCCACCGTCTCGCAACTGTCGCAGAGCCTGACCAGCCTCCGGCTGAACCCGACCTACACCCAGACGCGTGAGCGGCTGCGGAACCGCCTCCGTGGCCTCCCCGCATTTGGCCCGTTGGCCGTCACCGGTGTGCACTCCGTGGCCAGCGCCCTGCGGGAGATGGTGGCCCCGCACACCTTCTTCGAGGCACTCGGGGTTCGCTACGCCGGTCCGATCGACGGTCACGACATCGACGTGATGGAGCAGGCCTTCGCCCACGCTGCCGCGTGGGACGGGCCGATCGTCGTCCACGTCCTCACCCAGAAGGGCCGGGGCTACGGGCCGGCCGAACAGGACGACATCCAGCGCCTCCACGACGTGAAGGCCACCAAGGTGGGCACGCTGGAGAACGCCATCGGGAGCTCGGCCGGGGCCGCCGTGGGCGGCTCCGGGGGGACCGATGTGGGTGGTGTGGCCAGCCCGGGCTCGACGCCGGATCCCGAGCCCAACCGCTCGCCGTTGCGCACCACCACCTACACCGATGCCTTCACCCGCGCCCTGTTGCAGGCCGCCGAGGACGACCCGCGTGTGGTCGCTTTGACGGCGGCGATGCCCGGGCCGACGGGACTGCTGCCCTTCCAGGCCCGCTTCCCCACCCGCTTCTTCGACGTGGGGATCGCCGAGCAGCACGAGGTCACGTCGGCCGCCGGCATGGCGATGGCGGGCCTCCGGCCCGTCGTCGCCGTCTACTCGACCTTTTTCAGCCGTGCCTTCGATCAGGCCAACCTCGACGTCGGACTCCACGGCAGCCCCGTGGTCTTCGTGCTGGACCGGGCCGGGATCACCGGTGATGACGGGCCCAGCCACCACGGCATCCTCGACATGGCGCTCGCCCTCTCCATCCCGGGCATGGCGGTCTTCGCGCCATCGGCGGCCGAGGAGATCGGCCCGATGCTGCGGACGGCCCTCGAGCTCCCGGGGCCCTCGACCATCCGCTTCCCCAAGACCGCGCCGCGTCACATTGACGAGAGCGAGGTGGGCGAGGGGCTCTCGGCCCGTCAGCTCCGGGCCGGGGACGGCTCGGTCTGCCTGCTCGGGGTGGGAAAGCTCGTCGAGTCGTGCCTGTTGGCGGCCGACGAATTGGCGGCGGAGGGGATCGCCGCCACCGTATGGGACGTCAGGGTCGTGTCGCCTCCGGACCCCGACATGCTCGCCGACGCCGCACGCCACTCTGTCGTCGTCACCGCCGAAGACGGAGTGCGCCACGGCGGGGCGGGTGCCTTCATCGTCGACGCCATGCATGCGTCGACGGAATCACTCGACCTGGGTCAGCGCGGCCCGATCACGCGGACCCTCGGGATCCCCCGGGAGTTCATCGCCCAGGGCAAGGCGGACGACATCCTGCGCAGTCTGGGCCTCAACGGGGCCGGCATCGCCGAGAGCGTGCGGGGCGCCCTGCGGTCAGTTCCGGCCGGCCAGCACCTGACCTGATCCTCAGGCCCGGTTGGCCCCGTTGGCCCGCACGAAATCGTTCACGGCGTAGTAGGCCTCTATCGACTCTCCGGCGTCCCCCCAGAAGCCTTCCAGCACGTCGTAGGCCATCTGCCCCTGTTCGATGTAGTGATTGTTGACGTCGGTGATCTCGAGCTCACCCCGCCCGGAGGGAGTGAGGGTCGGGATCACACCGAAGACGTCCGCGTCATAGCAGTAGATGCCGGTCACGCCGAAGTTGCTGGCCGGGACCTCCGGCTTCTCCTCGATCCGCTGCACCCGGCCGTCGTCGGAGAGCACCGGCACGCCGAGGTGGCGGAGGTGCTCGGGCTCGCTCACCGGCGTCAAGAGGATGCGGGCGCCGTGGGGGTCGGCCCGGAAGGCATCCACCATGGGCTTTATCGATCGCTCCATGACATTGTCGGCCAGCATGACGAGCACGGCATCGCCATCGACGAACCGTTCGGCCAGGCCGAGCGCCTCGGCGATCCCGCCGGCCCTCTCCTGGTAGGCGTAGGAGAGGCGGTCGATGCCGAACTCATGGCCATTGCCCAACAGGGGCAGGAACGATCCGGCATGCGGACCGCCGGTGACCAGCATTATCTCGTCAATTCCCGCGTTGACCAGGGCCTCTATCGACCAGGCGATCATGGGCCGGTCCCAAATCGGGAGGAGGTGCTTGTTGGTGATGCGGGTCAGTGGGTAGAGGCGGGACCCGGTCCCACCCGCCAAGAGCACACCTTTCATTCCGACCTACCCATAACTACCACTCAGCATGATCATTTCCATCGTGCCGGCGGCGCTAGCGCGCCACACGGACGGGCAGCCTCTTGTAGGCGTTGTTGAGGTTCGAGCGCACCCGGACCGGTTCGCCGGCCAGCTCGATCTCTGAGAAGCGCCCCAGGAGCTCTTCGAAGAACACCCGGCCTTCGAGCCGGGCCAGATGCACTCCCAGGCAGAAGTGCTCCGCGATACCGAACGACAGGTGCGGGTTGGGGTTCCGGTGGATGTCGAAGCGCTGGGAGTCGTCGAAGAGCTCCTCGTCGCGGTTGGCCGAGGTGTAGTACATCGCCACCTTGTCACCGGGGCTGATGGTCACGTCGTGCAGCGTGGTCTCGGCCATTGCGGTGCGACGGAAGTAGTGCAGGGGATTGGCCCACCGCAGGATCTCCTCGACCGCGCCGGGGATCAGCGACGGGTCCTCCCGGACTTCTCGGAGCTGGTCGGGATGGGTCAAAAGGGCGAGGATGCCCGACGACAGCATGGTCTTGGTGGTGTCGTTCCCGGCGGTGACCAGCTGCACGAAGAACGATCCGAACTCGAAGTCGTCCATGAGGTGGCCCCCGAACTCGGTGCCGAGGATCACCGCGGTGAGGTCCGGTCGGGGCTCGGCGGTCCGTCGTTGCTGGGCCAACCGGATGGCATACATCGCCATGTCCATGGTGGCGCCGCCGTCGCCGGCGTAGTCCGCATCCTGACCGCTGGTGTTGCGCTCCGACAGCTCGTGAATGTAGCCCCAGTCCTCCTCGGGGAGCCCCATGAGGGTGCCGATGACCCGCGACGGCAGATCCGCCGTCACATCGTGGACGAACTCCACCTCCGACGAGGTGTCCACCTTTTCCATGATGTCGACGCAGACGCCGCGGATCTGGTCCTCCATCCGCCCGATCACGGTCCGGCCGAAATGGGCCAACATGGGACGCCGGTAATCCAGGTGCCGTGGCGGGTCCATGGCCAGGAGCATCCCCCGCATGGCCTCCACCTGATCCGGGGCCAGCGTCTCGATGACCACGCCACCCTCGCTGGCCGAGAACAGGCCCGGGCTCTTGGCCACCTTGACCACATCGGCGTGCTTGAGGACGGCCCAGAAGCCGCCGTCATCCATTGCGCAGAAGTGCACCGGATCACTCCGGCGCAACTCGGCCAGCGCCTCGTGAGGCGGGCCGTGGACGAAGGTATCCGGATCGGCGAGATCGACCGCGACGGTCATCAGCCGATCAGTACGTTGGGCGGTGGGAACCCCTGGGCCTCGCACAACGCCACGTAGGCGGCCAGCGATCCGGCGCCGTCGCTGACGCTCTCCACGTTGCCCTCCGCGTCCAGGTTGAGGTTCACCCCGTACATCTGGAACCACACCTGTGTGTCGTCCTCGACGCACTGCAGCGTGTGGACGGAGCCGGCCGGCTCGTACAGGAACGACCCGGCGCGGTTGACATAGTCGTACTCCTTGTACTTCCAGGCCCCCGAGGTCGTGTAGCCGAAGACGGGGCCGGTGTGCCGGTGGGTCTGCACCTCGAAACCGGCCTGGAAGATGTTCTCGAGGATCCACAACCCCTCTTCGGGCTTCACCTGAAGCACCTTGAGCTTGTTGCCGTTGCCGATGTCGACGAAGGGAAGATCGTCGGCTCCGATGTGGAATGCCTGGGGAGCTGCGTCAAGCGTTGTCATGTCACTCCTTACCTGCACACCCCTGTGCCGGGGCTTGCAATTATGCGCGCGAGCGGGGGAACCGCCGTACGGAGGGAGACCACGGGCCGCCCGCGCCCGGCAGTCTTACTTGCTTACTTGAGGAAGGTCCCTCCGTCGATGGGCAACTGGATGCCCGTCACGTAGCGGGCCTCGTCGGACACGAGCCACAGGATGGCCGCCGTGATGTCAGCGGCATCGACCCAGGGGATCGGGAGCAGGGCGAAGTCGATGGCGAGCTTGGCCAGGTCCTCCTTGCCGGGGTTCTCCAGCTCCGGCAGGAACAACTTGTAGGTACCCTCGTTCTGCAACATCGGGGTGTCCACGTTCATCGGATGCACCGTGTTGACCCGGATGTTGTACTCGGCCAGCTCACCTGCCATGGACTGCGCCAGGCCGATGCAGCCACTCTTGGCGGCCGAGTACGCCGAGGTGTTGGGGTAGCCCTTGAGGCCGGCCACCGAGCTGGTGATGACGATGGAGCCGCCCTTGGCCTGGTCGATCATGGCGGGGATGCAGGCGCGCACCGAGTTCCAGACGCCCTTGAGGTTGATCCCGATCACATCGTCCCAGGTCTGCTCTGGGGTCTCCCATGATTTCTTGAGGGCGACCACACCGGCGTTGGCCACGCAGATGTCCACGTGCCCGAAGCGTGTGATCCCCTCCTGCACGGCCGCTTCCACCTGCGAGTACTCACGCACATCGGCCTTGGCCGCCACAATCTCTCCGCCGACCTCCTCGACCAGGCGGACCGTCTCGTCGAGGTCGGCCTGGGTGGCCAGCGGGTAGAGCTCGGCGATGGAAGCGACGTCCTCGCAGATGTCGATGCCGATGATCTTGGCGCCCTCTTCCGCGAAGCGGACGGCGTGCGAGCGACCCTGGCCCCGGGCCACGCCCGTGATGAAGGCAACCTTGCCGTCGAGTCTTCCCATTGTCGTTTTCCCCCAAGAGTTCTGCGTGTCGATCCACGCTGGTCGGACACTGCTCGTGCGACTACCTGGCCAATAATGCCAGGGGGGCCAGTTCCGCGCCACCTCACCAGGTCATGGCGACGGCGTGCCTGCGGCCCCTGTCCGACCCCACCACCGACTACTCGGCGCTCCGCCCGTCGGCGGCCGCACCGGCGTCGGAGGCGTGATCCGGCGCCGGTACCACCCGCTCCCGCAATTCGCGCTTCAGCACCTTTCCACTGGCATTCAGGGGAAGGCTGTCGACCACCACGACACGACGCGGCACCTTGTAGTTGGCCATGGCCTGGCGGGCCCAGGCGATGAGCGCATCACCGAATTCCCCGGCGCCTGCGGCCGCTGCGGCCCCTTCGGCCGCTGCGGCCCCTTCGGCCGCTTCGGCCCCCTCCGCGCCCTTCGCCGCCCCGGTGGCCCCGGTGGCCCGGGTCGCGCCCCACGCCGGGCTCGGGACGACGAAGGCACAGCCCACCTCGCCCATGCGCTCGTCGGGGACCCCCACCACCGCGACCTGGGCGACACCGTCGTAACGGCGCAAGATCGCCTCGATCTCGGCCGGGTAGGCGTTGAAGCCACCCACCACGAACATGTCCTTCACCCGGTCGGTGATGGTCACGTTGCCCGCGGCGTCCATGACCCCGATGTCGCCGGTGTGCAGCCAGCCCTCGGAATCGATCGCCGCCGCCGTGGCGGCCTCGTCCTCCCAGTACCCCCCCATGACCGTATAGCCGCGCACCACGATCTCACCCGGCTCCCCCTGCGCCACGGAGCGGCCGTCGACCACGGCCCGCACCTCCAACCCGGGAATGGCCCTCCCCGACGTGGCAGCGATGACTTCGGGCGGGTAGTCGCGCCGGCACATGGTGACCGTGCCGCACGACTCGGTCAGGCCGTAGGCGGTGAGGACCGTGTCAAAACCGAGCTCACTGCTCATGGCGTGCACCAGCTCGACCGGGACGACTGCGGCGCCGGTCACCCCGAGCCGGAGAGACGACAGGTCGTAGTCACCACGGCCCGGCTCCGCCAGGAGCCCCTGATAGAGGGTCGGCGGCCCCGGGAGCACGGAAATCCGCTCCGCCGCGATGCGCTCCATGACCCGTCGGGCGTCGAAGACCGCCTCGGGCACCACCGTGGCGCCGGCCATGAGACAGGCCAGGATGCCCGCCTTGTAGCCGAACGTGTGGAAGAAGGGGTTGACGACGAGGTAGCGGTCAGAGGGTGCGAGCCCGACGATGGACGCCCATGTGCCAAAGGTGCGCAACGACTGCCCGTGGGTGGCTCCCGCTCCCTTGGGGTGGCCCGTCGTGCCCGAGGTGAAGATGAGGTCCGAAAGGTCGTCGGGTCCGAGGGCCGCGGCCCTTGCCGCTGTGTGCGCCGGGTCGACCTGCTGCCCCGCCTGCGAGAACGATGCGAGGTCGATCGTCTCCACCCCGGCGGCCGTGGCCACGGCTGTGGCCCCGCTCCCGTCCGCGCCCCCGACCCCGTCGCGCAGGAGCACAATGCGCGCCAGCGCGCCCGTGTCCTCGCCGTGCAGGAGCGCCGGGTAGTCGACACCCAAAAAGCCGCGCACCGTCACGAGCGTGGTCGCTCCCGAGGCGCGGAGGATGTACGCGGCCTCTCCCCCCTTGAAGCGGGTGTTCATCGGCACCAGCACCGCGCCGGCGCGCAACGCCCCGAGGGCGGCCAGCATCCATTCGGCGCAGTTGGGAGCCCAAATGGCGACGCGGCCACCCGGGTCGACGCCCGCGGCGACGAAGCCGCGCGCGTAGGCGTCCACCGCCTCGGGGAGCTCGGCGTAGGTGAGGCGGAAGTCGCCGTCGACCAGCACTTCGTTGGCGGCGTGGCGCCCCGAGCCCTGCGTCACCAGATTCGGGATGGTGCCCCAGGTCAGGTCCGCACGGGGATCCTCGTCGTCCGGGGAGGCACCACCGATACCGCTACCGGTGCCTGCACCGGTCGGCTGCCCCACCTGCGCCGGGCCCGGCGTCACGGGTGCTGGCTCGATACGGAGACGACCTCGCCGCTCATGTACGACGAGTAGTCGCTGGCCAAAAAGACGATGACGTTGGCCACCTCCCAGGTCTCCGCACCCCGGCCGAACAGCTCGCGGCGGCGCAGTATGGCCAGGTCCTCGTCGGGGATGGCGCGGTTGAGGAAGGGGTGCTCGGCCAGGCTCGGCGAGACGGCGTTGACGCGTACACCCCAAGGGGCGGCTTCGGCGGCGGCACAACGGGTGAGGGCCATGACGCCGGCCTTGGCCGCGGCGTAGTGGGCCTGTCCGGGTTGGGCCCGCCAGCCCAATACCGACGCGTTGTTGACGATGACCCCGCTCCCCTGCGCCAACAGATGGGTCAAGGCGGCACGGGTGCAGCGGAAGGTGCCGGTGAGCGTGATGTCGAGCACGCGGAACCACTGCTCGTCGGTCATCTCGACCAGCGGGACGGTCCCGCCCAATCCCGCGTTGTGCACGGCGACGTCGAAGCGCCCGAAATGGTCGACGGCCGCCGCATAGAGGGCCTGCACCTGGCCCTCGTCCGTCACGTCGCAGGGCACGGCCCGCACCACCCCGCCGGTCTCGGCCTCCAGCTGCTCGGCCGTCTCGGCCAGCCGCCGTGCATGGGCGTCGGAGACGACGACCGCCGCGCCCTCCTCGAGGCACCGGCGTGCGGTCGCCGAGCCGATCCCCGTCCCGGCCGCCGCCGTGACGATCACAACCTTGTCCACCAGCAGCCCGTGCCCGCTCGGCGGGTTGGGCGGTGGCGGTGGGTCAAAGGCGTCCTGCAGGCTCACGTGCCCCCCTTGGGTTCTGGCGGGAGGCCGAGTACCCGCTCGCCGATGATGTTGCGCTGGATCTGGTTGGAGCCACCATAAATCGTCTCTGCCCGTGAGAAGAGGAACGGACGTTGGAACTCGTCGAGCTCATAGGCCGCGGGGTCGTAGGCGCCGGCGGCCGCGGGGTCGTCGCCGCCGAGGATGAGCGCGGCGGGACCTATGACACTGAGCGCGAGCTCGCCCAGGCGACGGTGCCAGCTCCCCCAGTACAGCTTGGCGATGGACGCCTCGGGCGGCGCCACCGGGCCGTCGATGCCCGAGAGGCTGCGCAGCGTGTTGTACCGCATGATGGTCAACTCCGCGTGCGCCTGCGCCAGCCGCTGGCGGATGACCGGGTCGCGGGACCGCCCGTTCGCCTGGGCCACGGCCACTATGCGCTGGAACTCGCGCACGAAACCGAGCTGATGCCCGAGCAGGGCCACCCCCCGTTCGAAGGCCAGGGTGGCGAGCGCCACCCTCCACCCCTCGCCCTCGGCGCCGACGATGTTGTCGCGGTGGGTGCGGGCCCCGTCGAAGAACACCTCGTTGAACTCGCTCGTCTTGGTCAGCTGCATAATGGGGCGCACCTCGACGCCCGGCTGATGCATGGGAACCAAGAGGTAGGAGAGCCCCTTGTGGCGCCGGGACTCGGGGTCGGTGCGGCAGACGACGAAGCACCAGTCGGACTGGTGCGCCAGCGAGGTCCACACCTTTTGGCCGGTGATCACCCACTCGTCGCCGTCACGGACGGCGCGTGTCTTGACATTGGCCAGGTCACTCCCGGCGTCGGGCTCGGAGTAGCCCTGGCACCACAGCTCGGTCCCCGCCAGTATCGGGGGAAGGAAGCGCGCCTTCTGGGCCTCGGTGCCGTAGTGGATGAGGGTGGGCCCGAGCAGGCCCTCCCCCATGACGCTGACGCGACCCGGCGCCCCCGCCCGCACGTACTCCTCGTGGAAGATGACCTGTTCGGTCATGGACGTGCCCCGGCCGCCGTACTCGGTGGGCCACGCCAGGCCGGTCCACCCGCCCGCGGCCAGCACCTTCTCCCAACGGAGCCGCACATCGAAGCCGAACGTCTCGTCACCCGAGCCGCCCCGGCCACCCAACTCGGCGAACTCGCCGACCAGGTGCTCCCCGAGGAATTGCCGGACCTCGTCCCGGAACGCCGAGTCTTGCGGGCGGTCGCGCAGGTCCATGTCGTCGGTCAGCGTAGTGAAATCCGCACGCACCGATCTCACCACGGGGCCCCGGCGAGTCGGCGACCCGGCCACGACAGGGCGCCGGCGGCCGGGCGGGCCTGGCCCTGCCCTGGAATACTCGCGTCACCACCCGCCCGCCCGGCACAACGGCGCGACGAAAGGACCACGTCATGGACGTGAGCATCGGAGGACACGTCGAGCCCGGCTTCGCCGCGGTCAAAGATGCCTTCAGCCAGAACTTCGAGGCCGGACACGAGACGGGAGCGGCATTCTGCCTGCATGTGGGCGGGCGCAAGGTCGTCGACCTCTACGGCGGCTCCTTCGACCGCGACGCCCGAGACAGCGCCGGTGATCGACCCTATGACCAGGACACCCTGCAGCTGGTCTTCTCCTCGACCAAAGGCGCCACTGCGGCGTGCGCGAACCTGCTGGAGCAGCGGGGCGAGCTCGACGTGGAGTCCCCGGTGGCCCGCTACTGGCCCGAGTTCGCCCAGTTCGGGAAGGAGGAGATCCCCGTCCTCTTCCTGCTCTCCCACCAGGCCGGGCTCCCGGCCGTCGACGCCACGCTGAGCCCGGCCGAGGTCCAGGCCTGGGAGCCGGTGATCGCCGCGTTGGAAGCGCAGCCGCCGTTCTGGGAGCCGGGCACCGCCCACGGCTATCACGCGCTGACCTACGGGTGGTTGGTCGGCGAGGTCGTACGCCGGATCACCGGGCGCACCGTGGGCACGTTCTTTGCCGAGGAGATAGCCCAGCCTCTCGGGCTGGAGTTCTGGATCAGACTGCCCGAGGAGCAAGAGCACCGGGTCTCGCCGGTCATCGGCGGCGTCCTCCCCGGAGGGGAGGCTGCAGGAACAGGTACGAGCTTCTCGTCCACCTTGCTGGCGCGGGCGCTCAACTTGGCGGGCGCCTTCTCCGACCCGGGTTGGGCCAACCGCCGCGCCTGGCACGCCGCCGAGGTGCCCGCCGCCAACGGCATCACCAACGCCGTCTCGCTGTCCCGCCTCTACGCCGGCTTGATCGGCACCGTCGACGGTGGACCCACCGAGCCGATCCTGACGAAGGACCAGGTGGATCGCGCGCGCACCGTGCGCACCTTCGGCGCCGACCAGGTGTTCGCCTCGGTGGGCTTCACCATGAAGCAGCACATCGGCCAGGGGTTCTGGGTCTCCAGCCCCTTCTCGCCCTTCGGCGGCGCGGGCTCGTTCGGGCACACCGGCGCGGGCGGGTCCTACGGTTTTGCCGACCCCGAGAACAGCCTGGCCGTGGGCTACGTCATGAACAGGATGTCGATGGGCATGACGGTGGACCCGAGGTCCCGCCCCCTCATTCGCGCGTGCTACGAGGCGGTCGGGGCGAACCCGAAATACATCTAGGCAGGCCGCCGTTGCAGTCTCGGGAGGGCGTGGCAGTCGGGGAAGGCCGTTGCAGTCTCGGGGGGAGGGTCGACATGTTCACCCGAAGAAAGAGGAAGCAGGACACCGTGGAGTACGAGATCGTCAAGACCGAGGAAGAGTGGAAGAAGGAGCTTCCGCCCGAGCGCTACCGCGTCCTCCGCCGCGCCGGCACCGAGCCGGCGTGGTCGGGCGAGCTGCTGCACGTCGAGGGGGAGGGTGTGTTCCGCTGCGCCGGCTGCGGAGCGGAGCTGTTCGACCCCGACTCCAAGTTCGAGTCGGGGTCGGGATGGCCCAGCTTCGACCGAGCCAAGTCCGACGGCACCATCGTCGAGCACGCCGATCGCACCTTCGGTATGACCCGCACGGAAATCGTGTGCGCCCGGTGCGGGGGCCACCTGGGGCACGTCTTTGCGGATGGACCCACCGACACGGGGCTGCGGTACTGCGTCAATTCCCTCTCCCTGAACTACGAGCAGGACCCGAGCCCTACGGCGCCGTAGGGCCGGGCTCCACCAGTCGCCCTTCGACGACGTCGAAGACCGCGGCCAGATAGGCCGCTTCACCCGGGAGGCCGAGCCGCTCCAGGAGCGACTCGGCCAGGGCGAGGGCGCCGCAGATTTCGAAGACCTCGTTCTTCAGGAAATCGACCCGCGGCGCGAAGCGCGCCGGCGGCGGCGGCCCACCAGGGCTGCGCAACCCACCGTCAGCAGCAACAGCATCACGGCGGAGCCGGTCGCGGCGGCCACCGCTCCGATCGGGTGACGCGACACGCCGGTCAACGTCAGGACGACCAGCCTGCCCGTGGTCATCGCCACGGGCAGGCCAATCGACGGGATCAGCCAGGACGTCACTCACGCCTCGACCGGTAGGGCTTCCGACCGTGCCCCGTCGGTCTCGGTCGTGGAGTCCGAATCGGGCAGATCAGGCAGCGACCGCCGCTCGGTGCGCTGCACATCGGCGGTGGCGAAGCGCAGGCTCGGGCCGATCTCGTCGGCTGTGATCTCCACCTTCGAGCGGTGGTCCCCGTCCTCGGTCTCCCAGCTGCGCTGCTCGAGGCGACCGGTGACCACGACCCGCATCCCCTTGGAGAGGCTCAAGGCCACGTTCTCGGCCAGATCCCTCCAGCAGACCACGTCGAAAAATGACGTGGCCTCGTGCCACTCCTGAGTGGTCCGGTCCTGCCAGCGACGGTTCACGGCCACGCCCAACTGCGCCGTGGCCTGACCCTCCCTGGTGTAGCGGATCTCGGGCTCCCGGGTCAGGTTGCCCGTGATCGTGGTGTTGTTGGCCATGAGGTGTCCTCACTCTCGTCGTGCCACCCGCGGTCACGGGTGTACCGGCGAGCATGGCGAGGCCACCTTGCCCGGAACCTTGCCGCGATCCTTGCCGGATGCACTGCGCGCATCCAGATTCAGCGCGCAAATGCGGGCTGGGGATGGAACTGCGAATTAACTTCTCCGTGGGTGAGCAATCCGATGAGGGGGCCGGGTCGGCTGGGGAAGCTCCGCTTCTGGCGCTCTCCGCCCGACCAACCGCGCTGGGCCCGGCCCGCCCTCCTGGCCGCGACCGCGCTGGCGGCGGCGGGATACGCCTGGGGCATCGGGAGCGTGAACCTCGAGCCCTTCTACGGCGCGGCCGCCCGGAGCATGTCGCAGAGCTGGCACAACTTTCTCTTCGGAGCGTTCGACCCGTGGGGGACCGTCACGGTGGACAAGCTGCCGGGTGCGCTGTGGGTCCAGGCGCTCTCGTTGCGCCTCTTCGGCTTCCACCTGTGGGCCATCGCGCTGCCCCAGGTGGTCGAGGGCGCGTTGACGGTGCTCGTCCTGTACCGTGCCGTCCGCCGGGTGGCCGGGGCCGGGGCGGGCCTGGCGGCGGCACTCGTCCTGGCCGTCAGCCCGGTCACGATCCTCCTCAACCGGGGCAATATTTCGGACTCGCTCCTGATCCTGCTCCTGGTGCTGGCGGCCGACGCCACGACGAAGGCCTTGATGACGGGAAGGGTCGGGTCGTTGGTCATGGCAGGCTTCTGGGTGGGCCTGGCGTTTCAAGCCAAGATGCTCCAGGCCTGGTTGGTGGTGCCCGCGCTCTTCGGGGTGTACCTCATCGCGGCGCCCGCCACCGCCCTGCTCCGGCGCCTCGGTCACGTCGCCCTGGCCACCGTCGTGATGGTGCTGGTCTCGTTGAGCTTCATGACCGCGGTCACCGCCGTGCCGGCGCACGATCGGCCCTATGTCGACGGGAGCTGTGACAACTCGATCTTCAGTCAGGTGTTCCTCTACAACGGTCTCGACCGCTTCGCCGCCACCCGGGTGCACCAGCAGGGGTGCAGTACGCCGACGCACTTCCTCGTCGAGACGGCCGAGGTGGGCGTGTCGCTCGGGCTGGGCACCACCTCCATACCGCCCGGGTGGGGCAGGCTCCTGCACGGCCCGTTCGGGCGCGACGACGCCTGGTTCCTGGTTCCTTCGGTGGTGGCCGCCGCTGCCCTGCTGATCTCCCGGCGGCGGCGGCCCCGGACCGACGCCCTCCGGGCCGCCGCGCTCTTGTGGTCGGGCTGGCTGGTGCTCACCTGGGCCTTCTTCAGCGAGGGGAGATACCTCAACTCGTACTACCTCGCCGCCCTGATTCCCGCCCTCGCCGCGTTGTGCGGTCTCGGGGGTGCCACGGCCTGGCGGCACCGGCACGCCGTGGTCACAAGACTGGTCGTGCTCCTGACGGTCGTGGCCAGCACCGTGTACGCCCTCGCGCTCGTCCCCGCCTCGGCCGGGGTCCGGCCCTGGATCATCGCCTCGGTGGTCATCCTCGCCGCAGTGGCCGTCGGGATTCTCGGTGCCTCTCTCCGGCGGCGCCACGCCTCGCTGTGGACCATCACCTGCGGACTGGCCCTGGCCGCGGTCGCCCTGGTGTCCAGCTCCGCCTGGGCCAGCGGGTCGGTGGTCGTCGCCGGCGAGGGCCCGTTCGACACGCCCTACCAATCGCCGAAGATCACCTACCTCAGCCAAGTAGCCCCGGCTCGCGACCGCGCGGAGCAATGGCCACTGCTCGTCCAATTCGCCGACGCCAGCCCACCCACGGTGGCCGCCGACGTGCTGGAGTCGTCCTGGTTTGCCAGCGAGGACATCTTCGCCACCGGGCACGAGTTCTTACCCGTCGGCGGTTTCACCGGCGAGGTCCCCACACCGTCGTTGCCACAGCTCATCCACTATGTCGCCACGGGAAGGGTCGTCGCCGCCACTGCCGCGGTGGCGCCGCGTTCGCACAACCCCGACATGATCTGGATTATCGAGCACTGCACCAAGCGGACCACCGGCAACACGTACTACATCTTCGAGGGCACGACCATGCAGCGCTACGTCTGCCAGCGCGCCGAGGGCCAGCGGGCGGAACCGACAGAGCGGGCAGACCAACCGGCAGGACGGCCAGAACCGGCGGAAACGGCGGTGAGGAACTAGACGTCGAGGAAGCGACGGATCGCGATGGCCGAGCCCAGGGATCCGATCAGCACGCCGACGAAGACGACCACGATGTCCGTCGAGAACACCTCCCAGCCCGTCATGTGCATGGCACTGAACACATTGCTCGAGTCGCTGCCGCCGCCGGCATGATTGATGAAGAGGTAGAGGATGTAGACCGCGCCCGCGGAGATGGCCGACCCGAGCAGGCCCTGAATCAGCCCCTCGGACATGTAGGGCACCCGGATGAACCAATTCGTCGCCCCCACCAGCTTCATCACCGATACCTCGCGCCGACGGGAGAAGATGGCCATGCGAATGGAGTTGAGGATCAGCACGGCGGCCGAGACGATCAGGACGACGGCGACACCGAGCAGCACCCACTTCAAGACGTTGATCACCTTCTCCTCGGTGTGGATCTGCTGCAGTGGCGCAGTGACCGTGTCCACGCCGGCCGTCCCCTTGAACGTCGCAATGACCTGACTGGCGTCGCTCAGTGCCACCGGCGTGCACCAGAAGGAGGTCGGGAACTCTGACTCGTTGGTGGAGGCGGTGACATCGGACGGAAGGATCCTCTTGGCCTCGGCGAAGTTGCGCGCCTTGTTCCAGTACACGCAGGGTTGGCGCACATAGTTCAACTGCGCCAGCTGGGTGGACACCGCGTGGATCTCCTGTTTGTCGGCGTTCGGCTGCATCCACACCGTGACCTGCGTGCCCCGCTCCCACTGGCCCGACGCGTTCGCCGCACCCTGGCGCAGCAAGAGCGCCGCCCCGACGAGGGTGAGCGAGACCGCTACGGTGAGCACGGCCGCGATCGTCATCAGGCGGTTGCGCCACAGGTTCGACGCCGTCTCCCGGGCGACGTAATCAACCGAAACCGGCACTCAGCCCACGCCCTCGATCGGGGCGCTGGTGGTGCCGTCGATGCCGTAGACGCCGCGCGCCTGGTCACGCACGAGGATGCCGTTGCTCAACTCGAGGACGCGACGGCGCATTTTGTCGACCAGCACCTCGTCATGGGTGGCGATCACCACCGTGGTCCCGGTGCGGTTGATGCGGTCGAGAAGCTGCATGATGCCCTGGCTCGTCTGTGGATCGAGGTTCCCGGTGGGCTCGTCCGCCAACAGGATCAGGGGCCGGTTCACGAAGGCCCGGGCCACCGCCACCCGCTGCTGCTCTCCACCGGAGAGCTCCCCCGGCAGGTTGTCGGTCTTCTTGGCCAGACCCACCAGGTCGAGGACCTGCGGCACCTGGTTGGCCACCACGTGGCGGGGACGGCCGATCACCTCGAGGGCGAAGGCCACGTTCTCGAACACCGTCTTGTTGGGCAGCAGCCGGAAGTCCTGGAAGACGCATCCGATGTTGCGCCGAAGGTACGGCACCCGCCATTTCGGAAGATCGACGATGTTGCGGCCGGCCTCCCAGATCTGCCCGGTGTCGGGCAGCTCCTCGCGCAGGAGGAGCCGGATGAACGTGGTCTTGCCCGAGCCCGACGATCCGACAAGGAAGACGAACTCCCCCTTGTCGATCTCGATCGATATGTCGCGCAGCGCGACGGTCGATCCCTTATAGGTTTTGGTGACGTGGTCGAAGCGGATCATGGTTTTGGGCCGTTGAGAACTAGAGGGGGCAGAAATCCTGCACAGGGCATGAATTCAATCTGGCGATACTAACCGTCCGCTCCTCGCGATGGGCGGTCATCTGCTCCGAGGCTGGTCAGACGGCTCAGTTCGACGCACTCCCGCGCTGGCGACGCAGTTCAGCTTCCATGAACGCATCCAGGTCGCCGTCGAGCACCGCGGCGACATTGCCCGTCTCGTAGCCCGTGCGGAGATCCTTGACCTGTTGATAGGGCGCCATGACGTAGGAACGGATCTGATTGCCCCAGGCGTTGTCGCCCCGATCACCGCTCAGTGCGTTCATCTCCGCCTTGCGTTCACTGCGGGCCCGATCCGCCAACTTGGCCCCCAGGATCTGCATCGCCTTGGCCTTGTTCTGATGCTGGCTGCGCTCGTTCTGGCACGACACCACCAATCCGGTCGGCAGGTGGGTCAGGCGCACGGCCGAATCGGTCTTGTTCACGTGCTGGCCCCCGGCCCCCGACGATCGGTACGTGTCGATGCGCAGATCCTTCTCGTCGATCTCCACCTCGCTCGAGACGTCCTCCAGAAACGGGGTGACGTCGAGCGAGGCGAAGCTGGTCTGCCGTCGCTTCTGCGAGTCGAACGGCGACATGCGCACCAACCGGTGCACGCCGCGCTCGGTCGCCAGCAACCCGTAGGCGAAGCGCCCGTGCACGATGAAGGTGGCCGAGAGGAGTCCGGCCTCCTGGCCCTCGGTCTCTTCGTCCAACTCGACAGTGAAGCCGCGCCGCTCGGCCCAGCGTTGGTACATGCGCAACATCATTTCGGTCCAGTCCTGCGCGTCGGTACCACCGGCGCCGGCATGCAAATCGACCACGGCATCGCGCTCGTCGTACTCACCCGAAAAAAGCGATTGCAGTTCGAGTGCGCCCAGACGCGTGCGCAAGGCGTCCACCGTCTCGACCAGTTCTTTCTCGAGCGCCCCGTCCGGTGCCCCCTCCGCGCGCGACTCGTTGATCAGTTCCAACAGGACCATGGCTTCGCTCAGATCCCTGCGCAAGCCGGTCAGTTGCTCGAGGTCGGTTGTCACCTGACCCAGTTCGGTGGTAACCGCCCGCGCGTTGTCGCCGTCATCCCACAGTGCGGGATCGGCGGCCTCGGACTCCAACTCAGCCTGCCGCGCCAGTAGGCGTTCCAGGCCCAGATAACGCTCGGCCTCGGTCAGCCGGCCTTCGGACTCCTCCAACTCCGTCGCGAAATCCCGGGGTACCTCGGCCGCACCGCCCTCAGGCGGCGCCATGGCACAACTTGAATTTCTTCCCGCTCCCGCACCAGCAGGGGTCGTTGCGCCCCACCTTCTCGTGTGCCGCCTTGGTGATGGGCACCAGGGCATCGGGGTCGGGGGCGTTCGGCCTCTTCACCAAGTCCTTCGCTCCCTTGGGCGACCCGTTCTTCGCCGCGGGGGGAAGGACCTGCTCGATCGGCGCCACCTGGGCTCCCGCCTCGGCGGCCAGAACGCCGGCCAGTGCGCTCGTCGGGGCCACCGGGTCCTCCGCCGCCACGTAGACCGCCCGGTCGAGGTCGGGTTCGATCGCCGGTTCCTGGACCGCCTCCACATGGAGGATGTAGCGGAGGTAGTCGTTGTCGATGACCTCCATCAGTTGGCCGAAGAGGTTGTAGCCCTCGGACTGCCAGGCGTTGAGGGGGTCGGCCTGTACGGTCCAGCGCAGGTGGATGCCGTCCTTGAGGTTATCCATTTCGGCCAGGTGGTCGCGCCAGCGGTCGTCGAGGATCTGCAGCATGACCTGGCGCTCGATCTGGCGCATCGTCTCCACCCCGCCCGGCATCGACTCGGCGTGCTTCTCGTAGTACTCGAGCGCTTCCTCCACGATGCTCTCGACCAGATCGTCCGTGGTGGCAGCCTGCGAGAGGTCCTCCACCGAGAACCTGGTCGGGTAGTACAGCGTCACACTGTCGATCAGGCCCTTGAGATCCCATTCCTCGGGGTACGCGCTCGGGCAGAACTCCGCCACGGACCTCTCGACGGCGGCGACCAGAAGGTCCTCCGTCCGCTCCTCGAGGTCCTCACCGTCGATGATCTGCAGGCGCCGCTCGTAAATCACCTTGCGCTGTTGATCCATGACCTCGTCGTACTTGAGGTTGTCCTTGCGCATCTCCGCGTTACGAGCCTCGACGGTGTTCTGGGCCCTCTCGATGGCCTTGGCCACCGTCTTGCTCTCGATCGGGACGTCCTCAGGCAGTGTCCGCCCCATGACCCAGCTCATGGCGCCGGTGGCGAACAACCGGAGGAGCTCGTCGTCCAGGCTCAGGTAGAAGCGGCTCTCGCCCGGATCGCCCTGACGCCCGGACCGACCCCGGAGCTGGTTGTCGATGCGTCGGCTCTCGTGCCGCTCACTTCCCAGCACGTAGAGACCGCCGAGCTTGCGCACCTCTTCGCCCTCGGCCCGGCAGCGGGCCTCGAGCGACGCCTGCCGGCGCTTCAGCTCGGTCGCCCCCTCTTCGCTGCTCAGGTCCGCGCCCTCGGCGAGCAACTCGTGCTGCGCCAGGAGCTCGGCGTTGCCCCCCAGGATGATGTCGACACCCCGGCCGGCCATGTTGGTGGCGACGGTGACCCCGCCTCGCCGACCTGCCTGGGCCACCACCTCGGCCTCCCTGAAGTGCTGCTTGGCATTGAGGACGTTGTGGGGCACCCCCTGCTTCTCCAAAAGCCGGGAGAGCAGCTCGGACTTGGCCACGGATGCCGTGCCGACCAGGACGGGCTGCCCCTTGGCGTGGCGCTCGACGAGATCCTCGACCACGGCGTTGAACTTGGCGTCCTCGGTCTTGAAGACCAGGTCGGGCTGATCGGTTCGCACCATGTCCTTGTTGGTCGGGATGGGCACCACCGACAGCCCGTAGGTCCCGGCGAATTCGCCCGCCTCGGTCTCGGCCGTCCCCGTCATACCCGACAACTTCTCGTACATGCGGAAGTAGTTCTGCAAGGTCACGGTGGCCCAGGTGTGGTTCTCCTCTTTGATGGCCACCCGTTCCTTGGCCTCGACCGCCTGGTGGAGACCGTCGGACCAGCGCCGACCCTCGAGGGTGCGCCCGGTGAACTCGTCGATGATCTTCACCTCACCGTCGGCGACCAGATAGTCCTTGTCGCGCCGGTAGAGGTCCTTGGCCGTGAGCGCCTTGGTCAGCTGATGGACGTAGTTCGTGGAGACGGCGTCATAGATGTTGTCGACCCCGACCGCCTTCTCCACTTTCTCGATACCCGACTCGAGGGGGACGACGGTCTTCTTCTCCTCGTCGACCTCGTAGTCCACATCTCGCGTCAGCGTGCGGGCGATGGAGGCGAACTGGTAGTAGAGCTGGGCCGCCTCGTCGGCCGGCCCCGAAATGATGAGCGGCGTCCGGGCCTCGTCGATCAGAATGGAGTCGACCTCGTCGACGATGGCGAAGACGTGGCCGCGCTGGGCCATGTGGTCGCGCGAACGCGCCATGTTGTCGCGCAGGTAGTCGAAGCCGAACTCATTGTTGGTCCCGTAGGTGAGGTCGGCGGCGTAGGCGGCCCGCTTGAGCACCGGGTCGTCGATGTCCGCCCCGATCCGGCCGACGGTCAGCCCCAGCCAGCGATGGAGCCGGCCCATCCACTCGGCGTCGCGGGTGGCCAGGTAGTCGTTGACGGTCACCACGTGCACGCCGCGCTGGTCCAGCGCGTTGAGGTAGACGGGCAAGGTGGAGACCAGGGTCTTCCCCTCGCCGGTCTTCATTTCGGCGATCCAGCCGAAGTGCAGCGCCATGCCGCCCATGAGCTGCACGTCGAAGTGGCGCTGCCCGAGCACCCGCCAGGCAGCTTCACGCACGACCGCGTAGGCCTCGATCAGCAGGTCATCGAGCGTCTCGCCCTGGTCCAGGCGCTCCCGGAACTCCACCGTCTTGTGCGTCAGCTCGGCGTCGCTGAGGGCCTGCATCTCCGGCTCCAGCTCCGAGATCGGGGCGACGAGCTCGGCCAGGCGTCGGACCTTCTTGCCCTCGCCTGCCTTGAGAACCTTGGTGAACACACTCATGAGACAACGATCCTACCGGTCCCTCGCGGTCTTCCGGCGTCGTTTCGTACCCGACCCGGATCCGGTGGTAACGGGCTGCGTGCGGCTGACCTGGTCTTTGACCCCACACTCGCCTGCTGCGAGGTTGACGCACCGGTGCCGGCGGCCCGTTGGCGTCACCGCCTGCGAACCCAACGGCACCTCTGTGGCACGTATCCCCTCGTCGCCGACGGCCCCCGGGAATCGGGAACTCGCCGGGCAGGGCTTACCTCTAAGCCGCACCATGCTCAGCAACCACAAGTTGCCTTACGTGGGTCGTTTTGCCTGCGACTGGCCTCGACTTGCAACCACAGACCCGCACGCAGCCCGCCGACCAGTGTAGGGCTCCGGGTCCGGCGGGGGTCGGGCGGGGGTCGGGCGGGGGGGGTCCGGGGGTCGGGCGGGGCGGGGGTCCGGGGGTCGGGCGGGGCGGGGGTCCGGGGGTCGGGCGGGGTCGTCGGGGTCGTCGGGGCCCTTTCTGGGCCCGACCCCGCTGGGGTTGGAGTCGCTGGGACGCTGGGAAAGGGAGTTTTCTGGCCAACACCGTAGGTATCTGGCTCCTGGGCCGTTCTCAGCATGGAGGAAGTTTCGATTCCACGTGGTGAGGGCACAGATCAAGAGCCTTCTAGCGGAATCGTTGGAAGCGGAGGGGACAGAACGTGGCTCTACGACAAGAAGAGTTCACACGACTGTGCGACGACGTCGACCTGGATCGCGACCGGATTCTGGTGGAGCGCTGCCAGGCCGGTGATCCGGGCGCGTTCGGGAGTCTTTACGCCCGCTACTACGAACGCCTGTTGCGCTACTGCCTGCGCCGGCTGCGCGATCGTCACGAGGCCGAAGACGCCGCGCAAGAAGCCTTCGCGCGAGCCTGGAAAGCCCTGCCCAACTTTGCCGGAGAACGGCGTTTCTATCCGTGGTTGACGGTCATCGCCGGAAACATCTGCACCGACACGCTGCGGCGTCGTGCGCGCAGCACCCCGACGGAGGACGTGGAGCTCGGGGCGCGCCAACCAGTCGGTGCCACCAGTGCCGCGACGGCGGACGAGATGGTCATCACCGCCGATGACCGAGAGCTGGCCCACCAGGCACTCGACCGCCTTTCGGTGCGCCATCGCCACGTGCTGGCGCTGCGCGAGGACTCCGGCTGGACGTACCAGCAAATCGCGGATCACGAGGGAGTGGAAATCGGAACGATCGAGACGCTGCTCTGGCGGGCCCGCCAGGCATTCAAGCGAGAATTCCTGGTCCTGTCCGAGTCCAGGGGACCCTTGGCCGGCTTCCTGCTCGGCGCGGGTGCCGCTATCCGGACAGTGATCGTGCGCTCGGCCCACCGCGTCGCCGCCCTTGCGCCGGGCGGGAGCGGGCGATCGGACGGGGGCGCATTCCGTAACGCATTCGCCGGGGTCGCCGTCACCACGGCCGCCGTCGCAGCCGCCTTCGTCGCACCACACGCATTCGACTCCTCCCACCAAGCTCACGTCGCACTCCCGCCCCCGGCGACCGCAGGAGCGACGGGGGCCGGGCTCTCCCTGGGATCCATCACGCCCAGCGCCAGCGCCGGGAGCGCGGCGGGCGCCCGATCGACGAATCCCTCCATTTCGGGCACGACGGCGACGGCGACCGCTGAAGGGTCCAACTTCCCGGGGTCGGGGCCGGTGGCAGGGTCGGGGTCGGGGCCGGGAGCCGCATCCTCAAGCGAGGACCTCTTCTCGGGCGCCTCGAAATCCACGGCCACCGTGGCGGGGTTGGTCGCCCCTCTCTCACGCGCGGTCTCCGGAGCATTGGCTGCGTCGCCCCTGACGAGCCTTGTGCCCGCGACAGCAGGAGTGGTCGCCACCACCGTTGAAGGGCTGGGATCGGCGGTCGGCTCGGGTTCGGCGACAACGCAACTTGGATCGTCATTGTCGATCCCGGCCGCATCGAGTGCGATCGTGAGCACGACGACGACCGCCGCGCCCACAATCGGAAGCGGAATAGAAGGCGCCGCTTCACCCCTTATCTCGGCGCTGCATCTACTCGGTCAGGGGTAACGGGGCGGGCTCAGGACCCGATCGCCATGGACGAGGCGGCGGCCAGCGACGGGAGAGTTGGTCGGCCGGGTGCCGCGCGCACCCGAACCAGTCCGTACTTGCGCTCTCACGCGTACCTACGCTTCAAAAAGAGAAACGCCGTCCGGTAGCGGATCTCTCCGTTACCGGACGGCGCTCCCGTCAACCCGCAGCGTCAGTCTCCCGCAGCGTCAGTCTCCCGCCGCGTCACTACACACAGTCTCGACCAACAGGCGGCTCACCACGTACGGATCCATGTTGGCGTTGGGGCGACGGTCTTCCAACCACCCCTTCTTCGCCTTGGCCACGGCCCAGGGAATCCGGATCGAGGCACCGCGGTCCGAGGTCCCATAGCTGAAGGTGCTGAAGTGCGCAGTCTCGTGTGCACCCGTGAGACGGGACTCGATTCCCACGCCGTAGTTCGACACGTGCTCGTCAACCCGCTTCCCGATGGCCTCACAGCCCGCGATGATGGCGTCCCATCCACCGTCCTCCCGCATGGCCTTGGTGGAGAAGTTGGTGTGCGCCCCGGCGCCGTTCCAGTCGCCCAGGACCGGCTTGGGCTCCAAGGTCGCGTAGACATTGAAGTCCTCGGCAATGCGGAACAGCAGCCAGCGGGCGACCCAGAGGTGGTCGCCGATGAGCGGCGGCGGGAGCACGCCGATCTGGAACTCCCACTGACCCATCATCACTTCGGCGTTGGTGCCCTCTATACCCAACCCGGCCTTCAGGCAGGCGGCGGTGTGACGCTCGACGATGTCCCGCCCGGGCATTTTGTCGCCGCCGACGCCGCAGTAGTACGGACCTTGTGGAGCGGGGAAACCGGACTCGGGCCACCCCATGGGCCTCCCGTACTGGAAGAAGGTGTATTCCTGCTCAATCCCGAAGACCGGCTCCTGGTCGGCGTACTTCTCCGCCGCCTCCGCGCACGCCCGGCGCGTATTGGTCGAATGAGGGGTGAAGTCGGTGAGCAGGACCTCGCACATCACCAATTTGTCGCCCTCCGCACGCAAGGGGTCCGGGCAGACGAAAACGGGCTGCAACACGCAGTCTGAGTCGTGCCCCGCCGCCTGATTCGTGCTCGAACCGTCGAAGCCCCAGATGGGGGGCTCCTTTCCGTCCTCGACGATCTTCGTCTTACTCCGAAGAAGCGGAGAAGGCTCTGTCCCGTCGATCCAGATGTATTCGGCCTGGTAACTCATGAATTTCCTGTGCTCCCATTCCTTAGTGTAAGTGACATGGCTCCCATTCCTTAGCGTGAGTGACATGCCTGTGGCGCGGGCCAACGACCCATCAACGTAGAGCACGGGGGTGCCCGTGCAAACGCAGTCTGCTTCTGACCTGTTTCGCGGCGGTATCCGAATTGTGAACCGTCGATGAAATTTCAGGGAGACTCCCCGACATCCCAGTCCTTTCCCGGTTGGCCTTGCGAGAGGTTCCGGTCCCGCACGGTGCGGTCCCGTCGCACCAGGCCGGCCATGACGGCGAGCATGACCGTACGAAACCGCTGGCGTTCAATTGAGGGTTCGTGCGATCGGACCATGCCGAGCACGCCGGCCGAGACGGCACCGAACAGCACGTGGGCCAGCATGTCGAGATCGTCCACGACGAGAACACCGGTGTCGGCCGCCCGTTGCAAGAGCCGGCGGATCACCTCGATCTCATAACGTTCGCCACAGGCCCACCACTCCTCGAAGCCCAGGGCCGAAGGACCCTCCACCCAACACAGCCGCTGGTAGACCGGGTCGGAGATCGTGTCGAGGAACGCATCGATGGCGGCGACGATCCCGGTCCACGCATCGGAGGCGCTCGCACCGGCCAAGGTGACCGACCCCACACCGTGTTCTTGTTGACGCTCCAGTACGGCCAGGAACAGCTCGCGTTTGGAAGTGAAATGGTGGTAGATCGCCCCCTTCGTGACCCGAGCCCGTTGTGCGACTTGGTCGAGAGACGTGGCGGCAAATCCACTCTCGAAGAAGCAGGCAGAGGCGCTGTCGACGAGAGCCGCATGGGTCGCCTCGGCATATTCCTCGCGGCGGGAACGAACCGCCTCCGTCGCTCGAATGACTTGCTTCGTCGTTGACACCATGGTCCGCTTGCCTTGACTTATTCGGAAACCCTCAGGATACTACATACCGTGAGTAGGTTACCGCGGCATGCGAAGCCGACTCCTCCCCTGGCCGAACGCGCCCTCCGACGCCTAGCCCGGAGCACTGGCACCCACCGAAAAGGCGTCGTGGTGGTCACGGGGCTCTTCGTCATCGTCGCCGCGTTCTTTGGCGGCAATGTGGCCTCGAAGCTCTCCCAAGGAGGGTTCGACGCGCCCTCCGAGCAGTCGGTGCATGCGGCCAATGTCCTGGCGTCGGAGTTCCACAACGGCTCCGACAACTTCGTCATCCTGGTCCGCGCCACCTCTGGCAATATCGGCAGCCCCCGCGTCGCCGCGGCCGGCAACGCCCTCACCCGCAAGCTGGCCGCACAACCGCACATGGCCAACGTCATGTCCTACTGGAGCTTGGGCTCCATCGCCATATTGCGCACCTCGAACCGCCAGGACGCCCTCGTGGTCGGGCGGATCACAGGGACCCAGAACGAGGTCACCCATGAAGAGCCGATCATCGCTTCCGCGTTGACCGCGCACTCGAGCTCGAGCAGCGCCATCACGTTTCAAATCGGTGGATTCGGTGCCGCCTTTCACGAAGTCGACACGGTGGTGGAACACGATCTGTTGCACGCCGAGGAGATCGCCATCCCCTTGACGTTGCTCCTCTTGTTCTTCGTCTTCGGCTCGCTGGTGTCCGCCGCCATGCCCTTGATCATCGGCGCCGTCGCGGTCATCGGCACGCTTCTAGAGCTCCGGCTCCTCAACGGCGTCACCCCCGTCTCCATCTACGCGGTGAACCTCGCGACGGTGCTGGGTCTGGGTCTGGCCATCGACTACAGCCTCTTCATCGTGACCCGATTCCGGGAGGAGTTGAACGCGGGCCAAGACACCGCGACCGCACTGGAGGAGACGATGGCACATGCCGGGCGCACCGTGGCGGGGAGCGCAGTCACCATGGCCGCAGCCGCCAGCGCGCTTCTCGTCTTCCCGCTCGTGTTCCTCCGCTCTTTCGCCTACTCCGGCATCGCAGTCGTCCTGCTGGCCGGTGCGGCCGCATTGGTCGTGCTCCCCGCCGTACTGGCTCTTTTGGGTCCACGGATCAACTCCCTCACCGTGTGGCGACGCTCCGTCCGTCCTCCAGTCGAGGGGTTCTGGTCAAAGACCGCGCGCGGCGTGATGCGCCGGCCCGTGCTCGTCATCATCCCCGTGGTGGTGGGCCTGGCCGTTCTTGCCGCCCCTGTCGTCCACCTCCGTCTGGGTGACCTCGACGACCGGGTCCTCAGCCCCACCGATCAGGTCAGGCAGGTCGACGACACCCTGCGATCCGATTTTGGCCAAGGTCAAACCGACGCGCTCCAGGTCGTCGTCCCCCACACCGGCCACACCACCCTGCAGCAACAGGCGGCCTTTGCCGTACAACTGTCCAAGCTCCCCGACGTACAGAGGGTCGACTCTTCCAGCGGGGTCTACTTCCACGGGACAGATCTCGGAGGACCGGCGAGCTACCTGGCGCAGTTCAGGGGCAAGGCCGGCGTCTGGTACTCCGTTATCCCGAGGGGTAACGGACTGTCCTCATCCGGGGAGACCCTCGTACGGGCCATCCGGGCCGCACCAGCACCCTTCGCCATTCTGGTGGGCGGCCTTCCGGCGAACCTGGTGGACTCCACGTCGATCATCATCCATGACCTGCCGTCCGCGCTGCTCCTGGTGGGCGGCGCGACCTTCCTCGTACTCATGCTGCTGTTTCGCAGTCTGTTCATACCGCTGAAGGCCCTGGTCCTCAGCACGGCGACCCTTGCGGCCACCTTTGGGGTCATGGTCTGGATCTTCCAGGAGGGTCACTTCTCGAAGCTCCTCGATTTCACGCCCACCGGCTCCCTCATCGACACCATGCCCGTGTTGATGTTCTGCGTCGCTTTCGGACTGTCGATGGACTACGAGGTCTTCCTCGTGTCACGAATGAAGGAACTCCACGAGAATGGCGTCGACAACGACAGCGCTGTGATCGGGGGCATACAGCAGACCGGCAGGATCATCACTGCCGCCGCGCTGCTCATGAGCATCGTCTTTCTGAGCTTGCTGACCAGCAGCGTTGCGTTCATGAAGCTGTTTGCGGTCGGGCTCGCCCTGGCCGTGTTGCTGGACGCCTTCATCGTTCGCGGGCTGTTGGTACCGGCCATCATGAAACTGGCCGGGGACGCCTGCTGGTGGGCCCCTCCATTCTTGCGGCGCATGGCTCCACTGCCGCGTCCTCGGATTCGGCAGCTAGGGCGCTGTTGAACAAGGGTCTTTCGCTGCGCCACCGAGCGGCGTAGCGTTGACGCCGGGTCCTCGGGGGTAAGCCCGCACCGAAGAGCCGGAGTTGAGGGCGAAGTCCGGCCGCGCTGGCAGGTCATTGACCACAGGTGTCGTACCCTGTTTGGGACGCTCCCGAGGGCCCGTTATGCGGTGTTGAGCACCCAGGTGCCGCCGTGTCTGCCGAGCCCGAGCACCACGAGCCTGCGCAAGTTGAGCGCAGCGACGCGGCGGTAGGCCCAGGCCTCGTTGCGCTCGACGCCGCGGTAGCGGAGTCGGCGGTTTCCCTTGGCCACCAGCCACGAGATCGAACGTTCAGCCATCGGTCGATGCGTTCGGTACGTGGCCCGCAGCTCGTCGTCGCGCCATGCCTGTCGTGCCGCGACGAGTTCGGCATCGTGATCCGAGACGCTGAAGCTGCGCGCCCGTGCCTTGGTGCAGCGACTTCGCAGTGGGCAGCTCGCACAGTGCGGAGAGAACTTGGCCGTGCCGCCCTTGGAAAGGCGGGCCACGTGTCCGGCCGGGCAGGTGACGCTGCGGGCCTCGTGGTCGACGGAGAAGTCGTCCCGACCGAACCCGCCGGGGACGCTGGGGCGCGACGGGAGCGGTTTGATGACGAGGCTGTGGTGCTTCTCCTTTATAGCGGCGCGCACCGCTCCGGATCCGTAGGCCGAGTCGGCGAGAACCTCGAGTGCTTCGGGCTCAGCTTTTAGCAGCTCGACACCGACTGGTCCGTCGGCGACGTTGGCCGGCGTGACCTTGACCGCGGTGATGATCCCGGTATCGGGTTCGCTGCAAAGATGCGCTTTGAAGCCGTCCGTGCGCACAGCCGTCGACTTGTGACCATGGCGCGCCTCGACATCGACGGTCGAGATCACCCTGTCTTTTGCCACCTTGCGGGCGATCTTCCAGGTCCCAACCTCTTCGCCGGGCTCGACGTCTTGTCCGGCGATCAGGCCAAGTAGGCCAATCACCTCGGCGGCGCTCTCAGCAGAAGGGCTGGCCTGCGCTGCGGCGAGCACCGCCTCGGCATCGTGCACCAGCCCGGTGATGAGCTCGCTGCGTGCCGCCGTGTCGGACCACTCGATGATTGGCTTTCCACCTTCATCGCTGGCGGTCGAAAGCGGGACCAAGGCCGCTTCGGGCACGGAGCGGCGGACCTTGCGGATGGCCGAGATGAGCTGGGTCACCGTGTCCTGGGTGGCGACCGCGTCGTCGAGGATGCTCGAGTCGAGCGCGCGGCGGTGTTTTCCTGCGAGTACACCGGTCGCCTCGACGACGGTGCGGACGGCGTCGAAGATCCGCTGTGGGTGCTCAGATCGGCGTAGCCGGGTCCGCCAGTAGGTAAGTACGGTGAAATCGAATCCTTCATCGTCGAGGGCGAGTCCACAGGCGACCTTCCAGTCGATGCGGGTGCGAAGTTGACGAATGGCATCGCGGTCCTTTGCCCGAAGGGAACAGATCGGCGAAGTCGTCGTCTTTGAACAGCTCGCCTCGATGATCGGCCAAGAACGCGTAGATCGTGCCCTCTTCGATCAACTCCCGGCACAGGGCCGCGGCGTCGAGGAGATGGCGATCAGGATCGGCTTTACCTTGCATGACCAATTCTGGCTCGCCAGCAGGCAAATCGCGAGCATTGTCAGGGATTTAATCAACAGCGCCCTAGCCGATGCCGAAGTAGTGGCACCGAGAGCCGGGAATTGACAGGGGCCGGATCGGTGATGCACCGATCCGGCCCGCCTGTCATCTCATTTGGGAAAGGGGGGTTTCCCGAATGAAGCCTATGGACCCTTCAGGTCGACGGTCGCCCGCGTCATGGGTCCTACTCTGCATGCGGCCGTCTTGAATCCGTTCACACAGTCGTGCGCACTCCCGAACAGTCCCCTGATACCCGACCCCAGAAAGGCCACTATCAGGGCGACCACGAGTGCGATCAGGGCAACGAGGAATGCGTACTGCGCCGTCGAAACCCCCTGTTCGGAATGGGTCCGCTCCAGCAATGCGCCGTACGCGCCCTGCACCGACAATGCAGCGCGCATCAGCGGATCCATCACTGCAGCACTCCCCTCTCTCATCCCTCATTCATCGACTGCCTTGGTGCACCTCGCTTCCCCAAGGGAAAGTCCCGCTAGTAGGTCACGCTCCTTCGAGCGACGACCGATTCGCCAAACGCCCGAAACTGAGCTTTTCGAAACCCACCAGACCCCCCCTCGCACACACGTACCGCGAAGACTGTCGTCCACACCCCACTCGCCAGTCGCGACGAGCTTCCGCGCTGACTTTACCCACCGTGGCGGCAAAATTAACGGTGTCGAAAAGATGCAACCTCACAGCTACCGCATTGCAATCGAACCGCCACTTCCTGTTCACTTTTGAAGCACCCGGTGGCCGGGCAGTCTCGGCAGCGGAGCTATCCGCCCCAGGCCGGGTGGGCATGCCGGTGGTGCGGGGCAGGCCGGTGGTGCGGTGTGCAGGCCGGTGTGGTCCTACACGACGGTGACGATGGACCCCAGGGTCATATACGGCCAGATGGTCGATGCTGCGGTGAGCGGCAGCTCCACGCACCCGAGGCTCTGCGGATCCCCGTACGAAGTTCGAGGCATGTAGTGGAGGGCGTCGCCGCCGTTGAAATACGCCACGAACTGCACCGGGTCGGCGTAGGTCCCGCCGTCGGGGTTGGTACCCTGCATGACCTGGTTCCGCAGGCGCAGGTAGACCGGGAACGAACCGAGGGCGGTCGGGGTGCCTGCCCCGCCGGTGTTGGCCCGGGTGATCTCGATGACCACCCCGTTGTGCCACACGGTTAGCGATTCAGGGTCGGTTTCACTCGCCACGGCGTACGAAAAGCCGTTCGGATTGGCGTCAGGGCCTGTGGGGTCGTCCGTCGCGGCCTGGAGTGCGTTGATCTCGGCGGCGGAAATGGCACCGTCGGTCGGCAGGCCGGCAACGGACTCGAATGCCATGATCGCACCCTGGGCGATGACCCCGTCCTGGCCGGGCGACCAGAGGGCTCGCAATGTCGCCGGCGGCGCCCACCGCCACTGGAAGCCCTGCGATGACCAGCTCAGGGGTGAGTACCCCAGCTGGGCCAGGACCTCCTCTTGACCGAGCGCCGTGTTCAACGGGGCCGTGGCCCCGTAGGCGATCCAGTAGCCTCCCGGGCGGGCCGCCATCCCCACCACCGGGGCGGTCAGGGGCGCGCCGGTTCCCGATCCGAAGAACGCTGCGTCGCCAAAGTCGAAGATGCCACCGTCGGAGGCCACCATGCGATACCCCCCGTTATCGGGCGTGGGGGTGATACCCACCACAGGCTCCGAGAGAACGGTCCCTCCCATGGAGCCGTCGAACGGGGCGTCGCCGAACGTGAACACGCCGCCGTCGGCCGCCACCAACCAGTAGCCGCCGCCGTCGCTGGTCGCTGCCATTCCCACCACCGGCTCGTTCAGCACCATCCCACCGGTGGACCCGTAGAACCTGGCGTCACCGAAAGAAAAGACCCCGCCGTCGGCCCCCACCAACCAGTAGCCGCCGCCGTCGGGAGTCGCCGCGATCCCGACGATCGGCGCGCGCAGAGCAGCCGTCACCGAGCCGAAGTTCTGCGCGTCACCCTCGCTCGCTACCTGCCCACTCGCCGATGTGGTCCAGTAGCCATTTCCGTCTGGAGTCGAAGTGATACCGCTCAGTGGGCCACCCAGGCCCGACTGGTTACCAACCGCCGCGATCGCAGAGCCATATCCGTTCACGGAATTCTGTGAGCCTGCCGAGACCGCGGCGGAAGCGGGTGCCGTACCCAGGATGTCCAGACCGCCGGGACCGCCGGGAACTGCGCCCACGAGAGCCAATCCCCCCACGAGCAGTCCCGCAAACGCGGCAGTGCTCCAACGCGACAGGACCGTTCGAAGATCGGACAATTGTGCTCCCGTGGTACAGGTGATCGTGATGCCTCGAGTTTGCCGGCTCAGCAACGATACTTGGCCGTCAGCACCAGGGGCATGCGCCGGCCTGGGGTGCCGATTGGCGCACTGAATTCAGGCGGCCACAACCCTGACATTGCGAGCTTCCTCACCCTTGCGTCCCGGGGCAATGGTGAACTCCACCCTCAGTCCTTCGGCGAGGCCTTGGCGCTCATCCCCCTCGATCTGCGAATGATGCACGAAGAGGTCATCCCCGCCGTCACGAGCCAAGAACCCGTAGCCCCGAGCTCCATTGAAGAACTTCACGGTACCCGTCATGGTGGGCGCGCCACCCTTTTGCTTCTGCTTCTGGCTGTGGCCCTGGGTCGGGGTTTGGCTGTGACCCTGGGTCGGGGTTTGGCTGTGACCCTGGGTCGGGGTTTGGCTGTGACCCTGGGTCGGGGTTTGGCTGTGACCCTGGACACCGCCGTGGTTCTGGGTCTCAGACTTGTTCGGCTGGGGGGACTGCGACACCGGCACCGGCACCGGCGACGAGAAGGGTGCGAGCAGCCCCTGCTCCATGCCGAGCGCGCGTTGCACCCCCTGGACGTCCTTGCGCTGCTCGTCGGTCACCAATGAGACCACGGTGCCCGTTCGGCCGGCCCGGCCGGTGCGGCCGGAACGGTGCACGTAGTCAGTGTGGTCGGCGGGCGGATCGAAGTGCACGACGCACGGCAGATCGTCGACATGAATGCCACGAGCCACTACATCGGTAGCGACCAGGGCATCGGCCTTTCCCTTGGAAAATGAGTCAAGAGCCCGCTCCCGCTGCCCTTGCGTGCGGTCACCGTGCATCGGGACGGCGCGGACGCCTTGTGCCTGAAGTTGGCGAACGACCCTGTCCGCACCCCTCTTGGTGCGGCAGAAGACAAAGGCCTGACCATGTTGGGAGACGAGCTTGGCGGTGATGGCCACGCGATCGGCCCGGTCGACCTTCCAGAAGTGATGGGTGACGTCACCCTTCTCCTCCTCGGCCGTTTCGATGTTGACCCGCACCGGGTCATGCTGGTAGCTGCGGATGATGGCCTCGACTTCCCGGCCGATCGTGGCCGAGAAGAGAAGCAGCTGACGATTGGGCGACGTCTGGTCCAGAAGGCGGCGAACGGCCGGAAGGAATCCCATGTCCGACATGCGGTCCGCTTCGTCCAACACGACCGTCGTGACGTCGTCCAGCATGACGTCGCCACGTTCGATCAGGTCCTCGAGACGCCCGGGACAGGCCACAACGACATTGACGCCCTTGTGGAGGGCGCGAACCTGGTCGCGATACCCGGTTCCCCCGAAGATCGAGACCACACGCTGGCTCTCGCGCCCGAGAAGCGAACCCAGGACGGCGTGCACCTGGGATGCCAGCTCACGCGTCGGTACGAGGATGAGGGCGCGCGGTCGTCGCGGTCGCGACTGCGTCATGTTGGCGACAATGGGCATGCCGAAGGCAAGCGTCTTGCCAGAGCCGGTGGGTGCCTTGCCACAGATATCCCGGCCAGCCAGAGCTGCGGGAATTGTGGCGGTTTGAATGGGAAGCGGGCGTGTAATGCCCAATTTCTCCAAGCGCGCGTTGATATCCGCGGAAACGCCGAGGGCAGTGAAGGAAGAAATGACGAAGCTCCAGTCGAGTGATGAACGGCCTACTCGAATGAAGTTTCGAACGGGCCCCGCTGAACGATGGCTCAACGGCGTTGTCCATGATAGCAGGGCCACGGACGGTCGTACGACAGGGACCTCGGTCTCAGCAGGAAGCAGTGCGGATCCCCAGGCCCGCGCCGATGCCCAGGCCCGCGCCGATGCCCAGGCCCGCGCCGATGCCCAGGCCCGCGCCGATGCCCGGGCCCATGTCGATGCCCAGGCCCGTACCAATGCCGATGGATCGGTACGCTGCGGCTGGTGAACATCGGGCAGCTGACCACGCCGGCGTTGGTCGTCCAGCGTGCGCTCCTCGACGCCAACCTGACGACCATGGCCGACGCGCTACCGGGCACACGGATGCGCCCTCACGTCAAGGCCCACAAATGCTCCGCTCTCGCCGCACGCCAGAAGCAGCTGGGTCACACCGGCTTCACCTGCGCCACCATCACCGAAATGGAGGTGCTCGCTCGCTCTGGGTTGGGAGACGATCTCCTCTTGGCCAACGAGGTTGTCGATGCCCAACGCCTCGGTGTGCTTGTCCGCGAGGGAGCGAGAGTCACCATGGCGGTGGACTCCGAGGAGATCATCGCGGCAGCAGTTGCCGCACGGGTTCCGGAAGTGTTGATCGACGTCAATGTCGGGCTGCCCCGCTGTGGCAGCAGGCCGCACGACGCGGGCCGATTGGCTGATCGGGCGCGCCAGCAAGGGCTGACCGTCCGAGGTGTGATGGGCTACGAGGGCCATATCGTTGGCTTGGAAGACCGAACCAGACGGGTGGAGCTGCTGGAAGAATCGATGGCGCTCCTCCAGAGCGCTCATGAAGACGTCGGAGGCGACATCGTGTCGGCGGGCGGCACCGGCACATACGACATCAATCACTGGGCGACGGAAATACAGGCGGGCTCGTATGCCCTCATGGACACCGCCTACGGAAAGCTCGGCCTACCGTTTGCCCAGGCGCTGTCGGTTCTGGCGACGGTTATCTCCGTATCGAGCGAGTGGGCGGTGGCCGACTGCGGCCTCAAGGCACTGGGAATGGATCACGGGAATCCGACCGTCGACGAGGCCACCGTGCTGTTCTGCTCAGACGAGCACATGACATTCTCGCCTCAAAATCGGGTCCGGGTGGGCGATCGCATCTCGGTCGTCCCGGCCCACGTTGACCCGACGGTGGCCTATCACGAATACCTGCACATTGCGGACGGCGAGGAAGTGGTGGACCACTGGCCCGTGGACATGCGCGGTTGGTGAGCGCGAAAGGGCCCAAAGATCTCCAAATCGAATTCCCGACGTTCCCCCTTGTTGCGTGCCCGTCAGACTCCCCTACCCGTCCGGCGGGGGCCGCTCGTAGCGCATCCGGTTGTGGGGGCCGCACAAGGCTTGCCCGTTCCCCTGCTCGGTGGGCCCGCCCTGGCTGTACGGCACGATGTGGTCGATCT
>JBEKWB010000012.1:0-61130 GCA_049513455.1 Acidimicrobiales bacterium
CCCGGCGCACCCCAAGAGCGCGCACTACATCGCCCGGGCCCGCCGGCTGGCCGCGGCCAAAGGCAGGGCCAGGGCGGCTCGACAACGGAACTTCCCCCGACGGGATTGAGCCGAACGCGCCGGTGCAGCCGTTCCTATTCCCAGACCTCGACGAGCTCGTCGCTTCCTCCTCCGGCGGGCCGGAACAGCGGCATCGACCCTAAGGCGCGGACCTTGTCGGCGTCTGCACCCAGGGCGGTGCGCCATCCCCCGCCCTCGGTCATGAGGGTGCCGATCACCACAGGATCGGCCCCCAGTCGCCGGACCAGTCGCAACGCGGCCAGTGTCGAGGCCCCGGTGGAGATGATGTCGTCGACCACCGCCACCCGGCGGCCACGCACGGCGTCGACGCGCGCCGGGTCCATGCGCAGGCGTTGCGGCTTGTCGGTCGTGATGGAGACGACCGGTTCGGACCAGGTCTCCCCGAGGTGGATCTTCGGCGTCTTGTGCAAGATCACGTAGTCGTCGAGCCCGAGGGCCCGGCTGGCCTCTATGGCCAGGGGAATGCCCATGGTGGCCACCGAGACCACGATGTCGGGCGCGGCCGGGCGCATGAGATCGGCCAGTTCCCTCCCCGCCACCTCGGCGAAGGCGACACCGTGGTCCACGCAGATGAGGAGGGCGATGGTCAGGTCGTCGGAGAGGGGCACCAGTGGCAGCTCGACCGTCTGGCTCCCGACCTTGGCCCTATAGGTACGATCGGCGGCCATGGCCAAGACTCTCGCGGGAGCGCTCCGTGTCCGCAAATGAGCCGCTGACAGAGGCGCGTGCCCGCACCTTCCTGCCGGTCGCGCTCGAAGAGGCGCGGGCGGGGCTGGCCGAGGGGGGCATCCCCATCGGCGCCGCCCTCTTCGACCGTGACGGGACCCTGCTCGGGCGCGGCCACAACCGGCGCGTCCAGGACGACGATGCCTCAACCCACGCCGAGACGGCCGCCTTCCGCAACGCCGGGCGCCGCCGGCACTACGCCGACTGCGTCATGGTGACCACCCTTTCACCGTGCTGGTACTGCAGCGGGCTCATCCGCCAGTTCCAGATCGGCGCCGTGGTCGTCGGCGAGTCCGAGAACTTCGCCGGCGGCCATGAATGGGTGGCCGCGCACGGGGCCGAGGTCGTTGTCCTCGACGACCCCGAGTGCATCCATCTCCTCAAGTCCTTCATCATCGAACACCCCGAACTGTGGAACGAGGACATCGGCCGTTAGGCCGCTGACAGTCGCGCCAGGAACCGCCAGCCGCACATGAAGGCGCCGAGAAAGCAGAGCGCGACCACCACGAACGCCGCCGCCGTGCCCTGGCCGGCCACTATCCGCAGCGCCATGCCCACCGCAACCGTCGCCCCACAGACCAGGGCACCGCTCCCCAGCGACGCCGGGGCGCGGCGCGCAAGGGTCAGGGCCACCCATCCCACCGCCAGCCCGCTGACGAACGGCCACGCCGTCGAGGCCATGCCGTCGATGCTCAGGCCGTGGGCGTGGACGGCACGACCGATCCCCACGAAGAGAAGAACGGCGACGAGATCCAACGTCACAGCCGCCCGGCGCATCAGCGCGACGGGGACCGGCTCAGTCCGGGGGCCCGAACAACCGGTCCCCGGCGTCCCCCAGTCCCGGGACGATGTAGCCGACGTCGTTGAGCGCCGGGTCCACCGCCGCGCAGAACATCCGCACCAACGGATGGGCCCCGCGGAAGAGCGCGATGCCGGGCGCCGACGCGATGATGCAGAGGACGATCACCTCCTTGGCTCCCCGCGCCCGTACCAGGTCGCAGACCTGGACGAGCGAGCCCCCCGTCGCCACCATGGGATCGCACACGAGAACCCGTCGGCCGTCGAGATCGCGCGGCAGACGATTGAGGTACACCTCCGAGCGCAGCGTCGACTCGTCGCGGCGCAGCCCGACATGGGCCACCTCGGTCAGCGGCACGACCTCCTGAATGGCCTGGACCATGCCCAGTCCGGCCCGCAGCACGGGCACGACCAGGATGTTCTCGGTGACCCGGCGGGCCACCACGCCGTCGGCGACCGGGGTGTCGATAATGACCTCGCCCATGCCCAGGTCGGGCAGGGCCTCGTACGCCAGGAACTGGGTGATCTCCCCGACCAGCTGGCGGAACGCGTCCCGGTCCGTGCGCCGGTCGCGTAAAGCGGTCACTCGGTGCGCCAGCACGGGGTGACCGACCACCGCGACCCCGGGGGCGTTCACGCCGTCCACCGGCTCAACCCCCCACCGCGGCGACGAGGTCCGCCAGCACGCGGCGCAGTTCTAGCGTGGTCCGGTCCGCACGCGTGTGGACTTCGGCCGTGAGCGCCAGGGGGAGGGCCAGCTCGTGGAACGACTCTTGGATCCGCAGGTCCTCGCGCAGGACCGCCACCTCGAATTCAACAGCTTCCGCCATGCGCACCGGGTCACCGCACAGGTCGTCGCGCCACAACGTGGTGAAGAGGCGGCACGAATCGGCCGTTTCGGGCTGGATGAAGAAGCCGATCACATTGGTCCCCTTGGCTTCGACGAAGTCGATGCGGAGGCGGAGATGGAACGGCGCCGTCAGCCGGTAGGACAAGCGGCGGGTTTGTACCAGGGGCCGGACACCCGCGGCCACGCCCGGGTCCTCCCGGTTCGCAAAAGCATGCTCGTAGGACATGGTGAAGGACCAGTCGTCGCGGGCGACGGCATACTGCGGCACCGCGGCCGCTTCGCCGGCGCCGAAGGTCCCGGCGTGGACGAAGGGGAAGTGCGCCACATCGAGGAAGTTGTCGGCCAAGAGCCCGGCCGAGGCGCGGGCCACCAGGGTGGGGAGCTCCCCCACCTCGAACGAGGGATCGTCGGCCTCGGGGATCGAGCCGAGCGGCGCGATCGGTTCCTCGGGGGCCAGGAACACGAGACCGTGCGCTTCGACCAGCCCGGCGGGGCCGGAGAGCCGGGCCGCCGGAGGGACCGGAGCCCCGGGTCCGAGGGCGGGGATCTCGATGCAGGCGCCGGTGGCGTCGAAGCGCCACCCGTGGTAGGCGCACTGCAGCGCGTCCGCCTCGCAGCGTCCGAGCGAAAGGGGAGTCCGCCGGTGGGGGCAACGGTCCGCGAAGGCCACGATCCGCCCGCCCGCCCGGTAGAGCACCCAGGGCTCGCCCAGGAGCATCACCCGGCGCGGCTGCTCGGTCACCTCGGCCGGCCGGGCCACGGGATGCCAGCATCGCCGCAGCGCGGGGTCGACATTCGACAGCTGGCGCGTCATGGTGCAACACCCTGGTGCGCCGCACTCGCCGGCGTCAAGAAGGGCCGGTGTCGGGAAGGGCGGGAACAACTACAGTCCCGGCCCATGATCCTCGACCGCTTCCGCGTGACCGACCAGGTAGCCATCGTCACGGGGAGTGGGCGCGGTATCGGTGCCGCCGCCGCGGTAGCCCTGGCCGAGGCGGGCGCCGACATCGTCCTGGCCGCCCGGACCGAGGAGCAGCTGCGCCAGGTGGCCGCGCAGGTCGAGGCCACGGGTCGGCGGGCCGTGGTGGTCGTGGGCGATCTCTCCGATGTCGATCTGATGGCCTCGCTGGCCCATACGGCGCAGGAGCAGCTGGGCCGGGTGGACATCATCGTCAACAACCTCGGGGGCAGCATGCCACGACCCCTGCTCGACACCTCGACACGCTTCCTCGAGGAGGCCTTCCACTTCAACGTCGGCGCGGGCCACGCCCTCGTCCGCGCCGCGGTCCCCCTGATGCTCGAAGGCGAGGCACCCGGAGGGGCGATTGTGAGTGTGTCGTCGGTCATGGGCCACGCGGGCGCACGCGGCTACCTGGCCTATGGCACCGTCAAGGGCGCCCTGGACCAGTACACCCGGCTGGCGGCCCAGGACTTGGCCCCGCGCATCCGGGTCAACGCCGTGGCGGTCGGCTCGACCGCCACCTCGGCCCTCGACATCGTGCTCACGAACGACGAGTTGCGGACGGCGATGGAGACGTCCACCCCGCTGCGGCGGATCGCCGATCCCCAGGAGATCGCGGCGGCCATCGTCTTCCTGGCTTCGCCGGCCGGGTCGTTCATCACGGGGCGGATCCTCGAAGTGGACGGCGGCCTGCAGACGGCCAACCTGGACTTCGGGCTGCCCGACCTCTAATTCCGACCTCTAATTCCCCAGCTGGAGCCGGCCTCAGGGGAACTTCTCGCCGGACGCGTCGAATGGCCCGCCGGGAGGCGGACCATTCGAGCGGCGGGCGGATGCGTGCCTTCAGATTGCCTAGCCACTGCCAAGGGGTCGTTGGCCAAGCGTCCGGGCTGGTAGTTCGACTCTCCGCCTGTGGGCCGTCGCGTGGTGTCACCCAGCTGGACGATCGGGGGGTTGATGGTCGTGTCCACTGATCGGCTGACACGGGGCGCGCCGGAGCGAGATGACGGCGGTGTGGCCGCTCCGGCTCTGGAAAGGTTCCGGCCCTGGTAGCGGCGTCGTCGTACCACGGCGGTAACCAGGACCCCCCCGTCCGGTTACCGCCGGAACCAGCCCCTGTTCTGGGTCTTGAACCCTCAGAACATCCCCCCGGTGGGGGCCGGTCCGTCACTGAACAGTAACGTTTTCGCAACACGATTTCTAGTAGGTGGGCGAACTTCTTACCTACCGTTTAGCACTTTGTTGCCGCTCAGTGCCCATTGGCGCCGATCCCGCTTGAAGGGCGGCGGACACTTCCACCTCGGCGACGGTGCCGGACGTCTTCCCGGGGTTGAGGAGCAGCGCCGGGGCCCTGCCGCGTCCGCGAGAGATACCCGCCGGGCGTCAGCGGAAGTCGCGGCTGGCCGGTACCGACGTCCCCACCGCCAATGCCTCCACCCGCTCCGCCGTCAGGGTCACCGTGCCCTGACCCAGTTGGAGCCGGCCCCGGATGAGGAGCACCGGGGAGTGACGGGCCACCGGCTTCCAGCGCGCCCAGGCCCCGCGCGAGAAGACCACGTTGACATGGCCGGTCTCGTCCTCGAGGTTGACGAAGACCGCGCCGTGCGCCGTCTCGGGGTGCTGGCGGTGCGTCACCACCCCGGCCACGGTTATCCGGTCCCCATCGGTGCAGTCGAGGAGGTCGCGGGCCACCACCACGCCCATGGCCTCGAGCCGCTCCCGGGCCAGATGCATGGCCGTCCGTTCGGGGGCCAGCCCCAGAGCCCACAGATCGTCGCCCACCGCGTCGTACGGGGTCGGCTCGGGCAGGAGCGGGGCCTCGGCCCCCACCACAATCCCGGGTAACCGGTCCGGAGTCCCCTGCGCCGCTGCGCCGGCCGCCCACAGCAAACGGCGCCGGGAAGCCGTGGTGGCGTGCTCCTCCGCATCCTCCGCATCCAACGCATCCTCCGCATCCAACGCACCCGCCGCCGCCAACGTCTCGAGCTGCGCGCGCGTCATCCCGGCCCGGCGGACCAGGTCCTCCCCCCCGGACCACGGCCGCCCGGCCACGATCCGCTCCGCCGTCGTCTCCCCCACGCCGCGCACCGAGGCCAGCCCCAGTCGCAACACCGGGTCCGGCACTGCCCGGTCCGGCCCGCCCCCACCCGGCCACGGCGCCTCCAACGAAGCCCCCACCTCCGAGCGGTTCACGTGGGGCCGGCGCACGGCGACGCCATGACGGCGGGCATCGGCCACCAGGGACTGGGGGGACCAGAACCCCATGGGCTGGGAGTTGAGGAGGCCGGCGGTGAACGCCGCCGGATAGTGGAGCTTGAGCCAGCTGCTCGCGTAGACAAGATACGCGAACGACACCGAGTGCGACTCGGGAAAGCCGAAGTTGGCGAAGGCGGCCAGCGCGGCGAAGACCTGATCCGCCACCTCGCCGCTCACGCCGCGGGCCGCCATGCCCGCGTAGAGCCGGGCCCGCATCTTCTCCATACGGGCGGCCGACCGCTTGGCCGCCATGGCCTGGCGCAACTCGTCCGCTTCAGCCGCGCTGAACCCGGCGATGGCCACCGCCATCTCCATCAGCTGTTCCTGGAACAACGGGACACCGAGGGTCCGCTCCAAAATGGGCTCGAGCAGCGGGTGCAGGTAGGTGACGTCCTCCTCGCCCCGGCGGCGACGGATGTAGGGGTTGACGGCATGGCCCTGAATGGGCCCGGGCCGGATGAGGGCCACCTCGATCGCCAGGTCGTAGAAGCAGCGCGGTTGCACCCGGGGCAGGGTCCCCATCTGGGCCCGGCTCTCGACCTGGAAGACCCCGACCGTGTCGGCCTGGCACAACAGGTCGTAGACCGCGTCCTCCTGGGGCAGCTGGGCCAGGTCGACCACGTCCCCGTGGAACTGGCCCACCAGGTCGACCATGCGGTGTAACGCCTCGAGCATGCCCAACCCCAGCAGGTCGAACTTCACCAGCCCGATGGCGGCACAGTCGTCCTTGTCCCACTGCAGCACGCTGCGTCCGGGCATGCGCCCCCACTCGACGGGGCAGACCTCTATCACCGGCCGGTCGCACAGCACCATGCCCGCGGAATGGATACCCAGGTGGCGCGGACGGTCCAGCACCTCGGCGGCCAACTCGGCCACCAGCGGCGGAATCCCCTCGCCGTCGCCATCGGTGGCCGCACCGACCGCGGCCCCCACCGCCTCGGCCGCCGCCGCTCCCCGGTTGCCCCGGTCGATCCCCGACGCCCACCCGTCCACCTGCTCGGGCGTGAACCCGAAGGCCTTGCCCACGTCGCGCACGGCGGAACGAGGACGGTAGGTGATGACGTTTGCCACCTGCGCCGCGTGACGGCGGCCGTACCGCTCGTACACGTACTGGATGACCTCCTCACGCCGGCCGGACTCGATGTCGACGTCGATATCCGGCGGTCCGTCCCGGGCCGGGGACAGGAAGCGCTCGAAGAGCAGCCCCAGGTCGACGGCGTCGACGTTGGTGACCCCGAGGGCGTAACAGACGGCCGAGTTGGCAGCCGAGCCCCGGCCCTGGCAGTAGATGTTGAGGCGGCGGCAGACCTGGGCGATGTCCCACACGACCAGGAAGTAGCCGGCAAACCCCAGGCCGCCGATGACCTCGAGCTCATGCTCAATCTGGGTCCACGCCCCCGGCACCCGCTCGTCATGGGGCGGGCCGTAGCGCTCGAGTGCGCCCCGGGTCACCAGCTGGCGCAGGTAGCCCTGCTCGTCCAATCCCTGCGGCACGGGGAAATCGGGCAGCCGGGGGGCCACCAGTCGCAGGTCGAAGGCGCAGGCCAGGCCCAACTCGGCCGCCCGCTCGACCACCCCGGGCCAGCGGGCGAAACGCCGGAGTTGCTCGCCCGCCCCCCGCAGGCAGGCCGTCGGCGCCGAGGGGAGCCAGCCCTCCAACTCGGCCAGCGGCCGCCGGGCCCGGATGGCGGCCAGGGTGGTGGCCAGGCGGAACCCGGCCGGCGTGGCGTAGTGCACGTTGTTGGTGGCCACGGCGTCCACCCCCCACTCCGCCGCCAGCACGGCCAGCGCGTCGTTGCGTGCCGTGTCGAGCGGGTCCCCGTGGTCCCACAGCTCGACCGCCACGTTGGGCCGCCCGAACGCCTCCACCAGCCGGCCGACCTCGCGGGAGGCCGCCCGGGGGCCCGCCTCCATCAGCGCGGCGGCCACCCCCCCCTTGCGGCATCCGGTGAGCACCAGCCAGTGGTCCCGCGCCGCCGTGGCCAGGGCGTCGAGGGTGAAGATGGGGCGCCCCTTCTCGCCGCCCTCGAGATGGGCCTCGGCCAGGGCGGTCGACAGCCGCGCGTAGCCCTCGGGGTCCCGGGCCAACACGACGAGATGGGTCCCGCTCGGGTCGGGCTCACCGGTGCGCGGCCCGGCGGGAGCCAGGGTGACCTCGGTCCCGAACACCGTCGGCAGGCCGGTGGCCCGGGCCGCCTCGGCGAAGCGCACCACCCCGTAGAAGCCGTGGTGGTCGGTCAGGGCCAGCGCGGCCAGCCCCAGCCGGTCGGCCTCGGCCACCAGCTCCTCGGGATCGCTGCTGCCGTCGAGAAAGCTGAAGCCGGAGTGGGCGTGCAGCTCGGCGTAGGCCGGCCGGTCAGTCATGTCAGCCGATCAGTCATAGAGCGCCTCGACCCACCACTGCGCCCGCTCGGCGCAGAGCAGCCGGGCCACCCCGTCGGCCGTCACCACCTGGACCCGGGCCCGGCGCCGCCGTACCGACCACCACCGCTCGGTCACCGGCCACGGGCCGGCCCACGCCGTCACGGCTTGCCACGGGCCACCCTCGACCGAGAGCCGGACCGGCTCGCCGTTGAGCAGGCCCCGCCCGCTCACCTCCAACGCCAGTCCGGCGGCGTCGACCACCTCGACCCGCCGGGGAACCCGGAGCACCTCGGTGGGGGAAGGGACCGGCAACCGTCCCGGCCAGGGTGCACCACCCGTCGGGGCCGCCCCGGCCTCCGGGCTCCCCCACGGGACCAGGGCCGCCTGCTCCGCCGGGTCGCGCCCACCCTGGACGCGCCCGAGTAGTACGGCCTCGATACCCAGCCGGTCCTGGACCCGGGCGAAGGAAAGGGCGGCGCGGGTATCCGCAGCCGATGCGCCACCGAAGAAGCCGGGTTGGTAGGGAGGCGGGACGGACCCCAGGTCGGGGTCCTCACCCCGGGCCACCCGGAGCCGTCGCTCAATGGACCGGTCACGAAGCCCCGCCAACTCCCCGCTCTCGCCCCGCGCCACCAGGTGGGCGGCGGCGGCGTCGGCCCCGAAGCGGTCCGAGACGTGTGGCGACGGCAGGGCGGCGAACTGTCCCAAGGTGGTGACACCGAGCCGCTGCAAGGTGACCGCCAACTCGGAGCGGGCCAGGGTGGCCACCGACCAGGGCGCCAGGAACTGGCGCACCTCCCCGGCCGGGACGATCAGCCGGGCGCGGGCGGCCAGAATCGCGGCGAAGAGCCCGTCGGCCACCCCGACGTGTGCGTCCTCCCCCACGACCTCGACCAGACGGGACACAACCATTTCCTCTCCGCCGAAGAAGCGGGCCGGCCCTCGTGCAGGCAGGGCGCAGACCCCGAGCCGGATGGGATGAGCCCAGGGACACAGTTCTCCGGTGCGGGCGACCACCTGCACGAAGCGCCGGGCTTCCTCCCCGCGGGCCCCTTCTTGCTGAAGCTCGGGACACCAGACGACGACCAACCGTTCCAATTCCATTGCGTCACCTCAAGCCGCCTCGGGCCCATCACCGGAACCGACCCCAGCCGGTCCGTCCTCTCCCCGTGTCGCCGCCACCACCCCCGAGCCGTCGGGAAGCCACAACGAGCACTCCATGGCCCGGCCGGCCGAGCGCCGGCCGCTGACCCGCACCTCGGCCCGTCGCCCCTGCAGGTGCCCGTGCCCACGACCGACCCCTTCCCACTCGATCGCTCCCACCGACAGCGCCAGGTCCCCCCCTTCGGGCCACTCGTTGACGTGTTCGAGCAGCACGATCAGCGCCGCTTGGCGCTCCCGGGCCCGGGCACTCAGGTGACGGGCCGCCGTCTGGCGGGCCCGGCCGGGCGGACGCACCAGGACGACGTCGACGCCGGGCAGCAGGTCTCCCGCCGCCTCGGCCCATCCACTCCCCGGGTGGGGCACGAAGACCACCCGGCGCAGGTCGATGCCCAACTCGGCTGCCGCCACCACCCCGGGATCGGGCAGACCGACCGCGGCACACCAGCTCCCGGCCTGCGATGCCGCGGCCAGCAACGCCAACGCCAGCGTGGTGGCGCCATGGCCGGGCAACCCGGCCACCGTGGTCGTCGTCCCCCGGCGCAGGGCCCTATCGGGGAAGAGGGGGGCCAGGGGGGCCGGCACCGGCAGGAGGCGGCCGGCGACGGGCGTGGTGGGGCGGACCCGATCGGCCAACCCCATCGGGAGTTCCCGGGAACGAGGTGTGGCGCCCTTCTGTTGACCGAAAGCGAACATGTGTTCGTACTCTACAGACAAGCTGCGGCAGCCGCTCATGGAGGAAAAAGGGCAGGCCACGGCACCTGTCCCCGCCAGCAGGCCCCGCCAGAGGTGCCGCTGGGCCACAATGCAGCTCTCATGTGTGGACGCTTCGCGCTCGTCACCCCACCGGCACGCCTGGCCCGTTACTTCCAGGCGGTCCTCGACGACCGCGACGAGGACGAACCGCCTCCCAGCTGGAATGTCGCCCCCACCGACCAAGTAGTCGGCGTCCGGGTCCGGCGCCCCAAGGACACCGGCACCATCTCCCGTGTGCTCACCCCCTTCCGCTGGGGGCTCATCCCCTCATGGGCCAAGGACGCGACCGCGGGCAGCCGCCTCTTCAACGCCCGGGCCGAGACCGTCGCCACCAAGGCCTCCTTCCGGGCCGCCTTCGCGAAACACCGCATCCTCGTCCCGGCCGACGGCTTCTACGAGTGGCGCAAGCAGGACGACGGCACCAGGCAGCCCTACTACTTCACGCGCATCGACGGGGCACCGCTGGCCTTCGCCGGCATCGCGGAGTGGTGGCGCGATCCGAATGCGGCCCCCGACGCGCCCGGCATCCGCTCGTGCAGCATCATCACCACCGCGGCCGGTCACGACATGGACGGGATCCACGACCGGATGCCGGTGATCCTTTCGCCCGACACCTTCGACGTGTGGCTCGACCCCGACGACGAGGCCCCCGAGCTCGTCTCGCTCCTGCACGCCCCACCGGACGGCACCCTCACCCACCATCCGGTGAGCCGGCGCGTGGGCAATGTGCGCAACAACGACGCCGGCCTGGTGGCACCCGTCCCCGACCCGGGCCACGCCCGCAATCCCTCCCTGTTCGACAATGAGGACCAAACGAGCCCCCCGGCGAGGCCCGCGTGAAGCTCACGCTGGACCTTCACGAGATGTACAACCGAGGTGGCGACATCGATCGTGCGCTGCGCGCCGTCATCGACGAAGCGATCGACAAGAAGGTCCGGACGGTCGAGATCATCCCCGGAAAGGGAAGCGGCCAGTTGAAGAAGCGCGTGCTGCGCTTCCTCGACCAAAAAGAGATCAAGGCGCTGTACGACCGGGTCGAGAAGGACTCCCACAACTTCGGAAGGGTGTTCGTCCACTTCCGGCACAAATGATGCAGCCACCGCAGCCACCGCGCCCTCCGCTCCAGTTGAACCGCCGCACCTTCATCGCAGCCACCCTGGCCGCCGCCGGAGGGGGACTGCTGGGCGCCCTGGGCGCCGGCGGTGGCGGGGGTGCCGGCGCGGCCACCATCGACGCGGCGGCGAAGGTGAAGGCGGCCGGCTCGGACCTGGGGGCGATCGACCACGTCATCTTCTTCATGCAGGAGAACCGTTCCTTCGACCACTACTACGGCTCCTATAAGGGTGTGCGGGGCTTCGACGATCACGCCAAGGGCTCCCTCGGCACGTTCGCCCAGGCCTGGCCAGGGGGTGCGGCGGACCACCTCCTCCCGTTCCATCTGCAGGCGGACTCGGGCATCGGCGAATGCACGCACGATCTCAACCACACGTGGCCCGCCGAGCACATGAGCCGCGGCGCGGGGAACAACGCCGACTTCGTGCGCACCCACACGCGCACCGAGTTCGAGGGCCCCCGGGAGGGGGTCTTGACCATGGGCTACTACACGCGGGCCGATCTTCCCTTTTACTACGCGCTCGCCGACACCTTCACCATCTGCGACAACTATCACTGCTCGGTCATGGGGCCGACCCACCCCAACCGGCTCATGGCACTGTCGGGGACGATCGACCCCGGTGGGAAGTCCGGCGGGCCGGTGATCATCACCAACGAGGACCCAGACGCCATCTGGAGCGTCGACTGGGCGACCATGCCCGAGGTGCTCGAGGACGCCGGAGTCAGCTGGAAGGTCTACAACCCCGAGGGTGCCCTGTACACGCCGTCGTTCTTCGAGCAGCACGGCCTCCTGGCCGGCGATGCGATCCTCCCCTACTTCAGCCAGTACAAGGACCCGACGTCGGCTTTGTACCAGAAGGCATTCCTGCCCCAGTACCCCAGTGACTTCGTCGCCGACGTGGCCGCCGGCACGCTGCCGTCGGTCAGCTGGATCCTCCCGCCCGCCGGCTACGACGAGCACCCACCGGCGCCGCCGGCGCTCGGCGAGTGGTTCACCAGCCAGATGCTCTCGACGCTGGTCTCCAACCCCGCGATGTGGTCCAAGACGGTGCTCTTCCACATGTACGACGAGAACGACGGCTTCTTCGACCATGTGCCACCGCCGACGGCCCCTGCGGGCACCCCCGACGAGTACCTGACCGTCTCCCCTCTCCCCTCGGACGCCGGTGATATCCGCGGCCCGATCGGCCTGGGCTTCCGTGTCCCGATGCTGGTCATCTCGCCGTTCAGCCGGGGCGGCTACGTGGCCTCCGACGTCTTCGACCACACGTCACAGCTCCGATTCTTAGAAGAGCGTTTCGGCGTGCGGGCTCCGAACATCTCGGCGTGGCGGCGCAGGACGGCGGGTGACCTGACTGCGACGCTGCACATGGGGCACAAGGACGCGTCGCGCCCTGCGCTGCCCTCCACCTCGAACGACCTCCCGGCCGACGTCATGGCGGAGGGGTGCACCGAGCTCGACATCTTGGAGATTGCCGACGACCAGCCGGCCTACCCCGTCCCGGCACGTCAGGTCATGCCGCGCCAAGAGGCCGGGAAGGTGCGGCGGGTCTGAGGCAACTCAGGTCTAACGCGGCCGCCGGCGGAGTGACGGGTCGGCGATGGCGGCCGGCACCCACCCGACATCGGTGACGTTGAGATCGGTGCCCGGCGGCACGATCTCGTCGATGCGATCAAGCACGTCGCTGTCGAGGCGCAGGTCGAGCGCCGGCAGCTGCGATTCGAGGTGCTCCATGGTGCGGGGGCCGATGATGGGGGAGGTGATCGCCGGGTGTTCGAGGACGAAGCCGAGGGCGAGTTGGATCAGGGACAGCCCCGCCCCCTCTGCCACCTCGTTCAACGCGGTGACGGCGTCGAGCTTGCGCTGATTGCCCGGCACCGCCATGTCATAGGGTCCCGGCACCATGGCCGAACGCCGGCTCGTATTCTCCTTGCCAGCGCCGAACGCTCCGGACAGCCACCCGCCCGCCAGGGGGCTCCACGGCAGCACGCCCATCTCGTACTTCTGGCACGTGGGCAACACATCCCGCTCGATCCCGCGTACCAGAATCGAGTACGGGGGCTGTTCGGTGACGAAGCGCTCCCGGACGCGCTGCCGGGCCACCCACTGCGCCTCGACGATCTCATGGGCCGGGAAGGTCGAGCTGCCGAAGTAGCGGATCTTCCCCACCCGCACCAGGTCGGTCAGCGCCCCGAGCGTCTCGTCGATGTCGGTATCGGGTGAGGGTCGGTGTATCTGGTAGAGATCGATGTAGTCGGTGCCCAACCGGCGCAGGCTGTTCTCGCACCCGGCCATGATCCAACGGCGCGAGTTGCCCTGCGCGTTGGGATCCTTGCCCATGACGCCGTGGACCTTGGTGGCCAGGACGACTTTGTCCCGTCGCTTCTGTGCCAGGGCCTTGCCGACGATCTCCTCGGACTCGCCGAAGGAGTAGACGTCGGCGGTGTCGATGAAATTGATCCCCGCATCGAGCGCGCGGTGGATGATGCGGATCGACTCGTCGTGATCAGCGGTCCCCCACGCCCCGAACATCATGGCGCCCAGACACAACGGGCTGACCTTGACACCAGTACGACCAAGAGTGCGATAGTCCATGGCGGGGATGGTACTCACTGGCCCCTGACGGAGCAGAGCGCCCGCCTCAGGCGTCGGGGCCCCGGCTCAGGGCCCCGGCTCAGGGCCCCTGGGTCAGGCCCTGAGCCGGACGGATGCATCGGCGGCGGCCCGCAACAGTGCAGGCTCCTGCGTGCGGGCATGGCAGCGCAACGCCGCTTCGGTCAGCTTCAGGGCGTGCGCGTCGCCCGAACGCAGTGACTGCGCGATCAACGCGTCGGATGGGGGAGGATCGCCATCCTCGACCTCGGGAGCACTGCGATCGACGTCGAAGGCCACGTGGATGGCGGCCACGGCCTGCCACGCGTAGGCGAGCGTCGCCGTGTGGTCCTCGTCGCCCAGCCAGGGAAGCACGAGCTCGAGCGCCAGGGGCGCGGTCACGGCGTGAATGAGCGCAACGGCGTGACCGCCCCCGGCATTGCGTAGGTATGCCCGCGCCCCACCCACGGCCAGCGCATCCAGGAGGGCGATGGCGTCGCCCTCGTACCCCAGCGACGCCACCGCCTGTTCGAACTCCTCGGGGATGTCGGCCACGTGCGCCACCAGCGCGCTGATGAGAAACTCCTCGGGGGTCTCCTCGGGCAGGTACGGCAGGTCCGCCAGGGCCTCGGGCACGCGTTGATGGCCGATCAGGAGCGGGGGTCCCGGGAGCTCCTGATACCGGCAGGCCCAGTACGCCAGCCCCGTGGCCACCTCCAGACGGCGCGGCGGCGTGTCGGCCACGCCGAGCGCCCGCAACCCATGGGCGGTGCGGATCAGGCCGTGGGTCGCCGCACCGACCGTGCCGGGGGCCAGGCGCGGCACCCACTCCCCTACGACCGCCGCCACCGGGCGGTCGGCCATTTCGGTCTCGAAGAGAGCCAACCATTCGGGGAACCGCTCCGGCACCCCGAGGGCGACGGGCCACGCGTCTTCGCCCAGCGGTTTGTCGGCGGGGGGCGGCGCGGGATCCAAATTCTCCCGGTAGGCCGCCACCCAGTCCCCTATGGCGTCGGCCCGGCCGAACCGCTCGAGTACCTCCGCGGCCATGGGACCGTGGTTCGACAACCCGAACCGTCCGAACTCCGGGGCCGTGGCGGCGAAGACGCTCAGGGCGCGGTCGAGCTGGTCGGTTTTCACCGACCCAGTATGTCCGCCGTGGCCACGAACCGCTCCCCGGGTGCGGCCCACTACGCTCTCGCTCTCGCTCCCGCCAACGCGGGTGCACGGACCGTGGAGTTCGGGGCCGATGCGAGGGCGAGACCGGAGAGCGGAGGCTGAGTGGAAAAAGTCCGATTGGGCGTTCTCGGTGCCGGCAACATCGCGGCCATGAACGTCAAGGGGTACCTGTTGGACCCGCGGTGTGAGGTCGCCGCAGTGTGTGACACCGACGAGGCGGTCGGGCGACGGGCGGCGGCGGATTGGGGGGCGACCTTCTTCGCGGGCCTCGATCAGATGCTGGACGACCCTTCGCTCGACGCCATTGAGATCCTCACGCCGACCCACCTCCACCATGACCACGTCCTGGCGGCGCTGACCGCGGGGAAACACGTGTCGGTGCAGAAACCGGCAGCCAACACCATCGAAGACGCCCTCGCCATGGGCGCCGCCGCCGCACGTGCCGGCCGGACGCTCCGCATCAGCGAGTGCTTCATCCATTACCCGCCCCTCGAACTGGCCAAGAAACTCGTGCGTGACGGAGCCATCGGCCGGCCGACTGGTTTGCGCATCCGCACGTTGGTCGGGCAGACGAACTCGGCCTTCCAGGCCAACTTGCGCCCGGAGGGGTACGGCTGGAGGCTCGACACGCGCAGCCCCGGCGGCCATCTCTTCGACGACATGGTGCACAAGTACGCCATGGCCCTGTGGCTGCTCGACCTCGACATCACGTCCGTCCAGGCCGTCGTCCGGCGTCGTGACCTCTTCATGGAGCCGTGCGCCGTGATTTTCGAGTACGAGGATCCGATGGTGCTCGGGACCATGGAGGTCCAGTACGCACCGAAGCTCTTCATGCGATCGAGCTACTACGGGGCCGACGAGTTCTTCGAGATCACGGGCGACGAGGGGCAGATCTGGGTCACCCGCGCCACGGGAGAGATGCTCGACCTCCCCCCGGTGATGCTGTTCACCGGCAACGAGCATGAGCGCAAGACCACAGAGTTCCGCGACGTCGACGCCGACTGGGGCGCCGGCTTCGTTCGCTCCTCCCAGCACTTCGTGGACTCGCTCGTCAACGGCACCGCGGCGGACATGTCGCCTGAATCCGCCGCCAAGGTCCTCCAACTCTGCTTTGCGGTCTACCAAGCGTCCGAGATCGGCGGCCCTGTCGACCCCCGTTCCATCACGGGCTCCGTCACGCCCACCGGGTGGGCCGACTGGTAGCTCAGCGGCGATCGAAGAAGTCGATGAGGTGGCGCGCCACCTCATCCGCGTGCGTCACGATGCCGATGTGCCCGGCGCCGGCGATCTCGCGGTACTCGCAACCGGGGATGGTCGAGGCCGCCTGACGGGCCTTCTCGGGGGGCGAGTCCACATCGTGCTCGAAGGCGAGGACGAGGCAGGGCACGGAGATCTCGGGCCATCGGGTCGTGCGGGCGGGATCGCTGGACCAGGCCAGGGCCGCTTCGTACTGCCCGAGACGGCCGGGGTTCGGCCATACCGGGAGATCGGCGATGAAGGTGAGCCACGTGCTGACCACCTCGTCGTTCTGGATGTCGGCGATCGGCAGGTAGCGCAGCGTCTGCGTGGCATAGAACAACGGGGGCAGGTCGACATTGCTGCGGGCCAGGTCCCTCTCGACCGTGGTGATGGCGACCTCCCATGCCGTGGGCTTGTTCGCGCTGCCCATCAACGCGGCGGCCCGGACTCGTCCGGGATGGTCGAGGACCAGGATCTCGGCGATCCAACCCCCGAGCGAATGGCCGGCCACCCGCACGGGGTCATGCCAACCCAGCTGGTCGAGAACGGACAGGGCGTCGATCGTCATCCCCTCCACGCTGTAGGGGGGTTCGGGCGACGAGGACGGGGCCAGACCGCGGTTGTCGAAGGTCGCCACCTGATAGCCGGCCGCCACCAGCGCGGGCACCAGGCTGAGATGCCAGGCGGCGGCCGGTTGGCCACACCCGGCGATGAGGAGCACCGGGTCGCCCTCGCCCCTCACCTCGTAGTCCAGGGTCACGTCGCCCACCCGTACCTCAGGAATGGAGCACCTCCTCGAGCAGGGTCGGCGCCACGTTACGCCCGGTGAGCAGGACGACGGTCTCGCGCCCGCCCCCGTCGGGGGCGATCAGGCCGGCCCGCACCGCCGCCACGCCGACCGCGCCCGCCCCTTCGAGAACCAGGCCCATCTTGTGGGCGGCGTACACCATGGCGGACCGTATGTCGGCTTCGCTCACGGTGAGGATCTCGACCTTGTTGTGCAGGGCGATGTCGACGGTTATCGCCCCCGCCTCCAGGTTCCCCGCCAGCCCGTCCGCCAGCGTCGGCTCGACGGTGATGGGGACGATGGTGCCGGCAGAGATCGCCGCGCTCATTGAGGGCGATGCCTCCGATTCGACCCCGACCACCCGGACGTCAGTCCCGGCGAGGCCGAGGCTGACACCGGCCACGAGCCCGCCGCCGCCCACCGGTACGACCACGGTCCCCAGGGTCGGCACCTGCTCGAGCAGCTCCCGGGCGAGCGTGCCCTGACCGGCGATGACATCCGGATCGTTGTAGGGCGAGACGTAACGGCCACCGTCCGCGGCCGCCAGGTCGAGGGCGTGCGCCTCGGCCTCGCTGTACCCCTCGCCGTGGAGAACCAGCCGCACATCGAACTGTTGGAGTGCGGACACCTTGGCGGCGGAGGCCAGGCGGGGCACGATCACGGTCACCCGGGCCCCGAGCTCGGCGGCGGCGTAGGCCAGACCCAGCCCGTGGTTGCCGGCCGATGCCGCCACCACCTCGCGACCGGGGGTGGATTCCAGCGTCGCCGCCACGGCCGCCAGGCCACCACGCACCTTGAACGAACCGGTGGGCTGGAACGTCTCGACCTTGAGGCAGACGTTCCGGCCGAGTTGGGGGGCCGCCACCACCGGGGTCACCGCGAGGTGCCGTCGCACGACCTCCCACGCGTGGTCGTGGTGGGACTTCTCGGGGTAGGCGACCGTGCGCATCGGCTCCAGTCTGTCCGACCCCCACCTGGCATGCTGGGCGGCATGACCGTCTCCACCGCCACGGCTTTCGGGCCGGCGCCGGTGCTCGTCCATCCCGACGTGGCCGAGATGGCGCGTGCCGCGGCCGAGCAGGCCGCCACGGTCCTGCGCACCGCCGTGCGGGCCCGCGGGGTGGCCCATGCGATGTTCGCCACGGGAAACTCGCAACTGGCTTTCGTAGAGGCGCTGGTGGCGCGCACCCCCGACGTGCCCTGGAGTGACGTCGTCGTGTTCCACATGGACGAGTACGTGGGGATCGGGGCCGACCATCCGGCCAGTTTCCAACGCTGGATCCGAGAGCGCATCGTCGCGCCCGCGGCGCCGCGCGCCGCCCACTACGTGGAGGGGCTCGGCGACCCGGCGGCGTCGTCCGCCCGCTACGCCGAGCTTCTGGCCCACCACCCCCTCGACCTGTGTTGTCTCGGCATCGGTGAGAACGGGCACCTGGCCTTCAACGACCCGGGCGTCGCCGACTTCGACGACCCCCTCGACGTCAAAGTGGTCGAGCTGGAGACGGCATGCCGGCAGCAACAGGTCAACGAAGGCCATTTCCCCGATGTCGCGTCGGTCCCGTCCCGCGCCATCACCGTCACCATCCCGGCTCTCGTGCGCGCGGCGCACGTCATGGCGATCGTGCCCGAGACGCGCAAAGCCCAACCGGTGCGGGCGGCACTGACCGGGCCGGTCTCGACCCGATGCCCGGCGTCCGTGCTGCGGACGATGCCCCACGTCACCATCCACCTCGACGAGGAGTCGGCCCGGCTCCTGCCCCGTTGAGGCGCCGACTGGCGGCCGGTCGCCGACTTGTGTCAGATGGGTCCCGTGCCCCTCGCCATAGCCCACCGCGGTGATCCCGTGGCCGAGCGCGAGAACACCCTGCCGGCCTTCACTTCCGCCGTGCGGGAGGGCGCCGACATGGTCGAGCTCGATCTACGGCGCACGAGCGACGGGGAGATCGTCGTGCTCCACGATGCGACGCTCGCGCGCCTGTGGGGCGACGGGCGCAACGTGGCCGATCTCAACCTGGCCGCGGTGCGCGAGATCGGACGCGGGCAGACGCGCATCCCTACCTTTCGCGAGGTGCTGCACCACATCGACGTCCCCCTGATGGTGGACCTGAACGCCGAGACCGTGGAGGGCGCACTCCATGAGGTCCGCCAGGCCGCCGCCATGGCGCGTGCGCTCTTCGTGACCGGCGACGTCGCCGCCCTGCGCCATCTACGGGAGCTCGCACCGGACGCCAGGATCGGCCTCACCTGGGTGGAGCGAGAGCCGCCGCCGCCGACCCTCCTGCAGGAGCTCAGGGCCGAGTACTGGAACCCGGCGTTCACGCTCGTCACCCCTGACCGCGTCGCCGAGGTGCACGGCATGGGACTCAAGGTCTCCACCTGGACCGTCGACAAGCCCCGCCACATGGCGCGCGTCGCCGCGGCCGGAGTCGACGCCATCGTCAGCAACCGGATCCGCCAACTGCGCCGGCACCTCGCGTGACCATATGCGCGCGCCCGAGGCGCCGGGCTACTCGACCTCTGCCTTGACCCGCTCCAGCGTCGTGCGCATGTCGTTGCGGTTGGTGCGACCCCGAGCCCAACCCAGAACCGCCCAGTAGAAGCGGAGGAGTGCGGTGGGAGTGAGGTCGAATGACTCCGTCACATCGGTGCCGTCCCCGCTGGGCTCGAGGCGATAGCGCCAGATGCTCAGGGGTTTGTCGCTCGGTCCGACACCGAAGCCGAACACTCGGCCGGGCACGCATTCGAGGACCGTGCAGGTGGTCCAGTAGATGGGCCCGATGCCATTTCGCTTGACATGCCCCCGGAATTTGGCACCGACCGCGGGCCCGGTGGCGCCTTCGAGCCATTCGGCCTCGAAGGTCTCCGGGCTGTACCGCCCGATTTTGGTGACGTCGCTCACCAGATCCCAGATGCGTTCGGGCGGTGCGGCAATGTGGACGGTCACGGATTCATGCATGGCCCAACCCTACGGCCGAATCCGCCTGCCGGCCCGGGCTCATTCAGGGATCTGCGTTGAAAGGCAGAACGGGTGACCGGCGGGATCGGTCAGGACGATGTACCGATCAGGCGCAGGTTGGTCGGCGGCCCGGACCGCGCCGAGCCGCAGTGCCTCGGTCTCGGCCTGGCCGAGGTCGTCAACAGCGAGGTCCAGGTGCATCTGCTTGGGGCGCGTGCCGTCCGGCCAGGTCGGCGCCTGATGATCGGGGACGCGCACTGCCGTCACCCACACGCGATCGGTCTTGACCGCCACGAACTCCTCGCTCGAAAAGGCGACCTCGCCGCCGAGCAGTTGGGCCCAGAACGTCCCGAGGGCAACCGGGTCGCCGCAGTCCAACGCGACGGAGCCCACCCGTATGTTCGTCATGGAGGGGAGGGTAGCGGGAGGGGACGACCCCCTTCAACGTGGTCGAGATGACGGCTACCCGAGCGGGGGCGTCGGGGAGAGCCAACGGTTGAGGAAGGGGATGGCCGCCACCCCGTGCCACTGGTGGCCGCCGTCGAAGACGTCGTGCTCCAGCCTGTCCCTCGCGTCGTCGTGCTCGTAGACGAGGCGGGTGCGTCGCACCGACTCGAGGGCGGCCGGCAGCGGGAAGAGCGGGTCTTCTGTTCCCGTCTCGATGAGAAGGGGGCGGGGAGCGACCAGGGCTCCCAGGTCCTCGTGCTCCAGACGGCCGAGCATGCCCCAGGCCACCTGGGAGCCGCACATGTTCCAGGGCATCTTGTGGCTCTCCGCCCACGAGGAGAAGTACCCGCTGACAACCGCCGCAGCCACGCGGCTGTCGCTGGCCGCCGTGAACAACGTGACCGTCCCACCGTAGGAAAGCCCCACCATGCCGATCCGTTCCGCGTCCACCAACGGGTGCCGACTCAGGAAATCCAGGCAGCGGGAGAGGTCCCAGACGTTCTGCGCCAGGGGGTTCCACCCCGCCATGACGGCATGGACCAGGTTGGTGTCACAGGCGTAGTGGTCCTCGGGGTTCCAGTCCTGCCGTTCGCCGAAGCAGCGCAGGTCGGGGGCCAGCACCACGTACCCCTCCCGGACGAGCTGGAGCGCGTAGTCGCTGTTCGGCGCATCGGTGTGCTCGAGCCCGACCGCCTGGGACTTGCCCGGCCCGTGCCCGTGGCAGGCCAGGACCGCCGCCCCCTCTGAGACCCGTCCGTCGGGGACCAACAGGTACGAGGGCACCGACATCGTGTCCTCGGTGTCGAAGACGATCTTGTCCCGCCGATAGCCGTCGCACTCGACGGACTCGAGCGTCTCGACATTGAGGGGGACGGGGTTGGGCATGGGGCCCAGCAGTTCGTGCAGTCGCCGGCGCCGGCCGTCGAGCCACCCGGGCAGCGCAGCCAGATCCCCTTCGGGCAGGGGATCCTCGTGCGTGGTGGCGTTCAACCGTGTCATCCACTGATACCACGGCGAGTAGTTGCGTTGCCGGGGAGGCAACACGAGACCCTGGCCCTCACCACTCATGCGCGGTCCTTTCGTCGGCGTGCACGTCGTCACGGGCCAATGTAGGGCTCACCGGGCGGCCTGGATTGAGGGGGTCCGGGATCTCGGGCACAATTCCCCCCGTGACCCTCGCCACCGGCCTCAGCGTGCACCCACTCTCGCCCACCATCGGGGCGGAGGTCGAGGGCATCGACCTGTCGGTGCCGTTGGCGCCCGAGGTGGTGGCCGCCGTCCGCCATGCCCTGAACACCCACCACGTGATCTTCTTCCGCGACCAGTCCCTCACGCCGGAACAGCAGGCCGACTTCGGCCGCCAGTTCGGGGAGGTGACCGAAGCCCACCCCGTGCTCCCCTCCATCGCGGAGAGCCCCGAGGTACTGGCCATCGACGGCAAGGTGGACCGTGCCAGCTGGTGGCACACCGACGTGACCTTTCTCGAGACGCCCGCCATGGGCTCGATCCTCTACATGCTGGAGGCACCCGAGGTCGGGGGCGACACCATGTGGGCCAGCATGCAGGACGCCTACGACGGGCTGGCCTCCGTCGTGCGCACCATGTGCGACGGCCTCATCGCCATCCACCACGATCCGTGGTTCGCCGCCGACGTCGACGCCCGCGGCGGCTACGAGTGGAATGGGACGTGGCGGGAGAAACTGTTGCCGGCCCTACACCCGGTCGTGCGCACGCATCCCGAGACCGGCCGCAACGGCCTGTTCGTCAACGGGCAGTTCACCCAGTCGCTCCTCGGGCTCTCGAAGAACGAGAGCAACTCCATTCTCGAGATGCTCTACCGGCATTGCGTGCAGCCCGAATTCACCTGCCGGTTCCGTTGGAGGGCCGGTTCGGTCGCCTTCTGGGACAACCGGGCGACCCAGCATTACGCGCTGGACGACTACGGGAACGCACCCCGGTACGCGCACCGGATCACGTTACGCGGTGACCGACCGTACGGCCCCGCCGTTCCTGCCCGCCCGGCTGACTGAGGAGACCCGGGGATGTCGGGCGGCTCTAACCGGAGGGCAGTGGCTTCGACTTCTGCACGACGACCCAACAGGTGCCCTGCGGCTTGTGGTTCGTCTTCAGGACGCACTGTGAGGACGGAGGCACGTTGTTGTGGATCTTCACCACGGTGTAGGTGGTCGGGCCGTACCTCTTGTCCGGTCCGAAGCTCCAGATCGGCGAGAGGCCACCCGGAAAGTCGGTGATCTTCGACATGGCCGTGACGAACGTGCACCGATTCAGGTGGGGGCCGGCGGCGGTGGCGGCCTGCGCGAACAGGCGGATGGAGGTGCACCAGGCCTGGATGGGCCCCTGCTCCTCGATGAAATGGCTCGTCGTCCCCGTGATGGGCTGCGGATGCGCCTGGTGCCAGGTGTTGTAGCACGAGCGCACGCCGGGGTCATAACCTCCCTGGCTCTCGGGCCGGTTGTCATCGAAGCCGCCGAGCGTCTCGGTGGTCACCCCCTCCTGACCGTTGAGTGCCTGTTCATACGGTTGGGGTATGAGACCGAGCGCCACCTCGATGCTCGATTGGTAGTCGCTCAGGAGGAGTTGGGGGAAGTACTTCTGGGCGTTCTCGGCGCCCACGTAGGGGAAGAAGGCATTCTCGGGCAGGAGCGGGATCACCGATTGGACGCCGCCCGCCTTCAGGCGCTCCACCGCCAGCTGGGCGTCGGAGTCCGTGCTGGCCGTCTCGTTGAGATCGGCCGCGACGGTGTACACCTGCGGGGTGATGCCCACCTCCTTGAGGTCCGGGAGGAGGTACGAGTGCAGCGCGAGCTGGTCGGCCGCCTGGTCCGACACCACCACTCCGACCTTCTTGCCCTTGCCAAGCCGCCCAGAGCTCACGCCCCACTGGACCGTGGCCTTGAGGATCGGGGCGTCGTCGGCCCCCGTCCACCACAGGTAGGGCGAGCCCAGATCGGTCCAGTTGGTGACCGTCGTCCACGCGCCGATCATCGGCGTCTGGCCTTCCTGGGTGACGCAGAGCTCGTTGTCGCCCGTCCAGGTCCCGATCCCGTCGACGACGGCAAAGGCGGCCGGGCTGCCCTGGGTCCACTGCTTGCACAACGAACGCATCTCGGTCTCGTTGCTCGGATCGAAGCTGGCGATGATCGGGGTGATCTTCCTTCCGTGTATGCCGCCGCTCGCATTGATCTGGTTTACGTAGAGATGGATGGCATAGGACTGCTCGTTGTACTCCTTGTCCTCGGCGAACCCGAGCTGCCCAGCCTCGCTGTTGATGGCCACGACGGGGAAGACCACGTTGATGGCGTGCGCGCTGACGCCGCGGGTACTGGTGCTGGCCTGGCTCACCGGCGTCGGCGTGGACGATGCGGAGACCGGCACCATGGCGGCGCCCGCCCCTTCGGGCGACCCCGGCGTCCCCGACGGGGCGAGGGTCAGCCAGACGATCAACCCCACGACCACCGCCAGCACGATGAGCACCGTGCGGATCTGCATGGCACGCGGCCGTCGGCGTAAGCGGCGCCAGCTGCGCCCGAGCGGCCGCAACGGATTGGGCGGCCTCATCCATCGGGTGTGCGCGGACCTGTTCATGGTGCGGTCACCTTTCCTGTCTCTCACGTGCGCGTCCCCGGCCCACTGTCCGGAGCCCGGTTGGTGCTCGATCCCGTCGGTCCGGACGCCAGGAGTGCCTCATCGCTCGCGCCAAGGTAGGCCGCCAGGGCCCGCGGGTCGGCGCGCACCACCTCGGGTGGTCCGTCCGCCACCACCCGCCCCAGCTCCATGACCACCACGCTGGTGCAGAGCTCGAAGACGAGCGGTACGTCGTGCTCGACAAGGACGATGGTCGTGTCGGCGACCTGGTGCAGCCGCCGCAGCAGCGGGATGAACGCCTCGGCCTCGCGCTGCGCGATGCCGGCCGTGGGCTCGTCGAGCAGGAGCAGGCGTGGCTCGGCCAAGATGATCGAGGCCAGGTCCACCACGCGGCGCGTCCCCGTGGAGAGCTCGGCGGTGCGGTGATGCCGGAAGCGGTCCAGTCCGAACGCGCCGATCACCTGGTCGACCGCCGCTCGCTTCCTCTTCTCGGACCGCCGCGCCCAGGGCAACTGCAAGGTGGTCGAGAGGACCGCAACCTCGTGCTTGACGTCCTCGCACAGCAGCAGCACGTCGAGCACGGACAGTTCGGGATAGAGCCGGCAGTCCTGGAACGAGCGGACCACTCCGACGCGCTGGCGCTCCTCGGGCAGGTACTCCGCCAGGTCGCTCCCGTCGAGCCGCACGGCGCCCCGTTGGGGCGTGACCAGGCCGGACACCATGTCCAGGGTCGTCGTCTTACCCGACCCGTTGGCGCCGATCAGACCCACGATGGCGCCCGGTTCGGCGGTGAAACTGACGTCATCGACCGCCCGTACCCCTCCGAACGTCACGCCCAGATGCTCAACGGTGAGCCGGGCCGGGCCTGTCCGCGCGCCGGGTGTGCTCACGACTCCACGACCCCGGGCACCAGTGGCTCGGACTTTCGGAGCGATTCCACGCCGTCATCGGACGCCTCCGCCAGTGGCGGGCCGGGACGGCCGGGGGGGAGACGGTCCTGCAGCGCACGAACCCCGATGGTCACCACGTCGCCGAATCGATGGAGGAGCTCGCCCAGACCGCCCGGTAGGTAGAGGATGAACGCGATCAGCCCGAGCCCGCTGGTCAGGAACTGAATGGTCGGGTTGGCGCCGAAGAGGGCCGGCAGGCCCTCGAGATAGAGCGCGCCGAGGACGGCTCCAGCGATGGAGCCCAGTCCGCCGATCACCACCATGGAGATGATGATGAACGAGATCGTCGGATCGAAGGTCTCCGTGCTGAACCGCTCGGTCGCGAAGGCGAGGCATGCGCCGGCATACCCGGCCATGAAGCCCGAGAGCCCGAATGCGAGCAGCTTGGTGCGCAACACCGGGATCCCCATCGCGGCCGCGCCGAGCTCGTTGTCCCGCACCGCGACCAGGCGCCGTGCCACCCCCTTGTCACGCCAGACCCGCACGGCAAAGATCGAAAGGACGAGGACACCGAGCGAGAACCAGGCGAACGACCGTTGTGACCGGAGGCTCAGACCCAGGAAGTCCGGTCGACCGATCAGGGTCGAGGCCGGATTGGGCAGACCCGTGCACAACGTCTTGCCGATCCCGGGCACCGTCCAGCACGGCGTGGCGAGGACCCCCTCCTGCATGAAGATGGCGAAAGCCAGCGTCGTCACGGCCAGGAACAGTCCGGGCATCCGCAGCGCGGGCAGGCCGACGATGACGGCCACCACAGCGGTGACGGCACCGGCGAAGAGCAGCAGGATCGGCAGCGGGAACGAGCTCCCCAGGTGGGCCGCCACGAGTGCCCCGACCGCGACCAACCCGAACTGGCCCAGCGACACCTGTCCGGCCCACCCGGTCAGGACGGTGAGGGAAAGCGCGATCACGGCATAGATGCAGACCTGGGCATAGAGGTAGTTGTTGCCGACGTTGAGGAGGAGGGGAAGGACGGCGGCTCCCAAAGTGGCCAGCCACATTCCCGACACGGAGACCCGCTTGCGCAGCGAGTCGACGGTCGCCCGGGCCGTGGTGGCGCCGTGCTGCCACGTGGAGCGCTCGCCCAAACGGCTGCCTTTGCGCAGGGCGCGCACCCGGACGAGCAGTACGACGAGCACCACGATGAACAGGACCAGTTCCTGGTTGGCGGTGGAGGAGATGTTCCACTGCAAGAGCTCGTAGAGCACGCCCACCCCGATACCGGCCACGAAGGCCACGGTCAGGTTGATCATGGCGCCGACCAGTGCGGCGGTGAGGGCAAAGAGCAGCAGGTCGGGGCTCAGGACCTCGGTGAGCGCGCTCGTCTGGCCGGGCGCGTTGAGGATGGCGGTGAAGGCGGAGAGCGCGCCGGCCACCGTCCAGGTCAGGGTGGAGGTCCGGCGGATCCACACCCCGGAGAGCCGCGCCGAGTCGGCGTTCTCCGACATGGCCCGCATGGTGAGGCCCCAGCTGGTGGTGCGCACGGCGATTGCGAGTATCAGCGCCACGATCGGCGCCACTATCAGGGTCAGGACCTCGGCCGGGGTGAAGATGGTCGTCCCGAGGGAAAAGGTGAGGTCGAAGGGAACCGGCACCGGCTTGTACAGATTGTGGGGCCGGATGAACGGCAGGGCGGTAAGGGCGAGGAGAACCTGGCTCAGGCCGATGGTGGCCACCATCACGAGAACCCGGGGCCGGCTGAAGAGACGGCGGAGCACGAGCTCGGACAACGCCCCCACCGCGGCGGCGAGGGCGATCGAGAGCACCAGGGCGAACCAGTACTCGAACTTGAAATCGGCGGTCAGCTTGACCAGGAACACCGCGGCGATGACGCCCACCTGCCCCTGGGCGAAGTTGAGGACCCGGTTGGTTCGGTAGATCAGGACCAGGCCAGCGGCCAGCAAGCCGTAGCCGAGGCCGATGATCACTCCCTGGAGAAGGACGAAGTTCGGAGCGGCGAACGCCAGCATCGACCGCGGTGCCTAGCCCAGGCCCACCGTGGCGGTGCCGAGGAAGACCGGCCGCAGGAGATCGTCACGCCGGAGGAGCTCGACCGTCGGACCGTCGAAACGAATCTCGCCCCGCTCGATGAAGAAGCACCGCTGTGCCAGGCTGACGGCCCGGTTGATGCTCTGCTCGACCAGGACCACCGTGGTGCCCTCCTCGTTGATCCGACGGACCATGGCCATGAGGAGGTCCACGGTCATCGGCGCCAGCCCGAGGGCGAGCTCGTCGATGAGGAGTAGCCGGGGACGGGTCATCATGACCCGGGCCAGGGCGAGCATCTGCTGCTCCCCGCCCGACAGGGTGCCGGCGGGCTGATCGAGGCGATCCTTGAGCGCGGGGAAGGCATCCAGCGCCTCCGCCATGGCGCTGGCGGCTCGCGCGCGGTCCCGCCGCATCGTGTGCCCGCCGACGCGCAGGTTGTCGCGCACGGCCAACCCCGGGAAGGTCATCTTTCCGCCCACGAGCAACGCCACACCCTCTTCGATGATCTGTTCGGGCTCGAGGTAGGTCGAGTTCATGCCGAAGATGCGGACGACGCCGCGGTGGGGATGCGAGAGCCCCGAGACGGCGCGCAGCAGGGTGGATTTCCCCGCGCCGTTGGTCCCGAGCAATGCCACCATCTCGCCCTGCGCGACTTCCAGGTTCATATCGAAGAGCACCTGGTTGGTGCCGTAGTAGAAGTCCAGGTTGTGAATCTGGAGAGCCGGGAGCTCGCCGCCCGCCTGACGACGTTTGCCCTCCGCGAAGCGTTCGATAACGTCCTCAATGACCAGCGTGATGTCCCGCCGCACGTAGCGCGAGCCGACCAGCAGCAGCAAACCACCAGCCACACACACCGGTGCGATGAGGGTGAGCGCGGCGACGATGCCGTGCAACCCGCCGATGGCGTCGGAGACCGCGCCGAGGACCACGCTGCCGGCGAATCCGCCGAACACCAGCGAGTAAACGCCGAACATGGCGAAGCAGATGGTCCGCATCTCGGGCGGTGCCGTGGCGGCCAAGGTCAAGAAGATACAGATGGCGAGCGGTGCCACCGCCGACTGGGCCACGAACTGCAGGGCCACGCAGAGCCATAGCCGGGGGACATAGAGGGAGGCGACGAAGAGCGAGCCGTAGGCGGAGATGCAGAACCCGGCAATTACCAAAGGCCGCTGGGGCGCCCGCCGGAAGTAGTGGTCCCCGATGATGTAGGCCACCGGTAAGCCGAGAAAACCCGCCACCCCAATGATGGTCTCGACTTCGCTGCGGCCAGCTGTGCCCAAATGGAACTTGTCGTGGAAAAAGAGATTGCCGAAGAGGGGCGCCCCTGTGCCGGCGAAGCCCAGAATGGCCACGGCCACCAGCTCGAAGTAGAGCGACCGGACGCGCAGGAGCCGGGTCACCGCGGAGCCCAGCAGGACACGAGGGGCCTTCTCCTGCTGGGACTGCAGGTCCATGCCCGACGACTTGAGAATGTGACTGGCTTCGTTGGCCCCCTTCTCCGGTTCGCGCAGCCGCGTCATGAGAAGCGCCACGGGGAAACCAGCCAAACCGAGCAACAGTCCGTAGCGCCAGTTGTGGGTGAGGGATACCACAAGGCCGAAGAGGAGCAGGCCGATGGTGCCCGACAGGGGATCCGAGAGGTTGTGCCAGCTGAAGATCCTTCCCCGGCCTTCGGTCGGGTAGGCATCGGCCAGGTACGAGTTGTGGACCGTGTTGTTGACCCCGAACCCGATAGAGGCCACCAGGTAGAGGAGCACGAACCACCACACATTCGGGGAGAGACCCATCAGGGGGGCGAACACGGCCACGATCACCAAAGAGATGATGGCGACCAGCTTGCGGCTACCGCGGTCGGCCCACAGCGCCAGTGGCACCGCCCACAGCAGTTGGGCCGCCTGCGCCACAAAGGCGACCGCGCCGAGCCCGGCATTCGAGAGATGGAACGACCGCTCCAAGTTGACCCCGACCAGGTTGATGCCGTAGCCGAGCGTGCCCGGCACCATGGCGGCGGCCGTCATCAGGACGAGCGGGGCGAACTTGGCGGCGCGCAGGATGGCGAGGAGTGGCGGGGGTTTGCCCGTTCCCGTGCCCGGCATCATTGCGACGTCGGCGATGGCCTCCGCATCGCGACTGCGGGCCACGACTTCCTTCAAGAGGTCGTCCGGAACCGCAAAATCGAAGAGCGGCTCTTCGTTCACTGGGGGAGCACTTTATCCCTGACATGAACGTCAGAGATTGGTGCCCTCGCGCGGTGCGATAGCGCGGTGATTCACACGAGGTGCGACACCGTGGCCACGGTGAGCGGGCCGAGCGGGAGCACCGCCACGGTTCCCGATCCTCCCAGCGCAGTCAGGGCGTCATCGACCACGGTGGAGAGGTCGGGCACCGGCACGAGCAAGGCGTCGGTGGTCATCTGATCCGTCATGCCCTCGCTGTAGAGCCACACCTGGGCCCGCTTCAGCACGCGTCCCAACACCTGGGCCTGCCAGCGGTCGAGCTCCGGCCCCCCGGCCGCGTCGACGAGATCTCCGGCGGTGCGGGCCCGGGAGAGGACGCCGGCAAAGCCGCCGCCGCCCGGGATCCCGTCGCGACACGCCGCCACCATCACAATGATCCCCCCCTGGCGCACTATCCGCTCGGCCGCGGCCATGCCCTTGACCGCCTGGTAGAGGTTCCGGTCGAGCGGGTGACCACCGTTGGTCGAGACGACCACGTCGAAGCGGGAGGCCACACTCTGGACCGCGGACGACCCGACGAACGCGCACGCAGCGTCATGGGCCACCCCGACGGGGCCCGCGAAGACGGCAGTGACCTGACGGTCCCGGTTGATCGCCACATCTACCGAGAGGTGCGGGGGAGCCAGCGCCACCGCAGCACGGACGAAATCGTGCACCGGGTTCCCGAGCCGGGTGACGAACGTCGACGCGGCGTCGGCGATACGACGGGGGTGGTGGGCCTCCAGAATGGTCTCGGTGGCGGCGATCCCCGGGCACACGGCCTTGGGCCCACCACTGAAACCGGCAAAGAAGTGCGGCTCGACGAATCCGGTGACGATGCGCACGTCAGCCTCGACGTAGTCGCGCTGCAGCAGGATGGGCGTGCCGTCGACCCGCCCGACCTCGACGTGGTCCCCGCCATCGGAGTCGTGGTCGACGATGGCGTAGCGGTCCACGATCTCTTTGCCCACCAGTTCCCGCATCTCGCTCGGGGTCGCCTGGCGATGGGTCCCCGTGGCACAGAGCAGCGTGACGGCGGCGTCCGGGATCCCGCTGCGCTCGAGCAGTCCGAGCAAGGGTGGCAGCACGGTGCGGTTGGGCATCGGTCGGGTCAGGTCCGGGAAGACGACCACCACCCGGCGGGCACCCGCCGCCAACTGGGCCAACGATGGCCCGGCGAGCGGGCGTTCCAGGGCCCGGCGTACGGCATCCTCCTGATCGGCGAGCCCGGGCGGGTCGGCGGGTTCGATCACCGTGGCGTCGTCCGGCACCTCCACCAGCCGCCCTTCGGCGCCGTAGGCGAGCTCGACGAGCACGCGCCTACCGCAGGGGGCCGCTGTCGGTCCACGGGAACTCCTCGGTGGCCGCGAGGACCGCGGAGGCGACATGGTCGACCTGGGGGCGCATCCGCCGGTAGAGCTGGACGGTTGCGGGGTCTGGGGTGATGACGGCCTCGACGGGATCGAGCTGCTCGAGGGTCAGCCCCATCCCGAGGGCCCGCCCGGCCAGGAGTGCGGCACCGGCCGAGGCGGCCTCGCCCGACCGGTGGCGCACCGCGGGGATGCCGAGAACCGACGTCAGCACATCGACCCACAGCGGGAGCCCGGTGCCGGCCCCGCCGAGTGTGACACCCTGCGCCGTGCTCCCGCCCAGGCGGCCGGCGGTCACCACCTCCATGCAGCGCAGGACATCCCAGGCGACCGACTCGATCACCGCCCGGGACAAGTCGTCCATGCCATGTGCTGCGCCGAGACCGACGAACCCGGCGCGGGCATCGTCACGCCACCAGGGCGCCCGGGCCCCGTCGAGCCACGGCACCGCCGTGACGCCACGCGCGCCGGGCGGGCTCTTCGCCGCCCGCGCCGCGAGCTCGTCGACGGGCCGGTCGAGCAGCCGGCCCAGCCAGGCCAGGAAGGAGCCGGCGGCGGAGAGCCCGCCCTCGAGCAACCAACCTTCGTTGGCCCCGCGGGTGACCACGGCGCCGGCGGGCGAGGGAACCGGTCGCTCGTGCACCGGGACGGACACGTTGGCCGTCGTGCCCCAGCTCACCATGGGGCACTCCTCGGAGGCGCCCGAGCCCAGCACCTCGCACTGACGATCCCCGGCGCCGATCACGACGGGAGTTCCCGGTCGCAGTCCGAGCTCGGCGCCCGGGACCGCCTTGAGATGGCCGACGATGGTGTCGGGCGACACGACGCTGGGGAGCTTGCCCAGCACCGGACCGGCCAACTCGCGCACGGCATTGCCGTCGAAGTCGTAGAGCCCGCTCCGCGATGCGAACGTGATGTCGGTCACCACTTCGTCCGTCATGCGCCGGAGTACGAAGTCCCGGGGCGAGAGGATGACGTCGCAAGCCGACAGCCGGGCCGGCTCGTGCGCGGCGAGCCAGGCCAGCTTGGCGGCCAGGGCGCCGGCGTCGAGCGGGATGCCGGTCCGGGCCCTGTTGATGTCCTCTCCCCCGAGCTTCTCGGTGAGAACAGACGCCTCGGTCACGCCACGGCGGTCGGACCACAAGATCCCCTTGCCGATGGGATCACCGGAGGCGCTCACCGGCACGAATGTCTGCCGCGCGCCCGAGCACACGACCGCATCGACCCGGCCGAACGCGGCGGGCGCGAGCGCCCGGGACTCGGCGCACGCGATGACCACCGATGTCCACCAGCGCAACGGGTCCTGCTCGGCCCAGCCGACCTGCGGGTGTGTGGTGGTCAGCACGGCCCGGGTCAGCGCCACCAGCCCGTCCTCGCTCCACAGGCCGACTTTGGTCACCGTCGTCCCGAAGTCGATCGTCAGGATGATCATTGGTGCACCAGCTCCGCCACGAGACCGGCCATTTCGGCCGGGTCGGGATCCTGGTAGACGGCGCGGCCGATCGCCATCCCGCTCCCCCCGCCGTGCATGACGTCGCGGACCTCGTCGAGCACCGGGGGCCGTCCGGCGTCCCCGAAGGGCCCGCCGAGAAAGAGGACCGGCACGCCGACGCTGGCCACCACGCGGGCCACGGCCCGCTGCCGTTCTGTGCCGGCGGCGACCGCGGGGACGGGCACCTTGATCACGGGGGCACCCATGTCGTGCGCCACCACCGCCGCGAACACGATGGAGTCCGTGTCCCGCGCCACCCGCCCCTCCCGCCACATCAGCGGCTCTATCAGCGCCTCGAGCGCGGCCGACCGGGCCTGCTCGAGCACGCGTCCGAGCAGCTCGAGCGCCGGCGAGGTCCGGTGGTCCGCCATGTCGATCCGCGTCATGTGTTTGACCCCCGTCCATCCGTCGGCGCCGGCGCGCGGCACACTGGCCACCAGGCGGTCGTCGAGCTCGAACACCGAGCCGGCCAGCCCGGTCCGATTGAGTGAGAGGTAGGTGCGGTGGCGCGGGGTCAGGTGACCGCCGTCGGCCAGGTCGGCCAGCGGTTGCGCCGTGGCCAGGATGCCGTCGCAGGCCGGGAGCGCGTGCACCAGGGCCTCGACGTACGCACGGTAGTTCTCGATCGTCACCACGCCACGGGCGCGGTGGTCGGCGGCCAGAATGACGGCCGGGACGGGCAGGCGGTCGGGACGGGTCATCCGGCTCCGGCCGACGCCAGGACGACCTTGGCCACGGCCGAGAAGTCCTCCCGACCGTACCCGGCGCCCTGGGCCGCCGTGAGCATCTGGCGAGCCGCGGCCGTGGTGGCCATGGGGACCCGGGCCGCGGCCGCGTAGGCCAACGCGAGGTCGAGATCCTTGGCCATGAGATCGGTCATGAACCCCGGCTCCCAGCCGTGCGAGGCCGGGCTGTCGGGCACCACGCCGGCCACCGGAAGACGGGTGCGCACCGCCGTGCAGTCACCCGTGGCGTGGGTGAGCACTTCGAAGAGCTTGTGCATGTCGACGCCGGACCTGACCGCCAGGGCGGTCGCCTCGGCCGTCGCCGTCATCTGGGCCGCGTAGATCAGGTTGTTGCACAGCTTCACCACCTGGCCCATGCCCGGCCCACCCACGTGGACGATGAGGCCGGCGAATGCGGACAGGGCGGGCGTGACGTCCTCGAGCGTCGGGGCGTCCCCGCCGACCATGAGGGTCAGGACCCCGTCACGGGCCCCGGCAGTACCTCCGGACAACGGGGCGTCGAGATAGCGCGCCCCGGTGGCGGCGACCCGGACGTGCTGGGCCCGTTCCACCTCGGGATCGATGGTCGAGCAGTCAACCACCGTCTTGCCCTCGCCCAGGGCGCCGAGCATCCCGTCGACCACCTCGACCACCTGCGGCGAATTGGGCACGCAGAGGATGATCACCTCGGCCGCCTCGGCCACCTGGCGCGGCGTGGCGCCATCATGAGCACCGAGGGCCACGGCAGCCTCAATCGGTCCCCGGCTCCGCGAGGCCACGGTGACGTCGTGCCCGGCCGCGACCAGGTGGCCCGTCATCGGCAACCCCATGGCGCCCAGCCCAATGAATCCGATGCGCATTCTGTCCCTCCGCGAAGTGGTGGTCGGCGCGACGCTATGCGAACTGCGGGAGCCACTCCGCCGTACCGGCCAGAAGCTCGGCCACCATGGCGTCGATCTCCGCCAGATCTCCCCGCCCGGCCAGGGGGTCGAGTGCGAACGCCTGCGCGGCCAACGACCGGTCGCCGCGCACGGCGGCTTCGACCGTGATCTCCTGGGTGGCGGTGTGGCGGCGCACGATCTCCGCGTAGGGCCCCGGTAACCGGGAGACGTCGCGTCCGCGTATCCCCTCCCCGTCGATGATGCAGATCGACTCCACCACGACGTCGTCGGGGAGATCGGGGGCTTGACCCGTGTTCGGGATGTTGACCGGAGCCTCGAAGGGGACCCCGGTCAGGATGGCCTCGATCAGCGGGGACGGAAGTTCGCCCGACTGCCAGGTCTGCAGGTCCTTGGTGCCGGCCAACCAGGCATCGACGTTGGCCCTGTCCTCAGCGGCGTTCTTCTCCCGCCGCGCGATCGAGCTCAGCTCGATGTTGTACGCCGCGCCCCAGTCCGACTCGGGCGTGAGCGCGAAGGAGAGAAACTCGGCTATGTGACGATCCCCGGCGGCGGGAAACGACCCCCAGCGCTCCAGGAGGTTCAACTTGAGCGCATGCCGCTGGGCAAAATCGAGCTTGGAGAACTTCTCGGCCTCTTCCCGGCCCGGGTGCGGGGTCAGCGACGCCAGGCCCCCGACCTCCTCGACCAGGTCCCGGATTATGTCGAAACCGTCCGCGCCGTCGACATCGAGCGCGGTCAGCACCGGGAAGTGGTTCACCCCGGTCACCGACGGCTGCACCGCCTCCCAGGGCTTGCGCAGGGCGATGGCCAGATCCATGGTGAAGTTACCTACTTCGTGGCAGAGCCCGACCGTCCTGATGCCGGTCTCCCGGCAGACGGCGCGGGTCAACGTCGTCATGGGATTCGTGATGTTGAAGAGCCACGCGTCGGGGCAGACCTCTTCCATGGTGCGACCGATACCGATCAGCACGGGGATGTTGCGCAGGGCCCGATTGATACCCCCCGGCCCGACGCTGTCCCCCACCGTCTGGATGATGCCGTGCGCGGCCGGCACGTCGAGGTCGACGGCCATGGAGCGGAACCCGCCCGTGGAGATGCAGACGATGACGAAGTCGGCGCCCTCGAGGGCGGCCTTCTGATCGGTGGTGACCGCCACCGACGCCTTGGCCCCCAGCGCGTCGATCAACTTGTGCGCCAGCGCTTCCATCCTCGGCAACGGGTCGGGGTTGATGTCCTGGAGGACCAGGTGCATGCCGGCCAGGGACGGGGTGCCGAAGAGGTCCGCCATCAACTCGGGCCCCCACTGGTAGCTCCCACCACCGACGATCGTCACCTGGGTGCTCACGCCGGCCTCCTCATGCGCTGCGACATCGGCCTCACTCTACCGAAGCCCCCGTGAAGACCCGGAGCTACAGTCCACCCGGTGAGCACGCTCCGCCTCCGGGCCCCCCATGTCCTGGCGGCGATGTTCGCCTCCAGCGGCACCGTCCACCTCGTCCGCCCGCAGGCGTTTGCCGCGATCATGCCGCGGGCCATACCCGGGCGGCACCACAGGAACTTGATCTATCTCAGTGGGTTGTTCGAGCTCGTCTGTGCCGTCGGACTGTTCCGCCGGGCGGCGTGGGCTGCACCGGCGAGCGTGGCCGTGCTCGGCGCGGTGTTCCCGGCGAATCTGCAGATGGCGCTCGACGCCGGGTCGGGCCGGAATCCCGGCGCCGCGGACAAACGCCTCGTGGCCTGGGGCCGGCTGCCCCTGCAGATCCCCATGGTCTGGGCGGCGCTCCAGAGTCGGCCCCACGTGCAAAGAACGCCGTCCGCCGCGACGTAGGCCCCTTCGCCGCCCTGCGCGCCGAAAACCCACCGGTCCGTCCACGCGTGCCGTGGCTCACGACAGCGGGTGGTCCAGATCCTTCTCGCCCCAGAAAGTGGCATAGGGATTGTCGTTGTACGGCGGCACCGGCGCAAAGCCGGCGCGACGGTAAAGCTGTTCCGCGTGCATTTGCTTGGGGCCGGTGTCGAGGCGCACCCTGCGGTACCCCAACGAGCGCGCCGCGTATTCGAGTGCCGTCAGCAGCTCTCCGGCGACGCCGCGCGACCGCGCCGCCGGGCGTACGAACATGCGTTTGATTTCGGCGACGCCGTCGTCGATGCGGCGTACGCCCCCGCCGGCCACCGCAACCTGCCCCTCCCACCCCACCAGGTAGGTGCCATCGGGAGCGCGTAACTCCGAGGGCGCCAGCGCCGGGCGGTCCAAACGGCTGGGTGTCCCGTACAAGTCGTTCAGCTCGACCGCCATCTCCGCCAGGAGATCCGATGCCGGGGGCAGCTCGGGATCACAGGCGACGAAGCGCGCCACGCTTACTTCACCTTGTCGGGTTGCAGCTTCTGGGCCATCTGCTTCATGCCGTCGCGCCAGGGCACGGTGGTCCGCCCGATGAGCTCGTGCATGCGGGTGGTGTCGATCTGCACGCTGTCGATGGTGAGCGTGGTCGGCTGGAACTGGGCTTCGATGCCGGCGAGCTCGGCCAGGTATCCACACCATTCCTCGATGCTCACCCCCTCGCTCCCGCCCCAGTTGACCGTGGTGGCCGGTACCGATGCCGCCGCGAGCAGGCGCGGGACCATGGCGAAAATGTCGTCCTCATGGATGGGGTGGTACACGCTGGGAGCGTCCGTGTGCACGGGGACGGCAATGCCCGCCAGCATCATGTGCAGATGGATGGCCGGCCAACCACCGTTGTCCCCGTAGGGGACCGACAGCCGGGCGATCGTCGTCGGCAGGTCGTAGCGCTGGGCTCCCCAGCGCGCCGCACCCTCCGCGGCGATCTTGCAGATGCTGTAGGTGCGCAGGAAGTCCCAGACGCCGTGGTTGTCGCCCAAGGGCGCATCCTCGGTGAACTCCCGGTGGCCCTCGGGTCGATAGACGGCGGTGCTCGAGCAGTGCAGGAACGCCACGGCGTTCTGGTGGTGCTCCATCAGGTTGGCCACACCCCCGAGGTTGGCGGCCAGGTCCGCCTCCCAATCGTTCGTCTTGGCCACCGCGAAGTTCAGGACGAACTCGGCGTCGGCCGGGAGGGCGGTGACGTCGGCGGCCGCCAGGTCGACCGGCACGCACCGCACCCCGGCTGCCTCGAGCGCCTCCCGGGCCGCCTCGTCGGTGAAACGGGCGGCGCCGTAGACCTCATTGTCGCGAGCCAGGGAGATGGCGAGCGGTCGCGCCACCTGACCGGTGACCCCGGTAACCACGATCTTGCGTCCGGACAGCGTGTCGTTTGTCATGTCCCCTTCGTACTCGCTGGCGGCCGCGCGTGCATATCTGGGGGGTGGGCCGGGCGGATCACACCGCGGGGGACAGACCGCCGTCGAGGTTGATCGCCGTTCCCGTGAGGTACGAGGCACGGGCGGAGAGCAGGAAACTGGCCAGATCGGCGAACTCCGCGGCCCGGCCCACCCGGCCCAGCGGAATCGCCGCATCGGCCGCCATGCGCTCGTAGAGCGCCGGGAGATCAGTGTCCGACCTCGAGGCCATGCGCACCCACTGCCCACTCTCGATGAGCCCGATCAAAATGGCGTTCACCCGGATCCCGTCCGGCCCGAGCTCCTTGGAGAGGGCCTTCATGAGGGCCATTCCGGCAGCCCGGGACACCGAACTGGGCTCGCTCGCCGGCCCCGGGGCCTTGGCCGCCATCGCCAGGGTGAAGAGCGCCGCACCCCTGCTCTCGCGCAGGTGGGGCAGCGCGGTGCGGGTCAAGCGCACGGCGCCCATGACCTTGAGCCGCAGGTCAGCTTCCCAGGTGGCGTCGTCGTTGGTCTCGAGAGTTCCGCCCGCTGAACGGCCCGCGTTGTGCACGATGCCATCGATCCTTCCCCAACGGGCCACGGCGCCGTCCACCAGACGCGTGATGTCCGCGGCCCGTTCGACGTCCGCCCGTACCGCCAGGACGTCACCGCCCGCGGCCGCCAGGGCGGCCTCGACAGAAGCCAGTCGCTCTTCGTCGCGCCCGCAGACGGCCACGGCGGCACCCTCCGCCACGAGCCGCTCGGCCAGGGCCAGGCCGAGCCCATCGGTCCCACCGGTGATGAGCACGACCTTCCCCACCAGCTCGAGGTCCACTACGACTCCCCTCCCGGAGCTGCCCCCCTCACCGCTCCTGCTCCGTCGGCCGGATGAGGATCTCGTTCACCGCGACGTGGCGCGGCTGCGTCACCGCGTAGCGGATGCTGTTGGCGATGTCCCCGGCCGTCATGAGCGCGATGCCAGCGAAGTTCTTGGCCATGTCCTCGAGGATCTCGGGCCTGTTCTGGAAGGCCAGCTCGGTGGCGGTGGCCCCCGGTTCGATGATCGTCACCCGGACGTGGCGGGTAGCAACCTCCTGGCGCAGCGACTCGCTGAAGGCGCCCACCCCGAACTTGGTGGCACTGTAGACCCCGTTGCCGACCCGCTTCACCCGGCCGGCCACCGAGCTGACATTCACCACGTCGGCCACCTCCCGGGGCTGACTTTCGGCAGACGAAAGGAGGTGGGGCAACGCGGCATGGGTGCAGTAGAGCAACCCCAGCACGTTGAGATGCACCATGCGCTGCCACTCTTCCACCGGTGCCCCGACGATGGGCCCGAGCAACATGACCCCGGCGTTGTTGACCAGGGTGTCGAGGCGCCCGAGCTCGGCCACCGTCGTCTCGACGGCTCGACGGGCCTGTTCCTGATCCGTCACGTCGGTTTCGATGACCAGCGGCTGGCCACCGGCAGCCGTTATCCGCTCGGCCAACGACTCCAAGCGGTCGCGCCTACGTGCTACCAGGGCCACGGCGGCCCCCTCCTCGGCCAGCGCCAACGCCGTGGCCTCCCCGATCCCGCTCGATGCCCCGGTCACCAGCGCGACCGTTCCCGTCAAGCTCTGCGTCATGTTTCCTCCACCACCAGTGTCGGTGCGGCCGCTTCCCGGCCCTGCCTCTGGTCTAGCGGATCGGGCGCAGGCGCGGCGCGCCGGACAGGCGGATGGCCGACTACGGCGTCGTCGTCCCAGTCACGTCCTCGAAGGGCTCGATGCCGAACAGGCCGACCGGAATGCCGATGTCCTCGGGCACCCGGGTGGGCGTGTCGCGGTTCAGGACCTCGCCGCGGAAGTAGGCCGGGCGGAACGCCTTGAAGACGTACATGAGGACCACCCCGAGCAGCAGAACACCCACGTCGAGGGTGAAGACACCACCGATGATCCGGTGGGTCCCCGGGATGGTGAACCTCGTGTCGCTGTTGCCGTTGTTCCAGTAGTACCAGAAGGACCAGCCCATGCAGAACCACAAGATGAGGCCGCCTAGGGCGGGCACGATGCCCCGCAGCCACAGACTGCGCGCGCTCTCGGTCAGGCTCTCGCGGTAGTACCAGGCACAAGAGAACCCGGTGAGCCCGTAGTAGAAGGCAATCATCACACCCAGGGCGGACACGGAGTCGACGATCACACTGTTGCCCGACGACAGAGTGTTCATGATCACGTACAGGACGATGGAGATCCCACCCATCGCGAGCGTCGACACCGTGGGGGTGAGGTACTTGCGATGGATCTTGGCAAACGCTGAGGGGATGGCCTTGTAGACGGCCATCGACAGGGTGGTGCGGGCCGTGGGGAGGATCGTCGTCTGGGTGGAGGCGGCGGCCGAGCTGAGCACCATGAGCAGAAGCAGGTGGGTGAGGAAGGTGGCGAAACCCGAGGTTCCGAAGATCGAGTGCCCGAGGATGGACAGCACGTCCCCCTCGTTGGCCCGGTTCTCCAGCCCGATCCCTTTGGTCCCGATGCCGGCGTACGACTGGGTGGCCAGGATCACCAGGGCGTAGGTGGCCAGCAGGACGAGGGTGGACAGCACCGCCGCCCGGCCGGGCGTGGTCTGGGAGTCCTTGGTCTCCTCGTTGACCGACACCGCTGTGTCCCAGCCCCAGTAGATGAACAGCATCAGGGTGAATCCGACCATGAAGCCGGAGAAGGTGAAGTTGTGCAACGGGTTGAACCACGAGAGGCTCGGGGTGAGATGCCCGACGGGCGCCGTGCCGCTGCCCACCTTGACCAGCGCCACGATGGAGAGCACCAGCAACATCGTGAGCTCGATGCCGAGCAGGGCCTTTTGAAAATTGGCCGAGATCTCGATGCCGACGTAACAGATCCACGTCATGGCCACGATCCACAGGATGCCGACCAGCAGCACCCAGCCGCTGTTGGCGTTGTGGCCGATGCCGTTGGAGTTGAACAGGAGGAAGACGTACTGCCCGGCGATCTGGGCCAGGCTGGCCATAACCAGCAGGTCGGCCGCCACGATGCCCCAGCCACCCATCCAGCCGGTCTTGGGCCCGAATGCCCGCGCCCCCCAGGTGAAGGTGGTGCCGCAGTCGGGGTCGGCGTAGTTCATCTCCTTGTAGCCGTAGGAGACGAACAACATGGGGACGAAGGCCAGGATGGTGATGATCGGTGCCTGCAGGCCGTTGATTGCGATGACCACGAACCCGAGGGTGGCGGCGAGACTGTAGGCCGGTGCGGTGGAGGCCACCCCGACCACGACAGAGGAGATGAGCCCGAGGGCCCCACCTTTCAGGCCCTTCTCCCCGAGGTCCGGACTCTGCGGAGGCGCCGCCAGATCTGTCATGACGATCCTTTCGGGAGATGGGTGGCCCGTACCCTACTCAAACGACGTCGGTTTCGCGCTGTTCGTTCCCTGATTGCCGCCGATCCCAGACGCACGTTGCCATCTGGGCAGTCGTTTATGGCCGGGTATGGCCTACTAGACGAAGGGAATCGTCTCGCGGGCGCCGGACCCCCTCAATCCGAGGAGACGTTGCCGATGTGCTGGCGCAGCTGGTCCAGGCTGGCGGCCAGCAGGCGGGACACGTGCATCTGGCTGACGCCGATGGTGACCGCGATCTCCGACTGGGTGAGTCCCTGGACGAACCGCATGCGGAGTATGGACTGCTCGCGTGCCGGCAACCGGGCCAGAGCGGGGGCCAGGAGCGCTCGCTCCTCTACCGAGTCGAAACGGGCATCGCGCTCGCCCATGCGGGCCGAGAGCGGATCGTCCTCGTTCTCCGACGCGTCGATGGACGCCGCCCTATAACCCTGCCCGGCCTCGATGGCTTCGAGGACGGCCTCTTCACTGGAGCCCGTCATCTCAGCCAGCTCGGCCACCGTCGGACTTCTCCCCAACTGCTGGACCAGTGTCGACGTGGCGTGACCCAGTTCCAGATAGAGCTCCTGCACCCGCCGGCTGGCCCGGACCGCCCATCCTTTGTCGCGAAAGTGACGCTTGAGCTCTCCGATGATCGTGCGGGTGGCGAAGGCGGCGAAGTCGACCCCGCGGTCCGGATCGAAGCGGTCGACCGACTTCACCAAGGCGACCGAGGCGACCTGTACCAGATCTTCCAGGGGCTCTCCCCGATGCAGGAAGCGACGCGCCAGTTGGTGTGCCAGCCCGAGGTTGTCGGTGATCATGGCGTCCCGGGCCGCGTCGGAAGGTGGAACCCGCTCGGGCTCTTCCCCCACCAGGGGGGTCGTGGCAGCGGGCCCGCGCCCGGTCACGCCAAGGGCCCCTTCCTCCGCTTGCGCAGCCAGGCTCGCACGGAGCCGTCCTCTTGTTCCCGACCGTGCTCGTCGACCAATGCCGCCAGAATCTGCTCGCTCAACTCGTCCGCCTCATCGCGATCGGTGCTCCGCGAGGCCGACGCGGGGGCCGCACCTCCCAAGGTGCACGAGATGTCGAGCGATTCGGGTGAAACGGTGAACTCCAGCCGCAGATCCCCGTGGCGGGCGTCGCTGCCCGCCAACGCGAGGAGGCAGAGCTCGCCCACGGCGAGACGGAGATCCTCCAGCTCCTCGATGTCGAAGCCGACCCGGGTCGAGATCGCCGATGCGACGAGCCGAGCGAGGACGACCAGATCACCCCGGGCGGGAAAGGTCAGGACGACACAGTCGCCGTCGCCCAGCGTGTCGGTCCCCGCCAGGTCGGTGTCTTCGCTCATTGCGCGCCCACTTCGGCCAGTGCCGTGGCGAGAGGAAAGACCTTGTTCAACCCTGTTATCTCGAAGATCTTTCTGATGCGGGCGTCGGCCACGACCACATGCAACTCGCCTCCCAGCTCACGGCACCGCTTGAGCCCGCCCACCAGCACCCCCAGCGCGGTTGAGTCGAGGAAGGTGACGGCCAGCATGTCGAGCACCACGGTGGACTGGCCCCGGGCGATCACCCGGTGCAGCGATTCGCGGAGTTGCGGCGCCGTGGCCACGTCGATCTCCCCGACGACGGTGATCACCGGGACGCCCTCGTCGACCCGTTCTTCGATGCGAAACTCCTGCTCCATGGGGCCCAACTCTCCTCGGTCGCTCGCATCGGCAACCCGAGCCCGGGCGCTCCTGCAATGGCGATTGGCCAGCGCGACATATTGCCAACGGGGCCAAATGTAAACATCTGGTGTTTCGTTCTCCCCTTCCCGGGGTACATCATCGCACTACAACCCCCACTGCATTTGGGGTGGAGGACCAAGCGCAATAGCGTGGCACTTGAGAGTGATGCCCACGACACGCTGTCGGGGGGGAGAGCTGCCGTGGCGGAACCAGAAGGCGAAGACCCACGAACCGGGGCCGCTCCTCCCAAGTGGGACCGGACCGAGTTGGTGTCGACAACCGTGGCCCTCCTTTGGGTGTCCATCGTGGCCCTCGTCGACGCAGTGTTCGGGGGCAAGTTCGGCCTGATCGGATTCTTGGCCATCGGTCCGTTCATCGCCGCCGCCTTCGCCGGCGTCCGGCGCACGGCACTTGTCGGGCTCTACGCCACGCTCTTCTCCCTGATCCTGAGCACCCCACCGCGCCAGTACGACCAACTCAACCATCTGTTTCGGGTGCTGACGCTGGTGATCAGCTCCGGCGTCGCCATCTGGATCGCCTACCTGCGGACCCAGCGCAGCCGGCAGCTCCGGTCGGCCCGGACGGAGACCCGTAACGAGCGCAGACGGCGGGTGGCGGCCGAGACCGCCCAGAGCATGCAGGCGCTGGCGCGCGCACTGACGACGTCGGCCGACCCGGCCCAGGTGGCCGATGCGGTCTTCGGCGCGTTGCGCGATGAGCTCCAGGTGGACGCAGCCATCTTCGCCACCACCAACGATCGAGGCGTGCTCTGCGTGCACCGGCGGTTCGGCTACGCGTCGGACGAGTCCGAGCGCGCGTTGCTCGAAGCGATGGATCCCGACGGCGAGTTGCGAGAGGTCCTCCAGCGCCGGGTGGCCTTCTTCGCCGAATCCGTGCACGACCAACGACGCGACTGGCCCACGCTTGCCGCGGCCTCGAGCCGTGACCGCCTCAGCTCTCTCGCCGTGGTGCCCCTGGTGGTATCCGAGCATGCGGTCGGGGCGGTCGTGGTGCAATGGGTGAAGAGCCGCGCCATTTCCGAGGCAGACAAGAGCTTTCTGTTCACGATCACCGGAGCCGCCGCCCAGGCGGTCGAGCGAGCGCGGCTCACGTTGACCGAATTCGGAAACCTCGAGCGCAGCCAGCACCTGCACCATCTCAGCTCAGCCCTCGCCGCGGCGACCACCAGCGATGACGTGGCCCGTGAGGCCATCGCCGGCGGGCGGCGGGCCCTGGGGGCGCAGTCGGCCGCGTGCCGCGTGCTCGTGCCCGGGGAGCGGGCACTGTCGTGCCTGGCCGCCAGCGGAGACCCTGCGCTGCTCAGCCAGGGGCTCGTGCCGCTGGAGCACACGCCGTCGGGATCCACCTTCACCTCGGGCCGGACCGTCGTCACCACGCTCAGCGCCTCGGTCGACATCGACGCGCCCATGTCCCCCGAGGTGGTGCCGCAGGCGATGGTGGAGTTGCGCGAACCGGTGACCATCGTGACCGAGGCGCTCGTGGGCAGTGCCGGTCCGCTGGGCGTGCTCGCGCTCGCCTTCGTGGCGAGTCCTGAGCCGAGCGAGCCCGAACTGCGTTTCCTGTCGACGTTGGCCGGCTTGACCGCGCAGGCTCTCGAGCGGGCGCAACTTTTCGAGCAGGAACGCCAAGCCCGGCGCGACGCCGAGTCGGGCCGTGAGCGCCTATCCCTGCTCTCCGACGTCACCAAGCTGTTGAGCTCCAGCCTTGATCCGACGACCGTCATGCGGCGGACGATGAATCTCGTGGTGGGCCGGCTGTCCGATGCCTGCGTCGTGCAGGTTCCCGGCGAGAGCGGACTCCAGCGGCTCGACGTGCAGGGCTCGGAGATGTTCACATCACCGGCCGCCCAACGCCTGATCGGTCCGGACACGGTCCCCTTCGACTCCGACGCGCCCGCCGCCGTGGCCTACCGAACCGGTCGAACCCAGCTGGCGCCGATTGCAGCGGCCGCGACCGATGGTGGCGGGCTGGGGGACGCCACCACCCTTGCCGTGCCCTTCGCGGCCAGCGGTGAGGTGATCGGGGTGATGACGTTCTTTGACGGGCCCGGGCGCCGGTTCGAACCCGACGACATCTCCCTGGCCGCGGAGGTGGCCAGCCGGACCGGCGTTGCCCTCTCCAACGCCACCAGGTTCCAGCGGGAGCACGTGGTGGCCGAAGTCCTGCAACGCGCCGTGTTGCCGGACTTCCTCCCCACCGTCGGAGGGGTCCATTTCGACGCCGAGTACCGAGCGGGGGCGGCTGGCACCTACGTCGGCGGAGACTGGTACGACGTATTCCAGCTCGACGACGAGCGGGTCGTCTTCAGCGTGGGTGACGTCATGGGCAAGGGGGCGCCCGCAGCCGCGCTGATGGGGCAGGTGCGCAGCGCCATCCGCGCCTACGCCGTCACCGGGCAGTCTCCCTCCGAAGTGCTCTCCTCGCTCGACTTCCTCTTCGACGCCCTTGTGGAGGATCGCGTGGTGACCGTTGTGGTCGGCACCATCAACCCGAAACTGGGCACGGTCCGGCTGGCCAATGCCGGACACCCTTCCCCGTTGATCGTCCGCGCCGACGGCACGACCTCCTTCGCCTCGGCGGAGACCTCGCTCCTCATCGCAGCCGGCCTGGACGGGCCGGCGCGCCCGGCCCATGACCTGACCCTTCGTCCGGGCGACTCCCTCGTGATGTACTCCGACGGCTTGATCGAACGGCGGGGCGAGCTGATCACCGTCGGCATGCAACGGCTGGCCGATACCGCCACGGAGGTTGCGCTGGCCGGGTGGCCGGTGCAGCCGGCGGCCGAGCTGGCGACCCGTCTGGGGGAGGACGAGAGGGCCGATGACGTCGTCGTCCTGGCTCTGCGCTACCTCGGCGCACCGGTCGAGGATAGAGAATCGCCACCGCTGGGTACAGGCTCCAGTGGGATGTCGACACTTCGCCTCGAGCCTGTCGTGGAGAGCACCCCGACGGCACGCCACTGGGTCACCGAACAGCTTCACGATGTCCCCGACGAGGTGATCGCATGCGCCGCGCTCCTGACGTCGGAGTTGGTCACCAATGCCGTGCTCCATGCGGCGACGCCATTCACGGTCACCCTGCACCACATGGAGGACCGCATCCGCGTCGACGTGGCGGATGGGAATCCCGTCGTCCCCTCCATCAAGGACTATGCGGCCGATGCGGCAACCGGACGGGGCCTGACCCTCTTCAACACCCTGGCGTCCAACTGGGGCGTGCTGCCCGTCGTCGGCGGGAAGATCGTCTGGTTCGAGCTCCCGGTGGACTACTCCATCGCCCCCATGGGGGTTTCCGACGGGACGTTCCACTTCGACCTGGTCGAGTTCGCCAAGGCGGAACTGCACGAGGCCAGGGACCGTGGACCCGTCGTCCCGGTCAACCTGCTGGGGATCCCGGTGGCCCTGCTGCAAAAGGCCAGCGAGGAGTACGAGGCGCTGTTCCGCGAACTGCGCCTCATGAAGGAGCACGCCGACTCGGGGTTCTCCCCGTTCGTACTCCCCGAACGGCTCTCGGTCCTGCTGTCGAAGATCGGCACCCGCTTCAACGGCTTCGGTCCCGGGGTGGACGAGAGCTGGCAAGAGGTGATCGACCATCACGCGGACAGCTACGACTGGCACCTCGAGCTACCGGTCTCCGCCGCCGCGGCCTGCGAGTTCTACGACACCATGCTCGACGAAGCCGACGAGTTCGTCCTGGTAGCCCAGTTGCTCACGCTGCCGGCCTCGCCGGCCAGCGTGGCCGTCCGCCGGTGGTTCCTGTCCGAGTTGATCGCCCAACTAAGAGGCGCGCCACCGACACCGTGGGCTGACAGTCAGACCCGCCGCACCTTGATGCAGCGCGTGGCCTCGTCCTGACCGCTCAGCGGCGACGGCCCATCGCCTTGCGGAGGACAAGGCCGTAGAGGTCAAGGCCCTCGGAGGACAGGTTGGCGGCCGGGCCGCTGGCGATCGAAACCCGCTCGGGGATGATCCCCCATACCGGGATGTCGAGTTCCGCCCACCAGGCGACGGTGGCCTCCAGATCCCTCGTCCCCAGGCGGGCCGAGCAGATGACGACACCGGCGGGGATGTTGGCCGGGGTCATCTCGAGCGTGGCCACCACCCGGTTCGGTTCCACCCCACCGGCCCGGGTGGGGATGACGAGGGCATCGGCCCGGGTCAGGGCGGCCCGCACGATGCGTTCGTCACCCGGAGGTGTGTCGACCACGATGATGCCCTCCCCCCTCTCCATGGCCTTGGCCACCGTGCGCTCCGAAGGGGCCTCGACCAGCTCGACACCGCGGATGGGTCTCGACTCGAACCATTCGGCTGAGGAGGCCTGGCGGTCGGCATCGATCAGGTAGACGGCATCGCGCGCACGCTCGGCCGCCGCGCCGGCCAGGTAGACGGCGGTGGTGGTCTTGCCCACCCCACCCTTGACGTTGCTCACCACGATGTTCATTTGCCAGTGGACCTCCGTCCGTAGGGTAGTCAACGGCGCGCGCCCCGGCCTACGGCAGCAGGAGCCGCCCGAGACGGCGGCGGGTGACCGTGACGCCGCCGACCGCCATCGCCCCCAGGTAGACCAGGTGAAGGAGCAGCGACCAGGTGAAGATGCCCAGGTCCGCGGCGCGTTCGATCACCACCCCCTGGTAAAGGGGCGTACACCGCACCACGGCCTGGAGCCATCCGGGGAACACGGTGAGGGGATAGAAGGTGGCCGAGAAGAGGAAGAGAGGGATGAAGGCCAGCGAGACGATGTCGAAGTCCTGCCAGGTCCTCATGAAGGTGGTCCCGGCCATGCCAACGGCGGCAAAGGCCAGGCTGATGAGGATCGCGCCGGGCCAGCACAGGACGACCCAGGGCGAGCGGTCATAGCCGAGCGCGCTCATGATGCCGAGGAAGGCGCCGGAGTAGAGCGATGCCCGCAGGACACACCAGCTCAGCTCCCCCACCGCGATGTCCCCTACGGCGAGGGGGGTGGCCAGCATGGCGTCGTAGGTCTTGGCGATCTTGAGCTTCATGAAGACCTGGAAGGTCGAGTCGATCATGGCCCCGTTCATGGCCGACGAGGCCAGCAGCCCAGGGGCCACGAAGGCCGTGTAGGCCACCAGGCGGCCGTCCACCGGGATGGGGCCGACCAGGTGACTCAGGCCGACGCCGATGGAGAGCAGGTAGAAGAGCGGTTCGAAGAAGCCCGAGACGATGAAGATCCACGAACGCCGGTAGACCAAGATGTTGCGCTCGAGAACCCGGGCGGCGTGGCGCCCACCCAGGAGCGCAAGGGGCGTGATCCGGAGGGCCACGCCCCCGGGCCGCTCTCTCGTCGTCGGGTCGGTCGTGCTCATACGACCAACCGCTTGGCGAAGGTACGGCGGCCCACGGCGTAGCCCGCGCCGACCCAGAGGGCCAGGTAGGCCGCGTGCCCCAGGTCCACCCACAGATGGACCTGCCCGAGCGTCAGGTCACGGCAGAGGGCGACGCCGTGGAAGAGCGGCGTGACGTAGGCCAGGTACTGGAGGGCCTGCGGCAGCTGCGAAATCGGGAAGAAGGTGCCCGAGAAGAGGAAGAGCGGAACCACCACGAAGCGGTAGAGGGTGATGAAGGCAGTGTCCTTGTCCTGCGTGGCGGAGAATGCGGCCATCGGCACGCCAAATGCCATGCCGGTGAGTACGCCGGCCGGCAGGGCACATATTCCCCAGGGCGAATGGACGGTCCCGAAGGCGGCCATGACGGACAGATAGATGGTCACGACGATGGTGATCCGCGTCGCCACCCAGGCCAGGTGGCCGAGCAGGACGTCGTAGACGTCCAGGGGTGCCGCCAGCATGGCCAGGTACGTGCGCATCCACTTGATGGCCCCCATGACCGGCCACATCGTGTCGTTGGTGCCGATCTGCATGCAGGTCGCGGCAAGCAAGCCGGGAGCCAGGAAGGCGACATAGCTGACGCCAGCCACGCCGTGCGAGTGCTTGTCGACGAGGGAGCCCAGCGCGACGCCGAGGGAGGTCAGGTAGAGGACGGGGATCAAGAAGCTGGTGACGACGGAGCTGCGCCACGTCCGCTTGTACTGGTAACCCCAGTACAAGGCGGCCCGCAGCCACATGGGGGTGGCCACGCGGCGCGGCGCCACGGTCTCACCGTGCTCGAAGATGACGGGCGACGCGGGCGTCATGGGTCTCGTGGGACGGCGGATCAGTCGACCAGGGTGCGGCCGGTGAGCCGGAGGAAGACGTCCTCGAGGGTCGACCGACGCACCAGCGTGCTCCGCGGGGCCAACCCCATGACGGCGACTGCGTCCAGCGCGGCGTCCCCGTCGTCGGCGTAGAGGAGGATGCGGTCGGGCAGGACCTCGTGTCGCTCGGCGAGGTCGGCCACCCGCGGTGCGATCTCCTCGTGGTGCCCCGGCGCGAAACGCAGCTCGACCACCTCCTTGGTGGCGTGGTGTTCGATGAGCTGGCGGGGGCTCCCCTCGGCGGCAAATCGACCCTTGTCCATCACCACCAGACGGTCGCACAGCTGCTCGGCCTCGTCCATGTAGTGGGTGGTGATCACCAAGGTGACGCCCTGCTGCTTCAGGCGGTAGAGGCGATCCCACAGCAGGTGGCGCGCCTGGGGGTCGAGTCCGGTGGTGGGCTCATCGAGGATGAGCAGGTCCGGGTCGGAGATGAGGGCGCGGGCGATCGTGAGCCTCCGCTTCATGCCGCCCGACAGGGGGTCGACCCGGTCGTTGGCCCTCTCGGTCAGTTGGGCGAACTCGAGCAATTGGTCCGCACGCTGGCGGATGACCTTCTTGGGCATGTCGAAGTAGCGGCCGTAGATCATCAGGTTGTCCAGGACGGTCAGATCGAGGTCGAGGGAGTCCTCCTGGGGGACCAAACCCATGCGGGCCCGGATCTGCGCCCCCTCGGTAGCCGGGTCCATCCCGAGCACCCGCAGGGTGCCGCCGCTGACCGGGCTGATGCACGAGATCATGCGCATGGTCGAGGTCTTGCCCGCCCCGTTTGGTCCGAGGAAGCCGAATGACTCACCTTTGGCGATGGTGAAGTCCACCCCGTCGACGGCCACGAAATCCCCGAATCGCTTCTCCAGCTTGTGCGCTTCGACCATGGGCGCCTCGGGGGGAGCCCCGCCCGTATCGGGGCGTGACGCGGCTCCGGGCTGGGGTGTGGTGGGGGCGGCAGTCGCCGGCGAGAAATGTGACGGCACGGTCAGCCAACATACAGCGTGCTCGCCGTGGCCGACCCGGATCGCTACCCTGACTCCCCAGCACGCGCGCGGGCACCGGGGAGGGGCGACACTGATGGCGACGACGACACCGGGACTGTCCTTTCCGGATGGATTCACCTGGGGGACGGCAACGGCGGCCCACCAGATCGAAGGGGGGAACACCAACAACGACTGGTGGGAGTTCGAGCACGCACCCGGCTCGGCCTGCGCCGAATCGTCGGGCGATGCCTGCGACTCGTGGGACCGCTGGGAGGAGGACGCCGATCTGGTGGCCGGCCTGGGCTTCGACAACTACCGGTTCTCCGTCGAGTGGAGCCGGATCGAACCGGCGCCTGGTGAGATCTCCCTGGGCGCGCTGGCCCACTACCGGCGGCAATGCGAGGGCCTGCGGGATCGTGGCGTCGATCCCGTCGTGACGTTCCACCATTTCACCACCCCACGCTGGTTGGCCCTGGAGGGGGGCTGGGAGAACGCGGACTCCATCGGACGGTTCGGGCGCTTCTGTGGCGTGGTGGCGCAGGATCTCGCCGGGGTGATGACCCGGGCCTGCACCATCAACGAGCCCAACATTGTGGCCACCATGGGCTGGCACGCAGGGATGTTCCCGCCCGGCAAGACCGATAAGGATCTCTCTTACCGGGTGGGGGCAAATCTGGTGGCCGGGCACCGCGCCGCCGTGGCGGCGATCCGGGAGGCGGCCCCTGGTACGCCGGTCGGCCTGACACTGTCGATGACCGACTACCAGCTGGCTCCCGGTGGCGAGGAGCGGCTCGAGAGCATCCGCCACCACGCCGAGGATGTGTTTCTTGACGCCACCAGCGGCGATGACTTCCTGGGCGTCCAGGTGTACACCCGTATGCGGATCGGTCCCGATGGATGGGTCGGGTACGAACCGGGTGTCCCCGTTCTCGACATGGGATACGAGTTCTACCCCCAGTCCCTCGGCAACTGCCTCCGGCGCGCCTCGGACTACACCGACGCCGCACTGCCTCTCCTGATCACCGAGAACGGCATCGGCACCCCCGACGACGCCCAACGCGTCGACTACGTGCGCCAGGCCCTGCACGGCGTGCTCGATGTGATCGACGAGGGGATCGACGTGCGTGGCTATACCTACTGGTCCCTGCTCGACAACTTCGAGTGGGCGTTCGGGTACCGGCCGCGCTTCGGACTGATCGGTGTCGACCGGAACACGTTCGCCCGGGATCCCAAACCGAGCGCCACGTGGCTCTCCCAGATCGCGGCGTCCAACGCCCTCGACAAATGATCGCTTCGTTCCCCTTCGAGGGCTTCGACATCCCTGTCGACCTCGCCATCCTGACGGGGGGAGGCGCCGACACATGGGACGGGATTTCCGCCGCCCACCTGGCCGCGTACGCGCGGTACTGCCCCCTTCGCTCCGGCCATGACGTGCTCGAAGTCGGCTGCGGGGTGGGGCGCGACGCCATACCCCTCACCCGGGTCCTGGGCGACACCGGATCGTACGTCGGGGTCGACGTGAGCGGGCCCAGCATCGCGTGGTGCCAGGAGCACATCACGGCGCGGCACCCCAACTTCGGTTTCGCGCATCTCGACATCCGCAGCGAGTTCTACAACCCGCTAGGGACCCTGGCCGGGCACGAGATCGCACTCCCCGTCGCCTCGTCGTCCGTGGACCGGATCATCCTCCAATCAGTGTTCACCCACATGTTCGAACCGGACATCACGCATTTCCTCCGTGAGTTCCACCGTGTGCTGCGCCGGGACGGGCGCGTCTTCGCATCCTTCTTCGTCCTCGGTGAGGAGAGCATGCGACTGGCAACGGAAACGCCCGACGTGCTCAAGTTCGCCCACTCGCGCCCAGACGGCTGCCGGGTCAACGACCTCGGGTACCCCGAGGCGGCCGTGGGCTACACCCCCGAAGCCCTGGCCCGCATGGTACGCCGCGGTGGCTTCGCCTTCGACCAACCGGTCCATCTCGGATCATGGTGCGGTCGCACGGGCGTCGAGGACGGGCAGGACATCGTCATCCTCAAACCGGCGGGCCTCGTCCCCTCCCTGCGCAGACGCCCGCCGAACTGATCGGTGGCGGGCCGGCGCGCCGGGGGGCCCGGTGCGGGGGGTCAGACCGTCGCCAGCGCCGTGTTGGCAACGATGGCGTCGATGATCAGGTCCCAGACGGCGTCCGGCAGATCGTGTCCCATGCCGGGGATCACGACGAGCTCCGACCCCGGCACCGCAGCCGCCGTGGCCTTGCCCCCGCTCACGGTGACCAGGGGGTCCTCCTCGCCGTGGATCACCAGGAACGGGATCGTGACCCGGTGGAGACCTTCGGTACGGTCGGGTGAGCCCAGAATGGCGCCCAGTTGCCGCGCCGTGCCTTCGGGGCAGTAGGAGCGGTCATAGGCGGCCGCGGCGCGGCGGGTCATCAGGTCGACATCGAAAGGGAACCCCGGAGAGCTGATCACCTTGCTCGACTCCAGGCTCGCCGCCACGGCCTCCTCCCGGTTCGCCGCCGGGGGGCGCAGCAGGGCCGTGACGGCCTCGCCGGTCGGCGCACCGACGATGCGGTCACCCGTGGTCGACATGATGGAGCACGCGGAGAGAAACCGTGCCGGGTAGTTGATGACGAGGGCCTGGCTGATCATGCCGCCCATCGATACGCCCACCACATGGGTGCGTGCCACACCGAGCTCGTCGAGCAACACGATGGCGTCGTCTGCCATGTCCTCGATCCGGTAGGCGACGGAACTCACGTCACCGCTGAAGAGCGCGGCAAAATCCGGGGTGCCGTCGAACTTCGTCGAGAGACCGGAGTCCCGATTGTCGTAGCGGATGGTGAAGAAGCCGCGTGCGGTCAGCTGCTGGACGAATGCCTCGGGCCAGGCGATCAGCTGCGCGCCGAGTCCCATGACGAGAAGGAGCGGGGGGTCTGCGGGGTCCCCGCTGGTCTGATACTCGATGTCGATCCCATTGCCGTGAGCGGTGGGCACGCAGGCCTCCTTGGTCGTGGTGACTTCCCTTGCGAATTCCTACCAGGCCAGCCATTGCCGCGCCTGATCGGGCTCACACGGTGGGCGCGGGCTCCGACGCGGCGGCGTCACGGCGGTGCGAGCGGGCGTGCCGCAGGCGCGGTCCCACCCGGCCCCCGACCAACAGGACCTGGACGGAGCAGACACAGAGGATGAACAGAGGGAAGGCGACCACCTCCGTCGTCCAGTGCACGACGGTGAGCAGCAGGATGCCCGAATTGATCACCGCCCCGACATAGGACGAGACCGACTCGCTCTCGGGATGCGACCAGCTCTTCATCATGGTGGGCACCCCGGCCAAGAAGTCCGCCGCGATGGCGGCGACGATGGCCACGACGCCGTTCTGGGTGGCCGACCAGGCCACCGTGCCGGCCAGCGACAGGGCGCCGCAGGCGTAGTCGAGTCGCCGAATCTTCCAGACGGCGCCCGGGTTGTGAAACGAGGCGACGAAGACGAGGAGGGGCATGAAGCCGACCATGAAGGTGGTCAATGTGCGCAGCCCGACCCCCGAACGGAGCTCCACTGCGGACGCCAGTAGCGGTGCGAACGCCCAGAGAAGCCAGGTCACGCGGTTGGGATGTGTGGTGCCACGGAGCGTGTCCCGCATGTAGGCCAGCGAGCCGACGGCACCGATGGCGGCCCCGAGGAACACGAAGTGGACATTGATCACCGGGGACAGTCTGCTTCCCCGAAATGGGCGGCACCGCCACCAGGGGGTGACGACCACAAACCCATGTCCGCCGGTAGCTTCTCCCGCCAGGCGACCGGGAGGATCACGCGGTGCGGCCACCAGCCTCGGTATTCACTAGCCGGTAGCAATCGACAACAACTACGACACCTGGTACGCCTACGGAAATGAGTACTGGCCGGCCGAGTACCTGATCGACCCCACGGGCGACGTGCGCGCGTATGACTTCTGCGAGGGCAGCTACTCCACCATGGAGAGCAACATCCGGGCGCTGCTCACCGCCGACGGCGTCACCACACTTCCGCCGCGGACGGATGTCCCCAACAAGACCCCGACAGCAGAGACCACCCCCGAGAGTTATGTGGGCTACGACGAGGAGCAGTACGACGTCGGCACGCCGATCGTGCACAACAAGGCGACCGCGTACACGCCACCGACGACGATCCCCCTCAACAACTTCGCTTTCAGCGGGACGTGGACCGACCGCAGCCAGGAGGCGACATCCGGTGCCGACGCGTCGATCGATCTGCACTTCGTCGCCAACGACGTCTACCTGGTCATGGGCGGGACGGGCTCCGTCGCGGTCTCGTTCAACGGCCGGCACCTCACCACGCTTGAGGTGCACGGCATGCCAAGGCTCTACACGCTGTTCTCCCGTGATGCGCTGCAGACGGGCCGACTGGGCTTGGACTTCTCCCCGGGGGTACAGGCGTACGACTTCACCTTCGGCTGATCCCCCCCCTGCGGTGGCGCTCGCCGCGACGACCTGAAGCCACTGGTCAGCGCCCTTTCGCGTCCGGCGGCCTCCGGCGTGCGACCACGGGGTGCCACCGCGATTCCCCTTCCGATCTCCGGAAAGATGCAGGTCAGAACACCTTCCACTTGCTTTGCGCAATTATCGCGACTTTTCCGGTCCGTTATAGACGCAAATAGACCGTTGTTGGATCCACGGTTGTGAAGACATTCACAACCTCTGCAGTTATCATCCCATGTCAGAAGGCATCTTTCGCGTGGATGTGTCAAGCACGACACCCTGCTGCTAATGTGCCCGTCACAAAACAGATTCACGCTTTCTGGTAGATGGTGGAGCCGTCTAGAGAGATCTTTCCAGAAAGTGGTGCTGGTTGAACCAACCGTAGACCTGTCGGAGTCTCGGCACGGCCCGTCCACCAGGGACTGGCCTCAATACGACGAAGCGAGGACACGCCGAGGACAACCCCCGGGCCTTCACACATCCGGCCGCACACCCTGCGGCACCATGCCAGAACGGACGATGCCTTCCCGCTCTCCGTTCGGGGCGCGTATGCAATGGCCGGAGCCCGCCCCCACCGAGCAGAGCCTGGCGCCCCCGCGCGCCCGACGAAGGGAGGTGCCGTGCGGATCCGCATTGCACTCACGACGGCCATCGCCGTCATTGCAGGAATGACTACAGGTATCTTCACGCTGTCCATCAGCCGCCAGCCCGCTTCGGCGCAGGCGGCCGCGCGTCACTCGACGCACACTGAAAGCAAGACGGCGCTGTCCCACACGGCGCTGTCCCACACGGCGCTGTCCCACACGGCGCTGTCCGCCTTTGCCATTCCCAAGGCCGGTGCATCGACAACGTCGACGACCTCAACCACATCGACGATCACGCCGCCGGCGACAACGCCAGCAGCAACACCGACGACCACGCCGCCCCCGCCCCCGCCGGTGACCGATGCCACCAGTGTCGATACCGCCGACTGGATGTGCATCCGGGTCCACGAGTCGGGCGACCAGTACAACAGTCCGGCCGCCCCGTCCGGGGCCTATGGGATCCTGATCAGCACCTGGCGTGAGTTCGGGTATTCGGGCTGGCCGTATGAAGCTCCGGCCAGCGTGCAGGACCAGGTGGCGCTGGAGTTGTACGCGCGCTTCGGATGGGCGCCGTGGAGCTCACGCTTCGCCTGCGGCCTCTGAGTCAGTTGCGTCAGTCCCCACTCAGCATCGCGGTGACCTGGCCCATGTCGAAATAGTCCCGCCATGCGGTGATCTTCCCGTCGACCACATGGAAGGCGCCCATGACGGGGAGCGGCGCGGTCTTGCCGTTCAAGGTGAAGTGGTCGGTCCGTTCGGTCAGCACCGTCGGGCCATCACTCGCCAGATGGTGGATCTCGAACTCCATCTTCTCGAACATGCCCATGAACCCGTTGATCAACTCCATGGTCGCGTCGATCCCCTCGGCCGGTGCCATGGGGATGTTGTGGTACACCACGTCGTCGGAGAAGAATGCTCGCATCGCCTCGGGACTCCCCTCGCCCGCGGCGGCACAAAAGTCCCGCACGATCTGCTCGGCGCTCGCCATGTCACTCCTCCCACTCTCGGCACCCGATCGGGCTCCGCCTCCCACGCTATCGACTGCTCCGCCATGATGGGGGGGTGACGGTCCACGCACGGCCCACCAGGCGCGTCGCCGTCCTCGCCCCCATGCGTCCCGAGCTCCGGGCGGTGGTGCGCGCCGGCGCCCTCCGGCGGACGAGCCATGACGGCCCGTTCTCCCACGGAGGCACGGCCGGGACCTGGACCGTCGTGGCCGGACTCCTCGGCGTGGGGCCCTCGTCAGCCCGCCGAACGACCGCGCGAATACTGGAGCTGGAGACGTTCCACCATGTCATGGTGGTCGGCATCGCCGGCGGCCTCGACCCGGCGCTCCCCGTCGGCGGGCTCATCGTGCCGCGACAGGTCCGTCTCTACCCCGACGGGCCGCTGTACCGCTCCCACCCGCTCCCCTCGCGGCGGGCCGACGGAAACCTGATGACGACCGACGGGCTCCTCTCCGCCGAGGAGACGTGGCGCGCCATTCTCGAGTCGGGATTCGGGGCTGTCGACATGGAGGCGGCCGGCGTGGCCGAGGCGTGCGAACAAGCCGGCGTCGACTGGTCGGTGTACCGCGGTATCAGCGACCGCCCCGACGAGAACATCGTCGACCAGGCCGTCTTCGCGCTGAGCAAGCCTGACGGGTCCGCCGACTTGCGGGCCGTGGGCCGCTATCTGATCCGGGATCCGCGCCGGGCCAGAACGCTGGCCCACCTCAACCGCGCCACGGGACACGCCGCCGACGTTGCGGCCACGGCGGCCTTCGCGGACCTCGCCCGGAGTTGATAGTCCTTCGTTCTTCTGGCGCGGACCGCCCATCTCGCTCGGACACGCGGGTGATGAGAGGCAGTCGATTGCCGCAGCCGGATGCCTTGCAGAGGATCTCGGTCGGAGCGGTTGTGGCCGGCCCGTTTTGCCCGGTCGGCCGGGGGCATCGGTACACTCCCTCGTGGGGAATCTCTTTCCTGGGAAGTTGTGACCATCGCGATGCCAAGCATGCAGGCCCTCAACGGAATGTACCGGCATGCCATCCTGGGTGTTTCCGCCGCCCTGGCCGCACAAGGCGTGGTGCTGGCCGTCCTGCTGCCGTTCCGCGCCCACCTGAGCATCGCCACGCCGGCTCTGGTCTTCCTGGTGCCCGTCATCATCGGCGTGGTTATCGGCGGTTTCTGGGCGGGCGCCCTGGCCGCGGTGGCCGGCTTCCTCTTCTACGACGTCTTCTTCCTGCCTCCGTACGGCACCTTGACGGTCCACGCCGCCGCGAACTGGCTGGCCCTGGTGGTCTATCTCGTCGTGGTGCTCGTCGTGGCCCAGGTCGTCACCCAACTCCATACGGCGCGGGACGAAGCGCGCCGCCGCGAGCAGGACGCAGGCCGACTGTTCGAGCTCTCCCAGGCGCTCATCGGCGATATCGGCATCACCGAGCTCCTCGACCACATCGTGATCACCGTGCAGACAGTCTTCGCACCGCGCTGGACCGCGCTGCTCCTCCCGGCCGTCGCTGCTCCCGCGGGCGGCGATGGGCCCGACCTCCGGGTGGCGGCGCGCGCCGGTCAAGAGCTCACCGCCGACGAGCTGACGTCCCTCACGGCGGGCGGCGGGCAGATCCGATCATTGGGCATGGACAGGGCAGGATCGCCGAGTCGGGTGGCGGTGGCACTCGTCGCGAGCAACCGCCCCGTCGGGCTGCTCGTCCTCCAAGAGGTGCAGTTCGCCCGGCAGGACCGCGCACTGCTCGGCACCTTTGCCAACCAGGCTGCTCTGGCCGTGGAGCGAGCACAGCTGCGGGACCAGGCCCTGCGGACCCGCCTCCTCGAGGAGATCGACCGCTGGCGCGGCGCCATGATGGGAGCGGTCTCACACGACCTCCGCACACCGCTGGCGTCGGTCAAGGCGGCGGTCTCGAGCCTGCGCCAGGAGGGCACGGCCCTGAACGACGTCGACCGCGCCGAACTGCTCGAGCTGATTGAGCTCCAGTCCGACCGGCTGGCCCGCCTCGTTACCAACCTGCTCGACATGACCCGCATAGAGTCAGGGGCACTCGCTGTCCGGCCCACCCTCATGCCCTTCGACGAGCTGGTGGACGAGTCCCTCGCCGCCGTCAACGGCCTGGTTCCGCGCAGCAGCGTGTACATTGAAGCGGCATCCGATCTGCCCCTGCTGGAAATCGACCATGTCCTGATAGGCCAGGTCCTGGCCAACCTGCTGGAGAATGCGGCGCGCCTGTGCCCGGACGGGAGCCCGATCCGTATCGGCGCGCAGTCGATCGGCACCCCCGCGGCCCCGTTCGTCGAGATATCCGTGGCCGATGAGGGTCCGGGTATCGCCGCCGAGGAAAGAGAACGGGTATTCGAGATGTTCAGCCAGAACGGCGGCGGCGCCAGGTCTGGTCTCGGCCTCGCGATCGCCAAGGCATTCGTCGAGGCGCACGGCGGCACCATTTGGATCGATCCCGGAGTGGAGCGCGGTGCGCGCGTGGTGTTCACCGTGCCGGCAGCCACGAACGTACCTCAGCATGCGTGAACGGGAGCGGGCCGCATGACCAAGGTGCTCGTGGTCGACGACGACGTCGCGTTGGTCAAGGCCCTACGCATCGGGCTGACGGCGCGGGGGGACGAGGTGGCGACGGCTCAGTCTGGAGCCGAAGGCATCAACCAGGTCGCGTTGTTCCATCCCGACCTGGTGATTTTGGACCTCGGCCTGCCCGATCTCGACGGGCTCGAGGTCTGCCGGCGCATTCGGGAGTTCTCCGACGTTCCCGTGATCGTCCTGTCGGCCTACGGCGACGAGCGCCGCAAGGTCGAGGCGCTCGACGGTGGCGCGGATGACTTCATCACCAAGCCGTTCGGCATGGCCGAACTCGAGGCGCGGCTGCGCGTCGCCGTACGCCACTCGGCGGCGCGTGCGGGAAATGGGACAGAGGGCTCCGCCACCATGAAGGTGGGTGACCTGGAGCTCGACATGGTGCATCACATGGCCACCAGGGGCGGCACTGTGCTCGCCCTGACCAGTCGCGAGTTCGACCTGTTGGCCTACCTGGCTCGCTACGCCGGCAAGGTGTGCACACACCACATGATCCTCAAGGACGTCTGGGGCCCCGGCTACGGAGCTGAGTCCAATTACGTGCGCGTCTACACCCACCGGCTGCGCAAGAAACTGAACGACGACGAGGGCCACCTGCTGCGCACCGTCCCCGGCATCGGGTACCAACTGGTGGCCGATGCCCCCGCCGACTGACCGGCCTCGGCGGCGGCGGACGGTCCCGGGCACCCCGGGTCGTCGCCCCCGCACCCGCATCAACGAATGCCAATAGCCCGCGGCGGTTCCACTGCCTAAGGTGGCTCAGGTCGACACGGCACGGTGCCGCGGCGAACCGGGAGATGGGGGGTCAGCGATGGCAGTGGACCTGAAGGGGTGTCGCGCCCTGGTCACGGGCGGCTCGTCGGGCATCGGGGCCGGCCTGGCCGAGGCGCTGGCTGCTGCGGGAGCCGTCGTCGGCATCTGCGCGCGACGCGGTGAGCGGCTGGCCGAAGTCGTGGACCGGTGCATGGAGCACTCACCCGATAGCCGGATGTGGGTGGTCGACCTGTCCGATTTCGACGCGGTGGACCAGCTGAGCGTGGACGTGGTCGATGCCTTCGGTGGCGTGGACCTACTGGTCAACAACGCCGGCATCCCCAAACGGCGCCACGTCACGGCGCTCGATATCGACACCGTCACCAGCGTCATGCACATCAACTACCTCTCCCCGACGCGCCTGACCATGGCGCTGCTCCCCCAAATGCTGGACCGCGGTGCCGGCACCATCGTCAACATCTCGTCCATCGCAGCCACGCTGAGCGCGCCCGGGGAGGCGGCCTACGACGCCTCGAAGGCGGCCCTAACAGCGTTCTCCGAGGCGATGGCCGTGGACCTCTGGGAGACGGGCGTGAAGGTCATGGTCGTGTACCCCGCGGTCATCGACACCGACCTGTTCAGCCTGCCGGACAACGACATTCCCGATCTGCCCATCGCGGCGGAGCCCGTGTCGGTCGCCGTCGATGCCATCCTCGGTGGGCTGGCCTCCGGCGCGGCGCAGGTCTACGTGCCCGCCTACTTTGCCGACATCGCGGCATCGAAGGCGCAAGATGTGGCTGCATTCCTGCAGAACACAGCGGCGTACCTGCGGGAGAGGCAAGAGGCCAAGGGATCCACCCGCGCCCGGTAGGGATACTCTCGAGAGGGTGGCGCCGCGGGGACCCGGGGCGGACGGCCCAAATCCGTCCAGGAACGAGGTGCATGTGAAGATCGAGCCCGATGCAGCGGGGATGAACGAAGCCCGGCTGGAGCGCATCACCGAGCACTTCGAAGCGAAGTACGTGACACCCGGGCTGCTCGCGGGTTGCCAGATCACCGTGGTGCGCGGCGGGCACCTGGCGTATCAGCGGTCGCTTGGGCTGATGGACCGGGAACGGGGTCGCCCGACCGAGGACGACACCATCTTTCGCATCTACTCCATGACCAAGCCGATCGCGTCGGTGGCCCTCATGCAGCTGTATGAGCGGGGGATGTTCCAACTCGCCGATCCCGTCCACCGTTACATCCCCGCGTGGCGCAATCTCGGGGTGGGCGAGGTGCAACCCGACGGCTCCCTCACGACCGTCAGACCACCACGCCCGATGAATGTCAAAGACGTCCTCATGCACATGACGGGGCTTCCCGGGGGTCTGTTTCCGGGCAATCCGATCGACGACGCCTTCGCAGAAGCGCGCCGGTCCCGGTCCGAGGGGCTGACCCTCGAGGGGGTCACGGCGCTGCTGGCCGAACATCCGTTGAAGTTCAACCCGGGCACGCGGTGGAACTACGGGTTGTCCACCGACATCGTCGGTCGCCTGGTCGAGATACTGACGGGAGAGCGCTTCGACGAGTACCTCCGCCACGCGGTCTTCGAGCCGCTCGGTATGGAGGACACCGGCTTCTTCGTACCCGAAGGCGCCGCGGACCGGCTCGCCGCGCTGTACCAGTTCCAGCCGGGCAACACCCCCTCCCTGCTCGAGGCGCCCGAACACAGCCGCTACCTGCGCCCACCCTCCTACCTCTCGGGAGCCGGTGGACTGGTCTCGACGACGAGCGACTATGTCGCCTTCTGCCAGATGTTGCTCAACCGGGGGCAGCTCGGTGGGCGGCGGATACTGGGGCGCAAGACACTCGAGCTCATGACCTGCAATCACCTCCCGGGTGGCGCGACCCTGGCGGACGTGGCCATCGGAGGGTTCGGCGAGGCCGGATTCGACGGCGTCGGCTTCGGTCTGGGCTTCGCCGTCGGCCAGGGCCCGGCCGCCACCGGGATGGCAGGGTCGGCCGGGGAGTTCTACTGGGGGGGCGCCGCCAGCACGGCCTTCTGGATCGACCCCGTCGAAGATCTCTTCGCCGTCTTCATGACCCAGCTCATCCCCTCCGTGACGTACCCCATCCGGGCCGAGCTCCGCGCGCGTTCATGTGGCGGAAACCGGCCTAGAACGGTCCCGTCCTACCGTGGGTCCTCAAATCGACGGGAAGTTCTTGAGCGGCGGGCCGGGAGCGGATGTGAAGCGAGATCTCCAGGTTGGGATAGCGCAGTGGCTGGCCGTGCCCGGGGAGCCCAAACGCAACCTGCAGGTCGCACTCGACATGGTCGACCTGGCGACCGCACGCGGCGTCGAGCTGCTCGTCCTGCCCGAACTGTGGGCGTGCGGCTACGACCCGCTCACCCTGGCCGATGACGCCCGCCAGGCCGCCGAGCCGCGTGACGGCCCCCGCGGCGAACGGTTGGCGACTGCAGCGCGTGCCGCGCACCTCTGGCTCGTCGCCGGCAGCGTGCCCGAGGTGGACGAGAGGGGCGACCTCTACAACACGGCCCTCGTGTTCAACCCCGGTGGCGATCTGGTGGCCTGGCACCGCCTGGCCCACCTCTACCCGCCCACGCTCGAACCCGCCGTGTTTCGCGCCG
>JBEKWB010000013.1:0-59599 GCA_049513455.1 Acidimicrobiales bacterium
AATCCGATCCTCCGGGGAGGCGAAGCGGACGCCGTGGAACTGACGGTGGACCTCGGCCAGCACGTTGGCCCGTGAGAAGGTAGCCCGGCGCTCGGAGACCTTGCGGATAGCGACGCTGACTGCGTCGGAGAGGATTTCGTCGGCCAGGTCGCCGGCTCGAAGCAGCGGCAGATCGTTGCGGTCCGACAGCCTCGCCACCCATGCTTGCGGATCGCTTCCGACGTAGTGCTCGGCCCGCTGGCGCCACCCCTCGGTCATCGCTCCGAGGGTTCGGTGTTCCTTGAGCGGCCGGGTCTCGAGGGTGGCGCGCTGGCGCAGTTTGATGATCTCGGTCGTGGTCGGCTGACGTCCGTGGGCCGCGACGAAGGCGGGGATCAGCACCTCCTTGCGCTCCTCGATGGCGGCGGCGCGTCGGGAGAACTCGGCCAGAAGGGTCTCGGGAGCCCCGGTCACCTCCCAGCGCACCTGGTCCGAATGCCGCCGTGATCTTTCGTCCCAGTCCCACCCCAGCTCCTTGGTCAACAGGTCGGCCAGCACGCCCTGGTGCAGTTCTCCCAGCATGACCACGCTCTTGAACAGACCCCGCGAATCGAGGGTGCGCCACTCCCCGTCGGAGGCCGACCGGGCCCGGTTGGCCACCACCACGTGGTCATGGAGCTGGGGGTCACCGGCCCTCGAATCCCAGTGGGTGAAGGCGGTGGCGACCACACCCTCGACATCCTCTTGGACCACGCCGTTCTTGCCTGAGCGCGAGTGGAAGACCTCACGCTCGGCGTAGGTGAGCACGACTTCGATGGCCCGGCGGTGGCAGGCTGCGATCGTCTCCCTGGTGTCGGCATCGGCCAAGGCCCACGCCGTAGAGATCGACTTGCTGGGTGAGAAGGTGAGGTCGAACCCGGCCACTGGCGTCCGGTTCGTTCTGCTGTTCAGTCGTACCTTGGCTGCGTTACCGGTCACCGGCTCTTTCTGTTCGGTGCTGGCGGCTCCCCCAGCCGCACCAATTCGTTCTGCACCCGGTCCCCGCAAAGAGGGCCGTGAGCGCATCGGCGGGCGCGCCAGCGGCTCGCCGGTGATCGGATCGGCGCACATCCCGAGGAGGTTGAAGAGATGCTCTTCGGTGACCTCTGAGCCGATTTCAACCCCTCTCCCACCGTTGAGGGCGGCCAGCCCGGCGCCGAGAAACACGCCCGGCGGCGTACCGAACGTGGCGTAGTAATCAGCCAGACTCATTGCCTGGTGACGTACCCCGTCGCCGGCCGCCACCGACTCCATCAGGTACCGATAGCCCGACCCCAACGTCATCCTGCGGATTGAGAGCACAGCACATCCCCACTGCCGGGACGCCGGTCGTCCCACGCCCACCGGCCGATCCCTGACCACGATCGGCCCCCGGATGCCATTCGTGTGACGCAGATTGGCTGTGTCGTGGGGAAGTGGGAGTGTCGAACCTGGATGACGGGAGTGGGGTGCGGCGGAATTGGGACTGTGCGTGACAGTTGGCGTCGGGGCGGTGCACGGGGTGCGGGAGGCAGAGCGTTGCGAGCGACGCCACTGCGTCGTTCGATGACAGCGACTTCCACCGGAGCTTTGCGGAGTCAAGTTCCGGAGAGGGAAGCCCGTTGGGTCGAGCAAGAACTTCTGGCGGGTTCGCCCGTAGGGCGAACGTCAACGATCACGAAACCGCCAGAAGTTCTTGTGAGCCGAGCCGGCGACTTGACGCCGTGAAGCACCGGTGGTCCCAGTCCGGCCGCCACGCATCAGCCCAGCGGCACCCTAGCGGCCAGCCGCTGAGCCATGTAACCGACAAGGTCGATCGATTGTGGTGGATCCACATGCCCCACGACCACCCGAAGCCGCCGAGGGGCGATGATGGCCGTCCGACAACCTTGTGGTGAGTACCGACAACGTCGCCAGGGAGGTTGGACATTGAGCATCAAGCGGATCCTGTCTGAAGCACGACACACTCGAGACGGAGGAAGATCAGAGCGGACCGTCACCGGTTTGGGACGCAAGGCAACGCTGGCAGCCCATGCGGGCTAGCACCCTCATCGTCGGCCCGATGTCGTCCGCTACCAGCGCTCCATGACCGCCTCCCTCATCATCCGCGCCATCGGCGGCATCGAGTTGCCGCTGGTGTGCTCCCCGTCACAGGTCGCACCGTTGCTCGGGCGATCGGACCATGCCATCCGTGACGACTGTGTAGCGGGTGTCATCCCGACGCTGCCGAGAGCTGGTGGGTCAGGCGCGCACCACCGGATTGCCACAGCGCGCCTGCTCGATCAGATAGGCGTTCCCTATGAGATCGTATCGTCCGACAATGTGACATCGTGAAGCCCACCGAGAAGCCCGCTGGGGCGGGAGCTGCCCGCCGCCGGTGTCCCCTAGCCGCACCACGTCAGGTCCGTGCCCAAATCAACCATTCCGAACGAAGGGGCCAGGGTTGCATTGCTCGGTCGGCCGTTCGGACGTCACGGTGCGGGTACTCTGGAGCTATGGCAGCGCAGCCCGTTAGGACGGCCGAGGAGTGGTTCGAGCGTGTGCGCCATGCCGGGCCCCCTACCCCCGATGACGTGACGATCCTGTGGGACGGCCGGCGCTTGGACTCGCGCGAGGCCGTTATGGAGTGGCTGGCTGAGGTGGAGGCGAAGCGCGCCGAAGAGGCCACTGCCGGCGCCGACGCGGCAACCTGACGGTCCCCCATACGACCTTCCCCGTTTGATCGAGGTTCTGGACCGCTCGAGGTCGTGTACCTGATTGTGGGCGCAGCGGCCGCCTATGGCGCTGAGCGACCGCCCGACGACGCTGACTGCGTGATGCGCCGGGAACGGGCCAACCTCGACCGGCTCGCCGGCGCTCTCCGCGAGCTGCACCCGCCTCCGCGTCGGCGGGATGACCGAGGCCGAAGCCCGTACCTTACGGTCCAGATCGACGCGACGACGCTCGACCTGGCAACCCGCCCGTTTCGAGGAACCGTTCTATTGGGCTGGGCGAACAGTTACGTGGCACTGAGCAAAATGAGGCCATTGTTGTCAGCGAAGTCCTTGAAGTCGGCGATGTTCAGCGTCACGAGTGGGACCTCGTGACGAACGCAGCACGCGGCGATCCAGGTGTCGTTCTGTGGTCGAGGACGGCCGCGTAGCTGCGCCGTGCCGGCCAGTTCTCCCCACCGGCCGGCGATCTCGCGGTCGTAGGGGATGACGGGACGTCTGGCTACCCAGAGGTCGAGCCGGTCACGGCGGGTGTCGCCCCAACCGCGGACCACCGCCCACTTGGACAGCTCGCCTACAGTGACGAAGGTCAGCCAGATGCGAGCTCCTCTGATGGCCTCATGTACCCACTCCGGCGCACGATCCTTCTGCAGCAAGGACGCGACGTCAGTGTCGATGACGATGTCGACCATGCCGGATCAGGCGACAGAGGCGTTGCGTGATGTCCGGAGGTCGGCAAGGAAAGCGTCGAGCTCCTCGTCGGACTCCCAAATGTCGCTCACGAGCTCGTCAATCTCCACCGGCTCGACGTGCTGCAGCTCCGCGAGCTCACCAAGAGTCAGGGGGCGATCGGCAACCGGTCCCCCGTGATCTTGGGCGTGGCTCACAGATGACAGCTTATGCGGTCCAAGCCTGAGCTGGACAGGGCAACTTGCGTGACCCTCCGGACTACGCACTCTGCTCGGCCCTGTCGTCGGAATTCTTCTCTCGTGGATCTGAAGTCGGTCTTGCCCTAGTTTCTGCCCTAGTTTGTGGGAGCCGGTTGGTTCCGGTTGCTTCCGCTTGGTTCTGCGCCCTTGCCGCTGAACTGCAGGAACTTCCGGTTGACTCCCTTCCGGGTCCGTCATTTCCGGTGCCTGGACTGATTATGAGTCCCCTGCTCTAACCACTGAGCTACAGCCCCTGAACTGGACGAGCGTACAACGCTGCTACTTCGCCCGACCTCGGTCCGATCCTTCTTTTCGCCATGCTGACCGGCATGCGCCGGGGAGAATTATGCGGTATCAAATGGTCGGAGATCGATTTGGTGGGATCCCGGCTCACGGTGCGTCGTTCGGTATGGCAAATTCGTTCAACCGGGGGCTCAAGGATCCAAACACCCACCAAGTACGCACGATCGCCCTCGACCCGGTGGCGATGGCGAAGCGCTTGCCTCTGATCCCCCTCGAGTGGAGTCATGGAGTTCCGCTTCCACGATCTTCGTCATCTACGCGCGACAGAGATGGTCGGACAGGGGATGGATCCGAGGAGCCGGGAGCGGACGAACCTCGACCGGCTCGGGATGACCGACGCTGAGACCCGCGCGTTACTGGATTTGATCGACGGTACGACTCTCGACATCGCCGGCATGTCGACGTGGATGACCGCCCTTTCGACGTGCTCGCGGGTCTGAAGTCCCCTGACGGCCGTCTGGTTCCGTACGAAGAGGTGGTAGTCCGAGCGACGCTCGACCGGAGTGAGCCGGCTGTGTGCGCCATGAGGTCTACGTCTTTATATTCAATTCTTTGATCGCTGAGATGGCCGTCACGACAACCGGCCCTGCGGCCACACGTTCTCGGCCGTTCGTCCGACGTGAACAATCTCCGACTGGCTGACAGAGGTATTGAGAAAATGACTCCTGCCCAGCAGCGAGGAGCTCCTCGCAGTCTTCGACGGAAAGCGGCCGCGAGAACAGGTATCCCTGCCCGTATTCGCAACCGACGTCTCGCAGCGCATCAGCTTGCTCTTGCCGCTCGATTCCTTCGGCAATGGCTATCATCTTCATCGACGTGGCCAGGTGGCAGATCTCTTCGACCAGCAGCATCGAGCGTATCGAGTGAGGTAACTCGGACGTGAAAGAGATGTCGAGCTTCAAATGGTCGAAGGGGAACCGGCGGACGTAGGAGAGCGATGAGAAGGCAGTGCCGAAGTCGTCGAGCGCCAGCCCCACTCCGAGGCCCTTGAGCTGGCTGAAGAAGTCCATCGTCTGTTCGGTGTCGTCGAGCAGGACCGATTCGGTGATCTCGACTACCAGATCGGCCGGATCAATGCCGGCACGTGTGATTATCCCCGAGACCGACTCGAAAAGGTCCGGATCCGAGAGATCATTCACCGACAGGTTTACGCTCACCCATATGCGCGGAGTCGAGGGGTATCTCTGCTGCCAATCCCTCAGTTGACGTGTCGCCTGTTCCCAGACCCACCGGTCGATCTCCGCGATGAAGCCGGTCTCCTCCGCGAGTGGCATGAACTCGACTGGGTAAAGTAGTCCCCGTTGTGGGTGCTGCCAACGGACCAGAGCCTCAAACCCGACGATCCGCCCACTAGCAAGCGCGACAGTGGGCTGATAGTGCAGTACCAGCTGGTCGAGCGCGGGGAGCGACTCCATGTCTATGTTGGCGACTGGCCGACCCGCGGCCACATTCAGTACCGCATCGCGAAGTTCCTGGATCGCTCGGGTCTTACGCACCCATGCAGAGCTACCCGCCCGCATAGAGGCGTAGAGGGCACCAGGGTGTCCCGAGCCGGAGAAAGTAACGATCTTGACCTCGGGATAGACCTCGCGCAATATCTTGATCGCATCGGGAGCGTCTATGTCCGGCAGGGTGTAGTCAATTATTACGACATCCGGCCGCTCTTGTTGAGTGAGTTCAATGCCCTGCGTGGCGGTGAGCGCGGAGCCGACAACGACGATCTGATGATCGTCTCGGAGCAAGCGCACGATACTTTGAAGAATCATCTCGTGGTCGTCGATTACGACGACCCGGATGACAGGCTCCTCACTCATTGCTATCGAGCACCTTGCGTACGTTCTGCAGCACTTTCGCCTCGTCAAAGGGCTTCTCCATCAACAAGAACTCCGTTCCGAGAAGAGATTCTGCTTCGAGGACGGGATGAGCGTGACCGGACATAAAAAGCACTCGGATGTCGGGTCGCAGCTTTCTTACCTCTTTCGCGACGGTTGGTCCCTGCATCGCAGGCATGATCACGTCGGTCAGGACGAGGTCGATTTGTCCAACGTGCGACGCCGCCAACTCTATCGCTTGAGCACCGCTGGATGCGGTGAGGACGGTGTAGCCGTTGCGAGTCAGTATCCTTTGCGCAACTTCGCGTTGCCCTTCTTCGTCATCGACTATGAGGATCGTCTCTGTTCCCCCCAGTGGCTTCTGGTGATCTACGCGTCCATCGATCTCGTCGCGCATGGCGTCTTGCTCGGCCGCGGGGAGAAGGATGGTGATCGACGTGCCCACACCTTCATCGGAATAGATACTCGTATAGCCACCAGACTGCGAAACGATTCCGTACACGGTGGCGAGGCCGAGGCCCGAACCCTCGCCCGCGGGCTTGGTCGTAAAGAAAGGTTCGAACGCGCGATCACGGACCTCTGCCGACATCCCCACGCCGGTGTCGCCGACACGGAGACTGACGTAGGACCCAAACGGGATGCCGGAGACGGCGTTTTCGTCCTTCATGATCTCTCGCACCGCAGTGTCAATCGAGAGTGTTCCCCCTGTCGGCATGGCGTCGCGAGCATTGATGGCCAGGTTAAGAACGATCTGCTCGATGTGGCCTGGGTCAGCCACGACCATCGGCAAACTAGTTGCAAGGCTGATGACGAGTTCGATCTGCTCGCCGATTGTGCGGCGCAGAATCTGCTCCATGCGAGTGATTGCACTGTTGAGACTTAGGGCACGGGCCTGGACCACCTCTCGGCGCGCGAACGAGAGAAGCTGGCGAGTGAGGAGTGCTCCACGCTCAGCTGCCAATTGGATCTGTTTAACGTCCTTCAGCGGTTCCTCCCATTGCATACCGGTCGGAGTCGCAGTGGCACTGGTCAACTCCTCAGCCACGAAGGCTGCGTAGTTCAAAATGACGCCCAAGAGATTGTTAAAGTCGTGCGCAACGCCTCCGGCGAGCTGGCCCAGGCTCTCCATGCGTTGCGATTGATTAAGCTGCGCCTCGAGGCGCTCGAGATCGGCTTCCGCCTCGAGGCGCACACGTTCGGCCACGGTTTTTTCACTCTCAGCCGTGATGCGGTCCGCCTCGACCTCGAGGCGCACGCGTTCGGCAACTTTCTTCTCCCCTTCGGCCGTGATGCGATCGGCTTCGGCGTCGAGGCGTACCCGTTCGGCCACTTTCTTCTCACCCTCGGCCGTGATGCGATCCGCTTCGGCCTCGAGGCGCACGCGTTCGGCTACTCTCTTCTCCCCCTCGGCCGTGATGCGGTCCGCTTCGGCCTCGAGGCGCACCCGTTCGGCCTCCTTCTTCTCCCCCTCCGCCGTGATGCGGTCCGCTTCGACCTCGAGGCGCACCCGTTCGGCCTCCTTCTTCTCACCCTCCGCCGTGATGCGGTCCGCTTCGACCTCGAGGCGCGCACCTTCGGCCTCCCGGTTGACACGAACGAGTTCCGCCTCCACCTCGCTCCGTTCGGTGGCGTCTCGAACTGCTGCGGAGATCAGAACACCGGTATCAGTCGCCAGCGTCGACAGCGAGATCTCGGTCAGGAATTCGCTACCGTCGTGTTTCCGACCCATCATCTGCAAGCCTGTGGCATGCGGTCGGAATTTCGGATCTGTGATGGGAACGAGCAGTTCGACCGGCATGCCGATGAGTTCTTCACGGTCATAGCCGAAGAGCTGCTCGGCTTGGGCGTTCACCAGCACGATCAGGCCGGCCTCATCGATCACGAGCGTCGCGTCCGGTGCCGCATTCAGGAGGGCAATCAACGTACTGCTGGCGAAATGAGTCACACCCATCTCACACCACGCTGCCCAGCCAGACTCCCAGTTCGGCCGTCCCCCCCAACAGGGCCTTCACAAGGACCACGCCAGTACCCGCCTCAGCCATTGCAGACCGCGTCGTTGCACTCTGAATGGGGATCTTTACGGGGGCACTTCGCGACTGACCGGCGCCGCCTGGGCACAATCGACTTACTTGAGGCGCGGAAACAAGCTGCATGACGCCGGTCCTCTCGTTTTTGCAGAGGACCCTGTTGAATCTCGACGCCAAGCACTACGCATGTCGCCATCGTGAGTCATCGTTCCCACTCGGATGACACCGCAGGAACAACACAGGCCCAAATCCCGGTTGGCAATGAGGGTTGGCGACTACCGGTCAATGAGGTCCGGGCTGGCCGGGCACCGAGGGCAAGGGTGACCGCCATGGTGGGGTGGCCTCGACCCTCCGAGGGCGATGTCTCGGGCTCGGTCGCCCGCTCGACCCGGCTTTCGACCACTGACCCTATCGGCCGGAGTTAGACCCGTGAAGCGCGACAGAGATGGTTGGACAGGGGATGGATCCGAGGACAGTTGCCGCTCGGCTTGGCCATGCCAATCCTTCGGTGACGCTGGCCGTTTATGCACATGCGGTCGAAGCCCGGGATAGAGACGCCGCAGACGGGCTCGGTCGCGCCCTCGGCGCATAGGACATGGTGACGGCAAATTCACGTACTCGCGCTGGCCATAGTCTTTAGCTCTTGGCTCTGAAGTGATCGTCGCACCCTCGACTTTGGCATGCGTGAAGTGAGCACCAAGGTCGGTGACGGGGATCACGATGCCGCCGGTCGTTGTTCGCGTCTGCTCGCGATGTTCGTCGCCCTCGTAGCCGCCCTCTCCCCCGCCGCACCGCAGGATGGTGGGACGACACCTCTGGCGCCTCACCGAGTGAGGCGCCAGAGCCCGGAGGGCCCCTGAAGCGGTGCTGAGTTGTGCAGCGCCACCTCAATGACACGGGATCCCTGGTGTACCTGCAGTGACCCCACCCGGGTCCCGGCTGCGACCGGCACGGTGAGCATGGTGGCGACCCGGGCCGTCACTGAGACGCTGAGGCCCGGCCAGGCGGGGACCGTAACCGCCTGGGACACCGTGACCGGCGTCGACGCACCCCACGACGCAGAGAGCTGCCCCACGATGCGTCCCGTCTGGAGGATCGGGACGGCAGTGAGGTCCGAGAGCGCGGCCTTCATCAACGCGTCACCCGCATCAACTGCCGCCGTGTCGGGGCCACTTGGACCGGACTGGCCGAGCACGGCACCGTAAAGGGTGACCGTCTGTCCACCCACCATCTTCTCGGCCGCGAACAGGTAGCAGCCGTTGGCGATCGTGTCCGACCCGGCCTCGATGCCGACAACGCCGTTCTCACCGAGGACGAAGTTCGGGTTGTACCGGAGGCCGGCCTCCGGCACGGTGACGTCACCGAGTGACACGATCTGCTGGAACACCGGGATCCGCATGGCGGCCTCAGCGAGGCGGATGAGGTCGCTCGGGGTGCTGATGACGGCGGCGTCCGCACCACTGGGCTCCGTGATACGGGTGTGCCGAAGACCGAGGGACAGAGCGCTGAGTTCCATCTTCGTCACGAAGACCGACGTGCTCCCCGCGTCCCAGTCGGCGAGGAGGGTGGCCATGTCGTTGCCCGAATCGATGAGGAGGCCCTCGAGTGCATCGAGCTCGGTCAGGGATTCGCCGGAAGAAACCGGGACCTCGGGTTCGGCTGCCGCGCTGCCGGCTCGGTACGCCGCCACTACTTGGGGGCTCACCGCGATGGAGGGTCCAGTGTCCCCGCCGGTGGGCAGGGGGTGGTCCTTCAAGATCACATAGGCCGTCAGCACCCCGGAGAGCACGCCGATCGGTACCGGCCGGGTGTCGCGGTCCTGCCCCAGGCTGCCGAGACCCGGGGCGCCCAGCGCGGCCTCACCCGTGGAAGGCCAGGGCAATCTGGGTGCGGTCCCTGGGATGCGAATACCTTTGGCCACCCCCTGGAGCGCCGGCCGCGCGAGCGGTCGGAACCACTGCACCGTCGCCCCCACGATGACGGCCACGACCACCACGACCACGAGGGAGGCGGCGAGGCGTCGCTTCAACCGTGCTGCTCGGTCGGCAGCCATGATCTTTGCCGCCTCTTCGGACGGCGGCGGCAGTTGGCGCCCCAGTTCGGCAAGGCGCGCCTCGGTCTCCCGGTTCAGCCCGTGTCGGGTGTGAACCGGTCGACGCTCACCGGGCAGGCCATTCCCAATCATCGATCGCGGACTCTATGACCGTTACCTGCCCGGCAGACCGCGGGGCCGCCGCATGCCGCTCTGGATCCGAGCGCGCGCCCGGCCGCTGTCGCTGCTCGGGGGGGCGATGGAAGACCGCAAGACGACCAGGCGAGAACGGGTAATGAGTCCGCATGCATCGTGAGTTGCTGCCATTGATGGGGGACAGACCGGAGTCGGGAATACGATTCATTAACGTGTCACTCGAAACCTCCCGGGCATCGACCCGGACAAGGATGTTGAAATCTCGGTCGAAGGCGATGTGCTGCACATCGCCGCTGAGCGACGCGAAGAGGAGAAGACGGAGGAGCGCAACTACGTTCGTCGTGAACTTCGCTACGGGTCGTTTCATCGCGACTTGCCGCTTCCGAAGGGAACCGTCCAGGCCGATGTGAAGGCAAGCTACAAGGACGGCATCCTCGAGGTGCGCATCCCGGCTCCGGCCGAAGACTCCACACCTGCCTCGGTCAAGATCCCGCTCGACAAGGGCTGATCGGGCTCTCACGGTGCCCGGGACTGCCTCGCTACTCCCCCCCCGGCTCGAAATTCATGCGAATGCAAGATCGTCGGCCAAGCGTTGTGATCTGCATCACGGCGTCACCGACGTCCGAGAAGACGATTTCGGATACGACCGCGGTGATGATCAAGCTCGTGGTCGGCGCAGGGTTCGACGCGACTCGTGTCCCTCGAGGGCGGCGCGATGCCCGGCCATCCTGAGCGGATCCTCACTCATGTTCGGTAAGGCTCTGAGCGAGCGGCCACCTCCATCGACTACATCGAGGAGACCACTGGAGGTAACGATTCCACGAGTCAACGAAAAGCCTGCCGTGCCTCGCAATAAGTTCTGATCATCGCCACGGCTGGTCGAATCACGCGGACTGTCCTCCTTGCGCTTGCGGCTCTTGCTAAGTGCGCGGGGTCGACGTTCGGCTTCGGTGGTAGACCCCAGAAGTTCATCCCCGTTGGCCTTCGGGCCATCCCCATGGTTCCGGCCGCGCCCGGGTCCGGCGGGAGGGAGCGCCTCAGACCTGATTGGTATCGGCAACACTAGCCTTTGACCCATGGGCATCGCTGATCGGGTGGACGACAGTCTTGCCCAGGGACCCGGTTTCCTCCGGCGCACTCTGTCGTCACTCCGGTGGCGGAACTTCCGCCTGTTCTTCATCGGCCAAACCATCTCCCAGACCGGCAATTGGCTGACCAATGTTGCTCTGACCCTCCTCATCCTTCGCCGCACCGGGAGCGGGGTGGAACTTGGCCTGCTGGTGGCGTGCCAGTACGGCCCCATCCTGCTGCTATCTGCCTGGGCCGGTGTGATCGTCGATCGCACCAACAAGCGCAACCTCCTCTACATCACGCAGGGGCTCGAGATGTGCGAATCGTTGGCGCTCGCCGGGCTGGCGTTCATGCGCAACGCTCCGCTCGCCGCGTTCTACGGCATCGCCGTGGCAGGAGGTACTTTGCTGGCGTTGGACAACCCGGTCCGGCGGACGTTCGTCAACGAGATGGTGCCGACCGACGAGGTGCCCAACGCCGTGACGCTCTACAGCGCCATGAACAGCATGGCTCGCATCGCGGGACCCGCCCTCGCCGGTCTGCTCATCGTGACGGTCGGCTACGGATGGTGCTTCACGGTTGACGCCATATCCTACGTGGCGGTACTCACCGCACTCGCCATGATGCGCTCGGCCGAGTTGCAACGGCTGCCGGTGACGCCTCGTGGGGCCGGACAGGTCCGGGCCGGGCTCAAGTACATCGCCGGCGTGCCAGACCTCTGGATCACCTTTGTCATGCTCCTGCTCATCGGAACTATGAGCTATAACTTCGCGCTCGTATTCCCCCTCTTCGTCGTAAAGGGACTCCACGGCGGCAATGGCACATACACCCTCGTCTACTCGGCCTTCAGCGCAGGCGGGCTCGCCGGGGCGCTGCTCGTCGCCAGGCGTTCCACCGTCACCATCCGGACGGTTGCGGTCGGTGCCGCGGGCCTCGGGGCGACCATGCTTGCCCTCTCGGCCGTCCCCAGCGTCGCCTTCGCCTTCGTGGTGGCGGCCCTGGTTGGCGCCGCCAGTGTCGCCTACATGACGGCGACGACCGCCATTGCCCAGATCCGAACGGAGCCGCACATGATCGGGCGGGTCCTCGCTCTGCAAACCGTGCTCCTTGTCGGCACCGCACCGATCGGCGGACCAATTCTCGGGGCGATCGCCGACTCGGTCGGCGTCCGCGCCCCAGTCCTCATCGGCGGGGCCGCCGCCCTGGCCGCTGCAGCCTTCGGTGTGCTCGCCGCCCACCGCCTGGACGCGCGTCGCGGCCATGGCTGAGCCCTTGCTCCATCGACCACGAGAGACTTCTCAACCTGGTCGCACAGCGGTCAAGGAGGGCTTTGACTTCCTCGGGTGCCATTTTCATGCCCCGCATGTCCGGCAAGCTCTGGGAGCAGCATCGGGTCATCCGCTACTACCTCCATCGCTGGCCGTCGCAGCGCTCCATGAAGCGTGCCCGAGAAAGGATCAAGGGGACGTCTACGTAGCGTGGCGACTATGCCGCTTGCTCGTTAAGAAACGTGGTCGCAATCTCCGAGCCGGTCAATGGGATAAATAGACCCGCAACATGGGCAAACTGTATCGACGCAAAGGCTTAAGCAGGCTGGTGGCCGTCCCACCCTTCCGGCGTGTCGGCGTGGCCGGTATCCGTTGCTCGCATGAGTTCGCCCGGAGGCAGGTTGCGGCAAGGTGGCCTACGTGGCCACGGCTAAGTTCCAGCCCACGGCTTTCCTGCAACTGGGACACCTGGGGAAGGCATCTCCGACGGTCAACGTGACCCGCTCCTGGTCTGCGCAGTCACTCCGGTAGATGCCCCCAGTCGTACAAGCGGCGTCAGTCCTGGTGTCGGTGTCACTCTTCGACATGGTGGTTCTCCCTTGCTCAGAATCACGCAAGAGAGGAACCCCGGATTGTAGGACGCACCATTCGAAATGTGCAGCAGCTGTTGGAAACGCAAATAGCTGAACACCGAAGGTGCCGCTCCTCCCCTGACGTGGCCAATACTGCATTGCCGACCAGTCTTCCCGGCTCACCTAGCCGGCATCATACGCCTCTTCGGTCGTTTTGTCATTGAGGCACCAGCCCGATCTACACGAGGACCGATGCGACAGCTTCAAAGTCGACCGGGAAGTCCGCGTCACTCTTCGGTCCGGGCTCACCACGGACGACGGAGCTGGACAGGGGTTGGAGGCCACTGGCCCTCAGAGCCGGGCGAGTTCGAAGGTTTGGCTGAGCAAAACGTCACATCATCGACGTCACGTCGACCATTTCCCAGACTTGTCGACAATTCTGTCACAGTTCAAGGTGAACGAGTTTTGACGAGCTCAGTGGGATTACCTATGCGCCGCCCCCACCGTCGCGGTGCGCTCGCACAATCCGAGCGCACCGCGAGCACCACGTGGCAGGGCTGTTGGCATCTGACACATTGATCAGCGCCCCACACGCGCTGCACCGCCATATGACCGTTGACCGGTCCACTGAGACACCACCATCGGGCCTATCGTGCATATGCACACCAATCCTCTACTCATTGGTTGATGCCGACCAGGCTTCCCGGCGCTCCAGTGTGATGCTAACCCAAGGCCGCTTGCGACCGCGGTGAGCGCGGCACAAAGTATTGCCCTACGCCTCGCGCCAAAATATACTCGTCACGCGACAAGGCGTAGTGAAGAGGTGTGCGTCGATGCATTGGGAGAGGACGTTGACAAGAGATCGATGTCAACTGACCTGCCGCCTCCGCAAGCCGACGGCCCGAATGCGTCCTTCGCACCGGTAGCCGCGCCCTTCCTACGAGCGACACCTGCTCAATTGACGCCCACCGCCTGAACGCTCCCAGACGACCGTAAGCACTCGGCCGCGGCGTTCTCATCAGAGTCCCGGGCGGTGGGCCTGGCTGGACGTCTCACTTCGTTGCGGGTCAGCGCGTTCGGCGTAGCCATGACCCCGTTGCGCGCCTCGTAGGCGGCGCGGCGGTGGCGCTCAGCCAACACCCCAGCAGATCCATTACCGCGCTTACAGAAAGGAGGAAAATACCGCCATGGCGAAGACCCAAGTACGGAAGCCGCCAGCCAACAAGGCCAAGGTCGTGAAGGCTAAGCCGACCAAGCCTGCAAAGACGGCACACCGGGCGAAGCCGTAACACACGGCAGGCCGGGATGGCTTCGGCCATCCCGGCCTACGCCAACCACGCCATCCATCCCACTCAGGAGTTATCGCAATCTTCTCATCCTCGAACATCCTCGATCCGGCACTCTTCGTCGGGTCGTTGACAGTGTCCAAACTTGCCGAGAACCTCTCGGAGCGGAGCGGGATCCAGCTTCCGGTGGGCAGCCAGACGGAAAGCCCATGGGTGGCCAAAATCGCTTCGTGGGTTCCGCGCTGCCCTCCGGGTGAGGTGCGATGGCCGTCTTCGTGACATCGAGGAGACGGGGTTCAGTCGGATTGCCCGCCGGGGTCGATCGGTGGCCAGTCGGCGGGCCACCAGTCTCCCTGTGGGTCGGTGGTTTGCCCGACCTCGATGATGTAACCGTCGGGATCTCGGATGTAGCAACGGATCTCGTACTGGTGCTGCTTCGGCGGGGTCAGGAACTGCGCGCCCCGGGCGGTCCATTCGGCGTACACGGCGTGGATGTCTGCGACCCGGATATTGAGGAAGCTGCTCGCCCGGTCGGGGTCGCTAGGCGTCTCAAGGGTGACCGTGGGCTTGTCGTCGGTGGGGCCTCCGCCGCCGTTGATGATGATGTAGTTGTTGGCGAGTGCGACATTGGTCGGCTCTGGGCCGAAGATCACCCTGCCGCCGAGTACCTCGGTATAGAAGCGCCGGGAGCGCTCGACGTCATCGGAGACGATGAAGTGGCCCACTGCCATTCGCTCTGCAGGCTGCGTGGATTCGGTCACTGGCACCTCCACTCGTTGGGCTCATGCCCCGCTTACGACGGGGTCTGAAGCCTTCAGTCAACCACGTCGGTTCGCCGAGGGGCTAGCCGGGGCGGGTTGATAGCTGAGTTAGGCGGCGGTTGTGGCGGCGACGGCAGTGATTTCCTTGTCGGGTGCGGGATGCAGCCACCCCAAGCGCGGCAAGGCCGTCACGTTGGGAAGTCAGGTCTTGCTGATCAGCGAACATTCGGGGATATCCGACGAGAAGCGCCGACATGAAGCACCTCCTGTGGTCGGCCGGCCCGGGGGAACCCGGTTATCGGCACCGGCTGCAGCCGGTCTTGAGTTGTCGTCAGCCAAGCCCGGCGATGAGTTGTGCCAGTTCATCTCTGCTCATTCCTTGTCGGCGGGCTAGGGCGATGAGCTTCTTGGCCTGATCAATGACGAGGGTTCGCTGGACGCCGGTTCCCGTGACGTGGACACCACGCCCTCGCCGAAACTCGAGGACCCCTTCCTCACGCAGCTCCCGCAGTGCCCTAAGGACGGTGTTGCGGCTCACTCCTAGTACCGCCGCCAGATCGACGGCCGGTGGCAAGCGGTCACCCGGACCACACTCACCGTCGACAATCGACCGACGTATCTCTGCGGCAATCTGCTCGTGGAGGTCCACCGGTTCCGAGGGATCAACATTGACAAATGAAATGGTGCCATCCATGATGGCACCATGATAGTCGACCAGGACACGAACGACTCCACAAGTGTTGAGCCAGGGATACCGCCGTCAGTCGATGCTGAGGGCCTCATCAAGGAAGCGACGCCAACGCCGTCGCTACGGCATAGTGGCTCTTCTCGTCACCGCCGCAGCGGCGGTCGTCGTGACGCTCGTCCTGGTCATTGGGCGCGGCCAGCAATCACCGAGAGAGCGCACAGGGACGGCCCCAAACGGCATCGTCGCTCTATCGCCGTGTGCCACCTCTGCAATCCGTCTCTCCGACGAAGGTATCGCCCCTGGAGCGGGCAACGCCGCGGCGCTCCTTCTCTTCCGAAACATCAGCCGTTACTCGTGCTTCATGCAGGGATATCCGAGGGTCAGCGCGGTCACCGTGCCGAAAACGAGCAATGCCCTGCGAATCTCTTACGTCAAGAGCACCGTGGGTGGCGGCGGGGGAATGCGTGAAGGCGGATCGCTGCCAACCTCGGTCCTTGCGGCGCACGGTGGCGAGGCATCGTTTTGGATCGTGGGCACCCCGATCGAACCAGGAGGCCCAGCGCTGCGCTGCGTGAGCGCCTCTCGGATGTTCGTGACACCACCAAATGAAACCAGGGCAGTAGCCCTTGCGAACAGGGGCTTCAAGGAATGGCAATGGTGTGGTCGAATCTTCGTGACTCCCGTACTCCCCGGTGATTCAGGGACGTATCCGCCCGTTCCGCTGAGCCACTACTTCGGCGTACGGAATCCCGCGAATGTCGAGGCAGGAGGTGGGACTTCGCCAGCACCGAGTACGACCATTCCCACGTCTCGCTAGGCATCAAGCATGAGCCCTCACGGCATGAGTCGAGGCGTAAGCGTAGGGAGAACGTCGTGATGGCTCGCGGGATCGAAGAGATCCAGATTCCGCTGTGCTTGGTGAGTACTGCCTGTTGCGGAACGGCAACCCTGGGGGGACCTCTCGGCCCGCATTTGCGCATTCTGGGCGCGCTGCGAACCGGCGGTAGCTGACTCGCGACCGCCTGGAGATCGGTGGCATCGGCGCCCCATGCAGGCCGATGACCACGCGCTGCAAGACTGGGCGGACCATGCCTACAGAGCAGCCACCACGCCCAACCCTAATCACCGTCGCCGTCTTCCCGGAGTCTTACCTACTCGAGAATCTTGTCGTCCGCGCCGACGGTTCGATCCTCGTTACGGCGGCCGTGCAGAAGGAGCTGTGGTACGTACCGCCGGCCACCGCCGGCACGCCGGTCGAGCCCCTCTTGCTCTACACGTTCGATCAGTTCGCGTTAGGGATACTCGAGACTGAGCCGGAAGTGTTCTATGTCAGCACGACCAACCTTGTCACGATGCAGGAATCGTCCCTTTACCGGGTTGATCTGCGCGAATGGAGTCCCGGCGATCCCGTTCGCGCGCTATGCGTACTCGAGTTCGACAAGCGCGCCGGGGGCCTCAACGGCAGTTGTCTGCTGGGTCCGACGAGCATCCTCTTGGCCGACTCGGTTTCTGGCCTCATCTGGCGTGTCGATATCGGTCACGACGTCGGCGACCTGACAGAGCGCGTCTGGCTGAAACACGAGAGCATGGATGTCGACCCTGCGAGCACGCTCGTGCCGCCTCAGCCTGGAGTGAACGGCGTCCACTACGCGGCGAGGACCGGTTACCTGTACTACAGCTCGACTGCGCGGAAGCTGTTCATGCGAGTGCCCGTCGACGCCGGAACGCTCGATCCAGCAGGGGGTCCGGAGTTCGTCACTGGTGGCACGATGCCCGATGACTTCTGCATCGACGAGGAGACCGGCGTGGCGTACGTCACGACTCACCGTCAGAACACCATTGATCGAGTGTCGCTGGATCCGGCAGGTGACCAGACGAGACATGTCGTGGTTGGAGATCCATTCGACGAGCAGCTGATCGGTCCCACGAGCGCGGCCTGGGGGCGAGCCCCGGGGGACTACGGCCGGATCGCGTACGTCACGACCGACGGAGGCTTCATGGCGCCGCCACCCGACGGAGCCAGGCCATCGAAACTGGTGCGGCTCGAACTCCCTCCGGCCGATAGCGCCAGACCCAGTGGGCGGGACTGAGTTGTCCTGCTATCCGACGAGTAGGAAGGATTGCTGACGGTCTCCGAATGCCGTCCGGCGGCGGCGTTGCCTCTGCCGGGCCTCCCTGATGATCAGCTCGTTATCCTCCCGGGAGGAGGAACGAGTGGTCAGTGGACTGTGAATAATCTCATTGTCACCTCTCCCAGTATTACCAGCGCTCGATTAGTTGCAGCCGCAAAGGTGCTCGACTCGATGATCACTGTCGATTACGACAACGTGCGGTTCGTACTTCTCGCTGTTCACGACCCCATACCACCAGGCGCCTTCGTACAGGGCCTCGATCGTTCTGGGGCAGTTGTTGCAACCAGCCGCTTCTCATTTCCGCCGCCCCCAGCGTCATCCAAAAAGAACGCGAGGATTATCGGTGCACAGGGCACTAACGGTGGCGGTAACTACCGAGGCGTCGCTCCCTGAGCCCAAGCGTCGACGTAGGCGTCCGATCCGACCCCCGACAGCCTGGCCCACCGTTCGCCGACGATCCCTGAGTTCGCCGGCACCTGGTCGGACCACACTGTGCCGTACCCGAGCACCAACGGTGATTCTCGGCGGCTCTTCGCGGCCAATCGGGTGCCCGCATGTTGATCGGCTTGCGGGCGCCCCCGTCTGTCTGGACCCGGGCGAATTCACATCGGATCCGTGAGCTAAGTTCTCGCGACAAGGTCTAGATGTGGTGGCTCGGATCTTGTAGTGGACCGGTCGACAACGAGGAGAGCAGGAACGAACACGTGGTCGAGGGCACGGCCCAGATCCCAGAGGAAATCAAACCGGCTGCCGGTTCCCGGCACCGCGATGTAGCTGTAACGGTCCACGACTTGCGCAAGGCCTACGGTGCGTTGAAAGCAGTCGACGGAGTGAGCCTGGAGATCTCCCGCGGAGAAGTGTTCGCGTTGCTCGGGCCGAACGGCGCCGGCAAGACCACGACCGTCGAGATTCTCGAGGGCTACCGTCATCGCGACGAGGGACAAGTGTCGGTGCTCGGTTTCGACCCAGAACGCCAACGCACCGCCCTAAAGCCGCACATCGGCATCGTCCTGCAATCGACCGGGGTCGAGCGCTATCTCACCGTCGCCGAGACGCTCGCCATGTACGCGGACTTCTACCCGCACCCCAGGAAACCCGAGGAAGTGATCGACCTGGTGGGTCTCGCCGCCAAGCGCGACGCCCGTGTGACGACCCTCTCAGGCGGCCAGCAGCGCCGCCTCGACGTCGGGGTCGCCCTTGTCGGCGACCCGGATCTGCTCTTCCTCGACGAGCCAACGACCGGCTTCGATCCCTCGGCTCGCCGGGAAGCGTGGCATGTCGTGAAGAGTCTCGCCGAGCTGGGAAAGACCGTACTGCTCACGACGCACTATATGGACGAGGCGCAATTCCTCGCCGATCGCGTTGCGGTGATCTCCGCCGGTCGGATTGTCGCCCAGGGCCCACCTTCGAGTCTCGCCGGACGCGATCAGGCGAGCGCGAGGGTGAACTTCCGCCTCGCTCCGGGAGCGATTCTCCCTTCTGACCTCCAAGGGGGCCCTGTGAGTGACGGGCGCATCGAGCTGGTCGCCGAGAACCTCACGACGACCCTGCACCGCCTTACGAGCTGGGCCGTCGAGCGCGGCATCGAGCTCGAGGACCTGCAGGTTGTGAGGCCAACCCTTGAGGACATCTACCTCGAACTTACGGGGGTCCCGCCGGACGGGTCCCCCGGCGGGACCACAACCGAGATCCCAGAACCGAGGCCCCGCCGGCACGGTCTCCGCAGCCGAGGTAGAAGCCGGAGCGAAGGGTGAACGCCCTATCGCTCACGGTACGTCAGGTCGGATACGTCAACAAGGCGTTCTGGCGCAACCCCGCTTCCGCTTTCTTCACCTTCGCGTTCCCGCTCATGTTCCTAGTGATCTTCACCGCCTTGCTCGGATCGGGGAACGTGCATCTCGCCGGACGCACGGTAAAGGAGTCGACATACTACGTCGCCGCAATGGCAGCATTCGCGGTGATCAGCGCCTGCTACACGAACGTCGCCATGACCGTCACCTTCCAGCGCGACGCGGGGATACTGAAGCGTATCAACGGTACGCCGCTGCGGGCCGGGGTCTACCTCACCGCGAGAGTGCTGCACGCGCTGCTCGTCGCCATCCTGCTCGTGGTCATCACGGCTGGGTTCGGAAGGCTGGCCTACCATGCCACGGTCCCGGGTGGCATCACGCTCGTCCACTTCGTCGTGATGCTCGTAGTCGGCGCTGGAAGCTTCTGCGCTCTCGGATTCGCCATCACCACAGCGATACCCAACGCTGATGCCGCGCCCGCCATCGTCAACGCCTCGATCCTGCCGCTCCTGTTCCTCTCGGGCATCTTCATTCCGCTCGGCGCCAATGCGCCGACGTGGATCATTTGGGTGGCACGCATATTTCCAGTCCGGCATTTCGCGCTGGGATTGCAAGCCGGATTTCTCGGCACGAGTTTCGACTGGGTGGACGTCGGAATCGTCGCAGCGTGGGGTGTGGCGGGACTGCTTTACGCGATACGGCGCTTCAGTTGGGAGCCGAGAGTCTGAGCTGGCGCTGGACGCCACGGACAGTGTGGAAGCACAAGAGGGTGAGGAAGTTCAGTGGCCCAATAGCGCGGGTGGACCGCCCTGGGTTGGTCGAGTTTCGCTATCTAAAGTTCGCGGCACATACACGACGACTACGGAGCCACTCGGTATCCGTCAGTATCAGGCGGTCTCGCCCTCTACGGCTTGCTTCAAGTACGCGTCGAAGAACGCGAGAATGCGTCGCCGTGCATCTCGAGCAGATTCCTCGTGGTAGCCCGATCCTGGCGAGAGTATTCCGAAGACCGGCTCCAGGACGGAGAACGGGAACGGACTCTTGTCTCCAGCCCCTTCGTGGTCGTTGAGAAAGGAGTGCCCGGCCTCCGGGTACTCCTTGACATCGTGTTCGACCCCGACGGCCGTCAATGCCCGCTCAAGGCGATCGGCGGCCCCTCGCAGCGTGCGGTCCTTGCCGCCGTAGCTTCCGACAATCGGGCAAGCCTGTCTCAGGAAGCCGGCCGTGTAGGCGTCCTTCGGAGCGGTGCCGTAGTTGACGCTGGACACTGTGAACCCGCGATCGACGGCGAGTAGCAGGGCGAACCCGCCTCCCATGCAGTAGCCGATCACGCCGATCCGGCCCGTGCAGTCCTCCCGGGTCTCCAGCCAGACGCGCGCCGCCTCGATGTCGTCGAACGACCGTCCCCGTCCGGCGCGTACGTCGCGCATGACCGAGATCATGCAGGTCACCATCCCTCTCCCGGAGAAGAGGTCCGGCGCTACGGCGAGGTACCCTTGGCCTGCAAGCCAGTCAGCCTGGTTCCGTAGGTCCTGGCTCATTCCCATTGCGTCGTGGATGACCACCACACCTGGCCAGGGGCCCTCGCCCGCAGGTATCGCCAGGTAGGACGGCAGCTCACCCGGGATTGGGATCATTACCTCGGCCATCACGTCTCCTTGGACGTGGGTGGTCGTCCCCGGCCGTCCCCATGTGTGACGTCATTCGATAGAACGCGTGCCGCGAGCCGTTTGCCCCATTCTTGGGCTCGGTCCTCCTCACCCGGTTCGAGGTGATTCTGCAAGGTGACGAAGAAGCTCTTGGGCTTGGCCACCACCTCGAACCCGTGCCTCCGAAGCTTTCGGCTGATCGCCCTCGACGCCTTCCCTCTGAGAACCGCCGGGCCCTTGAAGCGGGTGTCGAAGGCAGCCACTCTTGTGTGGCCGTCGCCAAGAGACCTGAGCCAGTCGCCCACGCCTGGGCCTTGAGCGTCGCGATCGAGCACCAGATCGTTCTTGGGTTTTTGCGCAATAGCGGCCGCCCACTTGCGGGTGCGGGTTCGACTCATGCCGTGAAAATGGGTGGGACCGCCCACCACGAGCAGGTCGGCGGCGCCCAATCGCTCGCGGCCTGCCTCAACCACCGGGGCCACGACCACGTTTCCCGCCGGCTCAAGGCCCTTGCCGATGGCATCGGCGATCGCGTGCGTGTTACCAAACATCGACTCGTAGACGACCACTGCCCGCATAGCCACGTCCCCTGTGCTCGCTGGCCGCCTGAAACGGCCTCACGCCGAGGACGCTAGCTCTTCCCGCCCCTCTCTCTCTTACGACTACCCAATGCCATTCAACCGGCACAACCAAGACGAGTCTGCTCCGCCGCAGAGATGGGGCAGCTACCCAGACTGCTTGATTCCGCTGACTCACGGGCCAGCGGCGGCAACCCGAAGAGAACCTCTGAGACTGGTGGGGGTGCTGACGACGGCGCCGGGCCGACGCACACCCTCAGATGGAGAAGTCCTCGCCGGACCACACCCCGGCTGGGGACGGCCGGGCGTCGGTGCGGTTGGTGTGCCCGTTCACTGTTTCCTCGAGGTGATCCACGCGGCGGAGGAGAGACTGGAGGCTGGTGCCGACCAGGTCCGGCATCGACACCTCGTCGAGGTCGGGCGGCGCCGTGAGGGGACGGGGGTGGCTCCGTGAGATCACCTGCCCGGGAACTCCCACCACCACGGAGTTGGAGGGCACCGGTCTGACCACGACGGCATTCGCCCCGATCCGGCTGTCATGGCCGACGGTGATGGGGCCGAGCAACTTTGCGCCGGCGCCGATCGTCACCCGGTCCCCCACGGTAGGGTGACGCTTCCCCTTGCTCAGGCTCGTGCCGCCGAGAGTCACCCCTTGGTACAGGGTGACCTGTGCACCGACTTCAGCCGTCTCACCGATGACCACGCCGGTTGCGTGGTCGATGAGCAGGCCTTCGCCCAGAACCGCGGCGGGGTGGATGTCCACACCGGTGAGCGAGCGGGTCACCGCGGAGAGGACCCGGGCCGCCAGCTTGGCGTTGTGCTGCCACAGCCAGTGGCTGATCCGGTAGCTCCAGACGGCATGCAGCCCCGGGTAGCAAAGGATGATCTCGGCTGTGGAGCGGGCGGCCGGGTCGCGCTCGCGTGCGGCTTGCAAGTCTTTGCGCAGGGTCGCCAGCATGGTCAATCCGTGAGGCCCTCGAACAAGGCGGTCGACAGGTAGCGCTCTCCGAAGTCGGGAAGCACCACCACGATCAACTTGCCGCTGCTCTCGGGGCGGCCAGCGACGTCAAGTGCGGCCCACAACGCAGCTCCTGACGAGATCCCGACGAGCAGCCCTTCTTCGCGGGCAGCCCGTCGGGCCAGGTCGAAGGCATCCTCGTTGGTGACGGCGATGATCTCGTCGACGATGTCGGTGTCAAGGACGGCCGGGACGAAGCCGGCGCCGATGCCCTGAATGGGGTGGGGACCCTTCTGCCCACCGGAGAGCACAGGTGACGCAGCCGGTTCAACGGCGATCATCTGCACCGACGGCTTGCGCTCCTTCAGCACCTCGCCAACGCCGGTGATGGTTCCCCCAGTGCCGACCCCGGCCACGACGACATCGACCTCTCCGTCGGTGTCGCTCCAGATCTCCTCGGCGGTGGTGGCCCGATGAATGGCAGGGTTGGCCGGGTTGTCGAACTGCTGCGGAACGAAGTAGCGAAGATCTTCCTTGGCGAGCTCCTCGGCCTTGGCGATCGCGCCAGGCATGCCGTCGGGACCCGGGGTGAGCACGAGCTCGGCACCGTATGCCCGCAAGATCGCCCGTCGCTCCTTACTCATGGTTTCGGGCATTGTGAAAGCGCACTTGTACCCGCGTGCGGCGCACACCATGGCCAGCGCGATGCCCGTATTCCCGCTGGTGGGCTCCAAGATGATGGTGTCGGGCCCGATCAGCTGAGCCTTTTCGGCGGCATCGAGCATGGCCACGCCGATGCGGTCCTTCACGCTGTGTGCCGGGTTGAAGCTCTCGAGCTTGGCCACGATCTGTGCGTCGACGTGCTCGGTCAACCGGCGCAGTCGGACCAAAGGGGTGTTTCCGACCAGCTCGGTGATGTCCTCAGCGATCCGTGTCATCGTCCTACCTCTCTCATCTCGGCCGGCCGATCCGACCTTGAGCTTTCCAATAATTCCGAGTATGTTCATCGGGATTACCTGGGAGTAGGGCCGTTGGTCCCTCGCTCGGGATCGAGGTCACCCGGATGCTGGGGCACGACATGCCCAGCAAGACGGCTCGGGGAGAAGTGCCATTGGACCCTGTCGAGGGCCCGATGCCCTGTGTTACGCAGCAACTGTCATCGTCCTAGGAGGAACAATGCCCGCGAATTCCCCGCCAAATCTTGCACTGAGCGATGGCGCCGCGCGTCAGCTCGCCAACGCCACCAAGACCACGGCGCAGATGTCGACCATCTCGCCCCGGTGGCTCGTGCGGTTCATGGACTGGGTCCCCGTTGAGGCCGGTATCTACCGACTCAACAAGGTGAAGCATCCCGAAGAGGTGGAGGTCGCCTGCCCACCCCGCAGCGAGATCGATCTGCCGACGACGTTCGTGGACTACGAGGAGAATCCTCGCGAGTACTTCCTGAGCTCGGTCTCGACCGTCCTGGACGTCCACACTCGCGTCTCGGACCTCTACAGCAGCCCATACGACCAGATCGAAGAGCAGATCCGCCTGACGATCGAGTCGATCAAGGAGCGCCAGGAGGGCGAGCTCATCAACAACGCCGAGTACGGGATGCTGGTGAATGCCGCGCCCGAACAGCGACTCTCCACCCGGAGTGGTCCACCCACGCCCGACGATCTCGATGAGTTGATCACCCGCGTGTGGAAGGAGCCGGCCTTCTTCCTGACCCACCCGGCGGCCATTGCGGCGTTCGGGAGGGAGTGCACCCGGCGGGGCGTGCCGCCGGCGACGGTGAGCCTGTACGGGTGCCAGTTCGTCACATGGCGAGGCATCCCGCTGATCCCCTCAAACAAGGTGCCGCTCGTCGACGGAAAGACCAAGGTGCTCCTGCTGCGGGTCGGAGCGTCTCGGCAGGGGGTCGTCGGCCTCTATCAGCCGGGGCTTCCGGGAGAGCGCAGCATGGGCCTGTCCGTCCGCTTCATGGGCACAAGCCGGAACGCCATTGCCTCGTACCTCATCTCTCTGTATTGCTCGTTGGCCATCCTGACCGACGATGCACTGGGCGTCCTCGATGACGTCGAGGTCGGCAAGTACCACGAGTACGGCGACACCTACGCCAACGCGACGGCTCCGGCCGGCCGGGCCCGCACCCGATCTGCCCGATGACGGCCCGACGCTGAAGCGGGCATCCCGTGGCTCCTGATACGTCAGACACTGAGAGCGTGCCGCACTGGGACGTGAGCGATGTCGGCGCGCTCACGAAGCTGGCGAACGCCATCTTCGAGGGGATGGAGGGCTTCCCGGCTGGAGCCGAGAGCCCGACGGTCCTGGCGGCCGACCCGGTGCGGACCGAGGCCCTGGGGCCGGGTCCGCTCTTCGTGACCGACGTGCGCTCTGCCCGCGTGTCCCATGACGGATCGGGACGCGAGACCGGCACGCCGATCCCGGTGTCACCCGCCTCCGCCGGCGACGCGGTGGGCTCTTCGCTGACCCCGCCGTGGGTGGGTGCACCGGTTTCACCGCCGGGCGCAGCGTCGTACTACTTCTTGGAGCACGCCCGACCGCCGTCGGTGCCTACCGGGTATCCGGCGTTCGACGTGGAGGCCATCCGGCGGGACTTCCCGATCCTCAACGAGCGCGTCCACGGCCACCAACTGGTGTGGCTCGACAACGCCGCCACCACCCAGAAACCCCAGGCGGTCATCGACCGGCTGACGTGGTACTACGAACACGAGAATTCGAACGTCCACCGGGGCGCGCATGAATTGGCGGCGCGGGCAACCGACGCGTTTGAGGACGCCCGGTCCAAGGTGGCCCGATACCTCGGTGCCTCAGCGGCTGAGATCGTCTTCGTCCGCGGGACAACCGAAGCGATCAACCTGGTTGCACAGAGCTGGGGCCGGCACAACATCGCCTCCGGTGACGAGATCGTCATTTCCCACCTCGAGCATCACGCCAACATCGTGCCGTGGCAACAACTGGCGGCCGAGAAGGGGGCGAGGTTGCGGGTGATCCCGGTCGATGACGACGGCCAGATCCTCCTCGATGCCTACGGCGATCTCCTCAACGACAAGACGCGTCTGGTCGCGGTCGCCCACGTGTCGAACGCTCTGGGCACGATCGTCCCGATCCGCCAAGTCATCGAGATGGCTCACCGTGCCGGAGCTCGGGTCCTGATCGACGGCGCCCAGTCCGTCGCCCACCTGCCAGTCGATGTGACCGGGCTCGATCCGGACTTCTTCGTCTTCTCCGGTCACAAGGTGTTCGCGCCGACCGGCATCGGGGCCCTCTACGGCAAGTCCGAAGTTCTCGAATCGATGCCTCCCTGGCAGGGCGGCGGCAACATGATCCGGGACGTGACCTTCGAGCGAACCACGTACAAGGAGCCCCCCGACCGATTCGAAGCTGGGACCGGGAACATTGCAGATGCAGTCGGCCTCGGGGCGGCGCTCGACTACGTCGACCGGATCGGCCTGGAGAATGCGGCCCGCTACGAGCACGACCTCTTGGGCTATGCCACCGCACACCTGCAGCAGGTGCCGGGCCTACGCCTCATCGGGACGGCCCCAGAAAAGGCCTGCGTCCTCTCGTTTGTCCTGGCGGGGTACCGGCCCGAGGACGTCGCCTCCGAACTGAACCGGCAGGGCATTGCCGTGCGCGCCGGGCATCACTGCGCCCAACCCATTCTGCGCAGATTCGGGCTCGAATCCACGGTCCGCCCGTCGCTCGCCCTCTACAACACGCGGGAGGAGATCGATCGGCTCGTCAGCACGCTGCACCGCCTCGCCGCGGAACGACCAACGCGCTGACCGTTCTACGGCATCAGAGATCCAGTCGTGTCCGTCTTGGCGTGCCCAGCCAATCACGCGATTGGGAACAAAGACGCCGCCATCGGTGTTGTGCTAATTGAATCCCAAGGGAGGATTCGGAAGGAGGTCCAGGAGGTATGACTTGGAGCCGATGTCCATAGGAAGGAAGCCGCAAGGGATTGACCGAGCAGTAAGCGGTCGGCGTCATGAGTAAACCTGGGCAAGCGGCTCGTTGTTAGAGCGTTGCAGCGGTGTGGGGCCCGTAATACCCCCAGTGAGTGCCACTCCCAGAGGCGGTCCAAGAACAACAGAAGACAAGTAAAGCGCCCGATTCCCGCCTAATTGTGGGGCGGGCGTTTTCGCGTTGGGGGGATCGTTGAGCATGCCGCAAGCCGATCTCCTGGATATGGCACATCACCCGAAGTCATCGGCGACCGCGGCCTCCACGAGTTGTTGCCATCGCGGATCGTCCTCGGGCTGGTGGTCGGGAACCAGGTGGCGACCCACAAACAGCGCGGCTACGGCCTGCTTCTGGGCGTCGCCCCCTTTGACCGCCTCCGTAAGCAAACACGATGCCTGGATGACGCGGGTCAGGTGGTCGAGGTGGCGACGGAAATGGGCGGCAGCGTACTCGGGGTCCGCAAGGGAGCGTCGCAGGCGGGGTTCAAGCGCTTCCAGTGAGGCGGTGACCGCCGCGCCGTCGTTTCCGCCGGCTGTGGCCAGTTCGCCCCGGACCCACGCCAGCACGTGGTCGAGGAGGCCGAGACGGGTGCAGTCTCGGTGCACCTGGGCACACAGCACGTTGTGGGTACCCTCCCAGCTCTCGAACACGACAGCATCGCGATAGAGGCGCGGAAGCGGGGAGAAGTCTTCGATCGTGCCGTTGCCGCCGAGCACTTCGATCCCACGGTGCACGACATCGGTGGCCGTGATCGAGGTGAGGTACTTGTTGGCGTTGACGAGGAACCGGTAGCAGGCGACCTCCGTCTCGGAGGCCTGACCGTTATCGAGGTGGTCGAGCAGCCCGGTGAGCGCCATCGTCGAGGCCAGCGCGGCCTGCTCTTCGACCTTCATCACCGACAGCTGCTCACGCACACCGGGGAATGACCCGACGGCCTGCCCGAACGCCTGGCGGTGGCGCGCGAAGGTCGAGGCCTCGAGATAGGCGCGACGCATGATCCCGGTCGAGCCCACGGCGTTGAGCCAACGGGAGGTGTTGAGCAGTTCCTCCACGGCGACATGGAACCCCTCCTCAACACCACCAATGGGCCAGCCGAGGGCGCCGTCAAAATCGATCTCTGCCGAAGCGAGACATCGGGTCCCGAGCTTGTCCTTCAGCCGCCGAATGCGAAAGCCGTTGGGGATGGTGGCGTCGAGACTGCGGGGCACAAGAAAGCACCCCAGACCGCGGGTACCCGCGCCGGCACCGTCGGGGCGGGCGGTCACGGCGAAGAGGTCGGCATCGGCCACGGAGCAGAACCACTTCTCGCCGGTGATCCGCCATGCGCCGGGCTCGGCCGGGTCGGGCACGGCGCGCGCCACGTTGGCGCCGACGTCCGATCCCCCTTGGACCTCGGTGAGGAACTGCGATCCCCTCAGGCAACGGTCGTAGTCGACCTCGAAGAGGCCGGCGAGGTAACGCGCCTTGAGCTCGGTCGAGCCCCGGCGCTCGACCGCCCGCGCCAGACCGGCGGTGCACACGACCGGGCAGCTGTGGCCGCCTTCGCCCGCTTGTGTCAGTAGGTAGAACAAGGCCGCCTGCTCGAAGGCACCGCGTCCACCCTGATTCACCGCCAGGATCCCCGACGCCCACACCGCCTGGCCGGAGCGCCGGTAGTCAGGGTGGAACTCGACCTGCTCAACCCGCTGGCCGATGCCGTCGTAGGGCACGTGGGCGGGCAGCTCGCGGTGATGCTCAAGCGCCTCCACGGCGGGATCGATGACCTCGGCGACCACACGGCCGAAGTCCGTCAGGCCGGGCTCCATGGCGGTCCTACGTGTGGCGCCGGCCCGGATGTCGAGCACCGACCGTAGGTTGGGTGTCGCCTCGTAGTAGTTGGTCGGACGCGATCCCATCCACCGGGCGAGATCCTCGCGTCCTGGCTGCTCGGTCACGGCCCCATTCTGCACTCTTGCAACGCACGAACTGCAAGTCCGCTAGTCGGCCTGAGATGCGCCAGTCGCCCAGGCCCGGGGGTCACGCCGCCGAGGCGGTCAAACTAGTGATGGCGGACGTAAAGGAACCCGGGCGCGTTTGGCCGTGGAGCGTGGGGCCCGCCACGCGTCCCCACGCTCATCACGGCAGATTCTCGGGCCCACGCCGGACCCCGGACTCGGTCGCCGATCAGATCGACACGTGGCGCGGCCGGCGGAACCGGCGCTGCATGTAGACGCCTGTGCCGATGGCGAGGGCCGTCAGCGGGAGCAGTGGAGCCCACGGCACTTCGGGAGTTTGGGCGGGCGGTGTGGCGTTGGTGCCCGGCGTGAACGAGACTCCGCGGATCACCTGTCCGTAGGTGGCGGGCATCACCGTGGTGAAGCTCTCACCGCTGGGGGCCGAGGTGGCGCTGAGATTGTCCGTGATCGACACGAGCTGGTTCGGGTCGGCACCCTGGTCGCCGTCGCCGCTGACGGTCGAGGTGGCGGCCCAGATCGTGACGGTGCCGTTGGAGTTCACCTGGCCCGTGAGATTGCGGAGGCCATCGGTGGCCGGGGCCCAAGGCAAGCCGCCTCCCCCATCTGTGCTGTTGAGCCCGGTCGGGTAGACGTTGCTGCCCGAGTCGGCTACCGCATAGGGCTGGCCGAGGTTGAGGCCGCTCTGGAGCGTGTAGTCGAGGACCCACTGGTTCGTCGACGCATTGAATGTCCACTTCTGCAGCCCGGCGGTCGTCGAGGCCGCCGCGGCGGAGTAGGTGTTCGAGGTCGACGAGTAGGTCGCGTCACCTGACCCCTCGTCGGCCACATACAGCGTGTCGGGATTGGCGAACCAGAGCCCGAATGGGTAGAGGCTGGAGTCCGTGGCGTTCTTGGCGATCGCCGTCGGGAAGCCGCTGAGGATGCACATGTTCGTTGGCGCCAGCCCCGGGTTGGCGGTGGTCAGTCCCAGCGCCGCGTTGCTCGTGGAGAAGGCGGGAGACGTGAAGGTCGACGCGCTCGGGAGCGTGGCGCCCGATGCCGGGAGCCCGACCCCTCCACTCGGGCACGATGTACCGGTGCTGTCGAGGAAGTAGACGGTGTCGACCCCGTTGCTCCCGCTTCCCTTGGTGAAATACAGGACGTTGCCGTTGCTTGTCAGGCCCCGGAAGTTGTCGTCCTTGGCCGACTTGTCGGCCTTGTCACCGAGCTGGGTCACGTTGAAGTCGCCGAGCGGCGTGGGTGCTCCTGGGTTCTGAGCGGACTCGGATTGGGTGGACGACGAAAAGTTCTGGGACCCAGCGCCCTCCACCACGCCTTGGGGCTCGGGGTTCGCGCCATTGCCCGCGTTCCCGACGCTGTAGAGCGTGTTCGAGCTGGGGTTCAGGATCGCGGCGCGGCCGTTGTTACCGCTGTAGGCGTTGGTCTCGGTGAACTGGTAGTTGCCGTTGACGTCCACTTGTCCGACCGCACGGTAGTACGGAGTGGTGGTCCCGGAGTTGGTCGGGTCAACGGCACCCGGCGTGTTCGAGTTCGAGACATCGATGGCCCCGACCGGGGCGACGTAACCCATGAAGGTCACGTAGTTGCCATCCGTCGACTGATTCAGGGCCAGCTCCGATTTGGAGGAGAAGCTGGTGACGAGTTGATCGGCGCTCGAGCCCAGGCCCTGGGAGCTGTTCGGTACGGTGAGAGAACTCACTATCTGGCCGTTCGTGGGATTCAGCTGATCGAGCACGATCGGCTGGGTGACGCCGAAGCTCCCATCGACCGAGTCGTTGTTGAAGACCACGGGGTACGTTCCAGGAGCGACAGCCGTCGTGCAGGGATTGTCTGCAAGGGTGCCGCACCCCGGGGGAAGTTGAGTGGTGCCCGCGGTGATATTCGCATTCTGCTGCCAGACACTCGTCGAGACGAGGAGGTCACCGGGAGTCAGCGTCGTGCCGGCAGAGGCAGTGCCTGGCGTCGCGAGCAGCGCGGCCGGACCGGCCAAGGTCACGGCAGCCATGAACGCCACCCGGCGCCGCTGCTTCGGAAAGGGACGGCTCCACCTCATGCGCTGCCTCCTCTGTGAGTGTCCACGTGCTCGTGCGGCTGTCCCACCGGAACGGCTCGACGGACGGGAATCCGCCGTCATTAAATGACACCTTCCGCGATCAATAAAGGTTTTGCACACAGGGTTCGCGGCAGTTTCGGCAACCTGACCCGTTCACGTCACGCGTGCCGCGGCGTAACCACGGTCGTCTCCTATCCGTCAACGGCGAAAGTGGCCGAAGGGCGGGGCGCGTCAGGTCGTGAAATGGGGGCGCCGGTGGTCGAGAGGCCGCGGCACTGGCCGATGACCCTCATTCAAGGGGGTGACGAAGGGAACGCCGGGAATTACCAGCCGCTAGAGTTGTCTGGCTGAGGGTCGATGGCCCGCGAACAGAGGGAGAGCCGCCCCGTGCCGTTGGTCCTCAAGTCTGGTACATCCTGGTGGGAGACCTACGCCCGTTGCGTGCAGGTGGCGCCCGAGGCGTTCGATTCTGACCGTTTGCGCAATCTGGTCCGGGGTGAATGGCGCCGGATCGGCATCCCCGGTGACCATGTGAACTCGGTCGACGGCACGCCGATTCCTGGGCCGCCGCTGATCGACTACGACGAGGCCGTGGCGGCGGTGGACTTCGCCGTCGGGGAGCACACGTTGTGGGCTGGCGTCGAATTGGACGATCGGCGGACGCGGGTGTCCGACGCGGTCGACGCGCTGATCGAGCACCGCGACCTCCTCGCGCTGCTGCTGGTCTGGGAGATCGGCAAGCCCTGGCGTCTCGCCTGCGCCGACGTCGATCGCTGCGTCGACGGAGTCCGGTGGTACCTCGGGCAGATTGAGCGCCAACTGACCACGAGCGACGGGAAGCAGCGTCGACCGCTTCCGGGCCCGGTGTCCAACATCGCCAGCTGGAATTACCCGATGAGCGTGCAGGTGCACGCCGAACTGGTCCAGGCCCTGGCGGGCAATGCCGTGATCGCGAAAACCCCGAGCCAGGGTGGGTTTCATACCCTGACCCTGGCCCACGCCCTCATGCGCCGCGCCGGCCTCCCCGTGACACTCCTGTCGGGAATGGGCTCGCACCTCGGAGAGGTACTCATCCGCTCGGAGGGCATCGGCGCCCTGGCATTCGTCGGTGGGCGGGCCAACGGACGGCGGGCGGCTGTCTCCTTGGCCGACACGGGACGACGGCACATGCTCGAGCAGGAGGGCCTGAACGCGTGGGGAATATGGGATTTCTCCCAGTGGGATCTTCTGGCGCAGCACATGCGCAAGGGATTCGAGTACGCCAAGCAGCGCTGCACGGCCTACCCCCGCTATGTCGTCCAGCGCCGCCTGTTCCCGGCGTTCCTGGAGGCCTATCTCCCGGTCATCAACGCCATCAAGTTCGGGAATCCGCTCGCCGTCGAGCATGCCAATGACCCGTTCCCGGACCTCGACTTCGGTCCGGTCATCCACGCCACCAAGGCAGCCGAGTTGTCGGCGCAGTTCGATGAGGCCGTCCGCGGCGGGGGTATCCCGCTCTACCGGGGCTCGGTCGGCGACGGGAGCTTTCTCGAAGCCCAGGACACTGCGGCCTACGTCGCACCCAGCTGCATCCTCCAACCCCCGGCGTCGTGGTCACTCCACCACGCCGAGCCGTTCGGCCCGCTGGACTCGGTCGTCGTCGTCGACACCCAGGCGGAGCTCCTGGCGGCGATGAACGCGTCCAACGGATCCCTCGTGGCCAGCATCGCCACCGATGACGTCGACGTGGCCGCACGGGTGGCCGAGGACCTCCAGGCCTTCAAGGTCGGCATCAACAAGCCGCGCAGCCGGGGGGACCGCGAAGAGGTGTTCGGGGGGCTCGGAGCCTCATGGAAGGGCGCCTTCGTCGGCGGGGACCTGCTGGTGCAGGCGGTCACCTACGGCCCGGAGGGACCCGACGAGGAGCTCTTCGGGAACTTCCCGAGCTACTCGCGCCTCCCGGCGCGCTGAGCCCCCGCTGACCGGGGGGTGACACTGGCGGCGGCAGGGCCGCACCCACCTGCCTATTCCAACGGCCGTTGGGGAGCCGCAGCGCCTCCCGCGATGCCCCAAGCAAAATACCCGTTGAGCAGCTATCATGTGGATTCAGACGTAATACTACGAACAGGATAGAGGTGGGGGGAAATGGCTTCTATAACGTGCCCCAATTGCCAGACCGTGGCCGGTGAAGGCGCCACGACTTGTCCCAGCTGTGGCAACGCGCTCGGCGCTCCCCAGGCCACGGCCTACGCAGCCAGTGCGCCTCCTCCCCCTCCCGGCCCGGCCCACGCCGCCAGCACCCCTCCACCGGCGGCATCGGGTGCGCACGCCAAGCCGCAGATCAAGTTCGACTTCGCCACACTCAGCCAGACCGACCGACTCGTCGGTGGCGGCTCCCTGGTCCTCTTCATCGCGCTGTTCCTTCCCTGGTTCAGCGTCAAGCTCGGCATCCTCGGGACGGCGACCGCGAGCGGACTCTCCGCGCATGGCTACCTGTACGTCACGCTCATCCTGACCCTGGGAATACTGGGGCTTCTGGTCGCCGAAGCCTTGGGCCTCTGGAAACTTCCGAGCACCATTCAGCTGAGCCGTGACCAGATTCTCTTGATCGCAACGGTGATCAACCTCATCCTCGTGGTGATCGCGTTCGTGTTCAAGCCATCTGGGCTCGGAGTGGTGAAGGTGGGTTGGTCGTGGGGTGCGTTCGTCGCACTCATCGCCGCTGTCGTGGCGGCCTTCCCGTTGGGCTGGCCGGTCATTCAGGCCCGGCGGGGCAAGTCATAGCCGCCCTCCCGCTCTACTGGAGGTAACCCTCCACGGTTCCCGCTGATCGGGTCTGCGCCTCGTCGGGGTCACCCCCGGCATGGCGCTTGGCCCGTCGCTGGCGGAGCGTGTCCCACAGCTGATCGAGCGTCACCTCGAGTGAACGGAGGCGCGCCCGCTCCTCGTCGGAGATGCCTTCACCGACGTGGGCTTCCTCGAGTCGTTGTTCCTCGTCAGCCAATGCGCTGATCTGAGCGATGATCTCTTTGTCGTCCATGTCTGGCTCTCCGTTCGTCCGTCGACATACCTGTACGCGCCACCGGAGCATACGGAGGCGCGTACAGGTGGGCTTCCCGTCAGGCTACGGCCGCCAGGTCGTCCCCGTCGTCGCTTTCTTTCGCCGTGTCCTTCCCGAACAGTGCCGGGGCGAGGACATCGGCGATGGTGGTGGCCAGATGGAACGTCATGACGTCCCGGACCTCCTCGGGGACGTCCTCGAGATCCGGCCCGTTGCGCACGGGCAGCACAACCTCTTTGAGGCCGGCCCGGTGTGCCGCCAGGACCTTCTGCTTGACCCCGCCGATGGGCAGCACCCGACCCTGCAGGGTGACCTCGCCGGTCATGCCGACGATTGAGCGCACCGGGATGTCACGGAGCAGGCTGACCAGGGCCGTCGTCATCGTGACGCCGGCCGAGGGCCCGTCCTTCGGCACCGCACCCGCGGGCACGTGCACATGGAAGCGCTTCCCCGCGAAGATCTTCGGGTCGATCCCGAGTTCGTCGGCGTGTGAGCGCACGTAGGACAGTGCGATCTCGGCCGACTCCTTCATGACGTCCCCGAGTTGACCGGTCAGCGTCAAGCCTTCCGGGCCGTCGGACATACTCGCCTCGACGAACAGCACGTCGCCTCCGGCACCGGTCACGGCCAAGCCGGTGACCACACCGGGAACGCTGGTCCGCTCGGCCGCCTCGAAGTAGAAGTGGGGCCGACCCAACCAACCGCGCACATCCGGCGCGTCGACGACAACCGGCGCCTCCCGCTCTCCTGCGGCCAGCTTGGTCGCCACCTTACGGAGCAACCGGCCGAGCTCACGCTCGAGCGAGCGCACTCCCGCTTCCCGGGTGTAGTCCGCCACAATGCTCCGAAGGGCGTCGTCGCTGATCTGCACCTCGTCCTCGCGCAGGGCGGCACGTCCCAGCTGACGTCCCACCAGGTGATGACGGGCGATCGACACCTTCTCGCTCTCCGTGTACCCGTCCAGCCGGATGACTTCCATCCGGTCCAGGAGCGGTCCGGGGATGGTGTCGACCACGTTGGCCGTCGCGATGAACATGACCCGCGACAGGTCGAGGTCGACCTCGAGATAGTGGTCACGGAAGGTGTGGTTCTGAGCCGGGTCGAGGACCTCGAGCAACGCCGACGACGGGTCGCCCCGGAAATCGGCTCCCAGCTTGTCGACCTCGTCGAGGACGATCACCGGGTTCATGGTGCCTGCTTCCCGCAGGGCCCGGACCAGCCGGCCCGGTTGCGCGCCGACGTACGTACGCCGGTGACCGCGAATTTCGGCCTCGTCACGCACGCCACCCAGCGAGACCCGGACGAACTTGCGACCGAGGGCGCGGGCGACCGACTCGCCGAGCGACGTCTTCCCTACTCCCGGAGGCCCGACCAGCGCCAGGATCGCTCCCGAGCCGCGGCCGTCCACGGGCACCAGGCCCCGCTCTGCCTGCAACTTGCGGACGGCGAGGTGCTCGAGAATGCGCTCCTTCACATCTTCCAGTCCGTCGTGGTCCGCGTCCAGGATGCGGGCCGCTTCAGCCACCTCGAGGCTGTCATCGGTCTCGACGCCCCAGGGGAGCTCGAGGACCGTGTCCAGCCAGGTCCGGATCCATCCCGTCTCGGGGCTCTGGTCACTGGTCCGCTCCAGCTTGTCGACCTCGCGCTGGAGCGCCACCCGCACGTGTTCGGGCAGGTCGCGCTTGGCCAACTTGGCCCGGTAGTCGTCGGGATCCTCCTCGTCGCCGTCGGCGAGCTGCCCGAGCTCCTTGCGGATGGCTTCGAGCTGGCGCCGGAGTAGGAACTCCCGTTGCGTCTTCTCCATGCCCTCCTCGACGTCGGTCTTGATCCGCTCGCGCAGGGTCACGTCGGCCAGAGTGTCCCTGGCCCAGCCCAGAACTTTCCGCAGCCGCTCCTCGACATCGATCGTCTCGAGGACTTCGACCTTCTGGGAGAGGGTCAGATCGGGCGAGTACCCCGCCACGTCGGCCAGTCGGCCGGGTTCGGTGATGTCACGCAACTGCGTGGCGATCCGCCCGGCACCCCGGCTCAATAGGATGTTCTCCAGCACGGCCCGGTATTCACGGGCCAGCTCGCCCGCCGCTGCGGTGGGCTCTCCCTCGTCGAGCGGCTCGGCCTCGACCCACAGGGCGTCGCCGGTCCCGGGCACGCCGGTTCCGATCGTCGCCCGCTGGTCGCCGCGCACGGCGACGGCCTGCAGCCCACCGGGCAGCGCACCTTCCTCCATCACTTCGGCGATCACGCCCACGCTGGCGTAACGGCCCTCGATGTGCGGCACCAGCAGCAGCTTTCCGCCAGCGGACTGTGCGGCCTCGACGGCGGCACGCGCTTCGTTGGACTCGAGCGCCATGGTGAAGACCATCCCGGGCAGGACGACGCCCGACTTCAGCGGGAGCAATGGCAATGTCACGTTCTCATTCGGCATGGGTAGTCCCCTCTTGGGTCTGCTTACTTATCTGACTGGTCAACAATCGCCGTCCCCATATGATTCCCAGGGACAGCGCAACATCGGCGGGGTCGACGTCGCGGCCTACGCTGGGGGCATGGCAACGACCATGCACCGAGCCCGGTCAGGGCCATGCGGATCCCTGACCCCCGAAAACGACACGGGGACGACGCTGGCGCCGGCACGCCCCGACCCCGAGCTGGACGACGGCGATCACGACCGGATGGCGCACATCGTCCTAGAGGGTTATACCCCGAAGAAGGGGGACTTCATTCCCGCAGGTCCGAGCGTCGTCGAGGGGATCGTGAATGGCACCGCCGTCCGCGCCCTGTGCGGGAAGGAGTGGGTCCCCGGCCGCAATCCGGGGCGCTACGGGCTCTGCCCGACCTGCAAGGAGATCGCCGAATCCATGGGGTGGAAGATCCCGGCGAGTTAGCCGTTCACACACAGGGGGCGGCATGTGGCACAGGTGAGCTTCGCAGGGGTGACCAAGCGGTTCGGGGACAGCGTGGCGGTCGACGGCCTGACCCTCGATGTCCCCGACGGCGAGCTCCTGGTGCTCCTGGGCCCCTCGGGCTGCGGGAAGACGACGGCCCTGCGGCTGGTGGCCGGCCTGGAGGAGGTGTCGGAAGGCACCATCTCGATCGGGGGCCGGGTCGTCAACGAGATCGACCCCAAGGATCGGGACGTGGCCATGGTCTTTCAGAGCTACGCCCTCTACCCCCACCTCAGCGTGGCCCGGAACATCGAATTCCCCTTGCGCCAGCGCGGCATGGCCAAGGAGGAGCGCACGGCCAGGGTGAAGGAGGCCGCGGTCACGCTCGGCCTCGACGCCCTGCTCGACCGCAAGCCGTCCCAACTCTCGGGCGGTCAACGGCAGCGGGTCGCCCTGGCCCGGGCCATCGTCAGGGATCCGCAGGTGTTCCTCATGGACGAGCCCCTCTCCAATCTCGACGCCGCCTTGCGGGTCCAGACCCGGGCCGACATCGTGGCGCTGCAGGCCCGGCTGTCCACCACCACGCTGTACGTGACCCACGACCAGGTAGAGGCCATGACCATGGGAGATCGCATCGCCGTCATGAGCCACGGGGTCCTGCAACAGGTGGCGGCCCCCGAAGACCTCTATGCCCGCCCCGCCAACACCTTCGTGGCCGGATTCCTGGGCAGCCCGGGCATGAATCTCTTGCCGGGAAAGATCGTGCGCGGCGTCGGTGACGACGTCACCGTCGAGGTCTCGGGCGGGTCCGTTCCTCTGCCCCCTCCGCTCCGGACCGCCGGCGCCGGTGCCGGTGCCGGTGCCGGTGCCGGCGGGGTAGTCCTGGGGCTCCGACCCGAGTCGCTCCGCATCGACCCTTTGGGCCCGCTCCGGGCCGACGTGACCATTGTCGAGCTGCTCGGCGCCGAGACGCACGTCATCTCCACCACACCCGACGGTTCCCGCCTGATCGTGCGTCAGCCGCCCCAGGCCGCCAAGCCGGCGCCGGGCGACCAGGTTCGCATCGCCATCGATCCTGACCCGGCCGCGCTGCACCTCTTCGAGGCCGTCAGCACGCTGCGCCTCGTCGGCCCATGACCGTGGCATCGGTCGCCGTCGGAGGCGGCGCCAGTTCCGGGGAGACCACCCGACGCACCCGCCAGTTCCGGGAGATGGGCCTGGCCTACCTGCTGCTCCTGCCCGCGCTCCTGGCATTCGGCGTCTTCACCTTCTATCCGTTCCTCCGCAATTTCAAGCTGATGCTCTACGAGACGCCGCCCGTCCCGGGACTTCCCGCGCACTATGTGGGACTCCACCAGATCGTCCCCACCCTGACGTCGACCCAGTTCACGCAGAGCCTGGTCACCACGCTGATCTTCGTGGTGCTGGTGGTGCCCATCAGCCTCATCCTCGGGCTGGCCCTGGCGGTCGCCGCGCACCGCAAGCTCAAGGGCATCGCCATCTACCGCATGATCTTCTCGTCCACCGTCGTGAGCTCGGTGGCTGTGGCCTCGGTGGTGTTCGGCACCCTCTTGAACCCGGTGGTGGGGCTGCTGCCGTGGCTCGGGATCAACCCTTCCCCGCCGGCACTGGAGAACAGCACCTGGGCCCTCCCCGCAGTGGCCGTCATCACCATCTGGCAGTTCCTCGGCCTGTCCTTCATCATCATGTCGGCGGGCCTGCAGTCGGTCCCCGATGAGCTCCTGGAGGCGGCGCAGATCGATGGCGCAGGGGCTTGGACGCGGTTCTGGCGGATGACCGTGCCCCTCCTCTCCCCCACGATCTACTTCGCCGTCGTCGTCAGCACCATTTACGCCTTCCAGTCCTTCGGCGCGGTCGACATCCTCATCGGCTATCAGAACGCCGCCAATCTTCATGCGAACGTGCTGATTTACGAGATCGTCAATACGTTGCAGATGGAGAACAACCCGGGCGCGGCGGCCATCATGGCCACGGTGCTGTTCCTCATCACCCTGGGGCTGACCCTCCTGCAGATGCGCTTCCTCGAACGCCGGGTGCACTATGCCAACTGATGTCGTGGCGCCGCGCCATTCGCGACGGGTGCGCCGCGCCGGCAGCTACACCGCCTTGACCATCGGCGCCGTGGTAGTGCTCGCGCCCATCTACTTCACCATTGTCAACTCGCTGCTCCCACCTTCCCAGCTGGCCCATCAGCCCCCACCGCTCTTTCCGAGCAGCCCCCAGTGGCACGACTACTCCCAGGCCTGGACGTCCGGTCACCTCGCCCGCTACATGGCCACCTCGGCCATCATGACCACCAGCATCGTGGTCGGCCAACTGGTCACCTCTACCTTCGCCGCCTACGCCTTCGCCTTCCTGCGTTTCCCCTTCAAGCGCACGCTGTTCCTGCTCTGCCTGGCCACCCTCATGATCCCCTTCGAGGTCACCTTCATCACCAATTTGGACACCTTGTCCTCGTTGGGCTGGTTCAACACCTACGAAGGGCTCGCCGTGCCCTTCCTGGCCACGGGCTTCGGGATCTTCCTCCTGCGTCAGGCCTTCCTCCAGATTCCCAAGGATCTCCTGGAGGCCGCCCGGCTCGACGGGTACGGCCACTGGCGGTTCATGGTCCGGGTGGCGGTCCCCCTGGCCCGGCCCTCCCTGGCCGCCCTGGGCGTGTTCTCGTTCCTGGCCGCCTGGAACCAGTACCTGTGGCCCCTTGTGGCCACGGGCGGCACCTCCCCGCTGGACACGGTGCAGATCGGGCTCAAACAGCTGGTCGGTACCTCGGCGCAGAACATTCCCATCGCTCTGGCCGGGGCGGTCATCGCGTTCGTGCCCCTCGTCATCCTGCTCCTCATCTTCCAGAAGCAACTGGTCCGGAGCCTGACCGCCGGTGCGGTCAAGTAGGGGACCCGAATCCCCCAGGCGGGTCCGGCAGTGGTAGGCAGTGCCCCATGAGATTTCGACGTGCCTTCCTCCAGGCCACCGCAGCCCTGTTCATCGTGTCCGGATCGGTCATCACCGCCACCGCGCTCGGCGCGGCCGCAGGCACTCCGGCCGGGGCCGCCACCAAACTTCCCACCTGCAAACTGTCGGCCCTGGCCACGCACAAGGGCGTCGTCAACATCACCTTTTGGAACTCCATGGTCCAGGCCAACGCCACGACGCTGGCCACCATCACCAACGCCTTCAACGCCTCCCAGTCCAAGGTCCACGTGACCCTGGTCGCGCAGGCCAGCTACGACGACACCTGGGAGAAGTACGAGGCGGGCCTGTCCAACGGGCAACTGCCTGACGCCGTCCAGCTCGAGGACATCCGCACGCAGGCCGCCATCGACACCCAGTCGTTCCTGCCCGTACAGTCCTGCATGAATGCGGCCCACTACTCCACGTCGGACTACCTGGCCCGCCCCCTCGACTACTGGAAGGTGAACGGGGTCCAAGAAGCGCTCCCCTTCGCGGTGTCGGCCCCGATCCTCTTCTACAACCAGCTTTCGTTCACCAAGGCGGGCCTGAACCCCGCCGCGCCGCCCACCACCCTGCCGCAGATGCTGGCCGACGCCAAGGCGCTCAAGGCGTCGGGGACCGGCATGGGGCTCGTCCTGGACCCCTGGCACCTCGAGACCTGGCTGGCCAGCGCCAACCAGCTGTTCGTGAACAACGACAACGGTCGCCAGGGCCGCGCCACCAAGGTCGCCTTCGCGAACAAGACAGGTCTGCAGGTGTTCTCCGACCTCAGCTCGCTGGTGCGGTCGGGCGATGCCACCACGAACCCGTCGAGTGGGCCCGACGAGTACGACAACCTGTTGGGGATCGGGAGCGGCAAGTACGGCATGACCATTGACACCTCGGCCGACCTGGGGACGATCGAGTCCGTTCTCGGGTCGGGCAAGTATCCCAACGTGAAGCTCGGGGTCGGCGCCTTCCCGTCACTGAGCGCGTCGATCAAGGGGGGCATCGAGCCCGGGGGGTCCGGCGTCTACATATCCTCCAAGGTGCCCGCCCTCGAACAGGCGGCCGCCTGGGTCTTCCTCTCCTACCTCTGTAACACCCAGAGCCAGGCCACCTGGGCCGCCGGCACCGGCTACATCCCGGTGCGCAAGTCCTCGGCCGCCACGACGACCGTGCAGCAGCTGTGGACGACGTCCCCCGGGTACAAGGTCGCCTACGACGAGATCAATGACGGGGTGAACGACGTCGCGACCTCCGGATCGGTCATCGGGCCCTACGACGACCTCCGTATTGACGTCCTCGACGCGGAGGAGTCCATGTACACCGCGGGCGTGTCGCCCGCCACGGCGCTGGCCAACGCGGCAAAGGCGGCGGACACCACCCTGTCCGAGTACAACCAGCGCCTGGGGTCTTCGTGACCGCTATTCGCTGGGTCTGCATCTCGGACCTTCATCTGGGCGCGTTGAACAGCCTGTTGACGAACGTGAGCGCGGACGGCGAGCGTGTCGACGCCTCGGCCCCCTCGCCGGTGCTGACTGCGCTGGGCGACTGCCTCCGCTCGCTGCGACAGCCGGGGCAGGATCCCCCGGAGTTGATTGTGCTGGGGGACCTGTTCGAACTGGCCCTCACCGCGCCGGAAGACGCCGCCGCGACGTTCTCCCAGTTCATCGGGGCCGTGCGTCCCGGGGAGCATGACGCCGCCGTCGCGCCGGCGCTGCGGTTCGTCCCGGGGAATCACGACCACCACCTCTGGTCCCGTGCCACCGACGACCGTTACCTGCGGCTGCTGGAGGAGGATCCCTCTGCCGCCCCCGGCCCCAGCGATCGCCACGCCACGCATCTGCTGCCGGCGAACGACCGGATACCGGTGCGGGACCGCTTCATCGAGATCCTCGCCAAGCGCGGCAACTCGGCCCAGGCGGTCACGGTCGAACAGAGCTACCCGAACCTCGGTCTGGTCGGTGACTCGGGGCGGCGGGCGGTGATCCTCAGCCATGGCCACTTCATTGAGCCGCTCTACCGGATGATGTCGCTGCTCGACACCGTCTTCGGCACCTCGCGTTCGGGCGCAGTCGAGGCCTGGCAACTCGAGGCGGACAATGGGGGCTGGATCGACTTCTTCTGGTCCTCCATGGGCGACAGCGGTGACATCATGCGGGTCACCCGCTCCCTCTATGAATCCCTCCAGAGCCACGAGGCGATGCACGCCGAGATCGAGGCGATCGAGCGAGCCATCAAGGTCGCGGGGCGGGCCCGGGGACGCGCCGACATCGAAGCGCACACCGTGGCGGGGATGCTGCGCGCCTGCGTCGGCACCGCCGTGCGCGAGCGGCACCGGCCGGGCATCACCTTGAGCCCGCACGCCGAGGAGGGCCTCCTCACCTTTCTCAATGGCGCCGTGGCGACCCAGACCGCCGCCGAGATCGGCCGCCCCGAGGACGTCACGTTCGTGTTCGGCCACACCCACAAGCCGTTCATCGAGAGCCGGACGGCCACGGCATTCGCCACACCGGTCCAGGTGGTCAACACCGGCGGCTGGGTCGTCGACACGCCGCAGCGCAATCCCCTCAAGGGGGCGTCGCTGATCCTCATCGACGACCAGCTCAACGTGGCGTCCCTCCGTTGCTACACCGAGGGCGACGCGCCTGACTCCTACCGGCTCCGCATCGACACGGTGAACGCAACGGGACCGAACGACCTGGTCGACCAGTTGCGGGCCACCATCGACCCCGACCGCGATCCGTGGGCGCAGCTCGCACAGGCGATCCAGGCAGCCGTGGGCGATCGCGGCCAGCAACTCGAGGACCGTCTCCGTTCCGACGCCTCCATGTTGAATCAGCTCCATGGGGAAGTGGACGCGCACGCCGAGGCGAAGTAGCGGGAAGCCTCAGTCCACCCGTTCGTGGTTGGCCCCGATGAAGGTCACCGCGATCGCGGCGGGCACGTGGCCCGGATTCGACCAGCGGTGGCGGGTCCCGTTCTGGATGTAGGTGTCCCCCGCGCCGAGCGTGACCGCGACCCCGTCGTCGAGCTCGAGAACGGCCTGTCCGGAAAGCACCACCCCGTAGTCGATCGTGGCCGTGGTGTGCATGCCCGGCGCGGTTGGTTCGAAGTATTTCCCCATACCGGGGAGCCTTCTCTCCAGCTGCACCATCGCGGTCATTGGGTCGACTTCGGCGGGCGGCGCCCCGTCCGTGTCGGGGGCAACGCTGAAGAAGCCGAAACGGAAGCCACCCACCGGTGGGAAGTACGTCCTGGCCTTGGGCCGCGACCCGTCATCGGGGAACGTGCGTGGCGAATCGGCTCCCCACAGCTGGTGGAACTCGCTCCCGGGCAGTGCGTCGAGCGTGACCGGCCCGACCAGCTCGTCGTCCACGACGATCGCCCTACCGTTGGCATCGTGCCCGGTCACCACCCGCCGTATGTCCATCGACCCACCTCCGTTCCGTGACGACGACGCTACCCGCCATCGGCAGGGCCCTTTGGGAATTAGGGTGCACAAAAGACGCGGACACGGGAGGCAGAGCGGTGTTGCTGAAAGGTCTCAACCACGTGGCGACGATCACCAACGACGCCGTACGGCTCGTCGGGTTCTACCGGGAGGTCTTCGAAGCGGAGGTCCTCCGCGACGGCTCGGAGTTCCCTGACGGCAAGGGCCCTCGTCTGACCATCATCAAGATCGGCGACTGGTCCGAGATCAACGTCTTCCAGATTGACGGCAACACCGAAGCCGATCGGCAGACCCCGATGTTCGGTCGCGGGCGCATCGACCATCTGGCCCTACAGGCAGCATCTCTCGAATCCTTCGACACCATCCGGGACCGGCTGATGGAACGAGGGGCGGCGGACGACTTCGTCACGGACTTCGGCCCCATGCTCAGTATCTTCTTCCGGGATCCCGATGGCCTCGAGTGTGAAGTGTGCGTCGAGAACCCCGACTATCGGCCCGGCGTCTTCAATCCCCCCGGAACCCGAGCCCTCCGCTACACGTAGCGCTCGCCCCCGCGCCCGAGTCCGGCTCAGGCGAAGGTCGGGCTGCTGGCAGGCGTGAAGAATTTCTCGATCTCCTCCGGTGCCACCGGGCGGGCGAAGTAGTAGCCCTGCCCCACGTCGCACTCCTCCCCTCGAAGCTGCGCCAGCTGCTCCGCCTCCTCGATCCCTTCGGCCAGAGTCTCCAACTTCAGCGCCTTACCCAGTTGGATCAGGGTGTGGATGAGCGTGTCCCCCTCGGGAGACTTGCCCATTCCCGCAATGAAAGACCGGTCGATCTTCAAGGAGTCGACCGGGAACTGCTGGAGGTAGGCCAGCGACGAGTACCCGGTGCCGAAGTCGTCGATGGCGATCCGGACACCCAGTGCCTTCAGGGCGTTCAACTGAATCAGGGCACCCTTGGCGTCACGCATGAGACACGTCTCGGTTATCTCGATGATGAGCAGCTCCGCGGGCAGTCCCGACTCCCCGAGGGCGCAGCACACGTCGTCGAGCAAGGTGTCCGCATCGAGTTGCCGGGCCGAAGCATTGACCGACATTTTGACGACCTGGCCCATGTCCCGCCAGACCATCGCCTGTCGGCACGCCTCGTTGATCACCCAACGGCCGACGGGAATGATCAGTCCGGACATTTCGAGAGCCGGAATGAACTCGTCGGGCTGGAGGAGGCCCTTGGTCGGATGGTTCCAGCGCAGGAGGGCTTCGACACCGATGACCGACATGTCCGAAAGGTTGAAGATCGGCTGATAGCAGAGGTAGAACTGATCGGTACCGATGGCGGCCTGGAGGTCCAATTCGAGCTCGTGCCGACTGTGCATGGTCGTGTACATCTCCGACTCGAAGATCACGTAGCCGTTCTTGCCCGCTTCCTTCGCCCTGTACAGCGCGACGTCGGCGTCACGGAACAACTCCTCGCTCGAGTCCCGCGGGCCGACGGCGATACCGATCGACGCCGAGACGGAGATCGGGTTCAGCGCCGGGTTGGGCCCAGTCAGCTCGAAGGGCTCAACCAGGACCCCCAGGAGCCGTTCGGCCACGAGCTCGGGACCGGCCGCGAGCGCCATGCCCTCGGCCAGCACCACGAACTCGTCGCCCCCCAACCGGGCGACGGTGTCCGACTCGCGCAGCGTGCCGGTGAAGCGTGCGGCGACGGAGCGGAGCAAATCGTCCCCGATCTTGTGTCCCAAGTTGTCGTTCACGTCCTTGAAGCCGTCCAGATCGATGAAGAACAGTGCCATGTCCACGTGGTCCCGGCGGGCCCGGGCCATCGCCTGCTCTACCCGGTCCAAAATGAGGACCCTGTTGGGCAACCCCGTCAGGCTGTCATGCAGCGCCTGGTAACGGATCTCCTCCAGGAGGCGGGCGTTGTAGATGGCGATCGCCGTCTGCCCGGCCAGGCCGCGGAGTCGCTCGGCGATCTCTACGTCGTCGTCGAGCCGCTCGGGATGCACCGTGACGTCGACGGTGATCCAGCCGAACAACTCGTCGTTCAACGTGATGCCCAAGGAGCGGGCGGCCAAGGAGCCCGAAGCGACGAGGGCGGCACTGAGACCCCCGGCGGGAGCGTCGACGGGGTGACGGTACAGCCAGGGATCGGGACTCCCGGAGTACGTGGGTGTGGCGATCGCACGCAATGTGGTGGCCGTAGCGAGATCGAACCCGTACGTGGCATAGGCCCACGTGGTCTCGCTGGCCGACAAGGCGAGCGACACAATCGCCCTGTCGCAGTCGATGACAGAGGGGATGATCGACGCCAGGTGCTGCGCCATCTCGTCGCTCGTCGTAAAGCCCCCGAGCGAGCTGGAGAGGGCAAGCAAGGCCTGCGCCGTCTCGGCCTGGCGGCGAGCCTCGACAACGGCGGCTTCGGAATCAAGGGCCGAAGCGGCGAGACGGGCATAGGATTCCAGCACGGAACGCTCGCGCGCTTCGAACGAATTGAGCTCGGGGCGTATGGCAACCAGGTACCCGTAGTGGCCCCGCTCCGAGGCGACCTCGGTCACGAGGACGTTTTCCCCAGGTTCGGCCGCCGCCTCCCGAAGGGCCCGGGTCACTGCGGCCCCTTCGGCCTCGTCGAGACCCTTGGTCCGTATGAAACGGCGGGAGGTGGCGCTCGCCTTGATGTCGAGAACGAACTTGGGTGCCTCGACCGCCCGGGTGGCCCCGGTCATGACCCGGGTGAGCACGTGCGCCAATCCATCACCCGATCCCAGTTCCGCCACCGTACTCTGCAGTTCCGCCAGTCTGGCCTCCAGAAGGCGGATCTTCATTTCGGCGCGCTTCGCCGCGGCTTCGCTCCCCTCCGCCGCGTCCCAGCGAAGGCGGGCGGAGCAACAGGGATCGCCGTCGGACTGGCACGACTCGTGGCTGATATCGGCTACCGAGAAGCCGAAGAGTTGGGGCAACGTGGAGGCCATGCCCAACCCGAACGCGCAGAGCTCCCGGAAAGGCTCGTTCGGCGGCCGCATCCGCATCCGCACGCGGCACTCATTGGGCCCCAACAGCTCGGCTGACATCTTGAATGCCGGTGCGTAGAGATCGAGGAAGTTCGGAAGCGCTTCATAGACTGCAGCCGGAGAGCCCAGCACCTGCAACAGCTCCAGGATCTCCGGTCTCCGGATGGCGTCGAAGACGCAGCGGCCAACTTCGGTCAATGTTTCCGGGCCGCCTCCCAGGACGACAGCAGCCGACTCGAGTAGGCTGCGGCGCTCCGCGTACGGAGTCCACGCACCCTCGCCGTTGCGCAGCGCGGCCTTTCGAGAAACCTCGACGAGACGGTAGACCTCGTCCAGCGTCCCCTCCGGGGTGTTCCCCTGCAGATATTCGACGAGAAATTGCGTAAGAGGGTCACCCGAGTCCCGTCCTTCGGGAGCCGAAACCTCCTTGTCCTTCCCGGTCATCACCATGGATCCGTTGCACTCCTCGTGTGGTGAGAACGACCAGTGTCAGGTCGGGCCCAAGGCGCCTGGTCCGCCTGGCTCGGCTCGCGCCGTCGCGGGGCGCGCTGGCCAGGGGGTGTCAGCGACATCGCTGAGAGTATCGACCTCCTAGGTTGCAACGAGATGGCCCTGCGGTTGCGAAAGGATTTGCCTGCCCTAGGACTCAATCCCTTCCTGGGCGAGTGGAACCGGTGCCGCGCCATTTACGTCGCCAGCTGGCAGTTGCGATCCCGAGGATCCGCTCGGGGGCCCGGAGGGCCGGGTGACGGAAACCAGGTACTGGTCGGCACCCTCTTTCGTGATCCGGGTCGCGTGACCGCACATCGTGCATGTGGTGAAGTACTTCGTTCCCAGGGGGATGACCGGGATGAAGAACAGTGTGAAAAACCGCCGGGTCCTCGTGAGGGCGTGTGCCGCCGGCGTGTGGCAGTGCGCACACATCACGAATATGGTCGCCAGCCTCGATGACTTCCGCCGGAATCCGAACAAGATGATCATTTCCCTACCCCATTTCGCTCAGCGCGTGATCGGACCAAAGAACGGTGAGCGAAACACCACACCGCCCCAGCAACGCAGGGTCAACGCTCACCCAATTGTGAGTGACCCTCCGCCCACCCAGGTCAGCGACCCGGACCCGCCTGCTCCGCCAGACCTCCTACGCTGGCCCCATGGTCTGGTCACGCAAGCCTAAGCCGGCTCCGAAGCCGCGTGAGCTGGAGCGCAAGGTGCAAGCCTGGGGGAATCGGATGGCTCAGAGCATGGAGCAGAGCCCCGAAAAGACTCTGCAGGAGGCCCAAGACGTGCTCAAGTGGTCGCTCCGAAAGAACGGTCCCGACTCGCCCTTCACCATCAAGGCCATGAACGAGGTGGCCAATCAACTGTCCCGACAGAACCGGATCAGCGAGGAAACCGCCCTGCGGGAGCAGATAGTCGACGGCCTGCGGAAGAACGTGGGCGCCGAGGATGACGCCACCCTCAACGCCGAGTTCAAACTCGCCACGTGCCTGATCGCGTTGGAGCGGCCCGAAGACGCTGACCCGCTCCTGACGCACGTCGTGGCCGGGAGGACCCTGGCTCTCGGCGAGGATGATCCGCAGACCTTGGGCGCCAAGGCATGGAGTGCCAGCGTGGCGAAGAGGGTGGGACGGCTTCAGGAAGCTCGAGCACTGCAGGAGGAGGTGGTCGACGGGTATGAGTCCCGCGGTGAAGGCGAGAGCGACCAGGGCCTGTTGGCTGCCCTCAACTTGGCGTCCACTCTGGTCGAACTCGACCAACTCGATGATGCAGGTCGCCTGGTCCGCTCCGTTCTGCACATACGCCGACACGCCCTGGGCCCCGATGACCCGAAAACGCGGGAGGTGCAGGAGGTGTTGGCATCGATCGAAGCCAGGTCCGAGTGACCGCCCTGCACCCCGTAGCCGAGTTAGCCTCGAAGTAAAAGGAGAAACGCCGTGTCGTCAACCCCCGCGCCCATTCACCTGAACAGTCACCACCGCGAGACCGTGGCGCAGATATTCCAGCACCCGGCAGGCCACAACATCGAATGGCACAGCGTGCTCTCGTTGCTCGAGGCGGTTGGTTCGGTGAAGGAGGTCCCTCATGGGCGCTATCTGGTGACCCTTGGAACCGAGACCGAGACCTTCGATCCGCCGAAGCACAAGGACATCGACGCGCAACACGTAGTTGATCTTCGCCGCATGTTGAAGAACGCCGGTTACGGTCCCGAGCAAGTCAAGGGCGAACCCACCTCCTAGTTCTTCCCCGAGCCGACGCTCGGCCCTCCCCCGTCGGCCCGTTTCTCCAGAAGCGCCGTTCGTGCAGGCTTGCCGTTCGTCGCGCCGCCAAATCCACTGGGAATGGAGTGACGTGCGGTACACTCGCCCTGTCCCTCGTGCGAGAACATTTCATTTGTGCCCGCGTGTTGAATGAGATCGGTCGTAGACAATTTGCCCTCGATTGAAACCGACCGCTCCAAGCCGATGGTCTCAATAGCGGCCAAGGCTCTTCTGCTCGATCTCGATGGCACGCTGGTCGACAGCGCAACCGCCGTCGAGTCGGCCTGGCGTTGGGCGGCCGAGCAACTCGGTGTTCCCTTCCGTCAGATCGCTCCGTACGTACACGGCATCCCGGCCGACCAGGCGCTCGAACTCGCCATTCCGGGTATCGACGGTCCCACCAAGAGCCGCCTGGCCGACGAGATACTCACCCGCCAGGTGGAGTCGAATGCGGCTGTCGCCGCCATGCCCGGAGCACTACGCCTCCTCAACCGGCTGCCTGCGGGAAGCTGGGCCGTCGTCACCAGTGGCAGCGTTCGGCTGGCCGAGTCAAGTATTCACAAGGCTGGACTTCCTGAGCCTCCCATCCTGATAACCGCCGATGATGTCCAAGCGGGCAAACCCGATCCCGAACCGTTCATGCGCGCCATGGGCGTCCTCGATGTCTCGTCGGAAGAGTGCATCGTGATTGAGGACTCGCCCTACGGGATTGCCTCCGGCCTGGCAGCCGGGGTTCGCGTCCTCGCCGTCGGGACGACATTTCCACCGCATCTCCTGGAGGAAGCAAACTGGCTCATACCCAACCTCGAGAAGATCACGGTCACATGGCATGCTGACGAGATCTGCCTGAGCTGGGTCACCCCGTAAACGGGGCTGCCTCTCGCTGACCGTGATCGGCTCTGGCGGGATCGCCGGGTGCGGCCCCGAAAAGCTATCGTGCGGGGAGGGGAGGTAACGGTGGAACTGGGATTCACGAAGGAACAGCAGGAGCTCAAAGACGAGGTGCGTGACTACTTCGTTCGCCTGGTCGACGAGGTGGAGGGCTCGAAGAGGAAAGAGTCGACCTACACCCACTACATCCGTCGCATGGGTGAGGACGGGTGGCTCGGCCTGGGTTGGCCGGTGGAGTACGGGGGCAAGGCCCGGGGACCCATCGACCAGATGATCTTCGTGGAGGAGTCCCACTGGGCCGGGGTACCGCTCCCCCTGCTCACGCTCAACAGCGTCGGACCCACGTTGATGGCACTGGGCACGGAAGAGCAGAAAAAACGAATCCTGCCGGGCATCCTCCAGGGGAAGGTTCACTTCGCCATCGGCTACTCCGAACCGTCGGCGGGCACCGATCTGGCATCGCTCAAGACCCGGGCCATTCGCGACGGCGACGAATACGTGATCGACGGCCAGAAGATCTATACGAGTGCGATCGAGCACGCCGACTACGTGTGGTTGGCCGCCCGCACCGACCCCGACGTCCCGAAGCACAAGGGCCTTTCGGTGTTCATCGTCCCGGTCGACACTCCCGGTTTCAGCTGGACCCCGCTTCCCACCATCGCCGGGGACATCACCAGCTCGACGTTCTATGAGAACCTGCGAGTCCCGGTGGAGAATCTGGTCGGTGCGGAGAACCAGGGATGGAAACTGATCACCAACCAGCTGAACCACGAACGTGTCGCCCTCTGCCCCGCCTCGGGGTTGCTCCGGAGCCTTACGGAGGTGCGCCATTGGGCGCAGGAACACACTCTGGGCGATGGGAAGAAGGTGATCGACCACGAGTGGGTCCAACTGCACCTGGCCAGGGCCCACGCCAAAATTGAGGTACTGAAGCTCTTCAACTGGAAAGTGGCGTGGGCTGCCGACAAGGGGCTGAACCCGGCCGATGCGTCGGCCACCAAGGTGTACGGCACCGAACTGTCCCTGGAGGTCTACCGTCTTTTGGTCGAAGTGGTGGGGCAGGCCGGCTACCTGGCAGAGGGATCACCCGGCGCCGTGTTGGCGGGTCGGCTGGAACGGAACGCCCGGGCCCAGACCATCTTCACCTTCGGTGGAGGCACGAACGAGATCCAGCGGGACATCATCGCCATGGTCGGCCTCGGTATGCCCCGGGCCCCCCGCTGACGTCGAACTCCCTGGTCCTGGGCCCGTACAACGAAAAGAGTGGCGCCGCTACCGTGGGGCAATGACCACACCGAGCTCTCCCGTGCCCTCCGTCACCCTGAACAACGGAGTCGAAATACCGCAACTCGGCTTGGGCGTCTTCCAGGTCGATCCGGCCGCTACGAAGAGGATCACCCTCGACGCTCTCGAGGTGGGTTACCGCCATATCGACACCGCCGAGATGTACCGCAATGAGGCCCAGGTCGGGCAAGCCGTGCGCGAGTCCTCCATCGACCGCTCCGACATCTTCGTCACGAGCAAGCTCAACAACCCATTTCATCGCCCTGACCAGGTTCGCAGCGCATTTCAGGGGACGCTCGACGCCCTCGACATCGGCTACGTCGACCTCTTTCTCATCCACTGGCCCTTGCCGACGAGCGACGTGGATTATCTCGATACGTGGAAGGCCATGGAGGGCCTCCTTGACGGCGGCCTGGTGCGAGCGGTCGGTGTCTCCAACTTCCAGGTTGCCCACCTGCAGCGGCTCCTCGACGGAGCGTCGATCGTGCCTGCAGTCAACCAGATAGAACTCCACCCCTATCTGACCCAGAACGAGCTGCGCGATTTCGACCGCGCCCACGGCATCGCCACTGAAGCGTGGTCGCCCATTGCCCGGGGCAAGGTGCTCGACGATCCGGCCGTCACCGCAATTGCGGCGGAAATCGGCCGGACGCCCGCTCAGGTTGTCCTGCGCTGGCAACTGCAACGCGGCGAGATCATCTTCCCCAAGTCGAACTCGCGGTCCCGGATTGAAGAGAACTTCGCGCTTTTCGACTTCGAGCTGAGCGACGAACAGATAGCCGCCGTCACGGCTCTCAACCGCGACGAGCGCATCGGGCCGGACCCCGACTCGTTCAGGTAGATGTCGCCCGGCGAATCAGTGCTGAGCCAGGCCCAGCAAGAGCGCTCCGAGGGTGAGCAGACCCAAAGTGCCGACGAGGGTAAGGGGGATCAGTTGTCGCATGGGCACGTTTCTACCATCCCGAGACGAAGCGCCGAGCCGACCAGTTCGCGCCAGGCAGGGCCAGGACGGACCTCTTGACACGGCACCTCCCTAGGTTCACAGTTTCACGAATAGTCACACCGTCGGCGCCTCAACCAATTCGGAGGGAACCATGAGCTCGGCTGCCAGTTTGATCACCGTCCTTGCTTCCGTCGCATTCGGCCTTATCGTGATCGCGGGGCTCGCGCACCTCGGGCCAAAGAGGACATAGAGAACCGGCGGGGTCGTCCTCTCCCCCTCGGGACCTCAGCGCAGGGAGAGATGACGCGACCGCTCGCGGGCCCCTCACGGGTGCGGTCCGTTGCTCGTTGGATAGGGTTGCCGGAGACGAGCGGGAGGGACTCCTCATATGGCGCAGACGGTACAAGTGGCGGATGGCCGCTCCGTGGCCTACGCCGAATGGGGAGACGTCGAGGGAGTACCGGTCATTGCACTGCACGGCACCCCGGGCGGGCGTCTCGGCCGGCCACCCGATGAGGACAAAATAAAGAAGCTGGGCGTCCACCTCATCACCTACGACCGGGCCGGGTATGGCCGGTCGGAGCGCCATCGGGGCCGACGAGTCGTTGACTGTGTCGGGGATGTGGCGGCCATCGCCGACCACTTGGGTATAGACGAGTTCGCGACGATGGGAGGGTCCGGTGGCGGTCCGCACGTTCTCGCCGTCGCGGCAAGGCTCGGGGATCGCGTGACGAGGGTGCAATGCGACGTGGGAGTCGCGCCCTACGGGGTCGACGATCTCGACTTCCTCGACGGCATGGACCCCGCGAACGTGAGGGAGTTCGGTTGGGCGCTCGAGGGCGAAGAGCGGCTCATCGTCGAAATACCGAAGGAAGCAAGAGCCATGAAGGCCCGGGTGGCAATGGATCCCACCAGGCTCCTCGAAGGCTTCGATCTCCCCGCAGCGGACGTCGCCATACTCTCCGACCCGAGGGTTCACGCAATCATGCGAGAGTCGGTCTTCGATATGTTCGCCAACGGAGCGTGGGGTTGGATAGACGACGACCTTGCCTTCACCTGGCCATGGGGTTTCGACGTGACTGAGATCAAGGTCCCGGTCGAAATACGCTACGGCGCGGACGACGTGCTCGTTCCCGCTTCGCATGGTCGGTGGCTGGCGGCCCACGTGCCCGGTGCGACCACCGTGGTGACAACTGGCGCGGGGCACATGACGAGCCCCGAGGAGTCGATCGAGCAGCTACGTCGAGTGGCCTTCGGCGACTGAATCGCCTGCTCCTGCGGTGGGCGCTACTCCTTGGTGAAAGCGGCTATATCTCGGGCCGTATCGCGACTGACATCGGGGCACGCGATCATGAAGATCTCCGTACCGTGCATGGTCCCCATCATCTGCCGGCACCGCGCAGCGACGCCCGCCTCGAGCAGTTTCCGATAGAAGTTGATCCCCTCGTCGCGTAGCGGGTCGCACTCGTTGACATTGATCACCGTCGGAGGAAAGCCGGTGACGTCCTCAACCGTGGCGAACGACGGCCACGCCAAAGGGTTCTCGGCTTCGAGCTGCTCGATCCCATAGGCCATGGCCCCCCGATTGTTATGCAGGTCGAGCAGGATCCCGTTGTTCTCCGTCGACGAGGGGTTCTCGGGCAGAGGCCATCGGCCGGCGATATAGGGACAGAGTGCGTACACGCCTTTGACCAGCCCGAGATCGCCGTCCTGCTTGAGCTTGAGCGCGGTGGCCAGGGTCAGGTTGCCGCCCCCACTCTCTCCGGCCACCACGATGCGCGCCGGGTCGATGTTGAGCTCTGCGGCATGGGCGACGACCCAGCGGAGACCGGAGATGCAGTCGTTGAGGCCGGCCGGGAAGGGCGCCACCTCGGGAGCCGACGAGGGCGACAATGCATTGCGGAAGTCCACCATGACCACGGCCACCCCGTTCGCGGCGATCACCTTGCCCCAGGCCCGGTACATCCCGTCGTAGCAGGACAGCGTCATCATGCCGCCCCCGTGGATGTAGTAGACGCACGCCACCGTGTCCTCGGTCTCCGGCCTGATCACCTGCAGATTGATGGTGTTGCCGTCAGGCTGCGACACGATCTGCTCCGTGTGGATATGCAGCCCTTTGGAGGGAGCCAGCTCCTCGGTGTCGCACAGCTCCATCACCTGGCGAAACTCCTCGGCTCCTTTGAGAGCGGTCGGCGTATTGGCTTCGGCCAGCATGGTCTCGCGGCTGTCGACGTCCTTCGCCGCCATCGGGGGGACGGCGGCCAACAGAGCCTTGATCCTGGGGTCGAGCCGGACATCTCCGGCAATGTCGTAGGCCATCGCGCTGTTCCCTCCCTGATACCGGGCCCTGCCGGTGCTCACCCCACAGTACTCAGGCCCCCCGGCCAACGCATCAAGCCAACCAGTGGCCTTGGCGGCAAGACCGGATCAGCGCATGAAGTGGACGGTCCCGTACTCGGGGCCGACAGTACCGTGATCGGGGTGATCGCAGATGCTGCCGTCCCAACAGTGGCCCTCGGCATCTCGTGCACGATCTTCCAGTGCGACAGTCGCCACAAGGTCTTCGGCTTGCTGCGGCTCTTCGATGCGAAGCCGATATTCCGTAATCACCATCATCCCACCCCTTCCGACGAGGGCTAATTTTGGGCAGTTTTCAGTGTACAAGACGGAAAACTTCGATCGGGGGACCCCCTGGAATGATGACCGGACGCTGGGTTCGGGTTATCGGCACCGCACTTGCCCTCACACGTCTGTAGCCGTGTTCGTCCCAGAGTCCTGCTGAGGGGGTCGTCGTTCGACCTCGGCCGCGCGCTCTTTTTGGGTCAGCGTCCGTAGAGGAACTTGCGGTATTGCGCAACATCCGTAGTCCCGTCGCCGGGAACAACAACACCGACACCATGCCGGCACCCACGAGGGCGGCCGCGTTCTCTGGGAGGATCCGGCCTTCGGTGGTGCCGATGGTGGTAATGACCACTATGAGTGGCAGACCCGTGGCCGAGAAGAGTGCAAGGGGCAGACGTTGGACGCTGGGGAGCACCCGGCGGTACAGGAGCAGGGCGGGACCTCCCCGGACCACCAACATGAGGACGAGGAACAGAAGGAGTCGGAGGAGCGCACTGGGCCGGGCCAGAAGAATATGGAGGTCGAAGTGGGTGCCACTCACGGTGAAGAAGATCGGGATGAGAAAACCGAATCCGATAGCCGTCAAGTTGCTCTCGATCACTTTGCTGTCCTCATCGATGATCAACAGCCGAACCACGATGCCAGCGGCAAAAGCCCCCAGGAGGACGTCCAGCCCGAGCTCGGACGCGAGGTAGACGAGGAGGAGAACGAGCAGGACCGCCACCCGCACCGGCAACTGTGCGCTGGAATGGAGGTGCCGACGAAGAAGAGCAACGACCTTGGGTGGTTGGACACGGGTGGCGAGGAGCGCCGTTGCTGCTGCAATTACCACGAAGCACACCAACAGCAGGCTGCTGACAACCGGATCCTTGTGCGTGAGAAGGATCGCTACGACGACGATTGGTCCGAACTCGCCGACCGACCCTATACCGAGCATGTAGGGACCGAACTCCGTTTTGAGCACGCCAGCATCGCCGAGGACGGGCAGCAGCGTGCCGAGTGCCGTCGTCGTGAGGGACAGACCCACTATGAGGGTATCGAGAGCCAACCCGGTGGATACCAGCGCAAAGGCGAACGCGAGCCCCAACGCGAGCGACAGGAGCCAGCCCAACGAAGCCAACCGAAGTGGTTGCCCCTTCACCCGGTTCAGGTCGAGTTCGAAGCCTGCCAGGAACATGAGGAACGTGAGTCCCATGTCCGAAAATGCGCTAATCACTTCGTTGGGGTGTGTCAGCTTCAACACGTCGGGACCGATAAGTATCCCCAATGCGAGCTCGATCACCACAGAGGGGACCCGGAGTCCTCTCGTTTGCTCGGAGATGACCGGGGCCAGAACCGCGGCGGCAGCGATGAGTACGAGAGGCGAGATTACGGCGTACGTCATCGCTTTCGCTCGCCACACTCATTCCACGGTCTCGACGACCTGCCATCGAAATTCCGCCAGCGGAATTTCATCTCAGCGCAGAATGTTCACGGCCAATGGGCCTTGGGGGCAGAACGAGTTGCAGGGCTATGGCGGCCAGCCGCGTCGCTCACCTGGACGAGTTTACTGGAGCCTGGCGGCCGCCGCCCGCCCGTCGGTAGGACGCAGCGCACGGACTACAAGATCGACGATGTGCTCAGCTGATCGGGTTCGTCGCACAACGGTCGGGACGAGCGCCCGGGCGAGTACCGTTCCGAGAAGTAGGTCGAAAACGTCATCGGGATCGATGTCGGAATCAACGCTCCCAGGCCCTGCTGCTTCGAGGATGGCTCGAAAGTGAGGCCGCGCCGAGACGCGTAGCCACTTCTGGGCCGGGTGGGGGGATGCACCCTGCTGGTAGCTAGCGAGCAATCCGGGCATTGCCGCGCGGGCCGCCGGCGAAGACAGCGTGCGTTCGTAGGCCCCGATGAAACGCCCGACGTCGCGGCGGAGATCACCCGTTGGACGGATGCTCACGTCATCGAACCCGGGGAACACCGCTTCTTCGATCAGCTCGATTCGAGAAGGCCAACGCCGATAAATGGCCGACGCGTTCATGCCAGATCGTCGCGCCACGGCCACGATGGTCGTTGCGGCAAATCCCTCTTCGGAAAGGATGGCGAGGGTTGCGTCGAGCACGCGATCGTCAATATCCGGATCGCGCGGTCGGCCCCGCGGGAGGCTCGGCCCTCGCGGCTCCTGCGCCATGAAATGGGCGGGCTCTGTACGGGGCGAGGTGGGCCGAGCCGCTTGCACGCACCGATGATATACGGGAGACTGCCTCCTGTATATCTGAGGAGAACCGTGAGAGCCGCCGTACTGAGAGAAGGAACGATCGAGGCACGGGACACGGAGGATCCTGTTCCCGGGCCGGGTCAACTACTGGTGCGTTCGCTGGCCTGCGGGATTTGTGCCTCGGACATCCACTTCATGGATCATCCGGAGGGAGACGCCGAGGACGACAGCGGTCTCTCCGACTATGACCCGAATGCCGACATTGTGATGGGTCACGAGTACTGCGCCGAGGTCGTCGAGTACGGGCCCCAGACGCAGGGGGCCTGGTCCGTCGGTACGCGGGTGAGTTCCATTCCGGCTCTGCTGACCAAAGACGGAGTGCGGATCATCGGGCAGAGCCCGGACGCTCCCGGCGGCTTTGGCGAGTACTTCCTACTGACCGAAGGGATGACCCAGGTGGTGCCCACCGATCTTCCCAACGAACTGGTATCCATCGCCGATGCCATCTCGGTTGGGTGGTCCTACGTAAAGCGAGCCGATGTGACCGCAAAAGAAGTTCCGCTGGTCATTGGATGTGGGGCCATCGGGCTCGCCGCGGTCGCCTCGCTCAAGCGACTGGGGGTCGGTCCGATCGTCGCCGCCGACTTCGTCGCCTCTCGCCGGCTCACCGCCCTGGCTATGGGTGCCGACGTCGTGGTCGACCCGACCGATGTGTCGCCCTACTCGTCGTGGCGGGAGATCGCCTACGGTTCGCCCGAGCCGATTCGGGACATGATGGGCCTGCTGGATTTGCCCCCTTGTGTCGTATTCGAGTGTGTCGGCGTGCCGGGCGTGCTCGACTCGATCGTCAAGGGCTGCGAGCGTGGGTCCCGCATCTTCTCTGCCGGAGGGCCGCCGGATGGCGACCATATCCACACCATGGTGGCCAAACGCAAGGGTCTCAACATCCAGTTCGGCGGCGGGCCATCCATGACACATTGGAACGAAGCGTTCGCCGAGGTATGCGAAGGCAGGCTCGACGTCACCCCGATGTACGGACGCTCGGTGAGCCTCGACGAGGTTGCAGCCGCTCTAAATGCCGCCCGAGACGCCAACGGGCCGGCGCGCATCATCGTGATTCCATCGAGTGGAGCATGACATGATCGGCAGACCCATGCACCCCGACCGACCTGGGAGGAGCAGCCTTGAGTGAGATGGACGAACTCCGCACTACGGTTGACGAGTTGAAGACGAGAGTGCGTCTCCTCGAAGACCACGTCGAGCTGAGTCAAATCGTCGCCCGGTATGGGCCCTCTGTGGACAGCGGCTCTGCAGAGGCGACGGCAGACCTGTGGACTGACGACGGTGTGTTCGATGCCGTAGGCGCGATTCGGATGCAGGGGCACGACGAAATAGCGGCGATGGTGAACGGTGAAGGCCATCAGGGCCTGATCAAGAACGGCTGCGGGCACGTGCTCACCGCGCCTCTTATCGCCATCGACGGGGATGAGGCCGAAGGGCGCAATTACGCCCTCAACATCCGCTGGGACGCCGAGCATGATCGCTTCTGGGTCGCGCGAGTCTCGGCAAACTCGTGGCGGTGGATTCGGACTCCGACCGGTTGGCGGACTACCGAACGCACCAATGCGAATCTCGACGGGACACCCGAACACCGCCAGGTGCTGACGCCGCCCACCGCGAACACTCTGTGATCTCTACGCGAAGGCTTCGGGTCTCAGTTCCCTTCCTGTTCCGACGCCGGAGGGACGCCGCCACCGCCGCCGGACCGTCGGGTCCATTCGCATAAGCCCTACAGTGAGCAGGTGCATTCAGCCGGCCGAGCGTGGGGCGGACTGGTATCGGTATTGGTGAACGCCCCCACCATCACGTGTCGCAGTCCAACCAGCAACCGTTGAGCATGGACATGACGACGAGACGGAATGCACGGTGATCCGCCCTCGAAGGTGGCAATGGGACTGCCGAATCAATTTCGTCGTCCCCGGGATAGTGTTTGCCTGGTTCCGGCTGTGGCAGGGCACCACGGCACCCACCCTCATCTGGCAGGACTCGAAGAACTACGAGACCATCGGCTCGCAGGCGTTGTGGAGCAGCGGCTTTTGGTTCGGGGGGCGCCCTCCGCTCACCCCGTTCCTTTGGAAGCTGACGGGTTCTCCGGACGCATTTGCCATAGGCCAGACCTCGATATCGGTGATCGCATGGACCTTGCTTGCGTGGACAGTCGGGAGCCTGTTTCCCGCTGGTTGGAGGCGACTGACCGGATACCTCGTGATTCTGGCCTTTGCCACCACGACCCCGATAGTTCTGTGGGATCGATCCGTACTCTCCGAGTCGCTTGCACTGAGCGGCCTGGCATTGCTCTTTGCCAGCGCGATACGTCTGGCCCAGAAGCCCACTCCACGCCGTGCGAGCGTATTGGTCGGCGCGGCACTGTGGTGTGCTCTGGCACGCGATACGGAGATCCTCCTGCCCGCGACCTTGGGACTCGCTCTCTTGATCTTCGCCCTCACGCGTCGGCGTGGTCCCGCGTTCAGAGTGTCGATTGCGACCGCATTTGCGCTCTTTCTTGCTGCAGGTTTTTGTATAGCGACCGTGGTCGAATCAGGGCGAGATACGTTGAACACGACCGACAATCTCTACGTCCGAGTTTTCCCCTACCCCGCCAGGGTCGCCTGGTTTTCCGCCCACGGAATGCCGGAAGCGAAACAGATCGACAAGCTAGCCGCAACAGAACCGCCCCCCGCACATAGAACCGCCAAGACCGTATTTCCCGATCTGAATTCACGTGAGTTTGCGCACCTCAATACGTGGATCGATAACCACGGAGCAACCACCTATACCCTTTGGATCATCGAACATCCCTGGCTTGTCGTCCTTGAGTCGTTCCGGAGACCCGAACGCAGTTTCAACAACGCCGGTGGCAACATCAATGGGTACGCAGCCGCGAACAAGGTCACGTCCGGAATGACACCGGTGTTGTGGCCACCGTGGGTTTGGCTGCTGGGAGTGGCCGCGGTGGTCGTGGTTGTCCTCGATGAGAGAAACCTGGAAGTGAATCGCGTCGTACAAGCTGTCGTCGGGCTGGGATTGCTCGGCATCCTTGCCATGTTCGCCGCCTGGGGTGGCGATGGGCAGGAAACCACCCGTCATACGCTTGAGGGACTCGCAGAAGTTCACCTCGGAGTGCTGATCATGCTCCTGTATGTGACGCTCACACGGGTTCCGACTCACCATGAGGCGAGAGACCCTGAACCGGTCGCAGACCTCATGCCAACAACCTGACAAAGAGTTGCGCTAGCTGATCCGCACCGAAAGAGTTCATTTTCTCGTCCCTCCCTCGACGCAATGTCTTCGCGCCTCGTTC
>JBEKWB010000014.1:0-57360 GCA_049513455.1 Acidimicrobiales bacterium
CGAGGTCGGGAGCGGGGTCGGGAGCGGGGTCGGGAGCGGGGTCGGGAGCGTAATGCAGGACCGGCTGGTGTCCGTGTGGGCGGAGAGCGAGATTCTGCGCGTACTGCGGTTGCGCACGGTCTCGGCCGTGCTGGCAGGGCGTGCGCCGGGGGCGGAGGCTTCGGTGCGCAAGGCCATCGCCGACGCGCACGGCCAGCACGTGATGGGTATGGGGCGGGACCTGGCTGGCGCGTTCGGGATGCTGCGCGGGACCCGGCCCGTCGGCGGGTGGGGGCGTGTCGGCGCGGGCGGCGCGGGCGGCGCGGCCGGCGCGGCCGCACGAGGCGGCGATGCCACTTGGTCACGTGGCTTCCTGTTTTCACCGGCGTTGACCGTGGGCGGGGGGACGGCGGAGGTGCAGCGCAACATCGTGGCCGAGAAGGTGCTCGGCCTGCCACGGGATCCATGACGGGGGTTCGTGAAGGCGATATCGGGTCCTGCTGCGCTGGCCCGGTGGCTCTCAGGGTTCTCCCAGACGCCGATGACCTTCTGTTCAGGAACGTCGGGCAAGATGTCAGCACATGATCAGGGACGTGACGGACGCGCCGCAGTTGACGATTGAGGCTGACGCCGGGCCCAGCGATCTTCTGGGCAGGGGCGGCGGTAGTGATGGGGATGCCCGCCGCAGTGGCAGTGGCAGTGGCAGTGGCGGTCGGGTGTCGGCGCCGGCCGGCTATCTCACCATGTTCGACTTCTTCCGGGTGGCGGTCTGCGCATGCGTGCTCGGGCAGCACTCCTTCCTCTGGACCGACATGTCGAGCAACGTGGTCGGAACCGGGTTCATTACCATGGCACTTCACTCGCAATGCCTTCTTCTTCCTCTCGGGGTTGGTGGTGTGTTATGCACAGATAACGCGCCCCCGGTCACTCCGGGGATTCTGGACGCGTCGCTACGTGCAGATCGGCGTGCCGTATCTGGCGTGGACCGTGATCTACGTCGTGTTCACCATTCTCCGACCGGGCGGCGCATGGGATCAGACGTGGGCCTACTTCTGGACCGACATACGTACCGGCTACTACCAGCTGTACGTCATCATCGTGCTGTTCCAGTTTTATCTGGTGTTTCCGTTCTTCCTCAAGCTGCTGCAGGCGACTTCCGCGCGCACCCACGTGGTGATCATGTCGCTGAGCGTCGCCATCGCGCTCTTCATCGGGGTCGTCCTGCACTACAACCCCGACCTCGGCGTCGTCGGCCACGCGGTCCACGACATCGGCAGCCGTTGGGTGTGGTCGCGCAACCTGGTCAGTTACCAGCTGTTTTTCGTGGCCGGCGTCCTGGTGGCGTACCACTTCGAGCGGGTGATGGGTTTCGTGCTGCGGTGGCACAGCCAGATCCTGATGGTCAGCGCAGGGGTCGGTGTGGGGACGCTGCTGTGGTACTTGGTCGTGATCTGGCAGGGCGCGACCCTCTCTTCGGCATCGGATGTTTTCGAACCGATCGCCGTGCTGTGGTCCCTCGGTGCAATCGCCGGGATGTTCGCGCTGAGTTGGCAGTGGGATCAGCGGCGTAACAGGCGCACCGCCCTGTCGGGTATGGCGGCTTCACGGTCGCCGGACGTGGCACCTCGTACCGGGCTTCTGTCCCGCCGGGGCCGGCCGCGGCTGCTGTCGATCACGTACCTGGCGGAATTGACCGGCGGCTTCTACTTCTGTCACATCCTCTTCATCAACATGATCCGCGCCATCCTCTATTCGAGCCTCATCGGCGGGGAGCATCTACCGTGGCCGATCAGGACTGCGACCTTCTACGTGGGGACGGCAGTTGTCGCGGTCACCTTTGTGTCATTGATCACGCGCACCCCGCTCCGCTGGGTCCTCGGCGGGCCGGTGCGGGCCGAGCAGCGAGAACGGGATAACGAGGGGGTGGCGTTGCGGGCTGCCCATGAGGCGGAGTTGGCGCATGTCGGTGCCATGGACGGTGGCGGTGCCGTGGACGGTGGCACTGCTGTGGACGGTGGCGGTGCTGTGGACCGTGACGGCGCTGTGGACGGTGGCGCAGGGGGAGGCGGTGGTCTTCCGCCCACCATCCCGGGATCAGTCGTGGAGCAACTGCCTAGAACTTGAGCGGTCCGGCGTCCCCAAAGCCCTGACGGACGCCCTGGCCGGCCCGGGCGATGAGCTTTTCGGGCTCGTAGAGCATGAGGTAGGCGTTGATGGCGTGGTCCCTCGACCGGTTCTTGAAGACGGACGCAAGGATCGCGGGGTCGTCGGACTCGTCCTCGTGCACGAAGACCTCGAGGATGGGGGTGTTGGTCATGAGCTGCGCCGTCATGATCCCCGTCGATGCTTCGTGGGCGCATACCTTGTCGACGGCCTCCTTGCCCGGCATCCCCAGCGCCACGACGATGCGGCAGCCGTCCTCCTCAATGAGCTTCTTGGCCGCCACCGCCAAGTCCTTGAAGCCGGGGACGGTGCGGCGGATGGTGGTGAAGCGGGTGCCGTAACCGGGGCACTGCGTCAACGCATCGAGCGCTTCTCCGCCCATGTCGTAGCGGGCGAACATGGTATCGACGACGCCGATTGTGTCCATGCTGTCCATTCTCGCGCAAGGTGCCCCGACGCCGTTCACGCCCCGAGGGATCGCCCTGGTCGCGTCGTCTGATACACCCTTCCTTCACACTGCCGAGATGGTCGTGACATTGAATCCAGAAAGGCCTGCCGCACCCCCGGCCCCGCCGCCGGAGGCGGCAGCGGCAGTGGGAGCGCCAGTGGCAGCACGGTCGATGCGACGGCGCCCTCCATGTCGTGATTCGGGGGCGGACCCACGGTCACGTGAGCTGGCTGAGCGGATGCAAGTGCGTGGTCGGGAGCTCTCCGCAACCCAACGGGCACTTTTCGCGGATATCGCCGAGTTCGATCGTTCCGAGGCCTGGCGGGGAGATGGCGCGGTATCGATGGTGGCGTGGCTGACGGAAAGGTGCGGGGTCAGCGGTGCGACCGCCCGAGTGTGGGTCCGAGCCGCAGCGCAACTCGAGTCCCTCCCTCACCTGGCCGGAGCCCTTTCCGATGGCACGCTCTCACTCGATGCGGTGGCCCCTCTCGCCGACGTCGCCACGCCCGAAACCGACGCCGTGCTGGCGGAGGCCTCGGTGCACTGGAGCGTGAAACAGGTCCGGGAGTTGGCCGCGTCACACCGCGGTACCACGGACGCGGTCGCCGCACGCCGGTTCGAGCATCGATCACTCCGCTTCAACGATGCCAAATCCACCATTTGGGCAGCATTCGCTCAGGACGATTACGCCGTCGCCAAGGCGGCGTTGATCGGCCTCGTGTCCTGGAGCGGGTCGGGTACCCCGGCCAGTTCAGGCAGTCAGGGGGGAGCGGGTGTTGGTAGTGCAGACCCCCTCGGGTACGTGCCTTTCGATCAGCGACTCTGTGACGCCTTCATGGAGATGTGCCGAGGGATCGGCCGTTCACCCATCGGCGCCAGTGCTGCCAGTGGCGCCGATGGGAGGGAGGGCGCCAAGGGCGGCTCCGGCGCCATGAGGGAGGATCGGGACCCCAGTGGTGAAAGGGGCAGATATCGCCCGACCGTCGTGGTGCACGCCGACCTGGGATTTCTTACTGGCTCCCATCCGAATGGAGTTGCCGAGTTGGCGGGCATCGGTCCGATCTCGACCGAGGTGGCGCGCCGCCTGGCCTGTGACGCCAAGGTCGTGTTCTCGGTCGAACGCGGCGATGGCTGCATCCTCGACCAAAAGCGTGTGCGCCGAAGTCCCACGATGGCCCAGCGGATTGAGATCGCGCGTCGCGACAAGGGTTGTCGCTTCGCGAGCTGCGGCTTCGTCGACTTCACTGAGGTCCACCACATGGTCCACTGGGTGCGGGGAGGGGAGACCAATCTCTCGAATCTCATCACCCTGTGCGGGCGGCATCACCGTGCGGTCCACGAGTTGGGATGGACGATGGACGGGAGCGCCGATGGCGTCGTGACATTCGAGGGTCCGCATGGCTATCGCATGACGTCGGCACCCTCGCCGACCTGGCGAAGGGCGGGATCATCACCGATGCTGCGTTGACGCACATCAGCCCCACATCCGCTATTCGCTGCGTTGGTGCGCGGCGACCAACACGTATCTCGCGGACAGGTGAAATACTCGATGACGTCATGGCAAAAAGAGCCCGGCGCCGGTGGACGGCGGCACTGTGCGCGCTCGTGGTCAGCCTGGCCGCGGCGGGTTGCAGCGAGGACTCCCACACGGCGACCCCTCCGACCAGTTCAAACGCGAACGCCGCGACGCCCCCGCCGGCAGTGGTGCCGGCCCGGTACCAGAGTCTCTACTCGACGATCGGGACTCAACTCAGTGAGGCACAAGCAACCGTGAAGAGGCTGCCTGCTCGTTCCGGTTCGAAGATGCGTTACGGCGCGATCCTGCTCCTTGCTGATGGCAACCGTGGCACTCAGCTGCTGTTACCGCAGACCCTGGCCCAGGTCGAGGAGGAGCTCAGTGCTCTGGGCAAAATGGGAGTCGAGGACGTGAGCCTGGCGGTCAATTTCCCCCTCCTCCTTCCTACAACGCCGGACTCGGGTCAATACCTCTCCTTCTATGAGAAGGTGGCGCAAGCGGTTCGCCGGCACCGAATGATGCTGAGTGTGGAGGAGAACCCGGTCCTCGCGGGCACTCCCTTCGCGGTGTCGGCCAACGTCAGCTACGCCGGATTGACCGACACGACATATGCCCAGGAGCAGGCCGAGCAGGCGCAGGTCATCGTCGACCACCTGCACCCGGCCTACCTGTCCCTCATGACGGAACCGACGACGGACGCCATGTACATCGGGCTGCCGGGACTCGATCAGCCACTGACGTCGGCCGCCGTTGTCCGGGAAGAGGTGGAGGCGATCCACCGGGGCAGCACCTTCCTCGGCGCTGGGGCTGGCTCGTGGTCATCACCGCAATTCGACAAGGATTATGCAAGTTCGGGCGTCAACTACATCGACCTCCACATCTACCCGACAGAGCCGCAGTTCGTCACCAACGCCATCACGGACGCCAATGAGGCCAGGGCGGCCCATCTGCCGATGGTCATGGACGAGTTCTACCTGTTCCCAGCGCTCAAGTTCGATGGCCAGGGGACCATAGACAAACACGAGATTGAGCCCTTTACGTGGCTCGATCCTCTGGAGACGAAGTTCCTCAAGATCTTCACGACGTTCGGCCAGAAAGAGGGCTTCTCCTTAGTTGTCGCGTTTGACGACAACACCTTCATCGCCAATCTGACCTGGAAACCCGAGGATGATACGAACAGCCTGAAGAGCGTCAACGCGCTCTACGATCCTGTGCTCGAGCATGCTCTGGCGACGGGTGGACTGAGCGCCGTCGGGCGTTCGTACGAGGAGATGATCCGCACCAATACGTGAGCGGGAAGAGCGAGGGCGTAGCGCGCTCAGGCGGAACGCAACTCGGCGTGATCCCGGCAGCGGGCCACCCAGCCTGTCGGCACCACCCGTACCGTCATGCGCCGACCGCATGCGGGACAGAATCTGGGTGGGTCAAATGGACGGGCGCAGCCCACGCAGTCGGAGGTCGTCCGCCCACACCCGGTGCAGAATGGACTGGCGTGGGTGCCGGCGGCGGCGGCGGCGGGGCCGGCGGGCGAGCCGGCGGGGGTGCCGGCGGCGGCAGGGCCGGCGGAAGGGCTGTCGCCGGCGGCGGCGGGGCCTTCTCCGGCTCGCGATCCGGAATCGGATCCGGACCCCGGCATCTAAATGACGGCGGTGAGTGCGCCGATGGGCATGCGCAGGTCCGCCAACATCTGGAGGTCCTCGTCGGACGAGCGGCCCAGCGTAGTGAGGTAGTTGCCCACAATCAGGGCATTGATGCCGGCGGTCATCCCGATGGCCTGAAGGTCACGCAGGGTGACCTCGCGCCCACCGGCGTAGCGGAGGATGACCGAGGGCAGGGCAAGACGGAAGAGGGCGATCCAACGTACGGCTTCCCAGGCGCCCACGATCGGCCGGTCGCCCAGGGGTGTCCCGGGCCGAGGGTTGAGGAAATTGATAGGGACCTCGGTCGGCTCGAGTTCCTGGAGCTGCAGCAACAGCTCGACCCGTTGCTCGTCGGACTCCCCCATCCCGATCAGGGCGCCGCAGCAAAGCTCCATCCCGTTGCTCCGCACCAGCCGGCATGTTTCCGCCCGCTCGTCCCAGGTGTGCGTGGTGACGACCGAGGGGAAGAACGACCGCGCCGTCTCGACGTTGTGGTTGTAGCGGTGCACCCCGCCCTCAGCCAACCGTGTGGCCTGATCGTCGGTCAGCACGCCGGCGCTGACGGCGACGTTGAGCCCCGTCTCCTCGCCGATGCGCGGTACGAGCTCCAAAAGCCGCTGCATGGTGCGCTCGTCGGGGCCGCGCACCGCCAGCACGATGCAGAACTCCGATGCGCCGAGTGCGGCGGTCTCGCGGGCGGCGGCGAGGACCTCCTCCGTATCGAGGAAGGGCGTGGCCTTGACGGGCGTGTCGAAGCGGGACGACTGCGAGCAGAAGTGGCAGTCCTCGGGACATCCGCCGGTCTTGGCCGAGAGGATCCCCTCGATCTCGACCTCCGGCCCGCACCAGTCGAGCCGGACCTGGTGGGCGAGTGACGCCAGCGCCATGACGGCGCCATCGGGAAGTGCGGCCAGCGCGGTCAGCTCGGCGCCGGTCAGGAGCCGGCGCTCGTCGAGGAGCGCCCGTTCGGCTCCGATTATGACCGCCCGTTCGGCCGGCGTCAGGGGCGCCTGGGGCGGTGGTGGCGCCGAGGGCGTGACAGTGGGGCGGAAGGTGAGAGGCGTCGCGGTAGGCACGACGCACACGGTAGTGGCAGGGTGAGGCTCGCCGGTAGCCGAGCGGCGGCGGAGCGGCGGCGGAGCGGCGGCGGAGCGGCGCCCGACCGGCGGCCGAGCGGCGCCCGACCGGCGGCCGAGCGGCGGCGGAGTGGTAGACCAAGTTGGCCGCCGGTGCGGACAGATCACGAAAGAGGAGACGATGGCCTGGGATTTCTCGACCGAGCCCGAATTCGAGGAGAAGCTCGAGTGGATGCGCGAATTCGTGCGCAATGAGGTCTTCCCACTCGAGACGCTCTCGCTCACCTACGACCAGGTCAGGGTCGCAATTCGCCCGCTGCAGGAGGAGGTCAAGGCGCAGGGGCTCTGGGCGGCGCACCTGCCTCCCGACCTGGGCGGGATGGGCTTCGGCCAGGTGCGGTTGGGGCTGATGCACGAGATCCTGGGTCAGACGCCCTACGGCCCGGTGGTCTTCGGCAACAACGCGCCGGACTCCGGCAATGCCGAGCTCCTCGCGATCGGCATCGCCAACTCCGGCAACGAGGAGCAACGCCGCCAGTGGTTGCAGCCTCTGCTCAACGGCGACCTCCGCAGCGCCTTTTCCATGACCGAACCCAACACGGCGGGGTCCGACCCGACCCTGCTCACCACCTCGGCCGTCCGCGATGGCGACGAGTATGTGCTCAACGGCCACAAGTGGTTCACCAGCAACGGATCGGTGGCCGACTTTCTCATTGTGATGGCGGTGACCAATCCGGACATCCACCCCTACCAGGGATCGTCGATGCTGATCGTCCCCGTCGACACCCCCGGGGTCGACATCGTGCGTGACGTCGCCACCATGGAGGACCCCGAGACCCCGTACGGGCGGTTCGGCAACCACGCCGAGATCATCTACCGCGACGTGCGCATCCCGGTCGGGAACCTGGTGGGACGTGAGGGAGACGGGTTCCAGCTGGCCCAGCAGCGCCTCGGGCCGGGTCGCATCCATCACTGCATGCGCTGGCTGGGGCAGTCCCGCCGCGCCTTCGACATGCTCTGCGAGCGGGCCGTCTCGCGCTACGCCCACGGTTCGGTGCTGGCCGAGAAGCAGACGGTGCAGAACTGGGTGGCCGATTCGTTGGCGGAGATGCAGGCGGCCCGGCTCATGACGCTGCATGCGGCCTGGAAGATGGATCAGGAGGGGCAGGCGGCCGCCCGGGTCGACATCGCCATGATCAAGTACTACGGCGCCGCGGTGCTCTACAACGTCATCGACCGCGCCGTCCAGGTGCACGGCGCCCTCGGCTACTCGTGCGATCTGCCGCTGGAGTCGATGTACCGGGCCGCCCGGGCCGCCCGGATCTACGACGGGCCCGACGAGGTGCACCGCCAAACGGTGGCGCGGCGGATCCTCAAGGGCTACGTGGCGACCGAGGTGCCGACTGAGCACATCCCGACCCGCCGGATTGAGGCCCAGCGCAAGTTCGCCGACCTGCTCGAGTCGCTCACCATCAATTCATAAGTTCGACCGGGCAATTCACGGCTCGACCGGGGCGAGCAGCTCGAAGCCACGAGCGGCGAGGAGGGCGGCCTCGAGCGCGGCGGCGGTGCGCAGGACGACCAGATCGGCGTGCTGGGGCCCGATGAGCTGCAGCCCGACCGGCAGCCCGCCGCTGCTCAGACCGGCGCATACGGTGGCAGCGGGCGAGCGGGTCATGTTGAACGGGTACGTGAACTGCACCCAGTTGGGTGTCAGGACGCCATTGACGGTGCTCTCCCCCTGACCGACGAGCGGCGCCACGCCGGCGCAGGTCGGCGTGACCAAGATGCGCGCCTCGTGGAAGAGCTCGATGAGGGCCAGGTTCATGTAGTGGAAGCGGTCGAAGATCCGCACCAGCTCTTCCGCGGTTGTCGACTGGGCGGCGTCGATGATGGCCGCCAGCACGGGGTCGACGTCGTCCCACCTCGGATGCCCCATGTGCGGCCGCATCGTGCGCAGCTGGCACACCCCCATGAGCGTGAGGAAGTCGCCCACCGGGTCGGTGTCGAACACCGTGTCGACCTCGATGACCTCGGCGCCGAGCGATTCGAGCACCCCGACGGCACGCCGGCAGATGTCCAGCACCTCGGCGTCCGCTTCGGCGTAACCCAGGGTCGGGGCCCAGACCACGCGGACAGGCACATGGGGATCGTCCAGGGCCGCCAACCACGATGCCTCGGGGCGTGGCAGGGAGCGCAGGTCGGAGGGGTCGGGGCCGACAGCCACGTCGAGAGCGGTCACGACGTCGGCGAGACGGCGGGCCATGGGACCGTTGGTGGACAGGTCGAGCCAGCCGGGCGGGTTCGGGCCGCCGCCGGGGACCCGCCCGAGGGAGGGCTTCATGCCCGAGAGGCCACAGCAGGCCGACGGGATCCGGATCGACCCGCCGCCGTCGGAACCGGTGGCCAGCGGGACCATGCCCGCGGCCAGGGCCGCAGCCGCCCCGCCCGAGGACCCGCCCGCACCGTGGTCGGGGTTGAACGGATTGGCGGTGGGGCCGAACACGGCATTGGTCGTGTTGGCCGACCAGGCGAATTCGGGCAGGTTGGTCTTGCCGACGACGACGCAGCCGGCGCCCCGCAGGCGGGCGACGAAGGGGCTGTCGACGGTGGCGACGGGGCTGTCGGCCAGCACCGGTGAGCCGAAGGTGGAGCGGTAGCCCACCGCATCGTGATTGTCCTTGACCGCCAGCGGGATGCCCGCCAGTGCTCCGGGATCGCCGCCCTTCGCCGTGATCTCGTCCACGGCGGCGGCTTCCGCCAGCGCCCGCTCCCCATTGAGGGCGACGAATGCGTTGTACGTCGGATTGAGGGTGGCGATGCGCTCGAGGGCGTGGGCGGTCAGCTCACGGGCGCTGACCTGGCGGGTCCGGACGGCGTGGGCCAGGTCGGCGAGGGAGGTGGTGCGGAAATCGATGGGGGAGTTGATGGGAGTCATGGGCGGGGGCGGGGGCGGGGGCGGGGCCTTCAGCCCGCCGAAGGCGACAGCCCGGCCAGGGCCTCACCCAAGTCGACGCCGATCGGAATGACGGCCAGGGCGGGGATCGTGATGCCGCTGTCCATGTAGCGCTTGATGTGGGCCCGGCATTCGGCGAAGGAGCCGTGGACGATGAGGTCGTCGACCACCTGGTCGGGGATGGCGGCCAGGGCGGCCTTGCGATCGCCGGCGGCCCAGGCGTCCCACATCGGCTGGAGGGTCGGGCCCCGCCCCAGCCACCGGTGGAACTCGGCGTAGGCGTTCACGTTGAGGTAGGACGTGATCATGCGCCGCCCGACGGTGCGCACCATGTCGGTATCCTCCGAGGGGATCACGAAGATCCGGGCGACGACTTCATGGCCCTCTCCACCGGCGCCCACGACCTCCGCCACCGATTGGCGGACGTCCTCGGCGCTCAACCAGTTGAGGATCACCCCGTCGGCTTCCTTGCCGGCCAGATGGAGCATGCCGGGGCGCAGGGCGGCCAGGTAGATGTCGGGCTGCTGCTCGGGGACCCGGGCCAGGCGGAAACCGCTGACCGTGAACCCGTCGTAGGTGGCCGTGACCTTCTCGCCGGTGAGGGCCAGGCGAAGGAAACGCAACGTGTCGCGCACCCGCTGGTACTGGTGCTCGAAGGCCAACCCGTTCCAGTTGGCCACGATCACCTCGGATGACGCCCCCAGGCCGAAGGCGAACCGGCCCGGTGCGGCGTCGGCCAGGGACGCCACGCTCTGGGCCAGCAGCGCAGGACCGCGGGTATAGGCCGGCGTAATGGCCACCCCGAGCTTGAGCGTGGGCTCCCAGGCCGCGGCCAGGGCCAGGGGTGTGAACCCGTCGGACCCGTCGACCTCGGCCGACCACAGATCGGTGTAGCCGAGGGCGCGCAGGCGGGCGAACCACTCTTTGTGGGCGTGGAGGGGGACCGTATCGAGGGGGATCGTGATGCCGTAACGGGATCCGTTCGTCCAACCTGCGGTGTCGGTCACCCGTCGAGCCTCGTTCGGGGTGTGGTAGCGGGAGGGGCGGGGGCGGGGGCGGGGGATGGTGCTGGCGAAGCCGCGTAATTGCCGTTGGCGCCCGCCGCTGCCGGGGCTGCCGCCGGGGCTGCCACCGGGGCTGCCACCGGGGCTGCCACCGGGGACGCCGCCGGGGCCGGGACCGCCGCCACCGGGGCTCCCGCCGCCACCGGGGCTGCCGCCGGGACCGGGGCCGGGGCTGCCGCGGGGGCCGGCGCCGGGGCCGCCGGGACGGTCGCCGCCACCGGGGCTCCCGCCGCCACCGGGCCCGGGGCTGCCGCGGGGGCCGGCGCCGGGGCCGCCGGGACGGTCGCCGCCACCGGGGCTCCCGCCGCCACCGGGCCCGGGGCCTCAGCCGGAGCCTCGACCTCCGGGTCGGGCTGGAACTCGGCGTCGTCGAAGGCCAGCGCGGCCTGGGTCCTCTCCTCCTCCTCGTCGTCGGCCGAGGGCACCTCGATACCCCAGCGCGCCATGCCCTCCTCCATGCGCCGGATCACCGTCTCGATCACCTCGACCCGTCCGTTGCGCTTGTTCTCCGCAGAGATCACATCCCACGGCGCCAGCCGGCCGCTGGTGAGACGCAGCATGTCGGAGACCGCCTCGTCGTACTGCGGGCGTTTCTCGCGGTTGCGCCAGTCCTCGGCCGTCAACTTCCACGACTTGAGCGGGTCGTCGCGCCGGCGCTCAAAACGCCGCAGCTGCTCCTCGTGCGACATGTGCAGCCAGAGCTTGATCACCACCATGCCCTCTTCGGCCAGCGAGTGCTCGAGGTCGTTGATCTCGTCGTAGGCCCGCCGCCACTGCGCCTCGGTGGCCAGGTTCTCGACGCGCTCGACCAGTACACGGCCGTACCAGCTGCGGTCGAAGATGGTCATGCCGCCCCATCCGGGGAGGGGCGGCCAGAAACGCCAGAGGAAGTGGTGCCGGAGCTCGTCGGGAGTGGGGGCGGCGAAGGGCGCGACGTGGACGTGGCGCGGATCGAGCGGCTCGACCAGGCGCTTGATGGCCCCACCCTTCCCGGCGGCGTCCCACCCTTCGAAGATGATGCACACGGGAGGGCCCAACTTCCCCCCGCTGAGCTGCCCGCCGTTGATCAGGCGCAGATGCAGCACCCGAAGTTGCGCCTTGCGGAGGCGCTTGGCCTCCTCGTCCCTCGACATGCGCGCCGAGAGGTCGGCTTCCTCCAACCGCGCGTGTCCGGGGTGGGTGCTCACGTGGCCTTCACGCCGCCTATTGAAGCCGATCGGGATTCAGCACGCAGGGTTGGGGCCGCCTGCCTTGCCCCCCTGCCATCACCGCCCACGCCGCCCACGCCGTCCACGCCGCCCACGCCGCCCACGCCGCGGCCCGTTCCCGTCTCCGCCCGCAACCGCCCCACGGCATCGACGACGCGGCGTACCAGTGCACCCTCGCCCGCGATCACCAGCAGCTCATGGTTGGAAAGATGCGACACACGGCCCACCTTGACACCCGATGGATCAAAGATCCCGATGCGGGCCCCCACGTAGCGAGCGGAGTCGAACGTCAATGTGGCCACTTCGCGGCCTTGGCCGCACAGTGCCTCGAGCTCGTCGACCGCCAGCCAGGACTCGTCGTTGTACGACAGCACGAGCAGCTCGCAGTCGACGCTGCCCACCACCTGGCGCAGTGCGTCGGGCATCGTCCGCTTCGAGTTGAAGGCGCTGCGGGTGGCCGGGTCGCGCGCGTCCACCCTCTTGCGGGCCACGCCGTAGTGTTCGGGCGCATCCCACGCCACGAGCGTCTCCCAGACGTGGTAGTTGGTGAAATACCGGTGTTGGTTGTACGGCGGGTCGAGATAGGCCAGGTCGAACCGGCCCAGCTTCGGCGTCACTTCGAGGGCGTCGCCCAGCAGGGCGTGTCCCGCACCGGGCAGGAGCTCGGGCACCCGCAACGTCAACGGGTTGGCCGATCGCGGCGCCCACTGCTTCACATAGGCCATCTGCACGCCGGTGGTCGAGTCCACCCGGTCCGCCGCCTCGATGAGGCTTGTGAGCAGGATGGGGTACAGCGGCGACCCCGCATAGTCGTGGTCGATGGCATCCCGGGCGGCATCTATCCGCGCCGCGTTGAACGGTTGGAAGAATCGAGCTTCCTTGGAGAAGGTGGCATGGACATAGCCCGGGCGCCCGGGCAGCCCGTTCAAGTGGTCGATGGCCGCCGTCAGCGCCGGCATGTCCACTGCGGCGGCGTCGGCCTCGACGTAGCACTGGGCGAAGACGTGGGCGTAGCGGGCCGTGTCGACCGCGGTGACCTCCACGCCTTGCGCCTTGAAGGCCTGGGCGACGCGGGTGGTGCCGGTGAACAGATCGAGGGCGGTGCGTGCTCCGGATGCCGCGCAGATTCCGGAGAGGACGGGTACCAGCCGCCGTTTCGATCCGAGGTACTTGATCACGGCCCCACCCTACGATGACGGGATGTCCAATCCGGGGAATGGCGGTGCAATAGGCGAGGCGGCAGTGGGCGAGGCGGCAGTGGGCGAGGGTCCGGGCGACGAGGCGGCGGTGGGCGAGGCGGGACGGTGGGTGCGCTGGCACCAGGCCTACGAGGATCCGGACTCCCGGCTCTCGGCCCGCCTACGGCTGGTGCAGTCCGGGGTGCGTGCCGTGCTCGACCACCACCCCCCGGGGCCGATCCGCCTGGTGAGCATCTGCGCCGGGCAGGGGCGTGACGTGATCGATGTGGTGGCGGGTCATCCGCGCCGGGCCGATGTCCGGGCCCGGCTGGTCGAGCGCGATCCCGCGCTGGTGGCCTTCGCCCGGGCGCGGGCGGCCGCGGCGGGCGTGGGCGACCTGATCGAGGTCCTCGAGGGCGACGCCTCGCTGGCCGCGTCGTACGCCGGCGCCCTCCCGGCCGACCTGGTCCTGATCTGCGGCGTCTTCGGCAACATCAGCGACGAGGACATCCGCGCCACCGTGCTGACGATGCCGTCGTTCTGCGCACCGGGCGGCACGGTCGTCTGGACGCGGCACCGACGCCCACCCGATCTCACGCCGTCCATCCGGGAGTGGTTCGTGCAGGCCGGGTTCGCCGAGCAGTCCTTCGTCGCCCCCGAGCCCACTGTGCTCAGTGTCGGCCGCCATCGTCTCGTCGGTGCCTCGGCTGCCGGTTCACTCGACCCGGGTCTTCGCCTGTTCGACTTCGTCGGGAACGGCGAGCTTCCCGCCTGAGCGGCGACGCGCCGCGCCGCGGGCCGCCCGGAGCTGGGCGGGCCCGCCGTCGGTCGGGCCGCTCCGCTCCGCCCCATCCACGGTCCGGCCTGCGGACCCGCCCACCACTACGCTCGTGTCGGCAGGCAACATCTGATCCCAGGAGGACGCCATGGAAGAGACGATTCACGGAACGGTCATGCCGGTGCTGGAGCTCTCACTGCAGCCGGGCGAATCAGTCGTTTCCGAGGTCGGGGAGTTCAGCTGGATGACCGATGCCATCCAGTTCACCACCGGGGCCGGTGGCGGATTGGGCGGCAAGGGCATCATGGGCGCGGTCAAGCGGGCCGTCGGGGGGAGCTCGATCCTCCTCTCCACCTACACCGCCGAGGGCGGCGTCGGCTCCGTCTCCTTTGCCTCCAAGCTGCCCGGCCACATCGTGCCGATCGACGTGGCCCCGGGAAACGAGTTCTTGGTCCATCGGCATGGCTTCATGGCCGCGACGCCGGGGATCGAGCTGGGGCTCGGGTTCCAACAGTCGTTCCGGGGCGGCATCTTCGGCGGGATGGGCTTCATACTCCAGAAGATCGGAGGAACCGGCCGGGCGTGGGTGGATCTGTCCGGCGAGGTGCTGGCCTTCGATCTCCAACCCGGGCAGAGCATGCGGGTGCACCCGGGCCACGTCGGTCTGTTTCAGGCGTCGGTGCAGTTCAGCGTGCAGAGAGTTCCCGGGCTCGTGAACCGCTACATGGGCGACGACGGCCACCACTTCGCCGTCATGGTCGGCCCGGGGCGGATTTGGCTGCAGTCGATGCCCATCGCCATCCTGGCCGGTGCGATCGAGCCCTTCCTGCCGGACCGGGGCAAGGGCGACGACGTGGCCGCGGGCGCCGCGGGCGGCCTGCTGGGCAACCTCCTGCGCTGAGTCGGACGGCTCCAGAGGTGCACTGGGTGAACTGAGCGAACTGAGCGCTTTCACCGGCGCGCGCAATCCTCCCGAATCCCCCGGCCGTAGTACCGGCGACCGAGGGAAGGACGTGAGGACATGGCAACACGGAGTGATTCGACGTGCCGGGGGCTTGCCGCCCTGCTGGCCAAGGGGACCGTCGCCACCATTGCGCTCGGTGCCGGTGCGGTAGGCGTGAGCACCCTGGTGTTCCCCGCGCCGGCCTCGGCCAAGGGTGCGTCGTCGGGAGCGGCACTCGTCGTCAAGACGGAGCATGTGGCCAAGCTGGGAACGGCCCTGACCACCGGAGCCGGCCTGACGCTCTACAGCTACACCGTCGATCCGGCGGGCAAGGCGACGTGCACCGGAGCGTGCGCCAAGGCGTGGCCCCCTCTGTTGTTGCCGAAGGGTGTCACCCACATAAAGGCTCCGCGCGGGGTCAAGGGGCTGACCGCGATCCGGGTGCAGGGCGGGCGTCTGCAGGTGTTCTTCCATGATCACGCGCTGTACCACTTCGTCAGCGACACGAAGAAGGGCGAGGCGACCGGGCAGGGAGTCGAGAACGCGTGGTTCGCCGTGCTCTCCGACGGAAAGTCGTCCGCGGTCAAGTCGGCACTGAGCGCAACCTCCACCGGTGGCGCGGCCACGAGTGCGAGTTCGGGCACGAGTTCCGGCACGAGTTCGGGCACGAGTTCGGGCACGAGTCCAAGTACGACGTCGCCGACCGCAACCAAGGCGGCGGGCAGCAGCAGCTCCACTTCATCCCCGACGACCATGCCGCCCGTCACCAAGTCGCCGCCCGCCACGTCGCCCCCGTCGACCATCGCCCCGCCGACGACCGCCCCGCCGACGACCGCCCCGCCGACGACAACGCCTCCGACAAGCCCTCCGACCACGACCACGACGACGGCTCCTCCGACGGGCGGGGTCGGCTTCTAACTCCGCAATCAAATCTCCGAGTTCAGAGGGAAACGCTGAGGTGTTTCCCCAGGTCAGGGACCCACGACACAACGCGTCGCTCGTCGTGAGTCCGTATCCGCCCCGTCCGGCCCGCCCCGTCCGGCCCGCCCCGTCCGGCCGTCCCGTCCGGCCTGTCCCGTCCGGCCGTCCCGTGCTCGGGCGACCGATCGGCGTGCCGATGATCGTGGGGAAGTGACGGCGCCTGTGCACCCCCCGGGAGGAGGTTGCTTCGAAAGGGTCACCCACAGAATGGCCCGCTGGCCGTACGGGGCATTGGTACGGTCGTCCGGTGTATCCGATAGAGGCGGCGATGGATCGCCGAGCCTTCCTCCGTCGTGCCGGCACCACGACGGCAGCCCTGGGGGCGACCGCGTTGGTCGGCGCCACCGCCGCCTGCACGAGCTCGCCTGGTCACTCCCAGTCTTCGGGGGGATCCACCACGACGGCGACCAGGGGCACCACGACGACTGTCGAGCCCCCGCAATGGAGCGTTTTGGCCGGAATGCTCACAGGGTCGTTGGTCCTCCCGGGCGACGCGGCCTACCCGAACAGCGCGCTCCTCTACAACGAGGTGTTCTCGCCGCAACCGGCCGCCATCGCCTACTGCGCCACCGCGGTCGACGTCCAGCGTTGCGTGGCCTATGCCCGGGACCACGGTGTCCGACTGGCGGCTCGCTCGGGTGGTCACAGTTATGGCGGGTACTCGTCCTGCCCGGGACTGGTCGTCGACGTGTCGTCGCTCAACGCGGTGGCCGTCGAATCGGGGATGCAGTTCGCCACCATCGGCGCGGGCGCACAGCTGGTCGACGTCTACAGCCGGCTGGGCGCGTCCGGCGTGCTGCTTCCCGGCGGCTCGTGTCCCACGGTCGGCATCGCCGGCCTGGCGCTCGGCGGAGGGATCGGCGTCTTCGGCCGGGCGTACGGGATGACCTGTGACAACATCGCCTCGCTCACGATCGTGACTGCCGAGGGGTCCTTGCGCCGGTGCTCGCCCAGTAGCCACAGCGACCTGTACTGGGCCAGTCGGGGTGGGGGAGGCGGCAACTTCGGCATCGTGACGTCGTTCACGTTCAACGTCCATCCGATCCCCAGCGTGACGCTGTTCACCTTGGAGTGGCCCTGGGACGAGGCGGCGACGGTTCTCGATTCGTGGATGCGATGGATACCCTCGACGCCCAACGAGCTGTGGTGCAACTGCCAGCTGGCCGCGAACGGCACGGCCGGCGGGGGGATTCTGAAGGTCACGGGGGTGTTCGCCGGATCGACGGGTGCCTGTGCGAGTGCCCTCGCCCCCTTGCTCAGCGCCGTCGGTGCGGCGCCGACGGACCGGTTCGTGGGCCCCGAGAACTACCTCCGGGCCATGTTGATAGAGGCGGGATGCGAGGGGCTCACGGTTGGCCAGTGCCATCTTCCGACACGGAATCAGGGTGGGACGCTCTCCCGGTCGGCCTACACCGCTAAGTCGACCTTCATCGACGGGGTGCTGCCCGCCTCGGGCACGGCGGCGATGATCACCGCGGTGGAGGCCCTGGGCTCCGATGTGCCCGGCGTCGGAGGCGGTGTCGCGTTCGACAGTTACGGCGGCGTCATCAACGAACTGGCCCCGGGGGACACGGCGTTCGTGCATCGTGGTGCGATCGCATGCGCCCAGTACTCCGTCACGTACGCGAGCGCGAGCCCGTCCCCGGCGGTCGTTGCGGCGGCCCGGAACTGGCTGGAACAGACCCAGAAGAGCTTCGCCCCGTACGCGAAGGGCGCGTACCAGAACTACATCGACCCGACGCTGCCCGACTGGGCCGAGGCCTATTACGGGACGAACCTCCCTCGGCTCAGGGAGGTGAAAGGTGTCTACGACGCCGACGATGTCTTCCACTTCGCACAGTCGATCCCTCTTCCGGCACGTACGGCGGGGTGACATCGGCGGGGCCGCCTCGGCGGGGCCGCGCGCCGGGGGCGCCTCGCACCCCGAGAGGCACAGACCGGGGCGCGAGATCCGGAAACGAGAGGTAACGGGGAAGCGATGAAAATGAGGAAGCGATGAGCGTGCAGCGGTCGATCACCGATGTCGGCTTCAAGGTCTTGAACGAGGCTCACCGGGCCACTCTCCGGCTCAGCGGTTGGCGGATTGGGCGATCGGTCTACGGCATGCCGGTAGTCGAGTTGCGCAACGTCGGCCGCAAGACCGGGCAGACGAGGGTGACGGTACTCACCTCGCCACTGCACGACGAGGACCCGGTGGTGCTGGTGGCGTCGAAATACGGCAACGATCGGAATCCCCAGTGGTAGGCGAACCTGACCGCCAATCCCGACGTGGAGATACTCATCGACGGGCAGCGTCGCGAGCTCCGAGCCCGTACCGCCTCGGCGGACGTGAGAAAGGAGCTATGGCCCCAGATCCTCCGAGCGTACGAGGAATATGGCGCCTATCAGGAGAAGACCGATCGCGAAATTCCCGTGGTCATCTGCGAGCCCCGACCCGCGTAGTCCAGCGGCGAAGGGAGACCTAGCGGCCCCGGCGTCCCGCCGCCCTGGTGGCGCTGGGTCTTCCTCCAGGTCGGGAAGTACAATGCCGCTGATGACCATGGAGCCGGCCGGTGCAGCGGGGGACGACGCCTTCGATCTCTCCATGGCCATCTCGGCGCTGCAGTCCAACAGCACGGACTCGCGCATCATGCTCAAATTGCTGGTGGAGCAGCTCTCCGACGTGTTGGGGGGGCGCATTGTGGTGGAACGGGCCGGCGGGCGCTTCCGCAAATCCGAGGAGATAAAGTCCGTGCAGATCACCCTCGGGGACGACACCCTGCGGGCCGATGTCGACGGGCCTACGGTACGGTGCAGTATCGGTCACGCCTCCGGGGGTATCCGCATCCGCAGCGAGCAGGTGGGAATGGACGCCTGGCTTACCCGCCTCCTCACCATATTGCACAACGAAGCGTCCCACAGTGAGCAGACACGGCTCGCCCTAGAGAACATTGTGATCGGAGAGTCGTCGTGACTCAGCCTCAGGATCTACCCAAGGATGCCGCCCACCGCCTCGAGGAGCTCGAACACGGGCTCTTCACGTCCGACCTGTCGGTCAACGAATTCCTCCTGGTGAAGGAGGCCGGATTCCACCCCCTCGGATTCGTCATGGGATCGTCGATCTACCACATCGGTCTCCAGACTCGGAAATGGGGGGAGAGCCAGGAGCTCACCAAACTGACCGAAGCCATGTACACGGCCCGCGAGCTGGCCATGAACCGCATGGAAGAGGAGGCGACCGAGCTGGGCGCCGACGGAGTGGTCGGAGTCCGTCTCGATGTCAACTACTACGAGTGGGGCAACGATTCTGCCGAGTTCATCGCGTTCGGGACTGCGGTCAAGGCAGAGGATGGGAACTCCTATCGCAATGCGCAGGGGAAGCCCTTCACCTCCGATCTCTCAGGCCAGGACTTCTGGACACTCATGCAGACGGGGCATGTGCCCCAAGGTCTGGTGATGGGAACCTGCGTGTACCACATCGCCCATCGCAAGCTCACCCAGGCGCTCGGTTCGGTCGGCCAGAACGTGGAGCTCCCGAACTTCACCCAGGCCCTCTACGAGGCCCGGGAGTTGGCCATGACCCGGATGCAGGATGAGGCCGGTGAGCTCAAGGCGAGCGGGATCGTGGGCGTCCGTCTCGAAGAGAAGTCGCATCAGTGGGGCTCCCACACCATTGAGTTCCTGGCGTTGGGCACGGCGGTCACCAAGACGACCGGCGAGGTCACGCTGCCCAAGCCGATCACGATCATTTCCCTCGACAACTGATGGGCAACTGATGGGCGATAGTTCGCTCGAGCTTCCCGAAGCAGCAGTTCGGCGCCTCGAGTCGTCCGCCTTCTCCTCTGGGCTCACCGTGCCCGACTTCGCGGCCTGCCTCGACATGGGACTCCAACCGGTAGGCCTGGTGCAGGGCTTCTGCGTCATGCGGTGGGGCTGGTACGGGGCGGGATCGGGGTACATGCGCGGGATCAACCCGTATGCGCCCGGGCCGCGGAACAACGGCGGCTACGCGGAGACGTACCGATGCCCCCACGGCTTCGTGTCGAACGAGCACCGGATGTGGGGCCAGAACCTGGAGCAGACGTGGGTCGAAGAGGCGTGGTCTGAGGGATACGGATCGGCCTACCGCCGGATGCTGGACGAGGCCGTGTCGCTCGGGGCCCACGGAGTGATCGGCGTCACCGATCGGGTCAACCCCCTGGCCGATACGGGAACGACCGAGTTCCATTTCCTCGGCACCGCGGTCAAGGTGGAGGATGGCCCGCCTCCGGCCGGCGGGGTGCCGTGGACCACCTATCTGGCCGGGCAGCGGCTCACCAAGTCGATCGAAGCGGGATTCATGCCGGTCGCCGTCGTCGCCACCATGGCCTCGGTGAGGGTGTGGGCGTACTGCATGACCGAGTACCTGATGGAAGGGAGCCGGGGTTGGGGTGGCCCGACGTCCCCTTACGAGGTCGAGCAGGTGAGCAAAGCGCACATGGCGGTGCGGCAACTGGCCCGCAAGCAGGTGCGCCAGCAGCTCTCGGGGGACACCTTGCACGGTGCCCGGATCGACGTCGTCAATCGCGAGCTCTCTCAGGGCGACGAGGTCATCGACTGCACCCTGCGAGGCAATCGCATGCGTCGCTTCAAGGACTTCGACGACGTGCCGCCGCCGCGTCCCACGGTGCGGCTTATATGAGCGCGAGCGGGGCGATCGACGCCAGGGCCGAGATGCTGAGTGGAGCGAAGTCACTGGCCGTTGCCCCGCCACCCTCACGGGCACGAGGCGTGACCTCCGACCTCTCCATTGACGAGGCACTGCTCCTGCACGGCGCCGGCTGGGAGCCGGTCGACCTGGTCTGCGGCGTCTCGGTCGTCTCCGTGCCGATCGGCGTGTGGAACTGGGGGCAGGGGGAGATTACCGTCGCCTCGGTGGCGCACAATGCGGCGGTCAAGGGGGCCTCCGACCAGCTCAGGGACGAGTGCATCAAGGTGCACGGGCACGGCGTCGTGGGTGTGCGGGTGGAGGTCGAGGTCCGCACGCACCACATCGATGTCGAACTGGTCGGGACGGCGGTACGCCCGATCGACGCCAAGAACCTCCCGGCCTCCCCGTTCGTGTCCGACCTCTCGGCACGCGACTTCACCTTGCTCAAGGGTGCCGGCTGGCTGCCGGTGGGGCTGGCCTTCGGCGCCAGTTTTGCCTATGCGCCCCGTCGATCGGCTGGGGACGCGATGAAGCAGAAGACGCAGAACATCGAGCTCACCAACTTCACTGAAGCCATGTATTCGGCCCGGGAGTCAGCGATGGAACGGATGCAGCGCTCTGCGCTGGATGCGGGCGGTCACGGGGTCGTCCAGGTGAAGGTGACGGAGGGCCCTATGCACTTCGCCCGCCACGCGGTCGGCTTCACGGCCTGGGGCACTGCCGTTCGTCTGGTCGCCGAGTCGCACCAGTTCGTGCGGCCCCAGGTGATTCTGCCGCTCGATGACGCCGTGGTGACCTTCGAGGCCCAGAGCCTCCGGTCCACGTAGGACTCCGGCATTACCGAAAGTCGAAGGCGACCTTCACGGCCCCGGTCTGCTCCTGTGTCGCCAGGACCGTGAAGGCCTCCCGCCACTGCTCGAGCCGGAACGTGTGCGTCAGCATCCCGCTCAGGTCGATTCGGCCGTCCTCCACCATCCGCAGGTAGTGCGCAATGCCGTGCAGGCGCTCGCCGTCGACCTCCTCGACCCCGAAGGCGTTGGAGCCAACCCATGAGATCTCCTTGAAGTACAGGGGAGACCATTCCCATCGTTCGGGTGCGTTCACCCCGCTCTTGACCATGGTCCCCCGGGACTTGAGGAGCCGCACGCCCACCTCGGCTGTATCACCGGTCCCGACAGTGTCATAGACAACGTCGATTCCTCCGGGGTGAGCCATGGCCAGGTAGCCCCCCTCGATCCGTTGGAGCACGCCTCCCGACCATGCTGCGGCCTCTTCGATCAGACGTTCGCGCGGATACGGGTCGACGACGGCGGCTCCCAGGCGTCGTGCCAACGCCGCTTGGGCGGGGAAACGAGCGACGACCATGACTTCGACGTCGGGGTACAGCGCCCGCAGAATTGCCGTCGCAGTGGTCCCGAGGGCGCCACCTCCGTAGACGAGCACCTTCCCCCCAGGTGGTGGCGGATGCCGGGTGACCGAGTGCAAGGAAACGGCAAAAGGGTCGGCCAGCACTGCGACCTCGTCGCTGATGGAGTCGGGAACGGCAAACAACATCGACTCATGGGCCGGCAGATATTCAGCGAAGCCACCTGGGGCGTCTCTCGAGGTCCCGGTGTGAATGCCGGCGGCGAGGGGGCCCTCGGTGAAGTGCCAACACAGACTGAAGTCGCCGTCGCGGCAGGAGCCACACGGGGGGTCGATCCCGCGTGGTCCGCACGAAAGCCAAGGGTTCAGCACCACCCGTTGGCCGACCTCCAACCGCGAGACCCGAGGACCCAACTCCGCCACCTCGGCGACCACTTCGTGGCCCAGGACGGTGGGAGCGGTAAAATAGCCGTTGAGGGCGCTGTCGGTGAAGTTGTCGCCGAAATCCATGAAGACCTGTTTGGCGTCCGAACCGCAGATGCCCGTGAGCCGCGTCTTGGCCATCACCCAACCATTTCGGGACGGGTGGGGCTCTGCACGCTCCTCAAGTCGCATCGGCGTGTTCGACAGTCCGACCAACAGGCGATTCCCGTCATCGGGTGGCGTCCAGGGCTCAGGCGGGACACCGTATGTGAGCCCTTTCATCGTCTCCTCCTCGAGTTGTTCGACCCGTTCATAGCGCCGGAGCCGAGACCGGTTGGGTAGACGGGTCGAAAATGGCGACCAACACAACCGCGAGGATGAAGAGTCCGATGAGGCTGAAACCCACGATGATCCCGGCCAGCGCCAGTCCGGCCCCACCCTGCGCACCGTGTGCGTTCTTGATCTGACTCCGTGCGACGAAGCCGAAGATGATGCCCAGAACGGACGGCAGGCCGAACAGGAAGGGGATGATGCCGGCGCATGCGCAGGCCAGGGAGGCGATGGCCAGACCATTGGTCCGCCGCGGTGCGTTCCACGAGGTCCCTTGTGGGGGATAGCCGGCGGAGTAGGGCGCGGATGGTTCGGCGGATTGGTATCCCGCCGGGTACCCCGTCACGGCGTACGGCGCCTGCCCCGTCTGCGGGGGAGGGCCGGTCCATGCCTCGGGCGGGTACCACTTCCCGTCTGAGGCCAACCACCACCCGTGACCTTGCGATGTCTCGCTCATGCCCTCGCCATTGCCCGTCGCGCCATGATGCGAGGAGCATAAGCCGCATCATTTGCCGTCGCCGTTCCCTGCCGCACCTGGAGCACGTGGTGTCACGGCACGTAGGGGCAATGGCGGCACCCTGAATCGCAGCAACTGCCTCGCTCCTGCAGGTACGCCGCAGTCAGCACCGAGAGTCCCGTCGGGGGATCGATATAGCTCATCGACCCCCGACGGAGCGCTCGCGAGTGCGCGTCGAGTATTTCCCGGTAGGCGGGATGAGACGGTGACAGCCGATCCCCGTGCGGGGTGGTCAGTGGGCGATCGGCTACCGATTCACCCATGTGAGCTGATTCGTCGAACCTCGCCCCTCGGTGGACTCAACCGGTCAGCGTGCCCGCGTGACGGCTTTCTTCGCCGGGGCCCGGCGGACGACCTTCTTGGCTACGGGAGCCCTCTTGGCGACCGCCGCCTTCTTCGCTGGGGCGCGGCGGACCGGCGCCTTCTTGGCGACCGCCGCCTTCTTCGCCGGGGCGCGGCGGACCGGCGCCTTCTTGGCCGGAGCCTTGGCGACGGATGCCCTTACCGGAGCGACGGCAACTGATTTACCAGCAGCCGCAACGGCCGCGCTGTCGATCGGGTAGGCGCCCTTCTTAAGCTTGGGAGCCGTTGACGGAGCCAGAACGGCGTCCTTGAATGCCTTGACCGGTGTGATCCGCGCCTTCTTGGAAGCCTTGATCCGGATGGACTCTCCCGTCGCTGGATTGCGTCCCATGCGGGCTGCACGGTCAACCTTGACGAATTTGGCGAACCCGGGGATGGCCACCGGCTCACCCTTGGACACGACCGCAGTCACCACGTCGGTGAAACCGTCGAGGACGGTTACTACCGTCTTCAGCTCAACATCGGACTGTACGGCCACTGCTTTTGCTAGTTCTCTTTTGTTCATGGGTACATTCTGACCGAAAACACCACTGTTGTGCACGTTTTGTCGTCACGTTCTCAAATTATTGACTCGAAACTGTGCCGCGTGGCGCAAGATTCGCCCCCATTTGACCGATGTGTCGTCTGGGCGACGGGTCAATGGATTCCCCATGGATCTGCGTCAACGGTCACTTTTCGAGCACGAATCCGTCATAGACGCGTCCGGCGACCTCCTCGCACTCCTCCAGGTACGAGGAAATCCGACGTAGGGCAAGAAGATGCGCGTCTTGCCCGGAACATTTGCACCTAAATGCCACGAGTTGCAGATGGGGAACAGGTGAAATCGGCAATTTGATTGACGAATTCGACCTCCGCGTCCTGCGCGTCGCCTGCCGGGTCGATGCGCCCGTGACCGCTGTCGCGGTGTGCCGAACAGCTGGTGATCCACTCGACATGCTGCTCTATCGAGAGGATCATGTTCGTGAGGACAGACGGGCCGCCCGGACCGTGACAGCGCGGTCGCGACGACTCCCAGATCTACCATAAGGCGGGTCCCGGGTGGAGGGGACCACGCGGGTATGACGGTGTGAAAGAGGTTGACGGTTATCCCGAGGCCGCCCCGCTAGTACGCCATCGTCAGACTCCCGACGCTCGTGATGCACTCGGGGACCCAAGATACGAAGTCGAGGTGATCACGCGGCCCGAGGAGCGCGTACGGAGCGCACCCTGCGGGAGTCTTCGGATGGAACTGACAGCAGATCGGGAGGTTGTGGATCGAGTTGAACACGGCGGGACGCGAAACTCCCTCACGGCGCCTGGCTGATGTGGCATGGGCCAAACGGTGAACTCCCCCGCACAGTCGCCGCCGCTCTGACTTTCTGGGCTGGCCCATCCGGCGCGTCGGCTAGCGGGGTGGCCAGGACCCAGGCCACGCAGAGAGCGGACAGCATGCCTCTCCGGCGTTCCTTCCCTCGACCAGGGCCTCCCGCCGTTCCCGCGGACCGGCTTGCGCGAACCCCCTCGAGACGTCGCACGGTGCACGCTGCGGCACGGTGCTGAAGATCCGCTGAGAGTCTTCGGCTATGCCCTGTGAGCGCGCGGCATGATTGGTCGCGGCATGATTGATGTTCATTTGGTGGTTGGCCTACGCAGGGGAGACAGGGGCCGGCCACGAAAAGTTGACTAGATGCGTCGGGTTTGTGAAGCTTGAGCCACTGCCCGGGGCCACCAGCCACGCTCGGGCCGAACCAAGGAGGCATGCCATGTCCGACTGGGGTTTTGAAACCCGCCAAATCCACGCTGGCGCTGTACCGGACCCCACCACCGGTGCGCGGGCCGTTCCCATCTATCAGACGACCAGTTACACATTCCGCGACACCGCCCACGCGGCGGCACTGTTCGGGCTGGAGGAGCTCGGGAACATCTACACGAGGATCATGAACCCGACGCAGGCCGTGTTCGAAGAGCGGATCGCGTCACTCGAAGGTGGTGTGGCCGCCCTCGCTGTGGCCAGCGGCCAGGCGGCTGAGACCATCACCCTCCTCAACCTGGCGGAGAACGGGGGGCACGTGGTGTCCTCGGCGTCCCTGTACGGCGGAACCTACAATCTGTTCCACTACACGTTGCCGAAGCTCGGGATCGAGGTGACCTTCGTCGACGATCCCGACGACCTCGACGCCTGGCAGGCCGCCATCCGTCCGAACACCAAAGCCTTCTTCGCCGAGACGTTGGGGAATCCGAAGGGCGACGTCCTCGATTTCGAAGGGGTCTCCTTGGTCGCACACGATCAGGGCATACCCCTCGTCGTCGACAGCACACTCGCCACGCCCTATCTGGCCCAACCGTTGCAGTACGGGGCCGACATCGTCGTCCACTCGGCGACGAAGTTCATCGGCGGCCACGGCACGTCGATCGGCGGAGTCATTGTGGACGGCGGCAAGTTCGACTACGAGGGAAGTGGCCGGTTCCCCGGATTCACCGAACCAGACCCGAGCTACCACGGACTGGTGTTCGGGCAGCTCCCCGAGTCGCTTTTCCCGGCCCGGTTCGTGCTCAAGGCCCGTCTGCAGTATCTCCGTGACACCGGGCCGGCGATCGCTCCGCTCAACTCGTTCCTCTTCCTCCAGGGACTCGAGACCTTGAGTCTGCGCATGGAACGGCACGTGCAGAACGCGGTGACGGTCGCCGGGTGGCTCGAACGTCGGGACGAGGTGTCGTGGGTGGCCTATCCCGGATTGCCTTCGAGCCCCTGGCACGAACGCCAGAAGCGCTATCTGCCCAAGGGCGGCGGCTCCATCATCGCCTTCGGCATCGCGGGGGGCGCAGAGGCGGGTCGGAAGTTCATCGAAGGTTTGGAGCTGTTCAGCCACCTCGCCAATGTGGGAGACGTGCGGAGCCTGGCCATCCACCCGGCGTCGACGACGCATTCGCAGCTGACCGAAGCAGAACAGACCACGACGGGGGTGTCGCCCGACCTCGTCAGGCTCTCCGTCGGCCTCGAGTCGATTGAGGACATTCTCGCCGACCTCGAAGCCGGATTCCGAGCCGCAAAGGGAGCGTGAGCGAAAGTGCCAGCCCGGGGTTGTCGCAGCCCGGGGTTGCCGCGGGCGGGCGGCTTTTCATCGACCTCCTCGGTGGCACAGAAGGGGGTCTCGCACTCGAATTCGGAGGGCGCCTGGCGGACCTGACCGTGGCGTACGAACAGTGGGGCACGCTCAACGCCGAGCGAAGCAATGGCGTCCTGGTCCTCCATGCCCTCACGATGGATTCCCACGCGTCCGGCCCGGCCGGTCCGGGCCACGTTGCCGCCGGCTGGTGGGACGGCCTCATCGGGCCGGGGCTGGCGCTCGATACGGATCGCTATTTCGTCATCTGCCCCAACGTGCTCGGCGGGTGTCAGGGGACGACGGGTCCTGCCTCCCCCGCCCCGGACGGGGTTGCGTACGGCTCGCGTTTCCCGATCATTACCATCCGCGACCAGGTCGTCGTCGAGGCCGCGCTCGCCGATGCACTGGGAATTGGGGAATGGGCGTGCGTCGTCGGCGGATCGATGGGCGGAATGCGCGTGCTCGAGTGGTGTATCGGCTACCCCGAGAGGGTTCGGCGCGCGGTCGTGCTGGCAGTCGGGGCCGCCGCGACCGCGGAGCAGATCGCACTGTGCTCGCTGCAGATCCGAGCCATTCGCAATGACCCGGCATTCGCCGGAGGCGACTACTACACCAAGGGTGCGTACCCGGTTGACGGGCTGTCCCTCGCCCGGGGGATCGGTCAGGTGACCTACCGTACCGCCCGCGAGCTCCAGGATCGATTCGGGAGAAGCGCGGAGGCTGAGGAGGACCCGCACAAAGGCGGGCGGTTCGCCGTGGAGTCGTACCTGCAATACCACGGGGACAAGCTGGTCGAGCGGTTCGACCCCAACTCCTACATCGTGCTGAGCGAAGCGATGAACCACCACGATGTGGGCCGCGGGCGCGGTGGGGTGGCGCGGGCCCTGGGTCGGGTGCAGGCGGATATGACCGTGGCGGGTATCGCGTCCGACCGTTTGTACCCCCTGGAGCTCCAAGAAGAGCTGGGGCGGCTCCTTCCCGGTGACCGGCCCGTGGCCGTCGTCCAATCCGCGTTCGGCCACGACGGCTTCTTGATCGAGACCGAGCAGATCGGAACGGTGATCGGCTCCGCACTGAGGACGTGAGGGCTGGGGGACCGGAGCGCCGCGCCTCCTAGCCCTTGTCCGGGGCGCCTGCGGCGATATGAAGGCCTCGGTAGAGCGCCGTCATCTCGGGCATTTGGTACCGGGCCTGGAGGCCGCTCGGGTTGGGCAAGAGCCACAGCCGGGACGCCGCGAGCCGCTCTTCCTGCTCGCCCACCTCCGCTGCCGGGCGACCGAAGGCCGTGCGATAGGCCCCGATACCGAGTACGGCGACGATGTGAGGTCGGAGGTCCTTGGCCTTCGCCTCCAGACGGAGCCCCCCGGCGCGCAACTCAGTGCGGGCGAGTTCGCTGGCCGCGACCGTCACTCGCTCGACCAGGTTGGTGATGCCAATACCGAGCGCCGGGAGGGCAGCCTGCTCCGAAGGCGCAAGGACGTGGTCCGTGAAGCCTCCCGCATGCAACAACTTCCAAAATCTGTTTCCCGGCCGGGCGAAATGCAGCCCTAACTCACCCGACCGTTGCCCCGGGTTGATCCCGCAGAAGAGGACCCGTAGATCCGGCCCGACCAGGTCCGGAATTCCGAGTTCGACCTTTGCGCCGTGAGCGGGGTCCTTCATCTTGCCTCGCGGGTGCGGCGCCAGGACAGGGACACCCACCATTCGCCTCCGGACCGGTCGGTCTCCTCGGCCCCATCCGCCTCCTCTCGCGGCTGATCGTCCTCTCGACGGATGAGGGAGAATCGACTCACGGTCCGTTGCCCGCCTTCGTGGTCGAGGTAGAGCAGATCGATGGTCAGCGCGCCGTCGACCACGGCGGAGGCCATGGCCTTCTGCAGCGGATCGGTCTCGTCGCGCAGCGCCCCCTGCCAGAAGGCGACATCGCCGGGAGCAATCCACAGGGCCCTGGTCTGGGGCCGGAAGTCCTCGATATCCCCCCACGCGTCACTGGACGTCTGCTGCCCCGGGAAGGGCACCGCGGAGAATGTGGCCACCGCCAGCACGAGCGTCCCTCCCGCGGTGGCGAGCGAGGAAACAGTGGTCCAGTCGGTCACGAGGCGAGCCTAATGAGAGCCGATCACAGGCCACTCCCAGGTTAGTGTCGGGCGGTCATGGGACGTTTCCACCCTTGGGCCGTACCTGATCCCGAACCCGGCTCCGACCCCCACCTGCTGCATTCCGTCACCAGTGGCAGTGGCCCTCCGATGGTGCTCATCCACGGTGTTGCCGGCAGCCACATGGTGTGGGACCGAATCGTCCCGCTCCTCGAGCCGCACTTCACCGTCATCAGGATGGACCTGCTGGGCTACGGACGATCGCCCAAGCCCCGGGTAAGGCACACCCCGCTCCGGCACGTCACCGCGATCCGTAGAACGCTGGCGCACGGGGGAGTCGCCGGTCCTGTTGCTCTGGTCGGCCTTTCAATGGGCAGCAATCTCATGTTGGAGTACGCCCTTCGTTGGCCGGACGAGGCGCAGGAGATGGTCGGGATCGGTTTTCCCTTCTATCCCTCGGAGGCGGCAGCCCGCATCGGCCTCCGGCACAACCTGTGGACGAGGTTGGCGCTCCAGTTCCCGGTACTTGCCGGCGTCATCGTTCCCGTGGTGTGGTGGACGGGGCGTCTGGCTCCCGGAGTGCTCTCGCGAAATGCGACCATTTATACCGGCGACATGGCCAAGGATGCGCTCCGGGCGCGGTACCAGTCCTTCCGGTCGAGCCTGCTCCACTGCATGGTGCACTATCGGCTCCAGGACCCGTTGCGAGCGAGCGGGGAGATGCGAAGGCTCCTCATTCATGGGGGCGATGATCAGTGGGCGTCAACCGACGTGGTCCGAGAGGCCCTCCGTCCCTACGCGCTCTCCGACCTTCGGGTCATCGAGCATGCGCCGCACAATCTGGCGGTTGCCGATCCGGCGCGTACAGCTGCATTGATCCTCGATCATGTGGGATCGGGTGCCCGCCCCGAACAATGAGCTGGGGTCCGTGAGGTTTTCCCATGCCTGTGGTTACATGGCTTGAATGCGCAGGTCGTGCCGCCGTAAGTGGGGTCGTCACCCAAGCGAGGCCGCGGCTGGCGTGAGTGGTCTGTGCTGCAATCGAGGGTGACGACGGCGACGAGCGTGCCCTTGCAAGCGGACGCGCAGGTGCGGAACCGGCTCTTTCCCAAGACCCGATCGTGGTTTGCGTTGGACGCTTGGCCGTCGTGATGACCATCGCCCTCGCCACGGCGTCCTTCGTGGTGGTGCTCTTGATGCGGTCGACGCGAAGCCTGGGCACGCTGGACCCGGACACCGGTCTCCCGAACGGGTTGGGGATCGCCCAGCGCCTCTCGCACCGTGACGTTGCCGCGCCCCTGGTGGTCGTCGCCGTAGTACTGCGGGGTATCGATAGCGCCCAAGAGGCGCTCGGCTTCCAGGCCGGCAGTGAACTGCTGCGACGGGCGGTCGAGGACATCGGCCAGGTCCTGCCCTCGGACGCCATCATCGGGAGGATCGGCGACGAGCTCGTCGTTGCGCAGCCCGTGGCCGACGGCTCGTTGAGCCCGGATGAACAACGGGCCGAGTCCGTGCCCGAGCGGGCCATCGAGGTCGCGAGGTCCCTGGCCCTGACCGTCGGGCGTGCCATCAATGCCGGCCGTTACTTCCTTGACGGCGTAGAGGTTTCGTTGCACGCTCACGCCGGACTGTCGGTAGCGCCCTGGGACGGGGGACGCCATTCCAGAGCTCTTCCGGCGCGTGTCGCTCAGCGCCAGGGAGGCCGTGGCCAACGGGACCACCGATGCCGTCTGGCATGCCAACACCCGTACGCTGACCGGCGCCGACCTGGCCCTGCTGGCCGACCTCGGAATGGCTGAGGAGAGAGGCGAGCTCACGCTGGTATTCCAGCCCCAGGTGGCGGCGAGCAGCGGCGAGGTCGTGTCGGTGGAAGCGCTACTCAGATGGAAGAGCCACACCCGTGGCGACGTCTCTCCGGGCCTCTTCATCCCTCGGGCCGAAAGGACCGGCTTGATCAACCGCCTGACCGAATGGGTTCTGCCGGAGGCACTGAACACTCAGGTTCGGTGGCGTCGTCAGGGGCTCGAAATATCGACGTCGGTGAATCTCTCCCCGGTGACCATGACCCGGCAGGACCTCGCCGAGTCGGTGCTCGAAGAACTCAGGATCCGCTCGCTTCCCCCGTCATGTCTTACCCTCGAGATCACCGAGACCGCGGTGACGAACCTCCTTCATGCGGTCCTGCGATTGACGCCGCTCAGGGAGGAGGGCATACAGATCTCCGTCGACGATTTTGGCAGCGGGAACACCTCACTCTCCTCCCTGCCCCACCTACCGCTGGACGAGCTGAAGGTCGATCAGCAGTTCGTCCGGCGATCGAGGGAGTCGCTCAACGACCTGGCGATCGTCCGGACGATCATTGAGCTCGCGCAACGCCTCGACCTCGTGTGCGTGGCCGAGGGGGTCGAGACGGAGGAGTTCTACGCCGACATGGTCGGGCTGGGATTCGCCCTTTTGCAAGGCTATTTCGTGGCTAAGCCGTTGGGCGAGGAGGAGCTGGTCCAGTTCGTCCGGGCGGGGCCCCTCAGTCTTGGAGGTCGATGAGGATGGCGGCGAGCCGCTCCGGCTGTGAGATGAACGGCGAATGGCTCGAGTCCATCTCGACCACCCTGTCGACGCCAACCGACGCGATCATGGCGCGTTGTTGTGCGGGGGAGATGGCCCTGTCCTGTGTACAGAGGATGTACGAGCGGGGTACCGACCCCCAACATTCAGCGGTGATGTTGACGGGGGTCGACGCCGGACGGACCGGCTCCGGCACCAGCAGCCGTGTGGCCCTGTCGCTCGCTTCGACGGTGCAATCTCCGTAGAAGAGGTCACGGGCCGCCGACGCAGCGACCGAGCTGGTGGCTGCGGCCTCGTCGAGCGATATGTTCGTCATCAGTTGGCTGTCGGGATCGTTGACGGAGGCGTCTATGGTCGATTGGCCGTCCTGGAGAAGCATGGCGCACAGATAGACCAAGGAGGAGACCTTCTCCGGTCTCCGCTCGGCGGTCTGGCTGATCACCAACCCGCCAAGGCTGTGTCCGACGAGAACCACCGGTTCAGGGGAGGCATCAATCGCCGCCACAACCTGATCGACGTAGGAATCGAGTGTGAGCTCGGCCACCGATCGCGGGTCGCCCGACCGTCCGGGAAGGTCGACAGCCACGCTGGCCGCGCCCAGGTCCCCCAAGTGGTGCTCGACCTGCTCCCAGCACCACGCCCCGTGCCAGGCACCGTGAACCAGAATGAACATAGGCGCACGTTACAGCGGCTCCGATGAGAGACGTACGCAGTTTCCGAGCGCAGCATCACGTGGCGTGGCACACGAGGCCTACCCGCGTGGTCTAACTTCGTGACCCGGCGGCTCAATGCGAATGGTAATGAGGGGGCTATGGCTGATCGAGACCTGTTTCTCCACGAAGTCATCGACATCGTCGGGCAGCATCAATGGGACTACATGGCCCATACGCAGGCGCAATCGGGGCACGAAAAAGTGGACTTCGAGCTTCTCGGTACCTGGTACACGATGGGGATAACGGGTCGATGGCCACAGGTCATCAACATTTGGGAGATCCCCGGCGGATGGGACGGGTGGTCCGCCAAGGTCGACCGCCTGGGCTTGAAGCGGATGAGCAACGCAAGCATGGAGGCGTGGTGGACGACCGCCTACAACTACCGGACCGGAGGGTTCGACCGCCTGCTCGCCGCCGCACCAGGCTGCCCGAATATCGCCTCGCTCTCCGACGCGGGGGTGAAGGGATCACTTTTTGTCCACGAGTTGACTGAGGTTCGACCCGGTACGGCGATCGAGTATCTCGACGCGGTGCGCACGGTGCGCGTGCCACTCATGGCCGAGTACGGACATCATCTGGTCGGTCTCTACGAAGTGATGATGAACGACTACGAAGTGTGCACCACATGGGCGACGGACGCCGAGGCTCACGTAAGGATGGGCAAGGCCCGCGACGTCGCCCGGGGCCTGGCCGACGCCGGGGAGGCCGGCGTGGCCGGCGATGACCGCATCGAGGCCTGGCATCGGCGGGCTCGCACCTGGGCGACTCGATGGCGCGAGGAATTGATGACGCCCGCCCCGGGGACATTGTGCGGACCGGACGAGGCCCCTCTCGACGACAGCGTCATCGGGACCCCTACTTGAGAGCCCAGGACACATGGCGGCAGCGATGACTACAATCACGTCTGCGGCCGCTTCCGCTAGCTGTGGGCTATCGGCGGCCGGGTCCGAAGGAGGGGAGCACAATGGCTGATCGGGTCCTAGGCGACATTGCCACCAAATTGCTGTTCGAGAATGACCGGGTGCGCGTGTGGGAGATGCAGCTCGAACCCGGTCAGCGGAGCGACGTGCACGAGCACAAGCTCGACTACATCATGATCCAGCTTTCGGGCGACACGATGGCCGCCGACATGGAACCCGACTCGGGCGGCCCGTGGGGCCATCTGGGGACCGTGGAAGGCGATGTCTTCCCCGGCAATGTGATCTACGCCGAGCGGGGGGGAATCGAGTCGGCCGTGAACAACGGAAAGGTGCCGTTTCACGAGATCGTGGTGGAGTTGAAGGACTGATCCAGGGTCGCCGATCGCGCCTCACCCGACCGGGAGAGCCGCGCTTGCGATCGCCAGTGAATCGATTCCCCGCAAACGACCTAGCCGTGTCAGGTTGCGAAGTGGTGGCAACCTGGTTGGATATGCGCGTTCACCAGTCCGAAGCTTGACTTATCGGTCCGTTGCGCCCAAAGTCTCGAACTGCGGCAGCCATACAAGGGCAATCCGCAAGGTCCAGCGGGCCCGCACGTTAGCCGTGACAATGACGAAGGAATCGGTGTACCCCACAACCTCAGGTCAACCGCGCCGTGCGAGCCAATCGTGACGTCGGCTAGTCCCCGGGATCATTTTCGCGCCCGACCGGTCGCAATGGTGGCCGCCGTTCTCCTGATCGCGGCCACGTCCCTTGCGATGACGCGCGGTGCGGTAAGCGCAGCGTCCCCCCTCGTCTCACGCCAAGACGTCGGCGCTCACTTCTTGGCTTGGCAGCCAGAGGGTGAGACCGCCCATCTGGTCCCTACGGTCGATCCCCATGCGACGGGCGTCACGAATGCGGTGGAGGAGTCCTACAACTGGTCCGGCTATGTCGACACAGGCCCGATCTTCACCGCCATCAGCGCCCAATGGGTCGTGCCGACCGTGCAGCCGTCACAGTCGGCCCAGTACTCGTCGACTTGGATCGGTATCGACGGATTCCCCCCTAGCGACACCTCGCTGATCCAGACCGGTACCGCCCAACAGACGTCGGGTGGCGTGACCTCTTACTACGACTGGGAGGAGATCATCACGCCCTCGGACCCGGCCCCCGCAGTGACAATCGGCGCCGTGTCTCCCGGTGACCACATGACAGCCTCGATTTACGAAGTGACAGCAGGGACGTGGATGATGGCCATCACCGATGTGACGTCGGGCAGCGTCTACGCAGAGCCGTTTGCGTACAGCGGTACAGGTGGTTCGGCAGAGTGGATCGAAGAAGCCCCCACCGTAGGAGGTGGCCAGTCGACCCTGGCCGACTTCGGCTCTGCTTCCTTCTCCAATATGGCGGACACCAACTCGGGTTCGCCCGCTGTCACTCCGACCCAGCTCGACATGGTTAGCAGCAGCAATGTCAACGACGTGATCGCAACTCCGGGGAGCATTGCCAACAATGCGTTCACCATCACCTATACCGGCCCCGTGCCGGCGCCGCCGGTCGTTCAGCCGACCACTACCACGGTCTCGGTCACTCCTTCGTCGAGCACCTTGGGTACTGCAGTGACCTACTCCGCCTCTGTGGCTTCCGCTAGTGGCACGCCGACAGGCAGTGTCACCTTCACCGCCGGGACCACCACGCTCTGCACCACCGGCGCCCTTGTGGGTGGCTCCGCCTCGTGTAGCACGTCGACGGCGCCCGAAGGCACCGATACCGTCACGGGAAGCTACTCGGGTTCTTCCAGCTTCACCGCTTCCAGTGGCACGGCGACTTTGGTCGTCAGCGCTCCACCACCCGTCCCGACCCCGACGCCGCCCCCAACGCCGACCCCCACCCCGAGTCCCACGCCGACACAGACCCCGACACCCTCGGGCCACGGCTACTGGTTGGTCGGCTCCGACGGCGGAATCTTCACCTTCGGTGCAGCCCAGTTCTACGGGTCGACAGGGGCGCTGACCCTCCAGCGCCCGGTGGTCGGGATCACGCCCACCGCGAATGATGGCGGCTACTGGCTCGTGGCTTCGGATGGCGGGATCTTCTCCTTCGGCAACGCGGGCTACTACGGCTCCATCCCTAGACTGGGGTTTGCGCCGGCGGGCTCGACGAACCCGAAGAGACTCAATGCCCCGATTGTGGGCATGGTGCCTTCTGCTGACGGGGCGGGCTACTTCATGGTGGCCTCCGACGGGGGTGTCTTCGCCTTCGGAGATGCCAAGTTCGAAGGTTCGTGTCCGAGCATCGGCGGCTGTGCGGGCGCCGCGGTGGCGGTCATGCCCGACGCCAGTGGGAACGGGTACTGGCTCGTCACGGCCACGGGCCATGTCTACGCTTTCGGGGATGCCGTCAACTACGGGGCGCCGGGTCCGCAGTCCGTCCCGGTGACGGCGGCGGTGCGCACCCATGACGGCGCCGGCTACTGGCTCCTCTTCGCCAACGGCGTGGTGGCCCCCTACGGCGACGCGGCCGACCTCGGCGGCCCCGCCGGAGCGGTCGGGGGTCTGGACCCGGCCTCGGCGATCTTCTCGACCTCGGACGGCGGCGGGTACTGGGTCACATCGGCCAACGGGTCCGTGTACACCTACGGGGACGCGCCCAACGACGGGAGCATGGCGGGTCAGCACCTCAACGGCTCGATCGTCGCGGCGACCGGTTGGTAGAGCAAGGTCGCGTAGGCCGTCCGATCTCCTTCTCGCTCTCGGCTATTGCAGCGGTCGTAGGGCGCCGTTCGGGGCTAATGTTGGCGAGGCATCGATTCCGTAACGAGTAGGGGGTTCGTGTCATGCTCACGCGTGAACAGAATGACGTGTTGACCCAAGTCGAAGGCGATGCCCCAATGGGCAACTTGATGCGGGAGCACTACTGGATCCCCGCCGCGCTGTCCTCCCAAATCGCTGAAGACGGCGTTCCCTTGCGAGTCCGTCTCCTCGGACGGGATTTTGTCGCCTTTCGAGCGACCGACGGCAGGGTGGGGTTCCTCGACGAACGGTGCCCGCACAGGGGTACGTCGTTGGCTCTGGCTCGCAACGAAGGGTGTGGGCTGCGCTGCATCTTCCACGGATGGAAGATCGATGTGTCGGGAAGGGTCGTTGACGTTCCGACGCACTCGCCGAATCCCGAGGCTTTCGCGGCCAAGGTGCCGGTCGGCCATTACCCGACCCACGAGGGTGGCGGCATCATATGGATATGGCTAGGGGCTAAAGACGCTCCACCATTCCCGGAGTTGCCGTTCACGGTCATGCCCGCCAGCCAGGTGTGGATGACGATCACGAAGTGTTACTGCAACTGGCTGCAAGGGGTGGAGGCCACCATCGACAGCGCCCATGTCGGTACGTTGCACATGGCATATGTAAGCCGCGACCAGGCGAACGAACCCATGACCCACGCACTGGACGCCTTGGCGCCCCGGTACGAAGTTGAGCACACGCCATACGGTCTCGATGCCGCAGCACTGCGTCCTCTCCATGACGGCAGCACCTACGTGCGCACCACCAAGTACATCATGCCCTTCATCAGCTTCACCCCCGGCGGCTACGAGGTTCCAGCTGTGATCTTCATCGTGTCGCCGATCGACGACACGCATCACAACCTGTTCTACGGCGCCTGGTCGAATCATCCCGGCTTCAACAGCGGACAGGGTGTGCCCGAGGAAATGAGCACGGTCGTGGGTGATTTGCCCTATGACCCGCACAATTTCGGAGGGTTCACGTCGGATCGTGAACACAACTTCGGTCAAGATCGCGAGGCCATGAAGAACGGCCACTTCAGTGGCTTCGTCGGCAACCTGCTCCAGGAGGACACGGTGACCCAGGCAAGCATGGGGCCCATTGTGGATCGGACGAAGGACCACCTCTCGTCGAGTGATGTCGCCATCATCCACACGCAGCGCATCCTTTTGGAGGGGATCGCCGATATGGCGGCTGGTCGCACACCTCGTGGAGCACGCCCCGGCATGGACCACCGCGACGTTCTTCCCGTCAACCTGCTCAGGCCAGCCGAGAGCGACGACTCCCGTCAGGAAATCGACTACTACGCCTCTGCCAAGTAGCGGGACCGACGGATGACCGACGTCGAGTTCTACTTCGATGTGATGTGCCCGTGGGCGTATCAGACCAGTCTTTGGATCCGCGAGGCGGCACTCCAGCGGCACATACGTCTCAGTTGGGGGTTCTTCTCCTTGGAGGAGGTGAATCGGGAACCTGACAAGAAGCATCCATGGCAGCGTCCCTGGTCGTACGGCTGGTCGATGCTTCGCGTGGCGGCAATACTGCGGCGAAGTGGCGAGGAGGAGGTGGGTCGTTTCTATGCCGCGGCGGGGGCCGCTCTTCACGAAGATGGCCGCAGGGTCCAGGATCGACCGGTGCTCGAAGCGGTGCTCGTCGAGGCTGGCCTCGACGCCTCGGTCATCGACGCAAGCCTGGCGGATGCCACGGTCGACGAGGAGATTCGAGCCGACCACCAACGGGTTCTCGATCTGGGCGGCTTCGGCGTGCCGACGCTTGTCCTCAACGGCACGACACCCCTCTTCGGGCCGGTGATCGCGCCGGCTCCGACCGGGCCCGCGGCGGGCCGGCTGTGGGATCTGGTTGCCGGTTGGAGCGAATACCCCAATCTTTACGAGTTACGCCGGCCGAAGGCTCCGGCGGATTGGGCTCACATCGGACGGCTCTTCGCACCCTATCTCTCCGCCCGGGACTGGCGCAGCGTCGCACATCCTGTCGCATGACCAGCGCCGAAAACACCGCCGCCGCTTTGACCGCCCAATTGGCCGAGACCTGGGCTTCTATCGACCTCCTCAGCCGGGGATTGGCGCCGGAGGAGTGGCTGACGCCGACCGCCTGCCCGGGCTGGACCGTCGCCGACCAGTTGGCCCATATCGTCGGAACCGAGTCGATGCTGGCCGGTGAACCGACACCACCAGGGGAAACCGCCGAACTTCCAGCCCATGTACACAACGACATCGGCCGAGCCAACGAACAATGGGTGACCGAGCTGCGCCGTTCGGGTCCGACCGATCTGTTGGAAGAGTTCCACCGGATTACCGCCCGACGTTTGGAAGCGCTGAGGGCGCTTACAGATGCGCAATGGGACGAACCGTCGTGGACACCAGTAGGACAGGCCAACTACCGGCGATTCATGCAGATTCGGGTATTCGACTCATGGGTTCACGAGCAGGACATGCGCACCGCGGTCGGTCAGCCCGGGCACGGCGACGGACCAGCGGCTGAGCAGGCCATCGACGAGATCGAGCGCGCCCTCGGGTATGTCATCGGAAAGCGAGCCGGCGCACCGGATGGCAGTAGCGTGACGATCGACTTGACCGGTCCGGTCACTCGGAGCATTCATGTGGTTGTCGACGGTCGCGCCGCCGTGGTCGCCGCGCTTCCTGATACGGCCGATGTAACCATACGACTGGGTTCGGACACCTTTGCTGCTCTGGCGTGTGGGCGAGTCGATCCGGCCGAAGTGTCCGTTGCCATTGAGGGCGATCAGGAGCTCGGCCAACGGATCGCCACGAATCTGGCTTTTACCATCTGATAGCGGCGCGGGGAACGTGTGGGGATCTGTCGGCACGACCTAGGGTATTCGTCATGCCACGAGCGCTGAAATTAGGAATGACATTCGGCTACTGGGCCAAGGGGCCGAATCCCGACGTGATCGAACAGGCTCAGGTCGCAGAGAGCCTCGGCTTTGACTCCATTTGGACCGCAGAGTCGTGGGGCAACGACGCCTTCACCTACGCGGCATGGATCGCGGCCCACACGAAGCGGGTGCGAATCGGCACTGGAATTGTGCAGATGGCCGCTCGGACCCCTGTCGCCACCGCCATGGCAGCAGCTACCATCGACCATCTTTCCGGCGGTCGTTTCATACTCGGACTCGGAGTGTCCGGCCCGCAGGTGGTTGAAGGCTGGTACGGCCAACCCTCTGCGCGCCCGCTGGCTCGCACCCGTGAATATGTTGAGATCATCCGCCGCGTGTTACGGCGGGAGGACGGTCCTCTCGATTTCGCGGGTGAGTTCTATCAGCATCCCTATTCGGGTCCCGGTTCCGTTGGACTGGGCAAACCTCTGAAGTTGATGATCCATCCGCTGCGGACCGAATTGCCGATCTTCATCGCTGCCGAGGGGCCGAAGAACGTCACCCAGACGGCAGAAATTGCCGATGGATGGCTGCCGCTCTATTACTCGCCCTGGCGCCAGGAGATCTACGCCGATCAGTTGGTCGGCGCCAAGCCCAACTTTGAAATCACCGCACTCGCGCACTTCGCCATCACCGATGACGTTGCAGCCGGTCTGCAGCCGGTGAAGCAAATGCTCGGCTTCTACATCGGCGGGATGGGGGCCAAGGGGCAGAATTATCATACGAAGTTGATGCAGCGGATGGGATTCGAGGAAGAAGCCCTGCGGATTCAGGAACTGTTCTTTGAGGGCAGACGCGACGAGGCGATTCTTGCGGTCCCCGACGCGTTCGCCGATGAGATCTCGCTCGTGGGTCCACCGTCGCGGATTCGCGAGCGTCTCGAAGCCTGGCGCGAGTCGCCGGTCACGACGCTTCTTATCGGCGGCGGTAGCCGCTCGCCCGAGGATCTCAAACAGCTTGCCGACCTTGTCGGTAGCTGACCCCGGCGACTGCGCGGTGGCAAACAAGTTCTATTGAGCCGTTGACGTTGCAGCGGGGTCTACCGAAGTTGGTACATCTCACGGCATGTACTACTACCGACAACTCGCGAATGGGTCTCGGATCGACCCCGTTACGGTATATTTCTTGCAAATTCGGCTAGTTCGTTGTAGCCTGAGCTTGCCTACCTTCTAATCCGAGGGTTCCCTAAGGACAGCCTACGTTGTCCATTACATCCAGTGAGGTTCCCGAGAGCCTCCTGCCGCTGCCCTCGAAGGTAATAGATGCGTTGTCGGGCGCCACCCTCGTTGCCCGCTTCGCCAACACTCCGCTGTGGCAACGACCAATGGTTGTAGTGGGCAACGCAGGCTGTCCTTTTGATCACGAGGCGCCTAGCTGTGCGATTGCCTTGTCCACTGTTGCTAGACCGTGATGTGCGCGCAGATCGGTTGATCCGGTACGCAGCGCATCCGGTCTAAGTCTTCGAGTGCGGCGAGTGCTCCATAGAGTCCGGTCTTAGCGGAATCGAAATAGAGCCAGGTCTCTCCGTCCCATAGCTCGGGCGGTTCGACGGGAAAGGCGTCAATAATCGCTCTGAGAGGCATGATCAATGCCGCAAGGCAATCGGTCTTCGTTCCGCCGCTCTTCGCATCTACTACCGGTGGCGCTGCAATGACGGTTGCATCAAGCATGATTTCATACAATAAGATCACAAAGCCCCGCGTTAGGGCCGAAGGTCCCTGGTTGGTTGCGGTCTTGGTGGTTCAAAGCGGGCGGCAAGGTTCGTCCATCCCATACGGGAACCGGTTGCCCGGGTGACTCGGAAGGTCCTCTGGCCCTAGTGGACGCATGGAGAGCCTCATATCGTTGGGGTCGTGAGCAACGCCGAACGGTCAGTCGACGGGCAGGTTGACCGGGCGTCGATTGGGGCTGAACTTGCCACGCTGGAAGGCCTCATGCGCCAGATGGAGACGCATCACGCGTCAGACATCATGGCGGTCGATCCTGCCCACCTTCCTGATGCCGTCAACCTGGTGCACTATCTCGCGCTTCGTCAAGGCGATGTCAGTCACCTACAGCGCTGGTTGGGAGAACGTGGCCTTTCGTCACTCGGCCGATGCGAGGCACACGTTCTGGCTACCGTCGAGAGCGTCCGCGCCGCGCTCGACGGAACGACACCCAGCTTTGGCCCGGCGATCCAGAGCTTTGAAGAGGGTCGTGCCGCCCTCGACCACAATACGGACGCTCTCTTTGGTCCCCGTCCCCTGGGCCGGGTGCCCCGGATCATGGTGACTCTTCCCACCGAGGCCGCCGATGACTATTCCCTGGTCAAGCGCCTCGTACTTTTAGGCATGGACATTGCCCGGATCAATGGCGCCCATGATGATCCCGGTGCCTGGCAACGCATGGCGCGGAACGTGCGCCGGGCATCGGGCGAAGTCGGTCGATCGTGTCGAATATCGATGGATCTCCCGGGGCCCAAACTGCGCACCGGTCCGCTAAGCGAGGGGCCCCGGATTGCAAGGCTGCAGCCCGAGCGCGATCTCCGAGGCGTGCCGATCACGCCAGCTGTGGCGAGACTTGCCACTCATTGTGCGCCTGGTACGGGCGGGACCGTGGTGCCCGTGGATCTCTCGTGGATCGAGCGTCGCAAACCAGGAGACATCATCCGATTGGTCGACGCGCGAGGCTCACGCCGTGAGCTACGGGTAATCGGAGTCGGGCCCGGCAGTTGTGAAGTGGAGATTTGGGACACAACCTATCTGGAAACGGACACCGCGCTGTCCTGCCAAGGTGACGTTGCCACCGTGGGTGAATTGCCAAGAGTCCCACAATTTCACCTGTTGTGTGTCGGAGATGTCCTTGTGCTGACCCGTCAGCTGGACCCTGCCACACCCTGGCGCCACGGTCAACCCGGAATCCCGCGGATCGGGTGTACTTTTCCAGCCGCCTTCGAGGCTGTAAGAGTTGGCCAGCGGGTCATCCTTGACGACGGAAAGCTCACCGGCATCATCGAGGGCGTTACTCCCGACGAACTCCATGTGCGGATTCTTTCCGCTGCAGCGAAGGGTTCGCGCTTACGCTCGGAGAAGGGTATCAACCTGCCCGACACGGATCTCACTGCCGCTGCCGTGAGCGACGCCGACCTTCCTTTGCTCGAAGTCGCGGCGACACACGCCGACATGGTGGCCGTGTCTTTTCTGCGCCACGAGAACGACGTCGACGAGATACACACGTACCTCAGACGAGTTCGAGCCGAGCACCTTGGGCTCATCCTGAAGATCGAAACGACAGCCGCCTTCGCTCGTCTGCCCGAGATCTTGCTTCACGCGATGCGGTCGCCGCTTGTCGGAGTCATGATCGCCCGCGGAGACCTGGCCGTGGAGGCTGGCTACGAACGCCTCGCCGAAGTGCAAGAGGAGATCCTCTGGCTGTGCGAAGCCGCACACCTGCCGGTTATATGGGCCACCGAGGTCCTCGACCAGCTGGCCCGCACCGGTAAGCCGTCTCGTGCCGAGGTCACCGACGCGGCGATGGCACAACGCGCCGAGTGCGTGATGCTCAACAAAGGTCCGCACATCGACACCGCCATGATCGTTCTCGACGACATTCTCCGACGCATGTCCCGTCATCAACGTAAGAAGACACCCCTGCTGCAACCCCTTCTGAGCTGGTCTGAGGCCGCCGAGTCATAGGAGGACCCCATATCAACAGGAGTTGCAGGACCCCTGGGACCAAGAGCCAAGTGCCTACCGCGGCAAATCGAATGCTCGACCTCTTCGATTGATCCGCGCCGATGACCTTCGGCCCTATTTGGATGAGTGCCGCCATGGTTTGCTCACTTCATGGACGGCAACACGGCTGCAGTCGCGTCAGGCGTCACTAGCACAACACGGCGGCGAGTGGCGTTGGGCATCCTCTGTATCTCGCTCCTGATCGTCTCCCTCGACGACACTATTTTGAACATCGCGTTACCGGCGTTGGTCCGCGATCTGCGGGCAACGGAGTCTCAGCTGCAGTGGATCGTCGATGTCTACGCCTGCGTCTTCGCCGGCTTACTTCTCATAGCAGGCAGCGTGGGGGACCGCTTCGGACGCAAACGGGTTCTCCTGGCTGGGCTGATCATCTTCGCGTTCGGTTCCGCATACTCAGCTTTTTCGGATTCGGTCACCACATTGATTTCGGCGCGGGCGATCATGGGCGTTGGGGCTGCCTGCATCATGCCGGCAACACTGTCGATCATCACCGACGTGTTCCGAGAGCCCTCGGAACAGGCACGAGCCATTGGGATCTGGTCGGGGACCACCGGTCTTGGTATCGCCATTGGCCCGATAGCGGGAGGGTGGTTGCTCTCCCATTTCTGGTGGGGTTCCGTCTTCCTGATCAACGTTCCTGTGGCCGGTGTCGGTGCTCTTGGCGCGCTCCTTTGGATTCCAGAGTCTCGCGATTCTTCTAAACGACCACTCGACTTCTTCGGTGCCGCGTTGTCCACGAGTGGCCTCGCGATGCTCCTCTGGTCGATAATCGAGGCCCCATTACGCGGATGGGACTCCGGGTCGGTCCTCGCCGTCGGTCTCGGCGCCCTCGTCATCCTCGGGGGGTTCGTGGCATGGGAACGCCGGGCCTCGCACCCAATGCTCGTTCTGGAGGCGTTTGGGAACCGGCGCTTCTCAATCGCCATGGCTGCCGTCGCCCTGGCAGTTTTCGCCCTCATGGGGGCCCTGTTTGTGCTGACCCAGTACCTGCAGTTCTCGCTCGGGTACTCAGCCTTAGCCACTGGGGTTCGCATCCTCCCGATTGCCGCAGTTCTCGCAGCTGCTGCGCTCGTATCCACCCGTCTGGACCGATGGCTCGGCACCAAGGTGGTGGTTGCAGCAGGGCTGGTCATTGTGGCGAGCGGACTCTGGCAGCTGACGACACTGACGGCGTCCAGCGGCTTCGCGCAAGCCCTGGGGGGAATGGTGTTACTCGGCCTCGGGGCCGGGCTCATCATTGCGCCGGCAACGGCGTCGGTCATGGGGTCGTTGCCGCGCGAGCGTGCCGGGGTTGGGTCAGCCACCAACAGCACCTCCTTGCAGGTGGGCGGGGCACTCGGTGTGGCGGTGATCGGATCCGTGCTCTCATCCCGCTACCAGAGTTCACTGATCCCAGTTCTGAGCGGTCGATCCGTTCCAGCCGCCGCCGCGCATGCCATTTTGGGCTCGATTGGTGGCGCACTGACGGTGGCCGGCATGGCCGGAGGCAAACTCGGCCATGAGCTCGCGTCAGCAGCTCGTGTGGCCTTCATCGACGGGATGCACGGGTCCTTACTGGTGGGTGCAATCGTCGTCGCTCTCAGCGCCGTGCTCGTGGTGATCGCCCTGCCGGCGCGGAGTCGCAAACCGCAGAATCCCTCCTTGCCCCCCGATGTCACAGAGCCGCAACCGGCGCCACAAGCCCCGTCTCTTCACGAAAATGCTGGTGTCGGAAGGGCTGATCGGTAGCTGGGCGGAACGTAACCTCCGACGATCACCGCTTCGTCAGTCCTGAGTGGGTATCGTCTCAGATCTCTTGTTCGCCACGGACACGCGGTAATGCACTTCGGCGTCGGCATCGTCGATATGCTCGGTTGGAACGAACCATCGAATGACGGTTCCGATGACATCGGGATCCCCACCATTCACCCATTCCAGAGTGCCACGGCGGTCGGCCACCGCAGCCATCTGAAAAATCTCGGCCCATTCAAGGTCCGGCCGCGCATCCAACTGCCACTCAATTTCGATCCTGTTGCCGATCTCCTTGAACATGCTGCGCTCAATGATTGTGAACCCATCCCGAGTCTCATCCACCATTGGTTTGTCCCTTCACTTCTCAAAACTGCGTATACACAGTGCACATCCGGTTCGAGACTACGGCCGCGCTGGGGTCGCGCATAGGGCCGAACGGCCCCGTAGTGGTCACCCAGTGCAAAAACGGGCCTGTCTTTGTGGGGTATCCCTCGGTGCGCGAGAGTTGTCGCTATGGCAAATCGAATTCGGAGTCTGGATCTCGCCGGCAAGGTGAGGACAGCGGACGAGGCGGCCGCGCTGATCTCGAATGGATCGACCATCGGGATGAGCGGGTTTACAGGGTCGGGGTATCCAAAAGAAGTGCCCGGAGCCCTGGCGCGGCGGATCGGCGAGGCTCATGGGCGGGGAGAGCCGTTCACCGTGAACGTCTGGACCGGTGCGTCGACAGGTCCCGATCTCGACGGCGCACTCGCGGCCGTCGACGGTATCGACCTTCGCTTGCCCTACATGTCCGATCCGATCAGCCGGGCGAAGATCAACGCGGGCGAGATGGAGTACCTCGACCTGCATCTTTCCCATGTAGCCCAAATGGCTTGGGAGGGTTTCTTCGGTCACCTGGATATGGCTGTGATCGAAGTGTCCGGAATCACGCCCGATGGTGCGCTCATACCCTCCTCCTCCGTAGGAAACAACAAGACGTGGCTCGAGCTGGCAGACAAAGTGATCCTGGAGGTGAATTCCTGGCAATTCGAGGAGCTTGAGGGTATGCACGACATCTACTACGGCACGGCCCTTCCTCCGAACCGAAAGCCGATACCGATCCTCAGACCGGACGATCGCATCGGGCAGCCGTACCTTTTTTGCCCGCACGACAAGATCGTGGCGGTGGTGCAGACCGACGATGCCGACCGCAACACGCAGTTCAAAGTGACAGACGATGAATCGGTTCGCATCGCGGGACATGTCGTCGAATTTCTCGCCAATGAAGTGGAAAAGGGTCGGCTTCCACCTACCTTGCTACCCCTGCAGTCCGGCGTCGGCAATGTTGCCAATGCCGTGCTCGCCGAGCTGGATAAAGGCCCTTTTCGGCCGCTGACCGCCTACACCGAGGTGATTCAGGATGGCATGTTGCAGATGCTGCGCTCGGGCACACTGGCGTCGGCATCGGCGACCGCGTTCTCACTCTCCGACGCCGCAATCTCAGAGCTGCGGGGGAACATCGACTCGTATCGAGGGCGCATCGTGCTGCGCTCTCAAGAGATCAGCAATCATCCGGAGGTCGTACGTCGACTCGGTTGCCTCGCTATGAACGGGATGATCGAAGCAGACATCTACGGGAATGTGAACTCGACGCACGTCATGGGTTCCAGCATCCAAAATGGGATCGGAGGCTCGGGCGATTTCGCGCGCAACGCCTACATCTCATTGTTTGTGACGTCGTCGACGGCGAAGAGTGGGAGTATCTCTCGCATCGTCCCGATGGTCAGTCATGTCGATCACACCGAGCACGATGTGCACGTCATCGTCACGGAACAGGGAGTGGCGGACCTGCGAGGATTGGCGCCTCGGTTCCGTGCTCGACGGATCATTGAAAACTGTGCTCACCCGGATTATCGCGAAGCGCTACTCGACTACTTCGATCGGGCCTTGATTACGGCACCTGGCAAGCACACCCCTCACCTCCTCGATGAAGCACTGTCATGGCACACACGCTTCCTGCGGCATGGCACCATGCGATTTGATTGAGTGCCATGCGGTGCGATCACCGTCGTAAACACCTCCACGGGAGAGGCGCGAATCAAAGGCGATCAAGCGGCTCAGATCGTGTTCGCCCTATCCCACGCGGCGGCACCTATGAGACCTGCGTCGTCGGCGAGCTCCTCTTTCACGAGGGCGAATTTCATGGCGATGATTGGTGCCATTTCGTTCAATCTCTCTCGCACCGGGTCCAGGAGCGGTCGTTCTCGGCCGATGCCCCCACCGATGATGATCAGATCGGGTCCAAAACACCATGCGAGGTTAATGATGCCGATTGTGACACTTTCGACGATCTGCATCCAGACCGCGGTGGCCCGATCGTCGCCGCTCTCTTCGAGAGCCTCGAGTTGCTCCCCGGTGCGGGCTCGAACTGCGCCAATCTGAGCGAGGCGCGGGATGTTGCTCCCGGAGGCGAGTTCTTCGAGCGTGGCAGGCTCTCCATTCGAAAGGGCATGACGATCGATGATCGTATGACCGATCTCCGCCACCGATCGACGCCCGCGGACTAGGCGGCGGTTCAGTAACACTCCGGCACCGATACCGGTTGAGACGGTGAGGAAGGCAACGTCACCGGCATTTCTCCCGGCGCCGAAGTACGTCTCCCCGACCGCGGCCAGATCGGCATCATTGGCAATGCATACTCGTCGGCACAGTCGGGAAGTCAGGTGGTCCTCGGCGAGCTCGGTCACCCAGTCGGGTGGCAGGTGGGGAGCCCACAGTGCGCTCCGACGTTCGTAGTCGACCAAGCCTGGCACGGCCACCACAGCCGGATAGTCCGGATCGGCCCCAAGCTCAGCGATGAGTTCCGCGATGGAGTCGGTGATCGAACCCTGAGTAGGTGTCGGAACTCTATGTCGCTCGAGTACCGTGCCATCTCCGTCGATGACCGCCACTCTGAGGTTGGTGCCCCCGAGGTCAACGGCAATGACCGGGCAACTCTCCGTAGCGCTCATTGACGCACCCGGCTGGAGTACGGACGCACCCTCACCACTTGCTGACCGAATAGCCAGCGGGGGCCTGATCGAGCCACTGTTTCATCTCCCGCTCCGAAAGGAGTCCCGCTTGTGATCCGACCTGCTGGACAACACTCATGGCGTTGATCGGCGCCCAGGCGAGCGCCTCGTCCAATGAATGGCCCTTGCAGATGGCCGCCATCAGCGTTGCTGTGAAGGCGTCTCCGGCGCCAGTGCGGTCGATCGGCGGGGCTGGGTCGGGGTAGGAGGGCACGCAGTAGCGGGCCGTCCCATCTGAGGCGAATGCTCCCGCCGGACCGTCGGTGATCACGACTGTGCGTGCCCCGAGCCCGTGGAGGCGTTCGAGAAGATCGGCCATGTCATGGACACTTCCACCACCTATCTCGACTGCCTCTTCCCGATTGCACACGAGGAGGTCGGCTCGGCGGTAGAGGGCCGCGAGCGTGTGCGATCCCATCGCGATCTGAAAGGTACCCGGCTGAAATGCGAAACGGACGGTGGGCTCCGCTCCGAGCCATCCGGCCAGCTGGTCGTAGTACTGAGGTGCGTCGGAACCGACTGAACTCAGATAGAGCCACCGAGGAACCTCATCCGGTGGCGTCCAATGGTAATCGTAGATCTGGTGACGGACGAGGATCGTTCGATCTTCTCCGAACCAAAGGACGAAGTTTTGATTGCTGGACACGTCCGGATCGACCTTAAAGAGGTGGGTGTCAACACCCTCTCTTCGCAATGCGAGTTGGATGGCGCGTCCCACTTGGTCGCCACCCACGTGGGTGGCGATCGTGGTGGCCAGGCCCAATCGGGAGAACGCGACCGCCGCGTTCGCGGCATTGCCACCCGATTCGATCGTTTGGGCATGGTCGACAGGCAATTTCTCACCGTACGGGAGCATGAGCCAGCGACCCGACACGTCCTCAATTGTCTTCACTCTACCGTCGAGCAGACGGATGAAGACATCCGTTGCCGTGTCACCGACACTAATGACATCCCATTGCCGCCGCATGTCACAATGCAACCGTCAATGTTCGTTCGGCAGTAGGGCCGTAGGTCCTGAGCCGAGATGATGATGCCTTCCGAATTCCCGAGGACCTATGGCCCTATCGGTGCTGGTGTGACCGGTCCACCCTGAAGTGACCACTTGGTGCACATGGGAGAAGGAAAGAACTGACCAGGAACAATAGGGGGCTTGGAATCAATCGCTAGGGGTTTCAGCATCGAGACCGCCGGAGGTACGGATGTGTTGGAGGTAGTGGCTCTTTCCGCCCACGAGATCTTAGATTCACGGGCGCGTCCCACCATAAGTGTCAGCGCGACCATTCGCGGTGGGGCAGTCGGCCGAGCTGGTGTCCCCTCGGGTGCTTCGACGGGCTCGCGAGAGGCCCGGGAACTACGGGACGGGGACTCCTCCCGCTTTGAGGGCCAAGGCGTTCGCGCGGCAGTTGGTAGTGTCATGGGCGAGATCGCCCATCTCCTGCGAGGTCACGAGTTTGTAGATCTCGCGGCACTCGATGCCGCTCTCATAGAGCTCGACGGAACCGCAAACAAAGGTCGCCTTGGCGCCAACGCAATGCTCGGCGTATCCATGGCCGTCGCTCGAGCGATTGCCGAAGACGCCGGCGAGCCGCTGTGGTACTCACTTGCCCAGCCCGCTATCACGCCACGACTGCCCATCCCGCACTTCAACGTGATCAACGGTGGGGCTCACGCGCCAAACTTGCTCGAGTTCCAAGAGTTCATGCTTGCACCGTTTGGCGCGCCAACCTTTGCCGAGGCGGTGCGCGCCGGGGCGGAGATCTATGGGGCGCTCCGCCGTGAGCTCCTTGGCCGCGGCCTCAGTGCGGGCTTGGGCGACGAGGGCGGATTTGCACCGGAGATCGCTTCGCCCGAAGAGGTGCTCGCCCTTCTTGTCGGTGCGATCGGCGCTGCTGGCTACGAGGCAGGACGATCTGGGGTGGCGATCGCCCTCGATCCGGCAGCGAACGGCTTCTACCGGGACCACTCGTATGTCGTAAGCGGCCAAGTGCTCTCCAGTGACGAGATGATTGAGCGATATGTCGAGATGGTTGACCGATTTCCTATCTGGAGCATAGAGGACGGTCTGGCCGAAACCGACTGGAGTGGTTGGGAGCGCCTTACCGCTCGGCTCGGCGATCGCATCCAGATCGTGGGTGACGATCTATTGGTCACAAACCCCGAGATCATCACTGAAGCAATTCTGCGCAAGGCGGCAAACGCCGCGCTCATCAAGCCGAACCAGATCGGCACGGTCACCGAAACACTCGACGCCATGCGAATCTGTCGCGAAGCCGGCTGGTCTCAGATGGTCTCCCACCGTTCGGGTGAAACCGACGACAGCTTCATCGCCGATCTCGCACTCGGTAGTGGTTGTGGGCAGATCAAGAGCGGTGCACCGGCTCGTGGTGAGCGAGTGTCGAAGTACAACCGATTGATCGAGATCGAGGCAATGAATGATTTGCCCTATGGCTTGGCCGGCTGAAGAGGAGCGATTGTGACAAATCCCACTTACGTCAAATTTTTCGAGGAGTTCGGCATTGATGACGTCTCTTCGGTCGGAGGAAAGAACGCCTCCCTTGGCGAGATGTACCAAAAACTCTCCGGGAAGGGTGTACGCATACCAAACGGCTACGACTCAATGAGCCTCAATCCCGACACCGTGCTGAAGACTACGCGGACAGTGCTCGAGCTCGAGCACCGTCGAGCGGGAATCTCGCGCAAGGAGCTCGCGCCGAATACGGCCGGTGGAGGGTAGGGAGGAATCGAGTACAGTCCTAGTGGCGCAGGAGGGACGCGCTCGATCGCAGGGCGGCGAGGCCCGGCAGGTCCCCCTTCTCCAGCAGTTCGAGTGTGGCGCCACCACCGCTCGAGATGTGATCTATACGGCTTTCCAGGCCGAAGTCATGGAGCGCTGCGGCGGTCTCGCCACCACCCACAACGGTGAACCCTGGGCACGAGGCGACCGCTTCGGCGAGGGCGCGGGTACCTTCCTCAAACCGCCGGTCCTCAAATACGCCCATCGGTCCATTCCAAAGGACCGTGCGGGCGCGGCCGATGGTCTCGGCGAAGCGCACACGGGTAGCTGGACCGATGTCAACTCCCTGCCAACCTGGAAGGAGATCGACACCGAACTGGCGCACTGCACCGGTCGGGGGCGCACCGATTCCGAGGACCCCCTCCGGAGAAAGGCCGACGAGGTCGCTAGGGAGCTGCAGTACGGACTGCGAGTCCAGGAGAGAGCGCGCCTGCTCCAAGTATTCCGGTTCGAGGTGGGACGCGCCGATTTCGTGCCCGAGCGCGGCGAGGAATGTGAAGCACATGGCGCCGCCGAGCAGGAGATGGTCGACCCGGTCACTCAGCGAGCGCAGTACCCCTAGCTTGTCGGAGACTTTCGCACCGCCCACCACGGCAACGAAGGGTCGAGCCGGATCGATCAAGATGCGGGAGAGTGCCTCGATTTCGCGTTGCAGTAGCCGTCCCGCAGCACTCGGCAGGAGGGCTGGAGGCCCGACGATCGAGGCGTGGCTCCGATGGCAGGCACCAAAGGCATCGTTGACGTAGTAGTCGAATCCCTCGACGAGGCGGCGTACGAACTCTGGATCGTTCGCCTCTTCGCCAGGGTCGAAGCGCAGGTTCTCCATCACCGTGATACCTGGCACCATTGCCGCGAGTGACTCGCGAACCGGCGCCATGGCGAATCGGGGATCCACCTTGCCCTTGGGGCGGCCCAGGTGGCTGCACACCGTCACCAGCGCACCGTTCGCGCGCAACCATTCGAGGGTGGGCACCGAGGAGCGGAGACGAAAGTCGTCGGCCACTTCGAAGCCGCCGCCTGCCTTTGCTCGAAGTGGGGCATTGAGATCAGACCGGACCAGAACGCGTCGCCCTCTGACCGGAGGTAGATCCTCGAGGGTCGGCATACGTAGACCTTCTTGATCGAGGCCAGCGGGTCTTGTCACGGTCGATCCTCTCCATTGAGTGTGAACATGTCAGGTCCGCTCTGGCCTCATATCGATCGCACCACATGGGCATTCTTGGGCGCAGATGCCGCATCCCTTGCAAAAGTCGTAGTCGAATTGATAGTACGGCGAACCACCAAGTTTGATCACTGCATTGTCCGGACATACACCGAAGCAGTTGTCGCACTCGAAGCAGTTGCCGCACGACAGACAACGCCGAGCCTCGAACAGTGCGTTGTCCTGGGTGAGACCACCGACGACCTCGTCGAAGGTGTTCTGGCGTCGGGCCGCCTCGAGTTCGGGTCGATGCGCTCGTGGCGCATCGGCGTAATACCAGGTGTTGAGTCGCTCGAATGTCGCCGGCTCCCCTGGCGAGGGGCAGATCAGATCGTGACCGGCGAGATAGGCGTCGATGCCGAGGGCGGCTCGCTTGCCGTGCCCGATGGCTACCGTGGCCGTGCGCTCAGACGGCACGGCGTCGCCGCCGGCGAAAATTCCATTTGGAGCCGCCAGCATTGCCGGAGAAACCTCGATCACGCCGTCTTCGATCGTGACGCCTGGTTCCCCCTTGAGGAGCGAGAGGTCGGTGTCCTGACCGAGGGCGAGTACGAGCGATTCGGCGTCGAGTGTTTCGAACTCACCGGTCGGCTCCGGGAAACCTTCTTCATCGAGACGCATCTTTTCGAGCTCGAGTCGACTGCCGTCGATAGAGCGGACCGTGGAGAGCCAGTGCATCGTCACGCCCTCTTCAAGAGCTCCTGCCAGCTCGTCTGTGTGAGCAGGCATGTGCTCCTGGTTGCGGCGATAGATGATGGTGGCATCGGTGGCACCGAGACGGCGTGCTGTGCGTGCTGCATCGAGAGCCGTATCCCCCCCGCCGTAGATCGCGACGCGTCGTCCGAGTAGAGGTGGGTCGTCCTCGGCCACTCGGTGGAGAAGTGATACCGCGTCGAGAATGTGCGAGGAGTCGCCGGCCGGGATCTCGACGCGTCGAGCGAGCTGGGCGCCGACGGCGAGGAAGGTAGCGTCAAATCCACCCTCTTGCCGCTCGCGCGTGATGTCACGAACAGTGTGGTTGACCTCGACGTCGATGCCCAGGGAAATAATGCGCTCCACCTCGGCGTCCAAGACAGTCCGGGGAAGGCGGTAGGCGGGAATGCCATAGCGCATCATGCCGCCGAGCTTTGGCGCGGAATCGATTAGTCGGGTCTCATGACCGAGGCGACGTAGGTGATATGCCGCGCTCAGCCCGGACGGGCCGCCCCCAATGACGAGGACCCGCTTCCCGGTATCGACACCCGGCGGTGGCAGCGTCCAGCCTCGCTCGATGGCGAGATCGCCCAGGAAGCGCTCAATCGCATTGATCCCTACCGCCTCGTCGAGTTGGGCCCGATTGCACGCCGTCTCGCACGGGTGATAGCAGATCCGGCCCATGACGGCGGGGAACGGGTTGTCCTCGACCAATGTACGCCAGGCCGTCTCGTAATCCCCGGATTCGGCGTCATAGAGCCAGCGTTGGATGTTCTCCCCGGCGGGGCAGGCGCTGTTGCAAGGAGGCACCCGATCAACGTAGACAGGTCGCTCGACCCGCCACGAACCGGTCCGGTTGGCGTGGCTCGATCCAACTTCGAGCGTGATGGCGAACGGGAGCTTCTTCATGGGCTCGTCTCCATTGGGTCCCCATCGCTTCGTGGCTCCTCAAGGAGGCCATACCTCAAGATGTTGTGGTCGGCGATCGCCTGGATGCGGGCCACGATGTCCGGCCGCCCGCCCTCGCCGAAGAGGTGGGCGTAGCGACTCTGGATCGACAGGTAGGACTCGACGGGCATAGGGTGGCGGATCGAAGATACGGCGGTGACCTCGCCATACTCGGCCTCGAAGACCGGAAAGAGCCCGGTCTGGTGGGCGAGCCGTGCCACACGGATCGTGTCGTTCGGAGCCGAACCCCAGCCGAGGGGGCAGGGAACGAGTATGTGCAGGTAGCGGGCACCGTGGAACTCCATCGCCCGCTCGACCTTGGCTTCGAGATCATGGAGGTCGGCTACCGTCGCAGTCGCGACATAGGGAATGCCATGGGCCATGGCGAGACGGGGGAGGTCTTTGCCCTGTCCGAACACGTTGCCTGGATCAGTGCCAAGGGCCTCGGTCGTTGCCGTGCGTGCTGCGGGTGGCGTGGCGCCTGAGCGTTGCACGCCGGTGTTCATGTAGGCCTCGTTGTCGTAGCAGATGAAGAGCACGTCGTCGTTGCGCTCGAACATTCCTGAGAGGCAGCCGAAGCCGATGTCCACCGTCCCGCCGTCACCGGCCTGGCCGACGACACGCACATCGTGCATTCCCTTCACCTTCAGTGCGGCGGCGACACCGGTTGCCACCGCAGGGGCGTTCCCGAAAAGTGAGTGGAGCCAGGCCACCCGCCACGAGGTTTCGGGGTAAGGGGTGGAGAAGACCTCGAGACAACCGGTGGCGTTGACAGCGACCAGTTGGCCCTTGGTCGCCCGCATCGCGGCATCAAGTGCGTAGCGGGCGCCAAGCGCCTCGCCGCATCCTTGACAGGCTCGATGCCCTGAGTCGAGGGAATTGCTCCGGTCCGTGTCCGACTGGACTGTCCGGTTCGCCTGGTCAACGAGGCGGTTGCCGACGGCGAAGCTGCCGACTTGGTAAAAGCGCACGGGTCGGGTGGTCATAGGGATTTCTCAACCGATCCGGGAGGCTACCGTGCCAAGGTCGCGAAGGATGTTCTCGGCCGTAGGACCCGTGCGCCGAGATCCGGCAAGCCGGGCACGCTCTCGCTGGATTATTTGGTGATCGAGGTCGAGGAAGGTGAGGCGTTCGAGCCGCTCTGCTGTCGCGTCGGCGAGCATGCCCTCAAGCGAACGTTGGGTGATCGCCCGTCCGCCGAGCCCGGCGACCACTGTGCAGAGCAAGAGGTCGGCGTCATGCGTTGCCATCCCCACGTCCGTCGAGAGCACGCCGCCAAACCCGACGCTGAATGCCTTCTCCACGACAACAACCCTCCGGGCCCCAGATAGCGCGTCGCGCACGGCGTCGTGAGGGAAGGGCCGGAACGATGTGATCCCGACGACGCCGACACGCTCACCGGAGGCGCGGAGCGCATCGACAGCGTCTTTGATGGTGCCGAGGACCGATCCGAGTGCGACGACGATCGTCTCGGCGTCTTCGGTTCGGTAGCAGTGGAGGAGGCCCCCGCTGGCACGCCCGAAGGACTCGGTGAATTCGCCGGCCAGGAGGGGGATGCGCTCCAGCGCGTCGAGTTGGCGCAGATGTGAGAGGTAGCGGACCTCCTCGAAGGCTTCCGGGCCAACCATGGCACCAATGGAGACCGGGTTCTGCGGATCGAGAACCTGGCGGGGCTCGTAGGGCGGGAGGAAGGCGTCGACGGCGTCTTGCTCGGGCATGTCGATGGCCTCGACGGCATGGGTGAGGATGAAGCCGTCCATGCACACCATGACCGGGAGGGAGAGCTCCTCGGCGAGCCGGAAGGCTTGAATGTGCAAATCCGCCGCCTCCTGATTCGTTTCGGCAAAGAGCTGGATCCAGCCGGCGTCGCGCACCGCCATGGCGTCGCTGTGGTCGTTCCAGATGTTGATCGGGGCACCAATTGCCCGGTTTGCCAGTGTCATTACGATCGGCAGACCGAGACCCGCTGCGTTGTAGACCGCTTCAATCATGAAGAGGAGCCCTTGGCTCGCGGTCGCGGTGTAGGCGCGCGCCCCCGTGGCGGAGGCGCCGATCGAGACCGACATCGCCGCGAATTCAGACTCGACATTGATGAACTCGCACGGCGAGAGCTGGCCCGACTTCACCATGGCACCGATCGCCTCGATGATGTGTGTCTGAGGGGAGATCGGATACGCACACACGACCTCCGGCCTACACAGGGCCACCGTTTCTGCCACGGCGCGAGAGCCTTCAATCTGTCGACGCACGGGTCAGCTCCCCCTCCTCAAGCGTGACGAAGCGAAAGGCCGCTCTGGCGGCGGCGACGTTGCGCTCGCCGGGCGTCCCGGAGAATCGCTGGCGGATCGCCGAGTCGATCGCCGCGAGGGTGATCTCTCCGGTGAGGGCGGCAAAGCCGCCGAGCAGTGCTGCGTTCGGCAACGGCCGGCCGAGCTGCTCGAGAGCAAGCTCTGTCGCCGGACAGGTGAGCAGGCGGTCGCGGTGGAATTGCTCGAAGAAATCGCCGAACTCCAGCTCGTTAAAGTGCTGTGGGGTGTTCACGAGCACGTATCCCTCCGTGGAGAGGCCAGCGAACAGGTCAACTTGGTGGATCAACGTGACATCTTGAATCACCAGCGCGTCCGGCGCCATGACCGGTTCCCGTGTGCGGATGGGGTGAGTGTCGATCCGACAGAACGAGACTACTGGCGCGCCCATCCGTTCCGATCCGAAGCTCGGGAAGGCCTGCGCGTAACGGCCTTCCGTGAATGCCGCCATTGACAGGATCTCGGCTGCGGTCACGACACCTTGACCGCCACGGCCATGGAAACGAACCTGGAACATGTCTATCTCGCGCTGGTTGCCACTAGGGCCTTGGTGTGGCGCCGACGAGCGCAGCGAGATCGGCGAGTCGGCTCGAATACCCCGTCTCGTTGTCGTACCAACCGAGGACCTTGACGAGGTGGCCGTGGGCCATCGTGAGTCCCGAATCGAATACGCACGAGGCGGTTGAGTTGATGATGTCGCTCGAAACGAGGGGCTCGTCGGAGTATTCGAGGACTCCGGCCAGTCGCCCCGACTCGGCGGCGGCCCTGTAGGCGTCGTTGATGTCTGCGACGGCTGGCGTTGAGCGTAAGTTTGCCACCAGATCAGTGATCGACGCGTCGGGAACCGGGACACGTAGGGCGAGACCGTCGAGCCTTCCCGCCACGTTCGGGAGGACCAGTCCGGTTGCTTTGGCCGCGCCGGTCGTGGTCGGGACAATGTTGATCGCCGCGCCACGTGCCCGTCGGGGATCTTTGTGCAGTGCATCGACCAGGCTCTGATCGTCCGTGTACGCATGCACAGTCGTCATGAAGCCATCGTCGATACCGAAGGCGTCATCGAGCACCTTGGCCAGAGGTGCTAGGCAGTTCGTCGTGCAGGAGGCATTGGAGATGATGAAGTGCCGCTGCGGATCGTACTGATCCTCATTCACACCAATGACGAAGGTGGCGTCAGGATTGTCGGCGGGGGCGGAGATCACGACGCGGGTTGCGCCGGCTTCGAGGTGTTGGGTTGCCCTTTCCCGCTTGGTGTACTTCCCGGTCGACTCGATAACAACATCGATTGCGTATTGATGCCATGGGAGGGTTTTTGCTTCGGGTTCTGCCAGCATTTTGATGCGGCGCTCGCCGACGATCATCGTGTCGCCCTCGATGTGAACCGGTTCGGGATAGGGCCCGTGCACCGAGTCCCGGGCCAAGAGTCGGGCGAGTGCCGCAGGGGAACCAAGATCGTTAATGGCGACGACTTCGAAGTCGTGCGTAGGCCCCAGTGCGGCACGCAGGAACGATCGCCCCGTGCGTCCGAACCCGTTTATGGCCAGCCGTACCGTCATCATGCACTCCTTGAGCAGATCGGTCGATTTCCCCTCAATCTGATCGTGAGGGCATGACGGCGAGCGGAGTAGGGCCAAAGGTCACCGGGCAGCGCAGTTTGGCAGATCGGGCGGGGAGCGGGCGCACACCCAGGCATCCCGTCAATCGCCGGGATGAGCGAGGGCCTGGTGCAGTTCCATGAGATTCCAGAGGCCTGGTGTTGAATGTTCAAGGCGGACCTCTATCAAGGATACGTCCCCTGTCCCGCCCTCCGTCAGGTCCACGACGGCTTCAACCGAGTCAGCGAGACGAACCGAGTGACCTTCAAAGGCGAGCGTTCGGCGCTCGATTTCATCGGCAAGGTCGCGCAGCAAGACCGCTACATCGCGAAAACCTTTCGCCCTTAGGATTTCCGTAACTGCCTCCTCAATAGTTGGCGAGCAAAGACTTCAAAGAGTGCGAGGCTGGCCACTGTCGCCTTGTGACCTGCAGAGATGCGCCGCAGCGGGTGGCTCCTGGGGCCGTGAGCTCCATGGCTTCCAGTGACGCTGGCGATCCATTCTTCGGATGCCGTGAGCTGTCCAGCGTCATGGCCCTTCTCCTTGCTCACTTGCCTCCGTGGCCTTGCGGATGGCCAAGGCCACGCAATCGGCGTGTTCAACGTCAAGGTACGGGAGCGCTGGAGTTCCGCCCAGGGCCTTTGGTCCCTAG
>JBEKWB010000015.1:0-70058 GCA_049513455.1 Acidimicrobiales bacterium
GGTCGTGGTCACCACCGCTCCCAGTGCACGACCTGGGCGGTCTCGACCCGGCGGCCCGGCCTGAAGTCCTCGCCCACCGTGTGGGCCACCGGAATCAAGGCGCACTGCATGACGGAGTCGTAGGGAATGCCGAGGAGATCGGCCGCCCTGCGTTCGTAGTGCAAGTGCTGAGTGGTCCACACCGTGCCCAGGCCGCGATCGCGGGCCGCCAGCATGAAGCTCCACACCGCCGGCAGGACCGACCCCCAGGTACCGGCCTGGATGACCGGGTTCGCCAGCTCGGCGCGCGTCCCGATCCGGACACAGGGCACGAGCAGGACCGGAACCTCGTGCAGATGCTCCACCAGGTGGTCGACACTCACGGCGATGGCCTGCCATTCGGCGCTGTCGAAGTCTTGGCGGCTGGGGGCTGTGTCGTCGTCGCCCGTCGGATGGGTCAGCCCGAGCCGCCATAGCTCGGCCAGACCGGCTCGCCGCTCGGGATCGGTGACAAAGAGAAAGTCCCACCGCTGTCGGTTCCGTCCCGACGGCGCCTGTTGGGCCACCCGGGTACAGTCGACCAACAGTTTCCGTTCGACAGGGCGGGCCAAGTCCAACCGACGGCGCACGCCACGAGTCGTCGTCAATAGCTCCTCAGCGCTCATTCCCGGCGCCATGTCGCCCCTCCCTCTATTCCGTGAACTCGACCAATTCCAGGTTTATTCCGTCGGGATCCTGCACGAAGAACATGCGTGCCCGATTGTCCATCAGCTCGGTCTTGAAGTCGTGGATCTTCGTCGGCTCCAAACCGGCGTCCACGGCTCGCTGCCGTAGCCCGTCGAGGTCGGTGACCTCGAAGGAGAGTCCGGTGACTCCAAGCGCCGAGCGATCGGTGTCGACGGCTGCCCTCGTCCGAGGCACGTCGAGCGTTTCTATCGTGTGCAGGCGGTAGCCGGCGGCATCAAGGAACGTGGACCTGATCACAACACCCGAGCGACCGAAAATCGCGTCGAGTGACGGCGCCGAGAACGTGTGGTCATCGGCGACCGATGCTTCCAAGAAGGACTGGTAAAAGGAAATCGTCTCGTCGGTATCGCAGACATGGACGATCAAGTGGCTTGGCTTCGCAACCAATCTGCCGATCAAAGCGCCCATATGGCCGTTCCTCCCCGTGACGAAGCGTTGTTCGATGAACTCGATGAGTCGGTCCACCGCCCTGGCGGCGACTGCTAAAACGTAGCGTCATTCGAGCACGCCAGCTGCGAACAGAGCCTCGATCTCCGTCTCGGACAGTCGGAGCTCTTCGTGGCAGATTTCGAGGGTGTGTTCTCCGAGCGCTGGCGCTGGTCTCGACCCCGACAGAGGCATATCCGTGGCGAGGTACGACTGGCGGTCGAAGCGCAACGGGCCGATGCCGGGCTGATCGACAGAGACAAGGAACCCCCGCGCCGCCAGATGCGGGTCAGAGAGCAGATCGGGTGGATAGGCCATCCGCGCCGCGGGGATGCCGAGAGCCTGGCAGCGTGCCGCAACCTCGTCGGGTGCGAGCTGCGCACACCACGCTTCGAGTTCGGGCACCTCGGTGGCGGAACACACCACGACCCATTCCTCGTCGCCGACACACCTGAATGGCCCCCACACGGCCCCCCGTTCGTCGGTGTTGCCGTCGGGTCCGACACTGCCCGGTGCGAGGGCCTCGGCGAGGAGGAGGTCGCCCAGCATGTTCGCGACAACCTCGGCCTGCGAGAGGTCGACGTGCGTACCCTGCCCGGTTCGCTCCCGTTCCCACAGTGCCGCCAGTCCGAATGCGGCGAGCAGTTCACCCACCAGGAGGTCCGGAAAGTTGGAGGGTGACCCGGGCCAGCCCTCGCCGTCGGGGAATGCCCACAGATGCAAGAGCCCGCCGTAGGCCTGGACCGAAGGTCCGTACCCACGCCAGCCGGCCCGGGGTCCGGTCGATCCGAGTAGCTGGCTCGACAGCATCACCAGGCTCGGATTGATCGCGTGGAGGTCTTCCCAACCGAGGCCGAGCGATGCCACGGTCCCCGTCGAATTGTTCTCGATCACGACATCGGCCGACGCGGCGAGCCGCCGTACCAAATCGACCCCCTCGGGCGACTTCAGGTTGACGCCGAAGCTCCGCTTGGAGCGACTGGACGACGCGAATGACGGGCTGGTGAGGTTCGAACCCATCAGACGCATGAAGTCCGGGTACCTGGCACTCTCGACTTTGATCACGTCGGCGCCGTGGTCAGCGAAGACGCGGCCACACTGCACTCCGACTCCTCCTTGCCCGAAGTCGAGGACGCGCATCCCAGCGAGTGGACCCCCGGCCGGCGCCGGCACGGACGACGGCACAGTGCGGAGGGAGTCCCATGAAAGTTGCCCGTCGTGCTCGCCGACGAATGGCGCGCGCACTCTGTGGCCGAGTCGAACGCCGTCGAACTCGACGAAGCCGACCGGGACGCGGGCCCGTACACCAGGAGCGACCTCCGCATCGCGCAGCGCGCCTCGCTGGAGAAGATGTTCGTCCACCAGGATGTTCGCTGGCGTATTGATCGGAGTCACGACGATGCCACGCCGCTGTGCCTCCTCGGCCGCCTCCTCGGTCGTCATGTCCCGGAGGAAGGGTCCGAGCACCGCGAAGATCTCCTCGCGGCGCATGATCCTCGTCATCATCTGGTCGAAGGCGGGATCAGCCAGCGCGGCGGGCTCACCCATCCATTCGAAAAGGGCCCGCCACTGCCGGGAAGACATCACGACGACCTTCACGTTGCCGTCGACCGTCGCCATCGTCGGGTACATCTGGACACCGCCGCGAACCCGGCGCTCCGCGCCATTCGACGCGTTGGCGATCGACCACGTGTCGACCTGGATGACTGCCTCGAGCGCCGATACGTCGAGGCTCTGCCCGCGGCCGGTCAGACGCCGCTGCCACAGCGCGGCCAGCACGGCCCATAGTCCCACGATCGACGCTGCGTCGGATCCAACAGCGCCCGGAACGAGCAACGGCGGCTTCTCGGGGACACCTGCCTGTGACAGCCACCCCGACATGCCGACGACGACGTCGTCACAACCCCGCCGGCTCGCGTAGGGGCCCGTGCGACCGAACCAGGTCATTGAGCAGACCACTTGCGCAGGGTGGGCCGGCTGGAGGTCGTCGACCGACGAATGCAGGACCACGTCAGCTCCTGTCACGAGCGCGCGGTCGTCGGTAACGCCGAACTTGTTCCAGTTGCGGAAAGCCCATCCGAGCGCTCGAGGAGGCATGGAGCGCGCCGGCGAGCCACCTGCCGGCTCGACCTTCACGACTTCTGCGCCGAGGTCGGTGAGGAGACGACCGCAAAGCTCGCCCACCTCGACCGTGCGATCGAGTACGCGAAGCCCCTGCAGCGGCTGGCGCCGCTGCTCGGTCTGCGAGTTCTGTTCTCCGTTCCGCCCGAGGCTCATGTGCCAGTGAATTTCGGTGGGCGCTTTTCGGCGAAGGCCTTGAGGCCCTCTCTGGCATCGCTGCTGCGCGTGACCATGCCGGCATAGCGACTCTCGATCGGACCCGCCTCACTCTCGGGGAGCCATCCGGTCTCGACGGCGGATGCCTTGGTGGCCGCCACCGAGAGAGGGCCGTTGCGGGCGATGGTCTCGGCGATCTCATGACCCTTGGCCAGTCCTTCGCCGCGCGGGACAACATGGGTGACGAGTCCCCAGCGCAGAGCCTCCTCGGCGTCAAGGATGCGGCCCGTGATGAGCATCTCCATCGCCACGGCATAGGGAATTTGACGCTTGAGGCGCATGGTGGAGCCGGCACCGGCGATGAATCCCCGCTGCGCCTCCGGGAGCCCGAAGCGGGCCTGTTCCTCGGCGATGCGGATGTCCGTTTGTTGCAGCATTTCGCATCCACCGCCCAGGCAGTCGCCGTTTACGACGGCGATGATCGGCGTCCGCAGCCACGTCGACAGCAGTAGTCCCCGTCCGATTATCGACATGTCCTCGAGGACTCTTCGCTCGTTTTCGGTCGGCTCCGCTGAGCGATTGCCGGCCATCCAGCCGGCGTCGAGATCGCCCCCCGTGCAGTAGGCGTCGCCTGCGCCGGTAAGGATGGCAGAACGGATACTGTCATCGGCGTCGATCGCCTCCCAGGCGTCGGCGAGCCGGACGAGCATGTCCAATGACAGAGCATTTCGCCGCGCCGGCCGGTTCATCGTGAGGACGACGGTGTCGCCTTGCCGGTCGTAGATCAGACTGGCTTCGTTATCGCTCATCGCTGCTCCTTGATGAAAGAACTAGGTGAAAAGGCCACACAAAGCAATGTATAGCCGGTCGGTTTGGCCAACGCCTGTCCGTGGTCGTCGGCGGCCGAGCGGCCCGAGCATTGTGGTTCCTTCGATATTCCAACTAAAATGTTGGCCGAATGGGCACGGAACAAGACGAGTTTTCTTTTCTGGTCGACTGGGCTGAAGATGCCGGGCTGGCATGGGATTACAAACCACAAGTGGCGCGTCGACACGTTGATGTCGGCGGTCGAAAGATGAGCGCAATCGTATGGGGCGATTCGCCTGCGAAGATTGTCCTTCTCCACGGGGGCGCTCAGAACGCCCACACCTGGGACACGCTTGCCGTCGCGCTCCAAATGCCGCTTGTCGCGGTAGACCTGCCCGGGCACGGACAGTCCGACTGGCGCAGCGATCATGAGTACGGCGTGCCGGCTATGGCTGACGATGTAGCTTCGGTGGTTCGACAGACTGCGCCCGAGTCGTCCGTTCTCGTCGGCATCGGCCTCGGATGCCCGGTGGCGCTGCTCACGGCAGACCGCCTGTCACCTTTGGTCGAGCGCCTGGTCATGGTTGACTCGGCCCCGGGTGCAGGTATGCCGAACGACAGGCGCGCGCCGTCCGAGGCGGGGGCCAATGTGGCGGCGTTCACTGCAGAGCGCCACTTCGCCAGCTTCGAAGAGGCCCTCGAGCGGGCCGTTGCGTACAACCCGGGCCGGAGCGTCCGATCGCTGCGTCGCGGCGTGATCCACAATGCCAAGGAAATGCCGGATGGCTCCTGGGAGTGGCGATGGGATCCGAGGCAGCGCGACAACCGCGACTACGCCCCGGAGGCCCTCGAAAAGGCATTGGTCCGCTTCGCCGGCCCGGTCCTGCTGGTACGGGGTGGACGATCGGACATCGTGAGCGACGAATTGGTCGCCGCATTCAAAGGACGGCATGCCTCGACCCGCCTGATAACGATCGAAGGAGCGGCCCACGCCGTCCAGGGGAGCCATCCCGTCGCGCTGGCTGAGGCGATTCGCTCATTTTGCGCAGAGGCAGAGTCCACGGAGTTTTGATCTTCAGGCGAGACCTCGCTGCCGGCTGGCCTCGACCACCCGGGCGATCCCGACCATGTAGGCGGCGGTCCGTAGGTCGACTCTGCGTTCGGAGTGTGTCTCCCACATTGCTCGGAACGCCCGATCCATGAAGTCCAAGAGTTGTTCGTTGAACCGTTCCTCGGACCCACCGGAACTCGACCGGGCCACCTTCAGCTGGCCCTTGCCGTTGACGTCCTCTTGACAGAAGACGATCGGGGGTTGGTCGGCCCTCGCCTCCTTGAGCCGATACACCAGGAGCCGGACGTTGGGCGCCCCGCTCATGCCAGGAGCAAACAGCTCCCCACGGTCCACCGCCGCCACCAGCTCCGGAGTCAACTCTTGACCGGGGAAGAGTTCCAACTACCTTGTCATCCGGTGCTCGTCACATTGAAGGCGGTCCTCGGGTCGCAGTGCCAGATCCGATTGTTGGGGTCGGTCAGCAGAGCTTCAATCGTGCGGGGCGTTACGACCACCAGGACATGCTTCTGAACATCAAGACTCTCCGCATGGTTCTGGGCACCCCGGCACGAGCGTCCGGAGTGGCGAGCATAACCTAAACATTGTCGTAATTCACCTAGACTCTGTAGGATCTCAATTCGATGAGGGCGGCCCGACGAAGACTTGACCGTGCGGCGGTCGTGGAGGCGGCCGAGTTGCTTGTCGATCGTGACGGGGCGGCGCAGCTCACGATGACTGCCCTGGCCAGTGAGCTCGAGATCCGCGGCCCGTCGCTGTACTCGCACGTGGCGAGCCTCGAGGAGCTGCTGAGCCTGGTGCAGAACCGGGCGCTGGAAGAGCTCGGCTCGGGCCTTCAGCGCGCCGCGATGGGCCGATCAGGTCCGGACGGCGTCCGGGCGCTGGCGTCGGCACTGCGCACATTCGCCACAAGTCATCCGGGACGGTACGACCTCGCCATGAGCAAGCCGATCGACCGACCTGCGATGCAGGTCGCCAGCCTGGCCGCAGGAGAGGCCTTCGTCGCCGTCATCGCGTCCGTCGGTGTGCAGATGTCCAACGAGCTTGCGTTCTCGTGTCTGGCCACACTGCACGGAGTCCTAACTTTGGATCGTGCCGGTCTGTATCCCCGGACCGAGGTGGATGTCGATGCCGTCTACGCGCAAGCAACCGAACTCGTCCTGCACGTCATGGAGCAGGTTGCGAGCGTGCATATTCATGTCGACTGAGACCGAACGTATCTAACGTCCGCACGAGAACACGGAGGAACGAAATGCCCGAACCCATAAAGATCGGCTGGCTCGGCGCAGCGCTCGATGGTCCCGATGGCGGCTACGACAAGATCCACCGTTTGGCGTTCGACGAGGGGGTCGAATCAGGCCTACTCGATCGGCCGTACGAGTTCGTATTGCACGGCGAGAACGGCCTCCCGAACGGGTCTGCGAAAAACGCCACCGACGGCTTCAAATACCTCGTCGATGAAGGGTGCATCGGCATAGCGGGCGCCTACAGCTCCGACAACGCCATTACGGTGGCGCCGCTCGCGAACGACCTCCACGTACCCTTGATCTCCTGGGCCGGGACGGACCGCCTGCAAGGGGAATACTGCTTCAGGCTCGGAAACGGTGATTGCGGGGGCGACGCCGCGCTGGTCGTGTCCTGGTTGGTCAAGCAGGGCCACGCACGTATCGCCGTGCTGAGCGAGATAGCCCCCAACGGCGAGGAGTACTTCCGCTACTTCCGGATGGAGTGCCGGCGGCGCGGCGTGAGTATCGCTGCCGTGGAATCGGTCAGCCAGAGTCCCGAGAACCTCGCCGAGAACCTCGACCATCTCCGTCAGGTCAATGCCGATGCCCTCGTCTACATGGGATACGGGATGCTGGCGGCGAAGGGCCTCTTGCGCACGGCCTTGGATCAACTGGCATGGGATCCTCCCCGCATCATGAGCACCGCATTCATGTGGTATCTGATGGGCTTCGAGAAGTTCGAAGGCTGGGTCGGCATCGACCAGTTCGACCCGGCGAACGCCCTGGCCCAGCAGTTCCACGATCACTTCGTCGCCCGCTACGGACAGTCCCCGCCCTTGTGGCCGAACGCCATCCCGGTTCTCGCCTTCGACACCGCCCGCGTGCTCGTCGAGGGCCTTTTCCGGGCCCCGATCCTGAGCGGACCAGGGCTCAAGGCCGGGCTCGAATCGATCCGGTTCTTGCCCAGTGCCACCGGGGGCTCCCACACCCACATCGCGTGCGCTCCCTATGAGCACGGCATGTTCCGCGGCGACTGGCTCCTCTATGGCCGCGTCCACAACGGGCAGCTCGAATTCGAGGGTCTGTTCGAGCCGTGGGAGTGAGCACACAGCGAGTCGTGCAATGGACGACAGGGAAGACTGGTCGAGCCGCCGTACGCGCCATAGTCGAGCATCCGAGGCTGACCCTCGTAGGGTGTTACGCCTGGTCAGCCGACAAGGTGGGTCGTGACGTCGGCGAGCTCTGCGGTATCGACAAAATCGGCGTGTCAGCCACGGACGACATCGACACGCTCCTCGCTCTCAAGCCTGACTGTGTTGTCTACACGCCGTATCGGCCCGATACCGACCATCTCACGCGGATCCTGGAGTCGGGTAGCAACGTCGTGACATCGATGTACCAGCTCACTGGGCGCGGCTATGGCAATGACGCCTACGAGCGAATCGTCGCCGCAGCGGACCGTGGGTTCGCCTCGCTGTATGCGAGCGGTACCTACCCCGGATATGTCGGCACGGTCGCGCTCGCGCTCACGGCGGTGTCGTCGCGCATCGAGCGGATCACCATGCTCGAATCCGTGGACCTGCGCGGCTACGCGAACGAGCCTATGTACCGGGCGATGGGCATCGACCGAGACCCGGCCGACCCCGAGGCCGCGAGATTGATTGCGGCAGCATGTGGATCGTTTCGTGATCAGGTGGCAGTGATGGCCCATGCTCTTGCGCTCGACCTCGACGAAATCCGCTTCCACGCTGACTTCGCCGTTGCCGATGCGGACACCGACTTCGGCTTCATGACCGTGGGCGCTGGTCGCGTTGCCGCAATCCGCGGCACCATCGCAGGCTGGGCCGGCGGCCGCCCCCGCATCGAATGCCGCTCAGTTTGGAAGCTCGGCGAGTACACGACTCCCGATTGGCCCGTCGAGCACGGCTATGTGATCGACATCGAGGGCACACCGTCGTTCCGGACCCGCATCGAGCCAGGCGAGCAGTGGAGCGGCTCGGTGAGCACGGCATTGCCGCTCGTCAACGCCATTCTCGGCGTCTGCGCGGCACCGCCGGGCATCGTCAACTACGGCGAACTCTCTCTTATCCGTGCTGCGCACGCTGTCCGCTGACCACTAATCAAGGTTGCGGAGCTTCAGAGACCGCTTCGTAGCCCGAGCGTTTGAGTCGCTCGTGCGACCCGTGGAGATGCGTCCGACGGAAGCCACTCCACGGGTCCGATGTCGCCAAATATCACGGACGTCCGCGCCTGCCGGGATTTGGGGAGCAGATCGGATACCAAGAAATAGCCACTGACCAGTAACTTTCCGCCGAACGAGTGCGCCCCTCGGGAGTCGAACCCGAAACCTAGTGGTTGTTTTGCGGGTTGAAGTCGGTGTCTTCCGTACAGGTGCCGACATGGGTAATGCCTACGTGTGGTAGGACCCGAATGCTCAACAGACCAATGGCAATGGGGACAGTCAGAGGAGGAGCCGGCCCTCGAAGAGGCGCGGCGGTTCGACAAGGTGGTCATCGACGCTCATCAGTATGATGTCGTCTACTTTCATGGTTCTCCTGCTTTGGCCGGTGGGGTGAGGACGCGCATGACAATCTCCACGACTGTGTCCATCCGCTTCGCGTGGTCGGCGGCGAGAGGGACGAAGATCCGTGCGAGAAGCGTCCCGTGGAGGACGTCGAATATCTCGTCGACGTCGAGGCCGGGTTCGGCGCCGGCGGCTTCGATGATGGCGTAGAACTGAGGCCGGACCGAGAATTTGAGCCACTTGGTCGGGGGCGGCGGTTCGTGCTGGTACGCGGCGATGAGGCCGGGTATCGCGGCCCGGGCGGCGGGGGTGCCGAGGCTGCGGTGGAAGCCCTCGATCAGCCGGCTCAGGTCGGCACGCAGGTCGCCAGTCGCCTCGACGGCGATTTCGGTGAGGGTCGAGAAGGCGGCATCCTCGATGAGCGCGAGGCGGGTCGGCCAGCGCCTGTAGATGGACGGGGCGCTGGTGCCGGAGCGGCGGGCGATCTCCTGCACTGTCGCGGCGTTGAAGCCCTCCTCGGCAAGGATCTGCCGGGTCGCCTCCAGGACTGCCGGTTCGATCTTCGGATCGCGCGGCCGGCCCAGGGTCGCTGGTTCGATGGTGGTGCTCATGCGCTCCGTAGGGACTTGACAGCAGATACGTTTGGAAGTCTAACGTAAGAGTGTAGAACGAAACTAGGGGTACGAAGGGGGAGCGTGGTGCGAGCGGAGTGTCCTGTGACGAAGCTCGACTTCGTCAACTTGGTCGCGGCCTTTGGTGGGATGGGTTCCAGTGAGCAGTCGCAGCCGGCGAATAGCGCGCTGCTTGAGCAGGGCGCGGTGCGAATCGGCGATGCGGTCATGATCAACACCCGGGCGCTCGTCGACGAGGTATTGCGCAACCCGGGTTTGTACTCCTCGGAAGATCTAGTCGAGCAGGGAAACACCCTGCCGTTGATCCCGCTGAACATCGACCCGCCCGAGCACGTCGGCTACCGGAAGCTGCTCGACCCGCTCTTTGCTCCGCGCCGGATTGACGCGCTGGAGGCCGACATCGCCGAGCGGGTGAACCACTTCATCGACGCGTTCATCGATCGCGGCTCATGCAACTTCACCGCCGAGCTCGCCGAGCTGTTCCCCTCGTCGGTGTTCCTCGGGATGATGGGCCTCCCGTGGGAGGAGCTGGAGACGCTTGTCTCGATGCGGGACGGCCTGCTCCGGCCCGGCGACCACACCATGGCGCCGGAGGAACGGTCGGCGATCCAACGGGAAACCGCGACACGGGTCTACGCATATTTCGACGCGATCCTCGAGGCGCGTGCCGCCGATCCGCGGGAGGACATCCTGTCGCACTTCGTCAGCCTCGAAGCTAACGGGGGCCGCCTGACGCGAGACGAGGTGCTGTCGATTTGTTTCGTGCTGCTCACCGCCGGCCTCGACACCGTCACCGATTCGCTCACGTGCTTCTTCGCCTTCCTGGCGCAGAACCCCGAGCGTCGGCGACATATCGTCGAGGATCCCAACGTCATCCCAGGAGCGGTCGAGGAGCTCCTCCGCTGGGCGACCCCGGTGCCCTCGGTGGTGCGCTGGGTCCGGGAGGACACGAACCTCGGTGGCGAGACGATCGGTGCCGGGAACCACGTGATGGTCAACCTCGGTGCGGCGAACCTGGACCCGGCGCAGTTCGAGGCCCCGATGGAGGTCCGCTTCGATCGGGAGGCGAATCGCCACCTCGCCTTCGGGGGTGGGGTGCACCGGTGCCTGGGCTCGCACCTGGCTCGCCGTGAGCTCCGAATCGCGCTGCAGGAGTGGCACCGGCGCATCCCCGACTACACGCTTGCTCCCGACTACGAGGTCACGTACCTACCCCCGCTGCGGTACGTGCCGGACCTCCAGTTGACGTGGCCGGCCTGACGCGGGTCGTCCAGTGGGCGACCGGCACGACTGGTCGCTTGGCCCTGCGCGCAGTGATCGACGCCCCCGACCTCGAACTGGTCGGCGTGCGGGTCTACGACCCCGCCAAGGTCGGGCTCGACGCCGGCGACCTCGTCGATCGGCCGGCGACCGGTGTCACCGCCACGGATGCAAAGCGGGCGATCCTCGACCTCGCCCCGGATGTCGTCCTCTACATGGGTCGGGTCGAGCAGGACCTGAAGGGCTGTTTTGCTGATGTGGTCGACCTGCTTGGTGCGGGCATCGATGTCATCACGACCGGGAGCTCGTTCATCGACACCCGGGCCTTCGACCAGGCCCGGCACGGGGCGATCGCCGAGGCCTGTGAACGGGGCGGTGGCACCTTCCTCGGTGTCGGTCTCTTCCCCGGCTTCTGGGGCGAAGTCATCGCACCGATACTCTCCCGCCTGGCCTTCACCTGCGATCGCATCTCTGTTCGGGAGACGCTGTCGTACGCCAGTTACCCGAGCGCCCAGCTGCTCTTCGACATCATGGGCTACGGCCACACGGCCGACTCGGACGTTCCGATGATGAGCGATCCATCGCGGGCCGGCGGCGCCTTCAACGGCACGGCTACCGTTCTGGCTAAGGCACTCGGCCTCGAACTCGCCGGACTGGATCCCTACCGCGAGGTCGCCGTCACCGAGCGCAAGCTGAACGTGGCCGCCGGCACGATTCCCGCCGGGACGGTCGGGGCCATGAAGCTCGGCGTGCGTGCCGACTGCGGCCCGGTGACCATCGAGGTCGAGCATGTGACCTGGATGGCACCCGACGTCGAGCCGACCTGGTCGGCCGGCGGGGAGGGCTACCACATCGAGTTCGGTGGGGCGCCGTCGCTGCGCTGCAGCCTCGAGCTCGGAATCCGCGGCGAGGACCACACCGAGATGGGCTGCCTGGCCACCGCGATGCACGCCGTTCACGCGATCCCCTCCGTGCGAGCAGCGAGCCCCGGTGTCCTCGACCTCGCCGACGTGACCACCTTCGTGGGGAGACTGACATGAGCAACGTGACGCCGGCCCGTATTGGTGTCCTGATCGACTACCTCGATCCCAACGGCGGCTACGACGAGAACATCCTGCCTTCGCTCGGGCTCGTCGCCGACGAGTTCGCCGAGAAGGGCCTGCTCGAGCGCCCGGTCGAGTTCGTCGTCCGCGCCGTACAGGGCCTCCCGAACGGCACTTTCCGAGCCGTGCGTGACGCGTTCCACGAACTTCTCGACGAGGGCGCGCTCGTGATCTTCGGTCCGTGGGTCTCGGAGAACGGCGTCGCCCTACGGCCCTACGTCGAGGCGGCCGCCGAGGCGGCCTGCATCACGATGGGCGCCTCGGAGTCGATGCTCGGCGAATGGGTCTTCGGGCTCCCCTCCGGTTCGATGGAGGAAGAGCCCATCATCATGGCCACGGTCGCAGCGCTCGACGGCTGCCGATCCGTGGGCATCGCCTTCGAGGACTCCCTCATCGGCAACGAGTACCTCCGCACCACCCGGGTGGCTTGCAAGGACTGCGGGCTGCGCATCACCGCCGAGGTGCCGATCCCCCAAGTCGAGGCCGAGAAACAGGCGGCGATGCAGGTCCTCGCCGCCAACCGACCCGACGGCATCCTCCACGTGGGGTTCGGGCTCGGCATCCCCGGGATGAATGCAGCGCTCGAGGCGATCGGGTGGATGCCACCCCGCTACACCACTACCGCGTTCGAGTTCGCCGCCACCAACGACTGGTGGCGCGAGCAACTGGCCGGGTGGGTCGGCCTCGACCAATACGACGAGCGGAACCAGGTGGCCCGAAGGTTCCTCGACCGGTTCGAGGCCCGCCACGGCCGCCGGCCCGAGTACTTCTTCCCGCCCTACTGCTACGACGTAGGCAGGATGATGCTCCTCGCCATCGCCGGCGCGAAGCCACTCACCGGCGCCGGCGTCAAAGACGCCCTCGAGAAAATCAAGATGCTCCCGGCCGCCTCCGGCGCTCCGGGGACCCGACTGCGGTTCGGCCGCTACATCCGCCACGGGTGGATGGGTTCAGAGTTCCTCGTCGCCCGGCGCGTCCTTCCTGACGGCAGCCGCAGCGTCCTACACGCGACCATCGAGGGCCTCATCGATACACCGCCCGGCACGTGACAGGGCACGGTCGATCGCCCGGTGTAGATCGCGTTCAGTGAGGTCGAAACCAACAAAGGAGGAAAGACGATCATGGTGCCCGAAAACATCGACTACGAGATGCACCTCGAAACCCCGACACTTGACCACTACCGGTTGGAGTGGGCGCCTTCCCAGCACGTCCGGCTGGGCGGGATGTGGGCCCCAGGGATCGTGACTGACGCGTCAGGGCAGGACTACCTGGGTCTGCGCGGCTGGAGCGACTTTATCGGGGGCATGACCCATACGGTGTCGCCGTTCTGCGGCTTTCGCGCGCTTCGAAAGGACCTCTACGAGGACCCACCGCACCTGTACGCCGAATACTCGCACCACGACTGGTTCGAGCCCTTCCAGTACGACGATACCAACGGGCAACTGACGATGAGCTACGACAGCGGGCGCTTGCAACGAGACGTTGACGGCTTACACTGGTACGACGCTGACGGCCGCTGGGAGCTCCACGGCGAAACCATCAGCAAGATCTTCGTGCTCCACGTTCCTCGCCAGGACGGCATCGAGAACGAGGTCTACTACCGCCACGAGCTACTGAAGGCGCGTGGAACCGTCAGCGGCGCATCCGTCGAGGGTTACCTCCACCAGGACTACTGCTACGGGCCACCCGGCTTCACCTACACCCAGCTGCCAATCGCCCGCCAGCTCGAAGGCTTATGGGTCTCCTGGATCCACGAATACACCGACGGTGAGGTGGGCGGCGGCTGTTTTTGGCAGGGCCGTGACAGCCCGAACTTCGGCCCGGGCTACCTCTTGCATGATGGCGAAACGACTGTGTACAGCGATGTAGCAGCCAAGTTGACCTTCAACGATGACGGTAAGCCCACGGCCATGCGTGTTGACGTCGGGGGCCAGTCGTTCGACTTCACCTTCGAATCGGTAGCGGGGCCACTCCATTTCATGGGCCGACTGGCCAGTAGCTCGTCGGGCAAAGAGGCCATTAGGAGCTGGTGCTGGATCGAGTACCCCAACGGCATGTTGTCACCGGAGATTCTCGACATGATGGGCCAGAAGTTCCACGTCGTGTGGGCGCGATAGAGCGGTTGGGAGGAGACTCTCGTGCACAGCAAAGCTGCCGACCTAAACAGGCGTAACGCCAAACGGGGTCCAGGCCTTCGAGTGCGCCCCTCGGGATTCGAACCCGAAACCTGCGGATTAAGAGTCGGAAGCAGGGGAGTCCGTGGAGTGCGTCCGAGTCTGTGACCTGCGGTTACGTCTAACGATAGTCCATTAGAATTGGCTGAATCCACCCTGTTTTCTTGAGATAGTGGGTTGGATTCTGGGGAGAAAATTGTGGGATGACGCTCCGGGGTCGAGGGTTTCTCCCAGGTGGGAGCACTCGACCTCTTCGCAGCAACCTCTTGCGACGTCCAGGAATTAGGTGTATCCGGGTCGCGTTGGACAGGGTCTCTCCCGTGGGGGAGTGTCTCCGTTATCGGTCATGACCCGGTCGTCTTTCGAGGTACGCGCCTCGTGGGTCTCGACGAATGCGTATTCCCGGTCGGGCTCGCCAGGCGCCGTTCCAGGTCCGTGAAGGTTCTGATCAGCTCGGGTGCCTCGAAGGCACGATTTCTGCGTCCTACGTTGACCTGCGCCAGGACGCCGGCTCCGACGAGTCGGGTGATCGCCTGGTTCGTCGCTTGAAACGTGCGCCCGATGAGTGCGGCAGCTCCATTGACGGTGACGATCGGCGCTCCTGGCAAGGAGCGGATCAACCGGTCGGTGGCAGATCCCGCACGCACCTGACCCAGCGCGGCTCGCCATTTTTCCTGCAGCCGGACGACCTGTTCCTCGAACTCGATTGCGTCATCTATCGCCCGACGTCCCGCCGTCGCGAAGAGACCCACCCACTTGTTCATTCCCTCCACCGCCGCCGGTGAGGACGGAGCTCCGATGTAGCGAGTAGCCGTGAGTGGGCTGATGCAGTCCTTGGACCACGTCGCGAGCAGGTCGGTCAGCAGGTCCTCGACGGCTTCGTGAGGCGGGGGAACGAACGCGGCAGAGCAGGGGTTGTAGCTGCTCCCACCGATCCAGATCTGTTCTCCTCTGAGCCGTCCTCCGTACTCGGCGGCGGTCAGGGAGTGACCGAACAGCGCCTGGACCGCTCGTCTTCCAACCGGCCCGCCGGAATCGACCGAACAGCCCGATCATCCCAGGCTGGGTAACCACGCCAGGGTGTCGAGGTCGGCGAGCTCCGTCACTCCGCTTGGTCACGCATCTATCGACATTATCTTGACCATGGCTCAGAATGACGAACACGAAGCGGGTGCCCCAAACGGCTCGTTGTCGCCACCGCCCGGCAGCACCGACCTGGGGTATCGCCTGCGACGGGCCATTTCCAACCACGGGATTCATTGGCGCGCTAACTGATGGAGTGTTAGGAAATACGGGACGGCCAAGTACCCCGAGGTGACGAGGACTGTGGATCTGGATCCATCAAACGAACAGAGTCTCCTCATTGAGGCCTTCGACGCGCTGTACGCCAAGTGGGCGACTCCCGAACGGGTGCGCGGAGCGGAGCCAGTTGGCTTCGACGCCGATCTGTGGCAGCAGCTGCTGCAGATCGGTGCGCTCGGGATGGGTGTCCCAGTGGAGCAAGGCGGCATGGGCGCGTCGCTACTGGACCTGGAGCTCGTGGCGGAGCGTCACGGGCGCCATCTCGCCCCGGCGCCCATGCTCGAATCACAAGCCGCGGCCCGATTGCTGGCCCGGTGCGAGGGTGCCGCCGCGTCAGACCTCCTCGCAACCATCATGGCCGGGGAGCAGATGGTGACTCTGGCGCTGCACCCCGTCCGGGCAGAATCGCTGACCATGGTGCCCGGCGGCTCCGTGGCCGATGTCGTCCTCGCCCTCGACGGTGACCGAGTGCTCGGCGTGCCGCTGGCAGGCAACCGGCGATCGGTACCCAATTTGGGCAGCCTATCTCTGAGCGACGTTCTGGTGCCTGCCACGACTATGGAACTCGCCCGTGGCGCGGACGCTCGTACGGTCTACGCTTCCGCTGCCGACGAATGGATGGTGTTAATGGGGGGTGCACTCGCCGGATTAGCCCAGCGCGCGCTCGAAATCGGAGTGGATTACGTGAAGCAACGAGAGGCGTTCGGTGTGCCGATCGGCTCCTTCCAGGGGGTGGCTCATCCGCTGGCGGACTCGGCCACCGCCGTGGATGGGGCGTTGTTGTTGGCGCGTAAGGCGGCTTGGGCTGGTGAGGCCTCGCCCGATCGGAGCGCCGAGTTGGCGGCCATGTCCTTCGCTTTCGCGTCCGAAGCGGCACGCGATGCGAGTTACCGGAGCCTCCACTTTCACGGTGGGTACGGATTCATGATGGAGTACGACGTCCAGCTCTACTTCCGGCGTGCCAAGGCATGGCCGGCGGTCTTGCGCGAGCCGCGGCGGACGTACGAGCTGGTAGCCAGTCGGCGGCGGGGGTGGGGGAATGGACTTTGAGATCGAAGAGAGAGGCGAGGCACTGCGCCAGGAGGTGCGTAAGTTCCTCTCTGAGGCATTGACGCCCGACGTGAAGGAGAAGATTCGGCGCACGGGTACCCACCACGACGACGGGTTCCAGAAGGCTCTGGCTGCCCGCGGTTGGATGGCCCCGGGCTGGCCTGTCGAGCTGGGGGGCCAGGGGCAGGACCCGCTCGATCTGCTGGCTTTCAACGAGGAACTCGAGCTGGCAGGCGCGCCCATGTATGGCCCCCAGACCACGCTGATGGTAGCCAACGCAGTCGCCCAGTTCGGTACCGAGCAGCAGAAGGCAGACATAATCGAGCCATCGCTGCGCGGTGCGGTGGTATTCGTTCTCGGATTCAGCGAGCCCGGTTGCGGGTCCGATGTCGCGGCTGCCAAGACACGGGCCGAGCGCGAGGGTGACGAGTGGATCATCAATGGCGCCAAAATGTTCACCACGAACGCGCACGTGGGTGACTGCGTGCTGTTGCTGGCCCGGACCGATCCGAACCGTCCCAAGCACCAGGGACTCACGATGTTCGTGGTCCCGCTGGACAGCCCGGGCATCGAGATCCGTCCGATCTACACGCTCTCAGGTGAGCGCACGAACCTGACCTTTTACACCGACGTGCGGGTGCCGGACTCGCTCCGGATCGGTGGGGTGAACGACGGCTGGCGGGTCCTCACCTTCAGCCTGGCCGAGGAACGCTCGGGAGCCTTCGGAGGAGAGTCGGAACGTCTTTTGCAGCGGATGGAGGCATGGGCGGAAACCGGTGACGCGGCGGGCCGGCCTCACCACGAGAGCCCTGATGTCCGAGAGCGCCTCGGACGGGCGGCAACCGAGAACGAAGTGATTAGGCTCCTGTCGTGGCGCAACGCGTGGATGAGTGCGCGCGGTCGGCTGCCCGGGGTCGAGGGCTCCATGGCCAAGCTCTTCTCGTCCGAGGCGATCACACGCCAGGGTGCGGATCTGGTGGACATGCTCGGCCCCGACGGCATCAGGCTCCAGGGGGATCCGGATGCGCCGGCCGATGGTGAGGCCGAGTGGGCCCTGCGCTACGCGCTGGGCACGACGACCTACGGCGGGACGAGTGAGATACAACGTGGCATCATCGCTGAGCGTGGGCTTGGTCTGCCCCGGTCTCGCTAACCATCAATGAGTCGCCCCTCGCTGACGCTGCGAAGGCTCAGCGCTCCGAACGTTGTGCGACCTGCCGAACCTTGAACCGCTCGACGGCTTCGGCATGCTCCGGAATCCGCATTGAGTGCAACTCAAGGCCAAGAGATGTCTCGAGGAGCTCGCCGGTGGCCCAGCGCTGGTAGCGGTTGATGATCATTTTGGTCGCTCGAACGGCGTACAACGGCCGGGCGGCGAGATCGCGCGCGCATGCATACGTATGCTCGGCCAGCTGTTCCGATGGGAAGGCCCCGTTTACCAAATGGGCTGCGGCAGCTTCGGCGCCGCTCACGAGATGACCGCGCAAGACGAAGTCCTTCGTGCGCATCGGTCCAGCGTTGAGCAGGAGCGGGATCATGGCGCCGTCCCCAGCCAATACGCCTAGGAGAACGTGGGTGTCGCCGATGGGAGCATCATCGGCCGCATAGACAATGTCACACGACATGGCCAGCGTTGCGCCCAACCCGACCGCGGCCCCATTGACCATGGCCAAGACAGGCTTCTCGGTCGCGAGCAGCACCTGGGTCAGGTGCCAATCCCTATGCAGGACACCGTCGACCGTCGGGCTTTCCCCCATGTTGCCCACGTCTCCGCCGGAGCAGAAGGCCCGTCCAGCTCCAGTGAGGACGATGCATCCTGTCGAAGGCTCGGCGTCGGCCTCGGCGAGAGTGGCAATGAGTTGCCTTGTCATTTCCGCACCGATGGCGTTGAGGCGATCAGGTTGATTCAGGGTAACCGTGCTGACGCCCTCTTGATGGTCCAGCAGCATGAGAGGTTCGGCCGACGCCTCAACCGTCACGTCCTCTCCCGCCTTCCTTGCCGATCGTCGCCCCTGAGCGCGGCATAGCCATCACGCATTCACCCAGGTCATTATGGAGTGTTGTCTGGGCACGCCAATCATGCCAGATTATGGCCCTCGGGCCTACACGAATGCGTGCAAGCTGAATTCACATAAGGCATCGGGCGGCAGAGGTGCCAGCAATTGGGAGGGATGATGGATCTGAGATTTTCGCCCGAGCAGGAATCGTTCCGGTCCGAGGTGCGGCAGTGGATGGCAGCGCACGTACCGACCGAAGCCGAGCCGACCGACCGGGCGGCCCTCATCGAATATCAGCGGGCGTGGCAGGCGGAGTTGGCCAAGGAGTCGTTCGTCGCCGTGCACTTCCCCGTCGAATTCGGTGGACGCGGCATGGGGTGGACTGAGAGCTACGTGGTCCAGGAGGAGATGGCACTGGCCCGGGCGCCCGAGATCGTCAACCGGGTGGCGGTGAACCTCGTCGGCCCCACTCTGATCGAACACGGGACCACAGCACAGCGAGAGCGTTTTCTGCGCCCGATCATTACCGCAGAGGACATTTGGTGCCAGCTCTTCAGCGAGCCAGGCGCCGGTTCGGACCTGGCCTCTTTGCAGACCACGGCGGTTCGCCAGGACGGCGGTTGGCGTGTCAACGGGCAAAAGGTATGGGCCAGCAACGCCCAGTACGCTGACTACGGTGTGCTCTTGGCTCGAACGGGTGCGTCAGAGCGGGGCCGGCCGGAAATCGGCTACTTCCTGTTCGATATGCGTCAACCGGGCGTGGAGGTCCGCCCACTGCGGCAGATGACCGGTGACGCAGACTTCAATGAGGTGTTCCTCGACAACGCCTGGGTGGGCGACGACGCAGTCGTCGGTGATCCGGCCCAGGGTTGGGGTGTGATGAAAACCACCTTGGGGTACGAGCGCAGCACCTCGCCGCGCCAGCTCATCATCCATTCTGTACTGCTTGAAGAGCTTCTCGAGGAGGCTCGGCAGCGTGTGCAGACACCAGACATCCGTCAACGGCTGGCCCGTCTCTACGCTGAGCTCCGGATCTACCGCCTCCATCTCTACCGGACGCTGAGTGATCTCGAGGCCGGGAGGCCACCGGGCGCGGCCAGCTCGGTCATCAAGCTCTTCTGGAGCGAGATGGCACAGCGCATGCACGAGGTTTCCCTGGACATGCTGGGGCTCGTAGGGATCGCCTCAGCATCGAAGCGCAGCCGCAACTATGTCTACTATCGGGCGTGCACGATCTTCGCCGGCACGTCAGAGATCCAACGCAACACCCTCGCCGAGCAGGCGCTCGGGCTCCCTCGCGAGCCACGCCCGGCGACGTGAGCGGGGCAGGCCCTCCCGGCCTCCTCTCGTTGACAGGGCTTCGTAACTAACATAGATTCAGGAGCCGCGCGGGTCCGCGACGGGATAGAGGTAGGGCGTACCGGAGACCCGACTGCGGAGGTCGAGGATCGGAGCGGTGCGCCGAGCAGACCGGTTCGGGGGGATCTTTCTTCCCGATGTTGAGGAAAGTGAAATCGACTATGGCTGTGGATCTCGGATACAAGATGTTCGATTCGGACAACCACCTCTACGAGGGGACCGACGCCTTTACCCGATACCTCGACCCACAGTATCGCGACGAGTTCAAGTGGGTCAGCGACGATCGGGGCCGTCGCTACATCATCCTGCACGGCAAATTCTGGCCATACATCGGCATTCCCACCTTTGACCCGGTCTCGATCCCCGGCAGTATGGAGCTGATGTACAAAGGCAAGCTGACCAAGCGCGAGCTGGGGGAGGCCGCTCCCGTCCTGATGGAGCCATTGCGCAACCGACCCGAGTACCAGAACCGCGAAGCGCGCATCGCCCGACTCGACGAGCAGGGCATTGAGGCGTGCTGGATGTTCCCCACCATGGTCTCGGGGATTGAGGTGCAGACCAGTGATGATCTCGGGCTGACCTACGCCCTGACCAATGCTTTGAACCACTGGCTTCTCGAGGAGTGGGGATTCCACCACCAAGAGCGCATGTTCGTCACCCCGGCGGTGTCGCTGGCCGACCCCGAGCAAGCCCAGCGCCAGCTGGAGTTCGCCATTGAGCACGGCGCCAAGGGCGTCATGATGCGCCCGGCGCCCGTGCCCACGGAAATGGGTCCCCGCTCGCCGGGCCGACCGATGTTCGATCGATTCTGGGGCCGAGCGGCTGAGGCGGGTATGGCCATCTTGTGCCACGCCGGTGACACCGGCTACCAGCGCTATTCCGGGGACTGGACCGGAAATTACGAGATGCAACCCTACAAGACATCGGTACCGCAGACTGACTGGATCTACGTCGAAGGACGCGCTCCCTCCGACTTCATCCTGTCCCTGATCGCGCACGGGGCGATCGATCGGCATCCGAACTTGCAGGTGGTATCCGTGGAAAGCGGGGGACACTGGGTTCCGGGTCTCATCAAGGCCATGAAGAAGTACTACACGCACTACCCCGAGTCGTTCTTCGGCGATCCCATCGAGCAGTTCGACAACAACGTGTGGATCTCGCCGTTCTGGGAGGACGACATTGAGGAACTCGCGGCCGTGATGCCGGTCGAGCACATTCTGGCCGGGTCGGATTGGCCGCACCCCGAAGGCCTGGCTGATCCCACTGATTTTGTAAAGGGGCTGGACGCCTTCAACGAGGCTGATCAGCGCAAGATCATGCGGGAAAACGGGCTGAGCCTGGTGCGCTGAAGTGCTCGAGCCAGCCCCAGGGCGCATGACGGTATGGGATCTCGTGGAGCAGCGGGCCGAGCGGACACCCGACCGCATCTTCATGATCGATGATCGTGGCCGCAGGGTGACGTTTGCTGAGTTTCACGCCTGGTCGGCGCGCGTGGCTGCCGGGTTGTCTGCCCTGCGGATCGGCGTGGACTCGGTGGTGGCCTGGCAGATCCCCACCTGGATCGAATCGCTCGTCCTCACGTCAGCACTGAGCCGTCTGGAGGCGGTGCAGGTGCCACTCCTTCCGATCTACCGCGAACGTGAGATGCGCTACATCTTCGACTCGACGCACGCCGAGTGGTACATCGCCCCCGCAGAGTGGCGCGGCCTGAGTTTTCGCGACCTCTTCGCAAGATCGGTCGACGAAGGAACGGCACTGCAGCGATTGTGGTTGGGTGAGGACCGAAGTCTGCCCGAGACGGATGCATCGTCGATCGCGCCTTGGCCGTCGGGCGTCAAGGACGGCAACGCGGTCAAATGGATTTACCACACCTCAGGGACCTCATCGGCGCCCAAGGGGGCCCGCCACACCGACGCCTCGGTCATGGCCTCGTCGTGGGGTTGGGTCTGTTCCGGACTCGTGCGCGCTGACGACGTCACTGCCCTGGTGTTCCCGGTGACCCACATCGGCGGGGCCAATCTGCTGCAGTCCTCACTTATCACCGGTTGCGCCATGGTGGTGGTGGAGCAGTTCGGTCCCGAGGCCATCGAGGTCCTCCGTCTCGGCGGGGTCACGCTACCCGGGGCCGGCCAGGTGTTCTTCCTGGCGTACCTCGAAGAGCAGAGGCGGCGCAACGACGGCCTTTTGTTTCCGCAGGCGCGAGCTTTTGCCACCGGCGGCGCGGCAAAGAGCCCTGAGCTCCACTACATCCTCAAGCGCGAAATGGGCGCCGGATTCCTGACGTCATACGGCATGACGGAGTGCCCGCTGGCCGTCACCTGCCCGACAGACGCTCCGGACGAGAAGATCGCCCGCACCGAAGGTCGGCCCAACATCGGGATAGAGCTCAAGGTGGTTGATGACACCGGCGCTGAAGTGCCGGCCGGGACGGCCGGAGAGATCTGCGTGAAGGGAGAACAGCTATTCGTAGGCTACGTCGACGAGGCGCTCAACCAAGAGGCGTTCGACGACCAGGGGTACCTGCGCACCGGGGACTTGGGGATCCTCGACGAGGATGGGTATCTCGCCATTGTGGGCCGGATCAAGGACGTGATCATTCGCAAGGGCGAGAACATCAGCGCTCGCGAGATCGAGGACTTGTTGTTCTTGCACCCAGAGGTCCGGGAGGTAGCGGTCATCGGCGTTCCGGATCCCGAGGTTGGGGAGCGGTGCTGCGCCGTGGTGGTTCCGGAGACTTCCGATGCCGCCATCGACTTCGATGGGCTTGCTTCTTTTTTGCGTTCAGAAGGGTTGATGGTGCAGAAGATCCCCGAGTTGTGGCAGCAGATCGCCGATCTCCCGCGTAATGGCCAGGGAAAAGTGCTCAAGGCCGACTTACGGACGCGCTACGCCAACCTGGTCAAGGCATGGGCAGTGCGCGGATCTTGACCAATTGCTTCCCCAGGTTCTTGCCTTCGAACACGCGCCGCAATCCGGCGGGGGCTTGCTCGAGACCGTCGAGCACGTCGACGGCATGGGCCAGATCGCCGTCGGCCAGCCATTGCTGCAGCTTTGACAGAGCAAGCGGGAATTGCGACCGGTAGTCACCGACCACGAACCCCTCAATTCGACCCCGCTTGATTGCCAGCTTCGCGATGTACTTCGGCCCAGGGGGGAGGTTGTCGTCGCCGGTGTAGCCGCTCGAGATGTCCCCGCTCTGCACGATGCGACCGTGCTGAGCGAGGTTCTCGAGAGCAGCGTCAAGGATCTCGCCGCCCACATTGTCGAAGAAAACATCGATGCCTCCCGGGGCGAGGTCAGCCAGTCGCGCCGCGACATTTTCGTTCTTGTAGTCGATGGTGAAGTCGAGCTTGGCCTCCTCCTTCAACCAGGCGCATTTTTCGGGACCCCCAGCGATACCGATGACGGTTGCCCCGCAAATCCGGGCGATCTGCGCGGCCACGGACCCGGTGGCCCCGGCGGCGGCCGACACAGCAACCACCTCCCCGGGCTTTGGGGCGCCGATCTCGGTCATCCCGAAGTACGCCGTCAGCGCGGTCAGTCCGAGGACGCTGAGGGCGTCCACGGGTGACACACCTTTAGGGATTTTTCCGAAGCCGGCGGGGCGCGTACCGTCACTCACGGCGAAGTCCTGCCAACCGAACCACCCTTCGACGAGATCGCCCGGCGCATACTGATCGTGGCGGGACTCGACGACCACGCCGGCCGCCGGTCCCCAGACGGCAGCACCGAGTGGAATCGAGCCGCCATAGGCTCCGCTCTCGTTCAGAAATGCCCTTTGAGCTGGATCAATGGACAGAATAACATTCTGGACCAAGAAGGTACCGGGTGTCAGCGCCGGTACCGGTGCCGTGCGGAGCTCGAAGTTGCTGTCCTCGACCATACCTGCGGGTCGTGAAATGAGCACGATCTGTCGGTTGACGGAATCCACGCCGACCTCCCCCTCTTTGGCTCCGTGTTGCGTCATGACTTCTGGGGCTCTCGGGGCAGACCGAGCGCAGCCTCACCAAGGATGTTCCGCTGGATCTCCGAGGTCCCGCCGGCGATGGAGCTCTGGCGGTACCAAAGAGTCGGCGTCCAGTCTTCGGCGTCCCCTGCGATCGCCCGCACCCCCTTGAGGGCCATGGCCGTATTGTGCAGGCGTTGGGCATAGTTGGCAAAGAAGAGCTTTGTGAGCGAAGCCTCGGGACCCAGCTCTGCTCCACTCGCCAGCTTGGACAGGGTTCTCAGATTGAGCAGGCCAAAGATCCTGTCTTGAATCACGCACTGGACGAGCTGATCGCGGACCTCGGGGCGCGAAGTCTCCAGTCCCTCCTTACGAGCGTGCTCGAGCATTCGCTCAAGATGTTGGCTCAGAACGATCTGCTCCTTCATCGGATACGACAGACCACGTTCATTCGAGAGCGTGGTCTGGAGTACGTGCCACCCTCGGCCGACCGGGCCGATGACCCGGCCGATGGGGATGCAGACGTCCTTCAGGAAGACCTCGCAGAACTCGGAGTCCCCGGTGAGCTGGCGGAGGGGCCGAACCTCGACGCCGGGAGCCGACATGTCGCAGATGAGGCACGCGGTTCCGCCGGATCCCTCGGCATCGTCGAGGCGCACGAACAAAAGACCGAACTGCGCCTCCGCCGCGTTACTCGACCAGACCTTCTGCCCGCTGACGACCCAGTGGTCCCCCTTGCGGCGCGCCCTGGTCGAGATCGATCGGAGGTCTGACCCGGCGTTCGGCTCGCTGAGCATCTGACACCAGATCTCGTCACCCGCGAGCATTAGGGGTAGGTACCGCCCCTTCTGTTCCGGGCTTCCGTGGGCCAGAATCGTCGTCCCGATCATGTTGACGCCAACCCGCCCTGCTATCTGGGGCACTTGGTGACGACCCATCTCCTCCACGTAGAGGGCGAACTCGGTGATCGAGCAGCCGCGTCCCCCGAACTCCACCGGCCAATGAGGGGCGACCCAGTTATGGCGGTGCAAGGTGCGCTGCCATTCGAGCTGTGCGGTAAAGGACTGCGCGGGCGAGGGTGGGTGCTGCGCAGTCAAGAAGGACCGTAACTCGTCACGAAAGGCCAGTTCAGACGGAGTGAAGGTGAAGTCCATGATGCCGGTTCAACCCCTCGGCGGAGCGGGTTCAGAGCTCCGGGAGCGAGTACCCGGCACGATCGGCGTCCCCAATGGCCGCCAGCGCTTCGAGAGCGAGTCCATATCCCTGATTGGCGACGATCATCTGCCGGATGGTGTGCTTCAGCGCCACCTTGGTGTAGCGCAGCACGAGTGGCGACTGTGTTGTCAGTTGGCGCGCCAGTTCCCAGGCCCGGGGGAGGAGGGCATCCGGTTCGAGTACTTCGTTCACCATGCCGATGGCAAGTGCCTCCTCGGCGGAGATCACCTGTCCCGTGAGCATGAAATAGCTCGCACGAACGGTGCCCATGACGAGGGGAAGCACAAGTTGCATGCCGTCGCCGGGAACGAGTCCGTTGACGAAATGGCCGGAGTCCTGAAACGAAGCACGAGTCGAAGCCAAGACGATGTCGCAGAGCAAGGGGGTCTCGCAGTGCCGTAGCGCAGGTCCGTTGATGGCGCTGATGATCGGGGCTTCCAGCGACAGGAGATTGTTGAGGAGTTTCCGGACGTTGAAGTGCCCACTGTCCCATCCGGCGGGCGTGCCTCCGGGGAACGTCTCGGGCGAGCCCTTGGGACCGTTGAACTCCTCCCCGGTGCCGGTGAGGATGACCACCTGGTTTTCCTTGTCCCGGCCCACCATCTCGAGGGCGTCCTGCAGCTCATCGACCGGCAGGGCGCCCCAGCGGAGGCTCCCTCCGTCGGTGTGCAGGGTCATCTGCAGAACGTTGTCCCGGCGCTCGAAGCGGACCGTCTCATAGCGGCCTTCGTAGTCAGCGATGTGGGTCTTCATCCAGGCTCCCCTGTTTTCGCGGGAGCTGCGCTGGAGTCTTCTCGGTTTTTCCATTTCTCGACGGCTTCGCGATATTCCGGAAGCCCGCGCGAGATCTCCTCGTACGCTAAGGCCACATCGAGGACCTGGCCCGCCATCCATCGTACATAGCGGTTCACCACCATTTTCGTGGCCCGAACGGCATAGGTGGGTTGCGCTGCCAGCTCCTCGGCCAGCGCATACGTCGTAGACGAGAGCTCCGTCGCGGGCACCGAGCGGTTGATCATGCCCATTTCGGCGGCTTCTCTGCCGGACACTTTCCGGCCCGTCATGAGCAGCTCCTTCGCCCGGTGCGGTCCGACGACGAGTGGAAGCACGACGGCCACTCCGTCGCCGGCCGCCGCCCCGAGCTGTACGTGCGGGTCTCCCAACACGGCGTCATCGGCCGCGATGACGGCATCACACAGAAGGGCGATGGTGAGGCCCAAGCCCATGGCCGGCCCGTTGACCATGGCCACCATCGGCTTCTCGATCTCCAGCATCCGGTAGACCAAATGCCATCCCCGGCGATTCACCCGGTGGTCGGGGGCAGAACCGAACGACTTGATATCCCCGCCTGCGGTGAACGCCCGACCCGCTCCGGTGATGACCATGGCTCGGGTACTCGGATCACGGTCGACTTCGACGAGTACGTCCATGAACTCCAAGAGTGCGGCAGGATCGAGGGCGTTCAGCCGGTCGGGTCGGTTGAACGTGATCGTCGCGACGTCGCGGGCCTGCCCGACGACGATCGCTTCCGGGCGGCTCTGCATCAGCCAATACTAAAACAGAGTCAGGTAATTTGCGCAACAAGAAAACGGCGTCCACCAGATCCTGTCGCCGGTGCACAACCGAGCTGGGACTTCTCGCTGGGCGCGACCGTTATTGGTGTCGAATCACCATGGTGTAGAGGATGTCGGCGACACTGGCCTTCAGCGTCTCTATGTCAAGGCCCCAAGCCTCATAGAGCCAGCGCCGCGAACTCACGTGCACCAGCGCGGCGGAGAGGCCGGCCGCCATAGCGCGTGGATCGACATCACTCGGTTGATGGCCTAGCGCCTTCTGGGAGGCGATGACGAAGCTCAGGGCCAGAACCGACTCGTTCAGGGTGTCGGAACGAATGCGGGCGAACCGCGTGTCGTGCTCGTCAATGGCGAGCTCGACGACCCGCAGGACAGCCTCATTTCGTTCCCAAAACTCCACGAATCCGTCCACCACCCGCCTGGCGACCGCTTTGCCGTCGTTCTGCCAGTCGCCTGCCATGAGCTCGGTCAGATGGCGTGATTCCTCGACCATCCCATCGGCGAGGGCGAGAAGGGCGTCTTCGATTCCGGTGAAGTATTGGTAGAACGCGGCCGGCGTGACGCCGACGCTCTCGGCAATGTCGACCACCTTCACATCGCGGAAGGACCGTTCCTGCAACTGCTTACGGAGGGCCTCGAGCATGCGCCGGCGGGTCTCGCGCCCTCGAACCCGGCGCGAGCTGTCCGGGACCTTGGACCGCCAGGCTGCCGGTTCTCCCTGGGTCTTCTTGCTCCGGCCACTGCGGACACCCGGAGGTGTCACGCGTCCGGGAACAGGGCGAACGACGAGTACATGCGCCAAAAGTTACCAGTTCGGACCGGATGGCCAGCGCAGCCGGTCGGGCTCGACGATGCGAGGTTACGCTCATTAAGCTAAATAGGGGCCCGGTGCCCGTCGGGCCTGCGAGGGAACGGTTCCGGCTTTCCCGTTCCGAAGGAGACCGGTTCTATGGATGAGTCCACTCAGTCGACGGGCGGCCGTTTCACGACTCGGATCGATCCGACGTGGGCGGCATGGTGGCGCCACATCGGCGCGTGGCGCGACGAACTCCTCGGAACCGTGTTCTCCGCGTACTGCAGAGATCACCGCACGCAGACCTTTGTCATCGACGGAGCGGTCAGGTTGACGTTCGGCCAGTTCGACAACGTGGTCAGCCGCCTTGCGTCAGGGCTCGGCGACCTAGGGATCGGCCTCGGTGACACCATTGCGTTCCAGTTGCCGAGCTGGTGGGAGGCCATTGCCATAAGCCACGCCGCCTTCCGATTGGGCGCCGTGGTTGCTCCGATCGGTCCGAACCTGCGGGCGCACGAGCTCCGCTACATCCTGGATGCCGCAACGCCGAAGGCGCTTTTTGTGCCGCATCTCTTCCGGGGCGTCGATTGGAACGAGATCTTGCGCGACCTGGCCTTCTCGCCCGCACAGATCGTCGGAGTGCGGGGCTCGATCGGGAGCACGACGTTGGAATCCCTCATCTCGCGTGAAAGCGGTTTCGAAGAGTCTCGCTCCATCCGGCCCGTGGACCCGGCCCTGCTCTTGTTCACCTCGGGCAGCACGTCGGCACCGAAGGGCGTCCTGCACGGCCACAACGACTTGCTGGCTGAGGCGCGCAGCCTGCGAGCCACGCACGACGTCGGAGCCGATGACGTGATGCTCATGCCCTACCCGGTCACGCATATCGGCGGATTCGCATATGGGGTGCTCCTGCCGTTCGTCTCCTCCATGCGGGTCGTCCTGATGGACATCTGGGATGCTGGGGACGCGGTCCGGCTGATCGAACGTGAACAGGTGACTTTTCTCTCCGCGGTGCCCGGGGTGATCGACTCCATCGTGGCCGAGCCCGGGTTCGGACCGCAGGTCGCACGCTCTGTCCGCTTGATCGCCATGGGCGGGACCAGGGTCACGGAGGAGAGCGTGCTCGATGCAGCCAGGGCCTTCGACTCCGTGTGCAAACGGGGCTACGGGCTCACCGAGATGCCGACGTTTACCAGTACCCCGGCTGACGCCGACGCCCGACGGTGGGCCACGAGCGACGGGACGCCTACAGGTCCCTCGGCCATAAGAATCGTCGACGACGAAGGCCGGGAGTTGCCGAACGGGATCTCAGGCGAGATTTTGGCCCAGGGACCCGAGTTGTTCCTGGGCTACCTCGATCCCTCGTTGAACGAGGAGGCGTTCACCCAAGACGGGTGGTTCAGGACCGGGGACCTCGGCGTCCTGGACGAGCGCGGCGCCGTCCACATTGACGGGCGCAAGAAGGACATCATCATAAGGAACGGCGAGAACATCTCGGCGGCAGAAGTAGAAGAGCTCCTCTTGGCGCATCCGGCGGTGGTCGACGTCGCGGTGGTGGGAATTCGCGATCCGGAGGTGGGGGAGCGGGCGTGCGCTGTCGTCGTCCCCGCTGCGTCGGGTTTTGCAATGGAGCAGATGGTCGAGATCCTGCGCACGTCAGGTTTGGCCAAATTCAAGTTCCCGGAGCGACTCGAACTCCGGGCTGTGCTCCCCATGACGGCGAACGGGAAGATACGCAAAGATGTGCTTCGCGACGAGCTCGAGACTCAGGAGGCACAGCGCCGGCGCCCATAAGTGAATTTATGTAAGTTACGGAGACGATGAAGGGGGTTACATGACTTCGACGGACGACAGCCCGATCCCGGATTATCGGGGCAGGATCACGCTGCAGGGGAGGCCGTTCCTCGTCTTGGGGGCGGGCCAGGGTATAGGGCGGCAGACGTGCCATGCCCTTTCACAGGCCGGAGCTCGGCTCGTATGCGTCGACCGCGACGAGACCTTGGCCAAGGAGATCGCCGCCGAGGTCGATGGTGTGCCCGTCGTAGGCGACATCACCTCGCGCCAAGACGTGGAGCGAGCGGTGGACACGACGGTGCGCGAACTGGGCAGCCTCTATGGCGTCGTCGATATCGTCGGCGTGTCGCACTTCGACAATCTCGTGGACATCACCGATGAGGTGTGGGACAGCACTTTTTCCATCGTTTTGCGTCACGCCTTTCTGACCGCGCAGATCGCCGGGCGCCGCATGGCCGAAGCCGGAGCGGGAGTCATCGTGTTCGTGGCGTCCATCAGCGGGCTGACGAGCGCCCCGCAGCACGCGGCTTACGGTGCCGCCAAGGCCGGGCTGATGTCACTGGTCCGAACCGCCGCAGTCGAGCTCGGCCCGTCAGGTGTGAGGGTGAACGCCGTCGCGCCCGGCGGGGTCTTCACGCCGCGCTGGGGACCGCGATTCACCCCCGAGATCAGAAAAAAGACGGAGGCCGTGATCCCCTTGCGAAGGATGGCCGTACCGGACGATATCGCCAACGCGCTCCTGTTCTTTTCCAGTGACCTCTCGTCGTACATCACCGGTCAGGTGTTGACCGTTGACGGAGGTGGCCACATCGGCTTCCCCTATGGTTCCCAAGAACAACATCTCGGATCGGAATGACGGTGAGGAGTCAAAGCCATGCCTAATTCAATCGACCATGTGAGCCACGTCGTGTTCTGCGTGCGGCCGGAGCAGATGGACGAGGTCCGGCAATTCTGGAGTGCGCTCGACGTCGAGCTGGAGGAGTTCGTCCGTGAGGATTACGGACTGCGAATCCTCTACGGATGGAATACCGGAGTGGAGATCATCACATCGGTTGGCACCACCGGCGGGTTTGTCGAGGCGGTCTCGACGCACCTCGCGACGCACGGACCTGGTATCTATTCCGTGGTCTACGGAGTGGCCAGCCTGGCCAAGGCGGCAGAGCAGGTGCGGGCAGCGGGCGCCGACGTCGATATCTTTCCCGAATCGATGAACGGGAACGAGCCGTGGTTTCACCGCTACGAGTACCTGAGGGAGGGGTTGGTTCTGGGCCAGGACACGCTCCGGCTCTCATTGGTCGAGAAGCGGCACGCCGATCACTCGGAGAATGAGTCTGGAGCCTTGAGCCACGTGATCTACACCCTCGACCCGAAGAGCCTCGCGCCGGCTCGGGCATTTTTGAAGTCGGCTCTCAATGTCGAATTCGAGGACGTCGACACCAAAAACCCCAACCTTGAGGTGTTGTACTCGCAAGACGCCGGGCTCGAACTGCTCGGTCCCGCACCCGGTTCGGAAGGGTTCCTAGCCGACGGGCTGCGCCAGCAGGGCGAGGGTCCCTTGCTGGTTGCGTTCAAGGTGCCTGACATCGAGGTGGCGGCCGGCAAGGCCGAGGCCCACACGGGCGTGGGCCCGACCGCCTGCATCAGCTACACGGGGCTCCCCGGTTGGAGCGACAAGTACAAGGTACTCGAGGAGGTCATTTTGGAGCCGGTCTGCGGCCTACGGGTCGCCCTGGCACAGATCGACCTCGTTGAGTAGCGCTCGACCCACCGACTAGATCACGCCGTCAGCCTGGAGATCCTCGAATTCGGCGTCACTCAGGCCCACCATCTCACACCAGACTTCTCGATTGTGCTGTCCGAGGAGGGGAGCGCCCGACGGCACTGTTCCCGCGCCGTCAATGCGGGGGAACGGCGCCTGCTGCAGGTGCGGGCCCGCGATGGGGTCATCGACGGTCACGAAATCCCCCCGCTCCTTCATATGCGGATCAGTCAGAATCTCGCTGGCGTCGTAGGCTGTGGCGACCGGTACCCCCTTCGCAATACAGATGCGCTCGATTTCCGCGGCCGTCAGCGTGCTGGTCCAGGCGGCCACGATGTCGTTTATGCGGTCAGACCGGGCCGCCCTGAGCGCAAGCGTTGCCCACTCGGGGCTCGATGCCAGTTCTGGCTGGCCCATGGCATCGCAGAGGCGCCGGAAGTTCGCGTCCGAACCAGCGACGATGCAGATATACCGGCCGTCGGCGGTCGGGTAATTGTCGACGGGTGCCGATGTGTCGAGCCGATTCCCCTGGCGTTGGCGCGTCCGCCCGAGTACGTCCTGTCCAGCCAGAGTCCACTCGAGGACCCGGAGGACCGCTGCGTAGAGGGGAGCGTCGATAACTGCACCATGACCGGGCGTCGAGTGCTCGGTGCCGGCGTCCCTGCGGTAGAGGGCGGCGAGCACCGCCTGAGCGGCGAAGACGCCGGTGAGATAGTCAGAGATCGTGATGCCGGGTCGCACGGGGGGGTGCTCGGGGAAGCCCGTAATGTTGAGGAGGCCGCCATAGGCGATACCCATCCGATCGAGCCCGGGACGAGTCGAGTAGGGGCCATCCTGTCCGAAGACACTGATACGGGCCCAGACAAGGCGTGGGTCGCACTCAGCCGGGCCGATGTCCCATGCCTCCATCGTGCCGGGTCGGAAATTCTCACAGACAACATCGGCCGACGCCACGAGACGGCGGAACAGATCCTGTCCCTTCGCCTTGCGCAAATTGAGCGTGATGCTGCGGCGCCCTCGACCCTCGACGGCCCACCACAAGGAATAGGCGGATCCATCATCCGCCGTGACGAACGGACCGACCGTCCGCATGAAGTCACCGACGTTCGGGTCTTCGATCTTGATGACATCCGCCCCCATCTCACCCAGCAGGCCGGCGCAGAAGGGGGCGCTGATCCGCGTGCCGGCATCGATGACGCGGATGCCGGCCAGCGGAGCACTTTCAGGCACGTCCGTACTCCCTTCGCACCGGGACTCCAACCCTCTTCCGCAAGGCGGTTACAAGGAGTTCAGCTGCGCCACCTGCGCTGCGGACAGCGGGACGACGTTCTTGGGGTTGCAGTTCCAGATGGACTGCGTGGGATCGGTGAGCTTCTTGTCGTAGACGATCCCCTTGGTCGTCAACTGGAGCATGGCGAAACACGGGGAAGGTTGTGGGTTCTCGTTGGAGAGCGTCAACTTGGCGATGGGTGCCTCTATGCCCCCGGCGTCCCAGCTCTTTGTGTCGGCGGCGTGGGTCAGCACGCAGCTCACCGTGAGGTTGCTGGCGCCGCAGGCCGAGGCCGCCTTGGCCCACAGCAGCCACGCCTCGGCCGATTCCTCGTCGTCGAAGTCGATGGTGTCGCCCTTGGAGTATTTGTGCATGGTGGTGACCAGCTCTTCGGTCGAGGGGTTCTGCGAGGCCTGCGCGACGGGCCACCACTGCGTCTCGACGTAAACGGGGGGCAGGCTGGGGTTGGCCGCCACGGCCTGCTGCGTCTGGGTGTTGTCGAACTGGACTCCCAGCAAAACGAAGGCGGGGTGATACCCGGCAGTGGCCATCGCCTGGGCGAAGGGGGTGAAGTTACCGCTGTCGGCGGGCCACAGGGCCTGGACCCCCTTTTGCTGGTACTGCTCGACGTAGGGCGCCCAGTTCTCCACCGAAGTCGGGGGCTCGGGGAAGTCCACGACCTTCCAACCCTGTGCCTCGGCGCCGAACTCGTACTTTGTTTCGGACTGGAGGATGGAGGGGGAGTCTTCCGCACCCATGCCGGCTTCCTTGACCGCTTTCGGGTAGGCCTTGGCCAAAGCCCCGAACCATCCCGAGGAAATGGAGTCCACGTTGAGCCCGGTCGGGTCGACCTGGTCGGTGGCAAGATCGGAGGCGTTCGAGACGACGTAGCCGCTGAGATTTCCCAGCCCGCACTTCTCACGGATGGGCACGGACGGCTGGTCGAGGGCCATGCCACCACCGACGGCCATGAAGTCGCTCTGGCAGGCCGCCGTCGCTTGCTGCGCCGCGTTGAACAGCGCGGCGTCGCGGTTGTCGATCACGATTTTGCGGCCGTTGATGCCCCCCGCCGCGTTGCACCAGTCCGCGAACGCGGTGGCCTGCTGGACGAATTCGATCTCGAGTCCGGGGACAATGGTGTTGGAGGCGTCGTTGAACACGGCGATGTTGATGGTCTTGTCGCCCACACCGCGCACCGAGGAGGCGCCGCCCGGACCCGGTTCGCAAATTTTGCCGACCCCGGGCCACACGCCGCTCGAACTCGACGCCGAGGTCGCCGCCGCAGCGGTCGTCGACGAGGCTGCGACATAGGTCCCGGCGATCATCATGGTCGCCAGGGCCAGCGGCAGTAGGGACTTTCGAAGCTGGATCAGCCCTTTGCAGAACATCCTCATACCCCCCTTTGTGATCGGATCGGTAACCCGGCCTGAGATCGGCTGCAGCATCGTAGCTGACCGCGCCGCTACTTGTCCGTACAGCGGAACCTCGTCCCTGTTGCCTTCCCGTGCTCGCGCGCTCGTGCGGTCGTGGGATCGGTCGATGGTTCGCTCCTCAGTCACTCATGCCGCCGACGGCGAGAGACCGGCCATAGCCTCACCGAGGTCGACACCGGTCGGGATGACCGCGAGGAGGGCCGGGATCGTGACGCCGTTTTCCATGTAAGGCCTTATCTTGGCGCGGCAGTCGGCGTACGAGCCGTGGACGACCAGGTCGTCGACCACCTCGTCGGGGATGGCGGCCAGCGCCCCCTTGCGATCGCCGGCGGCCCAGGCGTCCCACATGGGCTGGAGCGCCGGACCCCGCCCGAGCCAGCGGTGGAACTCGGCGTAGGCGGGGACGTTCAAGTAGGTGGTGATCAGCCGGCGGCCCACCGTCCGGGCCAGCTCGGCGTCGTCGGAGGGCACCACGAAGATCCGGGCGACGACTTCGTGTCCCGACCCGCCCGCCTTCTCGACCTCGGCCACCGACTGGCGGACGTCTTCGGCACTGAGCCAGTTGAGGATCACGCCGTCGGCCTCCTTGCCCGCGAGGTGGAGCATTCCTGGTCGGAGAGCGGCCAGGTAGATGTCGGGTTGCTGTTCGGGCACGCGCGCAAGGCGGAAGCCGGTGACCGAGAACCCCTCGTAGGTCCCCGTCACTTTCTCCCCGGTGAGCGCCTGGCGCAAGAACCGCAGGGTGTCGCGCACCCGGCGGTAAGGATTCTCGAAGACGAGGCCGTTCCAGTTGGCCACTATGACTTCGGAGGAGGTACCGAGCCCGAAGGCGAACCGTCCCGGTGCGGCATCGGCGAGAGAGGCGACGCTCTGGGCCAGCAGGGCCGGACCACGCGTGTACGCGGGGGTGATGGCGACACCGAGTTGCAGCGAGGGCTCCCAGGCGGCGGCGAGGGCCAGGGGCGTGAAGCCGTCGGCGCCGTCGACTTCCGCCGACCACAGGTCGGTGTAACCCAGCTGGCGAAGGCGGGCGAACCATTCCTTGTGCGCGTGGAGCGGGATGTCGTCGAACGGGATCGTGATGCCGTAACGAGATCCCTTGGTCCAAGAGCCTGCGCTCGTCCCGGTGTTCTCGTTCATACCTCGAACCTCGTCTGGTCGGTCATTGCGGCACCTGTCAGCATGTCGTTTCTCCCTCCTAGGACCCGTGGACGGCGCTCAGGTCGTCGCCGGCCATCGATCCGCCATCCACCACGAACTCCTGGGCGGTGCAGTAGGAGGAGTCGTCCGAGGCCAGGAACAGGGCCATGCGGGCGATCTCCATGGGCCGGGCCATCCGGGCGATCGGTTGTCCCGCACATAACAGGTCGGCCGCTGCGGCGGCGGGATAGGAGTCGACCTCGCCGCGGGCCGGGGGTACGTCGTACTCATGCCCCACCATGCCTCCCAGGGGAGTTATGACCGAACCCGGATGCAACGAATTGACCCGCACCCCGCGCGGTCCGAGCTCGATGGCGGCCGATTTGGTCAGGCCCCGTACGCCCCACTTGGAAGCGACATAGCCTCCGATCATCGACATGCCCTTCATTCCACCGGTGGAGGAGACGTTGACGATCGATCCCCGGCCTGCGTCGGCCATGGCCCGGCCGATGATCTTCATGCCGAGGAACGGCCCGACCAGGTTGATGGCGAGCACCCGTTCGAAATCGGCCAGTTCCATGTCGATGATGGGTGCCACGTGCAGGATGCCTGCGTTGTTGATCAGTACATCGGGGACGCCGAAAGCGGAGACCGTTTCGTCGAGGAGATGTCGCCAGGCCGATTCGTCGCGGACATCGGTGTGCACGAAACGACCCGACGGGCCCAAGGAGTCGGCAACCTCCTGCCCCTCTGCGTCGAGAAGGTCGGCAATCACCACCCGAGCGCCTTCGTCGGCGAGCAACTTTGCTTCTGCCTTGCCCATGCCGCGGGCTGCCCCGGTGACAATGGCGACCCGTCCGTCCACTCGACCCACGTCTGCCCCCTCCGACCTTACGCCCGGGTGGGCTCTCGCCACCCGAAGCAATATGAATGGATGTTTACCGAATGAATATCTACCACGACGTCGACGACGCTTCAATGTCTCCGTTCCGGGTGCGTCCGTCATCACCACTCAGGGGCTCGTACCCCGAAGTGGGGGTGTCACGCGACGATGCCGCCGTCGACGAGCGCCTCCCAGCCCTCGTTGGTCACGCCGAGGAGTGATTGGAGGATGTCGCGGGTGTCGTGACCGAAGTCCGGTGCCGGTCCGATAGGTCGCTCACCGACACCGTCGACCGCAATCCGCCATGGCAGCTTCGGAAGGATCGCCGGGCCGAGCTCGGTGTGGGTCACCTCCCCCAAGAAGTCGTCGGCGACCAGCTGCTGATCGGCCAGCAGGTCCTCGGCCGTGCGCACCGGCGCGGCCGCCACGCCGACCCCTTGCAGCGCCGAGGCCAGTTCGCCCGCATCGTGCCCGGGCGTCACGCTCGCGATCGCCTCGTCGAGTGCCGTCCGGTTCTGCCACCGCAGCTCGAGCGACGCAAACCGTGGATCGTCGGCCAGTCCAGCCAGCTCGAGCACATCGAGCAGCGCCAGCCACTGCTCGTCGTCGAATGTCGCAACTGCCACCCAGCGATCGTTCCCGGCGCAGGGGTAGCAACCGTGCGGCGCCGCGCCGGGCTCATCATTGGCCCGCCGGGGCACGGCTTCGTCGTACAGCGCGGCATGAATTACCGGCTCGGGAGCGACTGCGATCATCGCCTCCAACATGGCGGTGTCGATGAATTCACCGTGACCGGTCTCTTCGCGTCGGTGCAGTGCTCCAAGGATGGACAGCACCGCGACCTGACCCCCGATGACGTCGGCATAGGTTCCGAAGAGCTGCTCCGGTGGCCCGTCGCGATATCCCGTCGCCGCGCTCAAGCCGCTGAAGGCATGGATGTTGGGGCCCAGCGCCTGAAAGGCTGCGAAATCACCCACGTACCCATAACCGGTGATCACCGCCATGACGATCCTCGGGTTGATCGCGCTCAGCGCCGCGTAGTCGAGGCCGAACTGTTCGAGCACGCCGGGGCGAAAATTGGCGACGACCACGTCGCTGGCGGCGACCAGGTCGCGGCACAACTGCTGGCCCTCGGGCGTGGCGATGTCGAGGCAGCAGCTTCGTTTCATCAGGTTCGTGGCGGCGAAGACCGCGCTGTTGTTCAACGTGGGTTCGAGGTTCGCCTTCAATTGCGACAGGCGGAAGGCGTCCGGCCGTGCCGGCGACTCGATCTTGATGACCTCGGCCCCCAGGCTGCCGAGCCACATGGTGCAGTGAGGTCCCGAGACGAAGTGGGTGAAATCGATGACCCGCACACCCTCGAGTGGTAACACGGACCCCAGCTCCTCAGTTCGACTCGGCCGGCCGCGCCGGGTACGCACGGCGGCTCGGCAACCCGGGCATGGAAGTCGTCCTCCCGTCCACCTGCACCGGTTGCCAAAATCCCCGGGCCCCGAGGACGCCCACCGCCAGCACGTCGCCACCCTCGTTCACCGGTGCGCACGGGATCCGCCAGCCTTGGCACAGGTAGAGCAGATGTTCCTTTTCGAACTCGGCCGCCCACTCCTCCAGCCGCGGCACGATCTTGACCCAATTGCGATACCGCAGCGCCGGTGTGGCCAGGTCCTGGTCCTCCATCCATTCCGGATGGTCGAGCAGTCCCTTCAGCGAGTCCCACTGCTGCACGCCTCCCCACGCGAGGTTGAAATAGCCGTCCTTGCACTTGAGGTTGCGATGGTCGACCATGCCGCCGGCCCCCCGGCCGAACGCGAGATCGCGCCCCATGCCGCCGCCGTAGTAGGCGAAGGTGCCGAGACTCTGCCGGTAACTGTTGACCAGGGCTTCGTGGCAGCTCACGTCGACGGTGACGACGGCAGACGCCGGGTGACGGTCGCGCGCCAAGACGGCGGCACACACGTTGATGGCAGCGACGAGACCACCCACGAAGGATCCCTGGTGGCTGCCCAGCCGCAGCGGCGCCATCGTGCGGGGATCAGCCACCAACCCCGGCACGGCATGGCCGGGACCGGCTCCATGGAAGAGGGTGAGATCCGAGGCCAGGTCGTCGCGCCGCGGGCCGCCGCGGCCGTGCGGCGTGACCGATGCCACAATCGGAACCGGGTGATCGCCGACTGAGGTGACATCGATTCCGGCGGTGGCCAGCAACGGCTCGCGGAAGTCTTCTACCACCACGTCGACGCCGGATACCAACTCCGCCAGCGCGGCGCGACCGGCGGGCCCCGACAGGTCGATGGGCCGCCTCTCTTTTGCGCGGCCCAGGTAGTCGCGGTAGATCTCGGAGTCACTCAGCCGTGCGTCGAGAAACGCCGATGCCGCGCCATCAGGTCCATCCACGATCTCCACGCGTACGACGTCGGCCCCCATCCGCTCCAGAGTGGCGGCGCAGAACGCGGCGCTCAGCGACTGCGAACAGTCGAGCACCTTTACCCCCACGAGGGAACCGTCGGTCGCGGGCACAGTCGCCATTGCGGCACGACACTGCCACGGCGCACCTCGTGTCCGCAATCGACGACGCGCGTTCTTGCGCCTGGCCGGCCTGCCCTCCTATGGTGCAGTCTTGTACGGACAACTGTGAGCCGGTCGGATGGACGGCTCGACCCGCGGAGCGCACGCAGGGGGTGCAGATGGCGAAATGGTTCGATCGATACTACGGCCCCGACCTCGTGGTCGGCGGGCCGGAGTCCGCCCAACGGACCCTGGAGGAGAAGCTCGGCATTCCCGCAGGCCAGAGCATGCGGATGACCATACATGGCGTCGGTTTGACGGTGGCGTACCTGGCCGTGAACGAGGACGAGTCGCTCAGCTCCTCGTGCATTCAGCTGATGGGGATCAAGCCGCTGGCGCACGACGAACCGCAGGGCGAAATCGGCCGCGACGTACGCAACATGCTGCTCGCCTACATCACGGCGCAGCGAATGGATCGCCCCATCGTCACCCACGTGCAGGCGCTGTCGGCTCCGACCGAGGACGACATCGGCGCGATCACCGAAATGCTCAAGTCGCGCGGCGTCCCTCACCTGTGCCGCATGAAGAATGTCTACATCGGGCTCGTCCAGGAGGACAATGGCCGGATCCACTATGACCCGAGCGCCGATGCCGGCACATACCTCGAATGGGCGCCGACCGTGCAGACCGACTTTCCCGGCTTCGTCCTGCCCACGTACTTGCCGGAGAACCCAGAGGTGGCGGAGGTGGCGCCGGGATCCATGGTCGGGGTCATCGCCCGGACCCAGATCGTACACAGCGCCCAGGCGGTGATCGATCGATTCCAGTGGATGCTCGACTGGCCCGAGGACGGTGACATCGAGTACGTCAAGGGTGACGGGCAGCGATCCATCGTGATCAAGCCGATCAACGGGCTTAGCGCGGTCTGGGAGTTTGTGGAGCCGACCCGTCCCGACAGCCGGGCCGGCCAGGTTCTCGAGCGCTACGGCGAAGGTCCGTGGACGATCCGCATCGGAGTGCACGGGCTGGACGCCAAGCTCGGCGACCTCGAGTCGCGCGGGACACGGTGGAGCGAAATCGGCGAGGGGCCCAAGGGGGCACGTCGGGTGGCGGTCAACCGTTGGGACCTCCGCGGCATCCCGATCGAACTCGAGGAGGTGCCAGTCGTCTACCGGGGCATCAGCCAGGGACGGACGGCCTGACCATGGCGGGTGATCCCTTCGACCTCACCGGCCGGCGCGCGCTGGTGACCGGGGCCGCGAGCGGCATCGGTCGTCAGACCGCAATCCGCTTCGCGGGTGCTGGTGCCGAGGTGGTCTGTGTCGACGTCGACGGGGCCGGCGCCCAGGTGACGGCACAAATGATCGAGTCGGCCGGAGGCCGGGCGACTGCGGTCGCACTCGACGTATCCGACCGGAACCGAGTCTTCGAGGTGATCGCTGGCGCCCCCCCGCTGCACATCCTGTGCAACGTGGCCGGGATTCTCCGGCACGCCGTCGCCGCCGAGTTGACCGAGACCGACCTCGACGGAGTCCTGGCCATAAACCTCAAGGGGACGTTGTTCTGTGCCCAGGCCGCCTACGAAGGGATGCGGAAGACCGGCAACGCCAGTGTGATCAATCTCGCGTCGGCGGCGATCGATGTCATCGCGCCGGGCCTCGGCGCCTATGCGATGTCGAAGGCCGCCATCACCCAGTTGACGCGGACGCTGGCCACCGAGTGGGCCCCTGACGGTATCCGGGTCAACGCGGTCGCCCCGGGCTTTGTCGACACCGCCATGACCACGCACTCCTACCGCGATGCAAGTGGTCGGATCGACGAGGCGGGCCGGGCGGACTATCTCGCCAAAATGCGCGACTTCACGCCGCTCGGCATCGCCGCCGAGGCTGACGACATCGCAACGACGATCTGGTTCCTGGCGGCGGATGCCAGCCGCTACATGACCGGGCAGATCCTGCGCCCCAATGGCGGTATCGCCATGCCCTGGTGACCACCGTAGTGCCGTCGTGATACAGGCCCCGAACAGGGAGAATCGATGAACGGATTGCAGGGCAAGGTCGGCCTCGTCGTCGGGGGGGCCAGCGGGGTCGGTCGGGCGACCTCTATTCGGTTGGCCGAGGAGGGCGCCAAGGTCGTTGTCGGCGACATCAACGAGCCCGGAGCGGAGGCCGTGGCCAACGAGATCCGGGCCGCCGGCGGGGACGCCGAGTCGTGCCGGGTCGACCTGCGCCGGGAGGACGACGTCAAAGCGCTCGTTGCCTTTACGATCGAGAAATTCGGCCGGGTCGATCTTCTGCACAACGTCGCTTACAACCCGGTGCATGTCACCACGAAGGATTTCGACATCACCACCACGGAGCTCGACGACTACGACGAGATGCACGCGGTGACCCTGCGCGGCTACGTCCTCACCTGTCGCGAGGTCATCCCGCACATGGTGGCACAGGGTGGCGGCGCCATCGTCAACACCTCCTCGCTCGCCGCCCTCCGCTCCCTACCGACCGGCTTGCGGTTCTCGTACTCGATTGCGAAGAGCGGTCTCGGTCCGCTGTCGCAGCACATCGCCGTTCGCTACGGCAAGCAGGGTGTGCGCGCCAACACGGCCGCTCTCGGCATGGTCGTCTCGGAGAGCTTCAAGGCGACAATGAGCCCGGACCGGGTCCAGACGTCCGCCGACTCGGTCCTCGTGCCCAATCCGGGAGTGCCCGAGGACATCGCGGCGGCGATCGTGTTCCTCTTGTCCGACGATGCCCGCTATATCACTGGACAGACGATCAATATCGACGGCGGTTCATCGGCCCGGCTCTGATCCGGCTTGCCTCACTGCGGCCGGGCTCGTGGCAACCCCAGCCGGCGCTCGGCAATTATCTCGCGCATGACCTCGCTCACGCCGCCACCGATGAGGCGGACGGGGGAGTCGCGCAGGCAGTAGTTGAACCAGCCCCCTGACACCGTTCCCTCCTCCTCGAAGGGGATCACGGCGGCGGGGCCCACCATGGAGAAGAAGTCGGCTGCGGCCCGCGCATACGCTTCAGTTTCGAACAGCTTCGAACCCGGTCCCCAGCCCGGGTTCTTCTCTACGCCCGTGGCCGTCGCCCAGGCCGAGCGCTGGGCCAGCAGCGTGGCGACTTCGAGGTCGATGGCGGCCCGGGCGAGCCGCTCGCGGACGATCGGGTCATCGACCATCCGGTCGCCGTCGGGCGCCTCCGACCGTTCGGCCCAGAGGATGGCTTGGCGCACCAGTTCGTGCAGGTCGGTGCTCCCTTCGCCCGCCTGTTCGCGTGAGAGCGCAACTTTCATCACGTCCCAACCACCGTCGACCTCGCCGATGCGGGCCGAGTCCGGTACGTGGACCTCGCGGTACAGGGTCATGTTCGTGTGGTGATAGGCCAGCGTGTGCAGCGGGCGCACCTCCACGCCGGGGGCATCGATCGGTACGAGGAACACCGTGAGGCCCTTGTGCTTGGGGGCGTCGGTGTTCGTGCGGGTGAGCAGGAAGACGTGCGTCGCATGCTGGGCGTTGCTGGTGTAGATCTTCTCCCCGTTGATCACCCAGTGGTCGCCCTGGCGGACGGCACGAGTGCGGGCCGCGGCGAGGTCCGAGCCTGCGTCCGGCTCGGTGAGTCCGAGGGCGATCAGGTAGTCGCCCTCGCGCATCCGGGGCGCCACCTCGGCTTTTTGTTGCTCCGTCCCGATCTGCTCCAGGGTCTCGGCGATCATCCGGGTGGGTGCGTGGGTGGTGAGTTCGATGCCTGCCTGTGCAGCCTCCTGGAAGAACGCGCTGGTCTCGTAGGCGTCCCGGTCGGCCAGATGCTCGCGCTGCCAGCGCAGGACGGCTCGAAAGAACTCCTTGTCGTGCGGACGTTCGAAGCGGCGGCTCCGCAACTCGTCGGGGTAGGCCTCGGCAAAGAAGGCCCGCACCTTGTCCCGGAAGTCGTCCGCCTGGGGCGGAACCGAGAACTCCATCAGCTGCTCCTCCGCTCACCGAACATCCTCGTCGACAACGTTGCGAGCTCGGAGCGGGGGTCGCCGAGAGCCAGCGGCCAGGCGGCGGCACGCCGGAAGTACAGCTGGATGTCGTGCTCGAGCGTGTAGCCGATCCCGCCGTGAAAATGGAGGCACTCCGCGGTGACCCGCTGGGCCAGGCTCGTCGCGTACGAGTACGCCATTGAGGTGAGGCGCCCCGCGGCGTCATCGTCGCTGTCGATGGCCCAGGCCGCCTTGTGGACCAGAAAGCGGGCGCCGTCCAGGTCGTTGATCGAGTCGGCGAGGCGATGGGCCACGGTCTGGAACCAGCCGATCGGCACGCCGAAGGCCTTGCGCTCCTTCACGTAGGCCACCGTCATGCGGTGCGCTTCGCCGGCCAGCCCGACCAATGCCGCCGAGAGAAGAACCTTCCAGTCGTCGACGGCCAGCTCGAACACCGGGTGGGCTGGCGCGCCGGCGACCAGAACGGTCCGCCGGGTTCCCGGGTTTCTGGTGGCAATTGGGCTCGAGCCCAAGTTGCTGAGAAATCCCTCACCCGGTACGCCGGCGAGGTCGGTGAGCACCAGCGTGTCATTGATGAGGGCGACGGCGCCGTCGGCCACCGCACCCGCGCCGAGGAGGCGCAGCGATCCATCGCGTTCTGCTGGTCGCAAGGCGATCGTCACGATCCCCGACTCGGGGAGGTCGATACCCGCCCGGTCAAGCGCGCGGGCAGCCGTCACCGCTTCGAGCAACGGCACCGGAGCGAGTCGCCGTCCGTATTCCTCGGCCACGACGATCAGCTGGCTCATCGTCGCCGGGGCACCGTCGGTCGCCCCGCTCGACGCCATGTCCGGTATGCCGAGGTCACCGAGGCGTCGCCAGAGCTCGGAACTGAAACCGACCGGCTCGGCGGCGCGCACCGCGGCCGACGTGGCGTGGTCGTCGAAAAGACGGCCGACGGCCGCCTGCAACTCGCTCTGGTCGTCCGTGAGTGAAAAGTCCATCGCCGCTCTTATTTCGGACTTGTCCTCGCGTGAGTTGTCCGTACAGATCGTGAAACTTATGCACTGTGCGCGCGCGGCGCAAGGACGCTGGGCTCCCTTGCCCATCCAGATGGCCGAAACTATGGTGTCCGTACAACTGATCTCCACGCGCAGACGAGGGACCATGCCGATCGACGAACTCGCCCCTGCCCCCAACGATCTCAGTGAGGTGTTATCGCCGGCCTGGCTCAGCCGAGCGCTGCAGGGAGCCTTTCCCGGCGTGATCGTGGGTAACATCGAGGTAGTAGAGAGCCTCGAATCTACGGCGCGCAAGGTCCGCTTCACCGTCCGCTACACGGATACCGGCGGGCAGGACGCGCCGACGGCCTTCTGCGTCAAAGGATATTTCAACCCCGAGTACGTGCAGTTCGGTTCTACCGGTATCCACGAGGTCCACTTCTACGACCGCCTGGCGGGGCGCGTTCCCATCCAAGTGCCCACGGCGCGCTACACCGGCATTGATCCCGAGTCGCGGCACGGACTCGTCCTCATGGACGACATCGTGGCGAGGGGAGGGGAGTTCTTCGACCAGCTCGGCTGGTACGACTCCACCACGGTGCGGACGTCCGTGACGGAGCTGGCCGGCCTGCACGCACGATTCTGGGAGGACATGCTGGCGGACGAGGAGTGGCTGGCGCCGAAAATCCGCAGGTTCCCGGGCTACATCAGCGACGAAGTCCTGGACGACCTGCTCCGCGGCCCCCGGGCCGAGGGCCTCCCGGATTCGATGCGTGACGCGGCGCGGCTAAAGGCAGGGATGTTCGCTCTGGCGGATCGCTATGCGGGCAAGCCGCGTACGCTCTTGCACGCCGACCTCCACCTGGGCAACCTCTATCGTTCGGCTGACGGCCGCATCGGTTTCATCGACTGGCAGAACTACGAGTTCGGGCACTGGTCCATGGACGTGGCCTACCATCTCGGCACCGCTCTGCGGCCGTCCGTGCGGGCCGAGAGCGAGCGGAGCCTGCTGGAGTACTACCTGGAGCAGCTGGCCGAGCGGGGAGGTCCGGTGCTGGCGCGCCACGAGGCGTGGGAGGACTACCGGGCCGCCCTTCTCTACGGATACTTCCTGTGGGGGATGACCCGCCGCGTCGAACCACATATCACGGAGCAGCTGACCCAACGCCTCGGTCGGGCAGTCCTCGACCACGACAGCCTCGAGGTCCTGGGTGTCTGACAGCCCCGGCGCTCCCGACTTCTCGCCACGCGCGTCTCCCCGGTTCGTCAAAGGACCACGCGATCCCGAAGAGACCCGCGTCGCCATCGAGCGGTGGTTGCGGGGTCGCCTACAGATGCCGGTTCAGGTCTCCGGCCTCGACATCCCCACCGGCGCCGGGGTGTCGAACGAGACCTTTTTGTTCCGGGCGCGCCGGGACGTGGACGGCCGCCCGATGGAGAGCGAGTACGTCCTGCGCCTCCACCCCTCGCCTGATTACCAGGTCTTCTTCGACCCGGAGTTCCGCATGCAGTTCGACCTGCTTAGTCGCCTCCGGGAGGTCAGTGACGTCCGGGTGCCCGAGGTGCATTGGTTCGAGGACGATCCTGCGACCTTCGGCCGGCCCTTCTTCGTGATGGAGCGCAAGTACGGGCGGGTCCCGGTGAGCATCCCGCTCTACAACCGTGAGGGCTTCCTGGTCGACGCAACACCCGCCCAGCGACGGCGGGCCTGGGAAGGTGCAATCGGACAGATGGCGGCCATCCACTCCGTGCCCGTGACAGAAGTCGAGTTCCTCGACCGTCCGCAGTGGGGGGCAACCCCACTGGAGCAGCAATTGACCTACTGGCAGAAGGCCGCCGAGTGGGGACTGGAGGACCACTACCTCTCCCAGCTCGACGAGATGATCGCCTGGCTACGGGCGAACCAGCCGGAAGCGATCGAACGCGGACTCTCATGGGGGGACGCGCGTCTCGGTAATTTGATGTTCGACGAGAGTTTCGATGTCGCAGCCGTGCTGGACTGGGAGCAGGCGTCACTCATAGGGCCCACTGCCGACCTCGCCTGGTGGTTGTTCTTCGACGAGATGTTCAGCACCGGGCAGGGTGTCCCGCGGCTCGCCGGGATGGGCGACCGCGACGAGACGCTCGAATTGTGGAGTTCGTTGTCAGGCCGCATCCCCCACGACCTGCACTGGCACGAGGTCTTCGTCGGCTACAAAATGGCGAACCTGGCCATACGTACGACCGTTGTGCTGGCGTCCGCTCGCGGCGCCGCGCCGGTCACGACGCTCAACATCGTCAATGGTGCCCTCGGGCGCCTGGACCTTCAGCCGGTCGAGAGTCTCTGAAATCCCCTGCTCACAGCGAGTTTATCTGCGCCTGTTGCGCTGCGGTCAGTTGGACGAGACCCTTGGGATTGCAGTTCCAGATGGACTGGGTGGGCCGGGTGAGCGCCTTGTCGTAGACGATCCCCTTGGCTTCCACCCTGAGCATGGCGAAACATGGAGAGGGCTGGGGGTCCTCGTTGGACAGCGTCAATCGTGCAATGGGCGCCTGAATGCCTCCGGCGTCCCAGTTCTTCGTGGCTGTGGCGTGGCTCAGGACGCAGGTCACCGTGAGGCTGCTGCCGCAGGCCGAAGCCGATTTGGCCCACAGGAGCCACCCCAGTGCCCCGACCTCATTATCGAAGTCGATGGTGTCGCCCTTGGCGTATTTGTGCATGATGGTGACGAGCTCCTCCGTCGAGGGATTCTGCGCAGCCATCGTGAGTGGCCAAAACCCCGTATAGATGTAGACCGGGGGCAGGCTGGGGTTCGCAGCCACGGCTTGCTGCGTCTCAGAGTCGGCGAATTGGGGCCCCAATATGACGAAGGCGGGGTGGTACCCGGCCGTGGTCATCGCCTGGGCGAAGGGAGGGAAGTTGGAGGCGTCGGCCGGCCAGAGCGCCTGGACCCCCTTTTGCTGGTAGTCCTCGACGTAAGGTGCCCAGTTCTCGACCGAGACCGGGGGCTCGAGGAAGTCGACCACCTTCCAACCCTCAGCCTCCGCTCCGAACTCGTCCTTCGTCTCCTCCTGGAGGACCGACGGGGTGTCGGCGCCACCCATGCCGGCCAACGTGACCGCCTTCGGGTAGGCCCGGGCCAACGCAGCGAACCACCCTGCGGTAACCGAGTTCGTGTTGGTGCCCCCTGGGTCGACCTGGTCGGAGGCAAGAATCGATGCATTCGAGACGACATAGCCGGTGATCTGTCCCAGCCCGCACTTCTCACGGATCGGGACGGCTGACTCGTCGAGGGCCATGCCGCCGCCGACCGCCATGAAGTCGCTCTGGCAGGCCGCCGTTGCCTCTTGCGCCGCGTTGAACAGCGCCGCGTCGCGGTTGTCGATCACGATCTTACGCCCGTTGATGCCCCCCGCGGCGTTGCACCAGTCTGCGAACGCAGTGGCCTGCTGGACGAACTCCACCTCGAGTCCCGGTTGGATGGTGTTCGCGGCGTCGTTGAACACGGCGATGTTGACGGTCTTATCGCCCACACCGCGCACCGAGGATGCACCGCCGGGTCCCGGTTCGCATATTTTGCCGACCCCGGGCCAGACGCCGTTCGAGGCGGCGCTCGACGCCAAAGTCCGGCTGGCCGACGTCGCCGCGCCAGCGGTGGTGGACGCCACGGCCACGAACGTCGCAGTGGCGGTGATGGTGGCCATGGCTATCTGCAGCACCGACCTTCGAAGTTTGCGTAACCCAGTGCAGGACAATTTCACACCCTCCCCTTTGAATCGGATCGCTCACCTATGGCCGGTCGGCCTCAGAATCCCATCTCTGACCACTGCCGCTGGATCTCGTTCAGTGCCTCTCGCACGCTGCTCTTGTTGCGTTCGCGCATGAAATTGAACTCGTCATCGCGCCAGACGACGTTGGTGAACAAGGGATGGGCGATGCTCGTCCAGGTGTCATAGGCCGTGATGCCGAGTAGCTCATAGAAGAGCTGCATGGAGCGGCGGCCCAGCATCAGGTTGTCTGTGGAGTGCCACGCCACCATGCGCGCATAGCGGAGTGCTTCGTCCATCAGCTGCTCGGGAGGGACCACCGAGTCGACGACTCCCCATTGTTCGAGCTGGTCGGCCGTGAAAAGCCGGCCGGTCAGCAGCATCGACCGCGCCCGGTTGGGGCCCAGCTTCAGTGCGAGGAGCGGCCACCCCGGTGAGAAACCGGCAAATCCGATCCTCGACTCCGGCTCCCCGAAACGGGCCCCGGCGCCCGCGACGATCAGGTCGGATGAAATGGCGAAGTGAAAGCCCGCGGCGACACAGGGCCCGTTCACCGCGGCGATGACCGTCTTGTCACACTTGAGAAGGTTCGGCGCACCGAACGACGCCATACGCATCCGTCGCGACTGCGGCAACCTCTCGCCCGGTTTGAGTCCGGCGTCCTCGACGGGCGTCCGTCGCAGGTCCACCCCGGCGCAGAACGAGTCGCCGGCACCGGTCAGGACGATCACCTTGATGTCGTCATCGTCCTCGGCTCGCTCGACCTTGCGCCGCAGCTCTAAGAAACTGTCGGGCGCCAGCATCGCGTTGCGCCGCTCCGGGCGGTTCAGCGTGATCACCGCGATGTGGGAATCGACTTTCTCGTACAGCACGAGGTCGTCGATCTGTTCTGCAGTGAGGTTGGTGAGGCCGGCGTCCTGCGGCCGTCCGGGCGAATCCGGCTTGCTCTCCGTCACGGTAGGTCCCCCATCGTCGGGCGAGGGTCTCGGCGAGCCGAGCGGATCGCCGTCAATCTGTCCGGACAATAACACGCCGGCATCGCCCAAAGTCCATGCGTCGCTTCATCATCCTTGCGCTGAGCAGCGAGCTGTCGTGCCACGCGCAGGGTGGTGATGACCGCGCGGTCTGCCGGCCCAGTCGTCAAGCGACTTTGCGTCCGGACGTCCTGCTGACTCTAGAATACTAGGGAAAAGGGGAGGAAGCAGTGGCTTTGGACAGCGACCTGACGCACGTACTCGGTCGGGGGCTTGCCCCCCGTGCAGTGGCGCTCTACGGAGCCAGTGCACGTCGACCCAACAGTCAGGCGTTCCGCATCGCAAAAAAGTTGCTCACGAACGGCCATGCCGGCCGGCTGGTCCTGGTAAACCCCAATTCACAAGAAGTGCATGGCGTGGCCACCGTCGCCAAGGCAGGATTGAGCGAGCTCGCCTCCGAACTCGATCTCGCGATCATCGCGGTCCCGCGCGAATCGGTCGTCGACGCACTGGACGACGCCGCGGACGCCGGCATCGGCCTGGCGATCGTGACCACCGCTCAATTTGCGGAGTCCGACGCCCGTGGCGTCGAGTTGCAGGAGGAGCTCGTGGCGCGAGCCCGCCAGCGGAATGTGCGCCTCATCGGTCCGAACTGCATGGGCGTCATCAACTACAGCGATGGCCTCATCGCGGCCGGGCGTGAAATTTACGCGCCACCAGGACATATTTCCGTCGTGGCCCAGAGCGGCTTCCTTTCCATGCGGATCATGGACTACATCGCGGAGACTGGCCAGGGCGTCGACCTGTGGGTGACCATCGGGAACAGCGCAGACCTGGCCCCGACCGACCTGATCGAGTACCTCGGCGCGCGCGCTCAGACGTCGGTCATTGTGGTCTATCTCGAGAATGTCCCTGATCCGCCGCGGCTCGCCGCGGCGATCGCCGGTGCCCGGGCCGCCGGAACCGACGTGGTGCTGGTGAAGTCGGGGCGCACCGAGGTCGGCAGCCAGCTGGCGGCCTCGCACACCGGGGCCCTGGCGTCGCCGGACGTGTTCGTTGACGTCCTGGCCGAGGACGCCGACTGCATCCGGGTGGAGACCGTACGGGAGGCCGCGCAGGTCGCCAGCCTGATCGCCGCCTTCGGCGAGCGACCGACGGGGCCGTTTCTCGTCACGAGCGGCTCAGGGGGCGACTGCGTCCTGGCGGGCGACGCGTGTGCACAGCGTGAGATCCCTTTAGCGCGGCTCTCGGCCACGACGCTCGAGCGGCTCCACGAGATCGTGCCCGAGGCCGGGAACGGCAACCCCCTCGACATCAGCCCTTTCCCCTTCGACGGGACCGGCCGCCAGGTCGCCGCGCTGGCCGCTCTCGCTGAGGCGCCCGAAGTCGGTTGCGTCGTCCTGATGGACGGCTGGGGCTGGGATTCGCACGAGGCACCGGAGGGACGGGTCATCGTGCTCGATCCCCTGATCAGGCCGGGGCGCGGGCTACCGGTGCCGGTCATCGTCGACTCCCGCATGGAGGAATGGCAGCGCACGGCACTCGTGGCGGCCGGACTCGCAGTGACCTCAGACGGGGAGACCATCTGGCGCTCGCTCGGGCACATCGTCCGCCAGGCACGCTGCGCCGGAGCCTTGGCTGAACCTGACACGCCGGCGGGTGCCTACGGTGAGGAGCATCTCGCGACCACACCGGAGCGTCTGCCGGAGCGCACGGCGTTTTCACGCCTGCGGGCCGCCGGCGTCCCGATGGTCGCCACCGAGGTGGTCACCACTCCCGAGGAGCTGCTCGAGACCTGCCGCAGGCTGGGTTATCCCGTCGTCCTCAAAGGTCTGGTGCCCGGAGTCGTGCACAAGGCCGACCAGCAGCTCGTCCATACCGTCATGTCCGGGGATGGGGAAGCACTCGACGCCTGGAAGCGATTGGCCGAGGTGATCGACGAGCGTGGTGGCGAGGTCGTCGTGCAACCGATGCTGACGAACTCGCTCGCCGAACTCATCGTCGCGACCCTTGACGATCCGGCCTACGGCCTCCACGTCATGGTGGGAGACGGCGGCAAGTGGGTCGATTTCGACTCCGACGTGGCCTGGGCCAAGGCGCCTATCACGGCGAGCGGCGCACAGCGGTTGATCCGGCGAACCAATATCGGGCGCGGGCTGGCGAAGAAGCATCCCGAGGTGCTCGCCGAAACGGCCCTGCCTGCCGTGATCGCGGCGATAAGCGACGTCGCAGCCGAATGGATCGGATCGGTCACCGAGATCGAAATAAACCCACTCATTGTGCGGGGCGACCGAATCGAGGCGGTCGATGCCGTCGTCACCCTTCGTCCGGATGCTGAGCCTGCGTCGGGCCACTGAGCAGGGTTGCCATGTTGGCGTCGAGCTGATCGAGCGTCCAGCGCTGGGACTGCGTGATTTCGCCCGCAATGGCCCACGGGCTGAACACCCCGATCTGGCCGCCCCTTACGAGGAAGACCCGTCCGGACACGTCGCACTCCTCGGTGCTCAACCAGGCCACCAAGGGACTGACGTTGGCAGGGTCCCACTCGTCGAAGGCGTCGGGATTCGCCGGAGCGGCGATGCGCTCTTCCAGACCGGGAGTTGAGAGTGTCAGGCGGGTGCGGGCGACCGGTGCGATGGCATTGACCCGGACGTCGTAGCGGGCGAGCTCCTTGGCGGCGATCTCGGTGAAGGTGGCCAGCCCGGACTTGGCGGCGCCGTAGTTGGTCTGACCAGGGTTGGAGAAGAGTCCCGACGTCGACGTGGTGTTGATGACCGATCCGTGGACCGGGTTACCCGCCTTGGCCTGCTCGCGCCAGTAAGCCGCGGCGAACCGGGTCGGCACGAAGTGGCCCTTCAGGTGGACGCGCATGACGGAGTCCCAATCGCCCTCGGTCATGTTGACCAGCACCCGGTCCCGGAGGATGCCGGCGTTGTTGACCAGAATGTGGAGGCCACCGAACGTCTCGAGCGCCGTCGCGATCAGGTGCTGGCCGCCTTCCCAGTCGGCGACATCGTCACCATTGGCGACGGCGGTCCCCCCGCGCTCGTGAATCTCCGCGGCGACCAGCTCAGCTGCGGTGCGGTCAGACCCCTCACCGTCGGGTGCCCCGCCGAGGTCGTTGATCACCACCTTGGCCCCCTCTGACGCCAGAAGCAGGGCATGCTCACGCCCTAGGCCTCGACCGGCGCCCGTGACGACGGCCACCCGCCCATCCAATCTTCCCACCACAGTCCCTCCGGCCGGTACGCCTGGTGCGCCGTGTCAGCCGGGCGCGGCGTAGAAAAACTAGAAAAATTATGAATAGCCATTGATTATCATAGCGAAATGAACACAATCCAGGTCAATCGGCATGACGGTGTGGTGGAGGTGATGCTCGACCGGCCGGAGAAGAAGAACGCCATGAACGGGGAGATGATCGAGGAGCTCCGGGTACTTTTTGCGGAGCTCGCGGCGGCGGCCAGCGACGACCGGGTGATCGTGATCTCTGGCTCGGGAGGGGCGTTCTGCTCGGGGGCCGATCTCACCGGGCGCACCCCCGGCGTTCCTCCACTGGTCGGCATGAGGAATGTCGGTCAGGCCTGCCTGGCCCTGCGCTCGCTGCCGCAGCCCACTATCGCCAAGGTGGTCGGCCCCGCGCTGGGCGCCGGGCTCAACCTGGCTCTGTCCTGCGACTTCGTGGTGGCATCGGACACGGCGCGACTCTGCGAGATCTTCGTGAAAAGAGGCCTCACTGTCGATTTCGGCGGATCCTGGTTGCTGCCACGGTTGGTGGGGGAGCGTAAGGCCAAGGAGCTCGTGTTCTTCGGCGAGTTCGTCGACGGGGCGGCGGCGGTGGAGATGGGCTTGATCAATCGCGTCGTTCCCGTCGATGAGATCGACGCCTTCGTGGCGACGTGGGCAACGCAGTTGGCCCACGGCCCTGCGCTCGCTCTGGCGGCATGCAAGCGCCTGCTGGACCAGTCGTATTCGGTGAGCTTGTCCGAGGCGGTGGAAGCCGAGGCCCGTGCGCAGGTGGCGAGCTTTGAAAGTGCCGACGCCGCCGAGGCCCTGACGGCCTTCATGGAGAAGCGGCCTCCCGTGTTCCGGGGCCATTGACCTGAGGGGTCAGATCCATCATGGCGTCGGGGTCGATCGTGACCGGGAGAGCGCGAAAGTAAGTTGCCCTTGCGCGGACAAGTAGTTAGTGTTGGCAACCTGGTCACTGAACGTTGATCGCTACTGTCGCTGATCACCGAACTACGGGGAGTTGCTCATGGCGGACGAGCTGTCGCTCGAGTTGGTGGCCAACGGGGGGAACGGATTGAGGACGTGAACGGCTTGCGCGGGAAGGTTGCCATTGTCATCGGGGGGGCCAGCGGGGTCGGCAAAGCCACCGCGCTGCGACTCGGTGAGGAGGGCGCCCTGGTGGTGGTGGGCGATATCAACGAAGGCGGTGCCACCACCGTCGCCGAGAGCATCTCGACAGCCGGTGGGACGGCGCAGGCCCGCAGGGCGGACATCAGTGACGAGGACCAGGTCAATGATCTGGTGGACTTTGCCCACCGTACCTTTGGCCGGGTCGACCTCCTGCATAACGTCGCGGCGGACCTGGGGGACACATTGTTGGCCGACACCGATGCGGAGACGGTACCTCTCGACGTTTTCGACCGGACGATCGATGTCAATCTCCGCGGCTACTTGCTGTCGATCCGGGCCGTGCTCCCGCTCATGGTCGAGGCGGGCGCGGGCTCCATTGTCAACACGTCATCGTTGGCGGCCGACCGCGCCCTCGCCACGGGCGCTCGTGTGTCGTACTCGATCTCCAAGAGCGGAGTCCACGCCCTGACCCGGCACGTGGCTATCCGCTACGGGCGGCAGGGGATCCGGTGTAACACGGCGTGCCTGGGCCTCGTCTTGTCCGAGGCGCTCCGGGCCACGGTACCGCCAGAGAGGATCGCCCGTTACGTGGAGCAGGTACCGAACACCAATCCCGGTGAGCCCGCTGCCATCGCTGCCGCGGTGGCGTTCCTCCTCTCGGATGACGCCCGTTACATCAACGGCCAGACGATCAACATCGACGGAGGGTCTTCGGTAAAGCAGTAAACGTTCCACTACGCTCCGATCTCACCATGCACGAAAGGTCATTCAATGGATTTCGAACTTTCAGCTGAACAGCAGGACCTCGTCACGCGGGCTGGTGCCGCCGGCGCAGAATGGCAGGCGTTCGCCGAGGAGTGGGACCGGAGCAATTACGCTCCGATCGGCGAGGTGACCAAGCGAATGGGCGAACTCGGCTTCCTCGGGATAACCATTCCGAAGGAGTTCGGGGGCCAGGGCCGCACCAACGTCGAGTACACCCTCGCCGTCGAGGAGATCACCCGACGTGCCACGACGTGGATCGCGGCCGAGCCCCTCTTCAGGACGTCGGCGGCCGGACCGACCATCTGCCTGATGTCGAAGAACCACGTGGCCAAGGAGAAATTCCTGCCGCGCATCGTCACCGGAGAGCTCGGTTGCACCATCGGCATCACCGAGCCGGCGCACGGATCCGACATGACCTCCCTGGAGACGACCGCCGAACGGCGCGGCAAGGAGTTCGTCCTTAACGGGGAGAAGCATCTCATCACCGGGGAGAAGCATCTCATCACGGGCGCCGTCGAGGACTCTTTGTATGCGACGTTCGTCCGCTTCGACGGGATCCCGGGTGCCAAAGGCGTCGGTGCGGTGATGGTCGAGAAGGGGACACCGGGTTTCGAGATGGAGCGGGGACCCGAGTTTGTGGGGTCGCGTGGAATTCCCCATGGGAACTTGCGGTTCACCGACTGTCACGTGCCGGAGGATAATTTCCTTTTCGGACCCGGCGAGTTCGCCGATCTGATGAAGGCCTTCAACATGGAGCGCTTGCACAACGCGGCGTCATCGATCGGATCCTCCGAAGCCGTCTTCGATGCCACGTTGGAGTACGTGCAGACACGGAGACAGTTCGACCGGGACATCATCGAATTCCAGGCGATCCAGCATGAGGTGGCCGACATGTGGACGAAGATCGAGGCGGCCCGGTGGTTGGTCTATCGCGCCGCGGCGACGTCCATCGATGGCAATTTCCCACGACCGATGGACGTCACCCTGGCCAAGTACTACTCCAACCAGGTGATGTTCGATGTCACGAGCAGTGGCGTCCTGCTGCACGGGGGGATCGGTACGACGCTCGGATGCGCCATGCAACGCATTCATCGTGACTGCCTGGTGTACCGAATTGCTGGCGGCTCGCCCCACATCACCCGCAACACCATTGCGAGCCAGTTGATGCCAAATCGCCGCTTCAGTCAGCGCCCGGAAAAGGCCACGGCCGGATGAACGCCGGGATGCGGCGCACCAAGGGAGGCGATCGTGGCTGAAGACGCGCACAGCAACTGGGGCCGTTGGGGGGAGGACGACGAACGGGGCGCCCTGAATCTGGTGACTCCCGATCGCACCATGGATGGAGTCAGGGCCTGTCGCACGGGAAAGGTCTATAGCTTGGCTTACCCGCTGCAACGTGAGGGGGTGCCGATCGTCCCGTACCGGGGGGCGCCGCAGCGGCTGTCGCTTATGAACCAAGCGGACCCGGGCCAGTTCGCGGCCTGGGGTGGCGGGCCGGAGATGGGCGCCAATGAGGACGTCCTGGTGGTGCCGTCCCACTCTGTTACGCACATGGACGCCCTCTGCCACGTCTATGACGAGGGCCTGATCTACAACGGCTTCCCCGCCGACTCGTTCCGGACCTACGACGGTGCGGGCAAGTGCGGCATTGACAAGGTGGGCGCGGTGGCCGCCCGCTCGGTGCTCCTCGATCTCCCGGGGTATCTCGGCGTGCCGTGGCTCGAGCCCGGCCACACGATCACCGGTGCCGAGCTCGAAGCCTGTGCCCAGCACGAGGATGTCGCCATTCACCCCGGTGATGTGTTGCTGATCCGAACCGGCTACATGACCTACTGGTTCAGTCAGAGCGGCGAAGCGCCGGGCTTTGCGCAACCCGGTGTCGGGCTCGATGCGGTCGACTACATTCGCGACCACGATGTGGCGATCGTAGGCGCGGACAATTCCGCGGTCGAGGTCGTCCCCTTCGACTCCCATTACATGAGCGGACATCTGACGCTTCTGGTTCAGCTGGGGATACATCTGTTGGAGCATGTCCGCCTGGACGAATTGGCGTCTGACGCCGTCTACGAGGGGCTCTTCATGGTAGGACCGCTCAACGTGACCGGCGCCTCCGGCAGTCCGGTTAATCCGGTAGTTATCGGCTAAGCCCGCGGAGGAGACGCTTCCGTGCAGTGAGAAAGGACGAATAGAGTGGAGTTCGGCATATTCATTCAGGGCTACGTGCCTGAGTTCCGGCGCGGTGATCCCGACGCCGAGCATCACGCCCTACTCAACGACCTCGAGCTTGCCATTGCGGCCGATGCCGCCGGCTTCAAGTACGTCTGGGTCTCCGAGCACCACTTCCTCGACGAGTACTCCCACCTGTCGGCCAATGACGTGGTGCTTGGTTATCTGGCCCATGCGACGGAGCGGATCCACATCGGCTCGGGAATCTTCAACCCTCTGCCACAGGTGAATCACCCGGCGAAGGTGGCCGAGCGGGTGGCCATGCTGGACCACCTGTCCGACGGACGCTTCGAGTTCGGAACTGGCCGGGGTGCGGGAAGCCACGAGATCCTGGGCTTCCTCCCCGGCGTCGAGGACCTCAACGTGACCAAGGAGATCTGGGAGGAGACCATCGGGGAGTTCCCCAAAATGTGGTTGCAGGATACGTACGAGGGGTTCTCCGGGAAGTACTGGCAGCTTCCGCCCCGCAAGGTCCTCCCGAAGCCCTGGAAGAAGCCGCACCCTCCGATGTGGTACGCCGCGGGCAACCCACCCAGCTACGCCATGGCGGCCCGGAAGGGGCTCGGGGTGCTCGGCTTCTCGGTCGGCTCCTACGCCGATCTGGAAAAGGTGCTGGCCTCGTACAAGTCCGAGATCGTGAACGCCGAGCCGATCGGTGCCTACGTCAACGACAACATCATGGTGGCCTCCGGATTCTTCGTGGCCGAAGACACCGAGAAGGCCGTTGAGAGAGCGGTCAACGCCCGGCTGAACTACATGCAGAGCCTCGTGTTCCGGTACCACGACACCTTCCCTGCGCCCGCCGGCATTCCCCTATGGCCGGACGTGATCCCGGACTTCACCGCCGACCAGGTGAAGGAGATGGCCAAGGGCGGGATGATCTGCGGTAACCCCGATGAAGCGCTCGCCCAATGTCGCGAGTGGGAGTCGACCGGCGCCGATCAACTCGCTTTCGGGATGGGGACCGCTTCACACGAGGAGAACCTTGAGATGATCCGCCTCATGGGCGAGTACGTGATCCCGAAAATCGACACCGATCCGGTGCACCGGAGCTCCCGTTTCCGCGATGCTGCGGCCGCCTCGTAAGCGGCAACTGCACGCCTGATATCGGGAGTCCCACCCGCCCGTCATGCCCAGCCCCGTTGCATCTCGCCGGGACGTAGAGAATCTCCAGGTCATCCGGGAGTCCCTGCCGGGTGCCGCCAAACGGCAGGTTCCGCAGCGATCGTCTTCGAGCTCGCGGGATTCACTCAGGGAAGTGGCGCTCCGCCTCTTCGACGAACGCGGGTTCAAGGCGGTCACCGTGCGGGACATCATGGAAGTCCAGGGCCTGACTGCGGGCGCCATGTACAACCATTTCCGGTCGAAGGAACTCGTGCTCGTCTCGCTCATCACCGACTCGGTGGGGGGGTTGGAGGGCTATCTGAGGGTGGCGTTCTCCGTGAGCGAGCCCGATGACCGCCCGGCCCGGCTGGCGGCTCTGGTCTATGCGCATGCCCGATATCAGTGTGAATTTGCCCCGCTGGCCCGCGTCTCGTCGAATGAGTTCGTGCACCTTCCCGCCAAGGCCAAACGTGAGTTGGCGACGCGTCTGCTGCGAATCCGGGCCCACCAAGTGGGTGTGACCACCGAGGGCATCGCACGCGGAGAGTTCGACATCGACAGTCCGGAGATCGCAGTCATGGAATTTCAAGGAATGGCGGCGAAAATGTCCGAGTGGTACGACATCAAAGGACCGTTCGATCCGGCGCGGATGTCCCGATATCACGCCAAAATTGTCCTACGGATGGTGGGCGGGAAGACGTCCGACGCCGTTTTCGACGCGCTCGACGTCGCCTTCCGACCTATTCGTCTGCGCACGGTCGCGACCGTGGTGGAAGCTGCGTCGTGACACGACGTCCGTCAGGTGTTCCCCCGACGGCCGAACGCGTCGGTGTCGAATGACCCGCTTTCTGCCATGGATCCGAACTCGAGATGCACCAGTCCCTGCTGCAGAATGTGCAGGTTGACCGCTCGCTTGGTGTCCCGCAGTGCTTCGGGTGGCTGGGCGGCGAGCGTGGCGGCGATTTCGAGCGCTCTCGGCAGCAACGACTCCTCCGACACGATGTCGGAGGCCAGGTCCACCCGCTGGGCCGTCTCGGCATCTATCCGTCGACCCATATAGAGGACTTGACGGGCGAGGGGAAGCCCGACGAGGTGGGGAAGCAGCAGCGCACCGCCATCTCCGGCGACGATACCGCTGGAGACGTGGGGATCAGCCAGATAAGAAGTCGGACTCATGACGAGAACGTCGGCGGCGAGAGCGATGGTGCACCCCACCCCGACGGCCGGTCCGTTGATCGCCGCCACCAGTGGGAGCTCGCACCGCAGCATGTTCAGGAGCAGGTTGCGGGCCTCGGCCATGCGGCGGCGTCGGTAGGCGCGGTCGTTGCGCAATCGGTCCCAGCCACCCCGGTCGCCACCGCTGCAGAAGGTAGTCCCCGCGCCGGTGATGACGACCGCTCTGACTGTCTCGTCGTCCGCCAGGTCCTGCCAGACGGTGGTCAGTTTGAGATGCATGGCGGCATCCAGGGCGTTGGCCTTGTCGGGGCGGTTGATGGTGAGCAGCGTGACGCCCCCATCCACTGCTGCAACATCGATGCTCATGTGTCCTCAAGGGTAGCTGTTCGTCCACCCGAGCGGATGGCGTCGACCACCGGTTGCCACGTCGAGGGATCGCTCTCGTAGGGGATGTAGAGGCTGGTGCGCTGCACGAGGCCTTCGAATCGCTCCGCCAACGCCGGGGCGATCTCAGCGGGTTCCGCCACGATGGCAAAGCCGTTCAGCACGTCGTCATCGATCAACTCGCCCATCTCGTCCCAGCGGTCTTGGCGAGCCAGCGCATTGAGGTCGCTTTGCAGCTCCCCCCATCCGTGGACCTCCAGGACCGGGCGGTAGGCCGGGGTGGACGCATAGAACGCAATCTGCTGTTTCGTCTCGCGTAGGGCGATATCGAATGCTTCGGCGGTGGCGCCGGTGACGATGAAGGACGGGCCGGAGATCTCGAACCCCTCCATGCCCTTGCCGATGCCCGCTCTTCCCCGCAAAAGTGCAGGAATGGTGACCTCGCGCAGGTAGCGCTCCGTGGTGAAGGCATGGCAGATGAACCCGTCGGCGACCTCTCCGGCCACCTCCGTCATGCGCGGCCCCACTCCGGCCACCATCACTTTGGGGGGTCCGAACGGGTTCGGGTCGGGCGCAAAGAACGGCGTCATCAGCGTGTGGTGATAGAACTCCCCTTCGAAGTCCAGCGGCACGCCTTCGTTCCAGCTTCTCCATATGGCACGGAGGGCGAGAACGAACTCTCGCATACGTGGTGCCGGGTGCGACCATGGCATCGAGAAGCGATGGAGGATGTGGGACCTCACCTGTGTGCCGAGGCCGAGTACGAGTCGACCTCCCGAGAGGGCCTGCAGGTCGTTGGCGCTGATGGCCACGGTCATGGGACTGCGGGCGAAGGCCACGACAATCGACGTCCCGACTTCAGCGGTCGTGGTCGTCTGGGCGGAGAGGAGGACGGACAAGAACGGGTCGTGGGTCGTTTCCGAAATCCAGATCCCTGAGTACCCGGCCTCCTCATAGCGGCGCGCCGCCTCCCCCGCCTGCTGTTGCGGGACGGTCAGGCGGACGTCGAGCTTCATGAATCCTCGAGGCCGGGAGCCGACGGAGCAACCGCAGCCGCGCCAGGGGACCTGATGGGTGTCGTCGGTTCCGGGAAGTAGGGGATCGCATCGGCCTCGGACCTCCAGACCATGAAGGTGCGCTCGAAGTCGAGCACCTCCTCGCCCCGCTGATTGATCCCACGGGTGGCGCAGGTGACGATTCCTGCCTTTGGTCGGGAGGCGGAAGACCGAACCCCTGTGATGATGCTCTCGCCGTAAAGCGTGTCGCCGACGAACACCGGCGCGGTCAAGCGGATCTCTTTCCAGCCCAGGTTGGCGATAGCGTTCTGGCTGATGTCGGCCACGGAGAGCCCCAGTACGAGGGCGACGGTCAATCCCGAGTTGACGAGCTCCTGGCCATGTTCGGACTTCTTGGCGTAGTCGGCGTTGAAGTGCAGCTGGTTGGTGTTCATGGTGAGGAGGGAGAACCAGCGATTGTCGGCCTCGCCGATCGTCCGTCCCAGCTGGTGCCGGTAGACCTGACCCAAGGCAAAGTCCTCATAGAAATTGCCCTTCTGCATGAGAAATTCAGGCACGGTTCGCGTCAGCCCTCGGCTAGGAGTGCGCGGGCGATAATTATGCGCTGGATCTCGTTGGTGCCTTCGCCGATGCAGAGCAGGGGAGCGTCACGGTAGTAGCGCTCGATGTGCCCCTCGGTGGAGTAGCCGTAGGCGCCATGGATGCGCATGGCATCGGTGGCGTTGTCCAGGGCTGCCTCGGTGGCCACCAACTTGGCCATCCCCGCCTCCAGGTCGCAGCGCTGGCCGGCATCGAATGCCTCTGCCGCTTTCTGGACGAGAAGCCGGGAGGAGGCGGTGCGGCAGGCCATGTCGGCGAGCTTCAACTGGATCGCCTGGTGCTGACCGATGGGCTTTCCCATGGTGTGACGAGTGCGGCTGTACTGGAGCGAGGCGTCCAGGGCAGCCGTGGACAGGCCTACACCCCGGGCGGCCACGTTGATCCGGCCCAGTTCGAGGGCGCCCACGGTCTGATGAAAGCCCTGGCCCGGCACTGTCCCGATGAGCCGGTTCGCCGGGACCTCCATGTCGTCGAAGTGCAACTCGACGGTGTCGACGCCTTTGTAGCCGATCTTGCCCAGCTGTCGGGACACCTCGTAGCCGTCGGAGCGCAGGACAATGAGCAGGGACATCCCGGCGTGCCGGGGTTGCGCCTGAGGATCCGTTTTCACCAGAAGCGCCAGACAGTTCCCCTTGCCACCGTTGGTGATCCACAGTTTCGTCCCCGACACCACATAGCGGTCCCCATCTCGTACGGCCACGGTGCGGATGGCCTGCAGATCGCTGCCGCAATCCGGTTCGGTCAGGCCGAGCCCTCCCCGCAATTCACCGGAAGCGAAACGGGGGAGCCACTCCTGGCGTTGTTCCTCGGTCCCGTAGCGGCGCACCAACTCGGCCATCATGAGGTGGGAGTTGATGACCCCGGTGAGAGACATCCAGACCTTGGAGATTGTCTCGACTATGCGCGAATAGGCCAGGGCGGAAAGCCCCAAGCCCCCGTACGCCTCGGGAATGGTGGCACCGAAGAGTCCGAATTCCTGCATCTGTTCGACCATGGCCGTCGGATACTTGTCAGCGTGCTCGAACTCGAGTACCTCAGGCAGGACGTCTTGCTCGAGCCACTTCTCAATGACGCGGACGAACTCGTCGAGTTCACCTTCGTGTTGCATCGGATCCTCCATCGGGTCAGTGCGCCGGAAAGCCCAGAGCTGTCGTGACTTGCGCCCCTCCAGCTTGTCCGGACAATATACGCCATGGAACGGGCCTCACGTTCGAACGGAATCTCTCGTCGCGCCGGCGGATGTAAGGAGTTCTCCCGCCTGTGAAAGCCGAATTCGACAGGATCAGCGATGCGGAGATCAGGTCCACGGTGACCATATGGGCCCGAGCGACGTGGGATCCGACAATGACCCTGGGGGAGTGGTGGAGGCAGCTGGCGGATGCCGGATGGGCGGTTCCGAGCTGGCCGGTCGAGTGGCTGGGGAAAGGGTGGACGCGGGCGCAGGCGGTAGTGGCGCACGCCGCGCTCGCGGAGGCAGGGGTGCCCGGTCCCCCCGCCGGACTCGGCGTCATGCTGGCGGGTCCCACCCTCCTCCGCCACGGTGACGACGCGCAAAAGCAGCGATTTCTTCCCGGGATCGCCGACGGGAGCGAAAACTGGTGTCAGCTGTTCAGCGAGCCGGGAGCGGGATCGGATCTGGCCGGTGTCCAGACCCGGGCGGTCCGACAGGACGCCCGGTGGGTAGTGACCGGTCAGAAGGTGTGGACCTCGAACGGCCAGCTGGCCGATCGGGGCATGCTGCTGGCCCGGACCAACGAGAGCGCTCCCAAGCATCGGAACCTCACCTGGTTCGCGCTGGACATGGCACAATCCGCCGTGGAGGTGCGCCCGCTCCGGGAGATGACGGGAAGATCTCTGTTCACTGAAGTGTTTCTCGATGGCGCCAGCGCGACCGACGACGAGATCGTCGGTGGTCTCGACGGGGGTTGGCCTGTGGCCAGGACCACATTGATGAACGAGCGCATGGGTCTCGGAGGCGGGGGAGGAGCGGTCGGTGGTGTCCCTGGCCGGCGGGGGGGCATGCTCGAGACCCAGGCGGTCGCTGCGCTCGCTGCAGGGGGACGGAGCCGCCAGAGCTCGGGCACCGCATTGGCCATGCGCGGTCGGGCTTTTGCGGAACTGGCCGAGTTGGCGCAAAAGACCGGGCGCCACCGCGATCGGGTCGTGCGGGACCGTCTGAGCGATCTCTACATTGTCGAACGCGTGGCGCAGATGACCGGTCAGCGAGCCCGGGCCCAACGGGGGAGCGTCGCCGACGGAGGCGCGGAATCGAGTGGTTCCATCGGAAAACTACTGGGGAGCCGGGCCACGGCCCGGGCCCGCGATCTGGGTCTGGCTATGCTCGGGCCCCTCGGGATGCTCTGGGCCCAGGACCGATCACTGGCCGGCGCGCTCGTTGAGCTCTGTCTCTTCAGTCCGGCCGTGTCGATCTACGGGGGGACGGATCAGATCCAACGGAACATTCTGGCCGAGCGGGTACTGGGTCTGCCCAGGGAGTGAACGGGTCAGCTACCCGCCCTACACACGAGAGGTCAAAGAGTGTGAGTGACGAAAACGAATTCGACGACATCACCGAGGGTGTTCGGGCGTTCTTGCGCTCTGAGGTGGTGCCCCGCCAGGTACGGCTAGCGGAGTCCGGCCACTCCGAGTACGGGCCGAACGGAAGGTTCAGCGACGAAGTGTTGCAGGCCTTCTCCGAAGTGCGCATGGCTTCTGCCGAGGCCGGTTTCTACTGCATCCTGGCGCCCGAAGCCGTCGGTGGGGCGGGCCTGGGGTTCGAGGCGCTCTATCGGGTGTGGGAGACGGTCTTCGACTTCTGTGGTGCCAATTACTGGCTCGGACACCAGGCGATCAGCCATTGGTCACGCGGGCCGAGCCACCTCTATCTCCACGTCGACGAAGGGTTCCGGGAAGAGGTGCTTCCGGAGCTGTGCAGCGGGCGTCGAACGACATGCTTTGCCATGTCGGAGCCGGACGCCGGTTCCGACGTCTGGAACATGCGCACGACGGCCACCAAGGTCGAGGGGGGATGGATCCTCAACGGCACCAAGCAGTGGTCGACCAACGCTCCCTACGCCGGCTGGGCCATCACGTTCGCCGTGACGGATCGAGAAGCATTCAATGCCCACAGGCGCGGGTTGACCGGATTCGTCGTGGACCTGAACAGCGAGGGCGTCCTGGTGGAGAGCGTCATTCCCATGTTCGGGCACAGCGGAGGGGACGAAGGGATCGTCAGCTTCTCGGATGCCTTCGTGGCCGACCGCCAAGTAATCGGCGAGCCGGGTGATGGACTGGTCCACGCCATGTCCGGCGTCTCCTCGGGTCGCCTCTACAACAGCGGGCGGGCGGTGGGGCTGGCCCGCTGGGCCGTGGCGCGTGCGCTCTCCTACGCCGAAGAGCGCCGGACGTTCGGCTCGCCCCTGATTGAGAACCAGGCCATCGCCTTCCCGCTGGCCGATGCCGCCATGGATATCCATGCCGCCCATCTGATGGGCCTCGAAACTGCGCGGCGCCTGGATCGGGGGACGTGCACCCGAGCCGAGGTGTCCATGACCAAGACCTACTCCACGGAGATGGCGGTTCGAGCCATCGATCACGCCATGCAGGTCCACGGGGCGATGGGCTTCACCAACGAGATGTACCTGGCGCAGGCGTGGCAGCAGATGCGCCGCACGTGCGTGGCCGATGGCTCTTCTGAAATGATGCGGATACAGATCGTGAAGGCCCTCCGCCGGGACGGAGTGCAGTTCTAGTCCGTGAGCTGCCTCAGCGGAGGGCGTTGCGCAGCGCGCGAAAGTCGTCGGCCATCGACGTCGCCGGGACGGCGTCGGTGGGATCCTCAATCTGCTCATGATGGTCGCGGACATCCTCGGGATCGAGCACACCGTCGCGCTTCGTCCATCCCGCGGTCATGCCGACGAAGAATCGAGCGACCCGACCGCCTCCGACGCTGTACAGGTAGCCGGTCGTGGTGCACTCCTCATGGGTCAACCACGCCACGACCGCGGAGACCTGGGTCGGGTCAACTGAGTCGATCAGCTTGCCGAGCACATTCTCGGTCATTCTCGTCCTGGCGATGGGAGCGATGGCGTTCGAGGTGATGTTGTGCTTGGACCCCTCGATGGCCAGTGTGTTGGAGAAACCGACCAGGCCGGCCTTGGCGGCGGCATAGTTGCTCTGACCGAAATTGCCGAACACACCGGCGGCGGACGACGTGAAGACCACCCTTCCGAACTGCTGCTCTCGCATGTGGCGCCATGCCGGCAGGGTCACATTGAATGCACCCCTCAGGTGGACGTCGATCACGGCCCCGAACGTGTCGCCATCGCTGTTGTGGAACGCCCGATCCCGCAGGATCCCCGCGGTGTTGACCAGAATGTCGATCCGGCCGAAGTTGTCGATCGCCGTTTGCACGATGGCCCGGCCACCCTCCGGTGTCGCCACGCTGTCGAGGTTGGGTACGGCCGATCCTCCCGAAGCGGTGATCTCCTCCACCACTTGTTGCGCCGGTCCGTCGCTGGTGCCGTCGCCCTCGACGGACCCGCCGATATCGTTCACGACCACGCTGGCACCGCGCCGCGCCAGCAGGAGAGCATGCTGGCGGCCCAGGCCACCTCCGGCTCCGGTCACTACTGCTACCCGGCCATCGAAGCGAAGTTGACTCATATGCTCAAACTACTCGCGGATACGGGCGCAGCCCAAAACCTGTCCGGACTAGATTTGTGCACGACGCCGAGATCATCGAGCGAGCGACGACGGCGCCAGCCGGCGCCGGATCGACGCCAGAACGAGGGGAGCCCCGCCGCGTGACGCACGTCCAACCAGTTCCACCCGGAGTGGCGGCCGAGACGCCGTCACCGCCGTCGGGGCCGCTTTGCGGTCTGCGGGTGATCGAGCTGGCTGGAATTGGTCCGTCTCCCTTCTGCGGAATGGTCCTCTCGGACATGGGCGCCGATGTTGTCCGTGTAGACCGGATCGAGAGCCGGGAGGGCGGGGATGACGCCCCACCGGCCTTGTGGGATCGCGGACGCCGATCAGTGGCATTGGACCTGAAAGACCCCGGCGACATCGAGACGCTGCTGCGCCTGGTCGACACGGCGGACGCGCTGATCGAAGGGTATCGACCGGGGGTGGTGGAGCGTCTGGGTATCGGCCCGGACATATGCCTGGCGCGTAATCGGCGTCTCGTCTACGGGCGGGTGACCGGTTGGGGCCGCGAGGGTCCGCTGGCCCAGACGCCCGGTCACGACTTGAACTTCATCGCACTCTCCGGCGTTCTCAACGCGATAGGCCATCACGAGGGGCGCCCGGTCCCGCCCCTCAATCTCGTCGGTGATTTCGGCGGAGGGGGGATGCTCCTGGCCCTGGGTGTGTGTGCCGCGTTGGTCCACGCCGCCCGCTCGGGCATCGGCCAGGTGGTCGATGCGGCGATGATCGACGGTTCCGCCCAGTTGATGACATCGATCTTCGGCCTGCGCGCCCAGGGCAGGTGGAACGACGAGCGGGGCTCGAACCTCATTGATTCGGGTGCCCCGTTCTACGACGTGTACGAAACGTCAGATGGCGCGTACGTGTCAATCGCGGCGTTGGAAAGAAGATTCTTCGCCGATCTCGTCACGCGCCTGGGTCTCGCCGACGACCCGGTCATGGGGAACAGGATGGATCCGGCTTCATGGCCTGCCATGCGACAGCGGTTCGTCGACACGTTCAAGACCAGGACCCAAGCCGCCTGGTGCGCCCTTCTCGAGGGTACCGACTGTTGCTTCGCTCCGGTGCTGAGCATGCACGACGCACCGGAGCATCCCCAGAATGCCCTGCGAAGGACCTTTGTCGATCACGATGGTGTCATCCAGCCTGCTCCGGCGCCCCGCTTCAGCGTGACGCCGGGCGGCATCTCAAGGCCCGCACCCCGCCGGGGTCAACACACCGAGGAAGTCCTGGCGGAGTGGGGGGTCGCCCCTCACCCGGAGCGGGGAGAGTAACGACGTGAGACTTGCACGGACAAGTAGGCGGTCCTATCTTGACGCTGGGCTCGCCCGCAGTCAGTCGGGACCATGGGGTCCTTCCGACAGAGCGACTCGCCCGAACTGTGCGATCAAGAGGAGGTCGAATGCCCGAAGCGTGGATCATCGAGGGTACCCGGACGCCGCGCGGGAAGGGAAAGGAGACGGGGGGGCTCCACGAGATCCACCCCCAGGAGCTGTTGGCGCAGGTGCTGCAGTCTCTGGTTGCACGCACCGGAATCGACCCGGCCGAAGTGGATGATGTCGTCATCGGGAACAACGAGAACAACGGTGACCACGGCTCGTGCATCGGGCGGATGGCGGTGCTCGCGGCCGGGTGGCCCAACGTAACCCCCGGGGTGACGTTGAATCGGTTCTGCGGATCCGGCCAGCAGGCAGTGAACTTCGCGGCCATGGGGGTGATGTCGGGACAACAGGACCTGGTGGTGGGCGGCGGCGTGGAGTCGATGTCGCGATGGGTGCGACAAGGCCGGCTCGACTTCTCGGCGGGGAACGAGGCACTCTTGGAATTGCACCCTCTTGTTCCACAGGGGGTGTCCGCCGACCTGATCGCCACCTTGGAGAAATTCAGTCGGGCTGATCTGGACGAGTTCGCCGTGCGCAGCCAGGACCGGGCCGAGCAGGCCCAGAAGAACGGCCACTTCGACCGGAGCATTATCCCTGTCCACGCCGCCGATGGCTCTGTGGCCCTCGACCGTGACGAGCATCCTCGTGCGGGGACGACCGTCGAATCATTGGCCGCGTTGCCACCCTCTTTCGAGCGGCAGGGTCGACGGGTTCCCGAAGGCGGAGGCAGCACGTTCGACGAGAAATGCGCTACCGTCTACCCCGAGGTGGGGGAGGTGCAACACCTTCACCACGCGGGGAACTCCTCTGGCATTGTTGATGGCGCCGGTGCACTCCTGCTCGCCAGTGATGAGTACGCCCGAGCTCACGGCCTTCGTCCGCGCGCCCGGATCGTCGCCACCGCTGTGGCGGGGGCGGAACCAGTGATCATGTTGACCGCCCCCGGCCCCGCCGCGGCGCGGTGCTTGGCCAAGGCGGAGATGAGTGTGGCGGATATCGACTTGTGGGAGATCAACGAGGCGTTCGCCGCCATCCCGCTCAAGGCCATCCGCGACCTCGACATCGACCCTGACCGGGTCAACGTCAACGGGGGTGCGATCGCCCTAGGCCACCCCATCGGTGCCACGGGGGCGATGCTCATCGGGACCGTCCTCGACGAACTCGAGCGGCAGGACAAGTCAACGGGGTTGGTAGTCATGTGTACCGGCGGTGGAATGGGCACGGCCACCATCATCGAGCGCATCTGAGCGCCCTCGGCATTTCGCTTTCCGTCATGCATCGTCCTGAGGGGGGACTAGCTCCGTGTCCGAGTGGGTGATTGCCGACGTGTGGGAACGCGTCGCAGCACTGCAGCCGGAGGCCGACTGCCTCATTCAGGGAACCCGCCGCGTGTCGTGGGGGCAATTCGACCAGCGGGCTGACGGTGTCGCCGATTTCCTCCTTCGCCGCGGTCTCGGGCATCAGGCGAAGGTCGCCCAGTATCTCTACAGCTGTCCCGAGTACATCGAGAGCGTCTTCGCCTGCTTCAAGGCGGCGTTGGTTCCGGTGAACACCAACTTTCGCTATCGGGCCGATGAACTCGTGGCGCTGTGGCTCGACGCCGACATCGAGGCCGTCGTCTTCGACGTGAGTTTCACCGATCGTATCGAGGAAGTCCGTCACCGGCTCCCGGACGTGCGTTGCTGGCTCTGCGTGTCCGATGGGACCGGTGCCGCGCCGTCGTGGGCCACCCCCTTCGAGGAGGCGACGCGCACCGATGCGCCACATCGGCGGACCGTCCCCCCCTGGGGGCGGAGCCCCGACGATCTCGTGCTCCTCTACACCGGAGGCACGACCGGACAGCCGAAAGGGGTCATGTGGCGACAAGATGACGTCTTTGGCATGCAGAACGAAGTGGGGGGCGTGCGCTATCGCGCTGAGGCAGGGATCGAAGGGGTGGAGCAGGCTCTGGCGGGCCGTCGCCACCCACCTCCCCGGCTGGTTCCCTGCGCCCCCCTGGTCCATGGCACGGGAGGATTCTCCGCGTACGCTGTCCTCAGCGACGGCGGTGCGGTCGTCCTGTTGGAAGGGCGGTCATTCTCAGCCGGCGAACTGTTGGACACTGTCCAACGCGAGCGAGTGACCCAACTGGCCATTGTCGGCGATGCCTTCAGCCGCCCCATCGTCTCCGAACTCGATGCCCACCCGGGGCGGTGGGACCTCTCGTCGCTGTGGCTCATCGTTTCGTCGGGCATGATCTGGAGCCACCAGAGCAAGGCCGACCTGCTGCGCCACCTGCCACACCTTCTTTGTGTCGATTCGCTCGGTTCCTCCGAAGCGATCGGGATCGGGATGTCCCGGACCTCCAGCGGTGCGGCATCCGGGGGCGAGAGATTTGTCCTGGGTCCGAATACCCGGGTGGTCGACGACGATGGCCACGATGTCCCGGCCGGTTCGGGACTATCAGGACTTCTCATGATGCGCGGGCGGACCGCGCTCGGGTACTACAAGGATGCAGCCGCCTCCAGCCGGACGTTCCGTCAGATTGACGGTGAGCTCTGGTCAGTCCCGGGAGACTTTGCCACGGTGGACGCCGACGGGTCGGTCCGGCTGCTGGGGAGGGGCTCATCGGTCATCAACACGGGGGGCGAGAAGGTCTTCGCAGAAGAGGTCGAGGAGATGCTCAAGACCGATCCCTCGGTGTTCGACGCTGCCGTCATCGGGCTGCCGGACGAGCGGTTCGGCCAATCCGTGGCCGCCGCCGTCCAGCCTGTGGCCGGCCACGTGGTGGACATCGATCGCCTCGTGGCGATGGCACATCACCATTTGGCCGGCTACAAGGTGCCGAGGCGAATCGTTGTCATGGAATCCGTTGGTCGCGGTCCGACCGGCAAGCTTGACTACCGGTGGCTGAGGCAGCAGTTGACCTCCGGTCCGGAGGAGTCATAGACGCCTCGGTCGGATGAATAGGTTACTGCTGGCTGGCTCCCACCACCCCGGTGGTGAGCAGGCTCTCGATCGAGGGCCGGGAAAGGCCAATTTCCGAGAGAATTTCTTCGGTGTGGTCGCCCAGGCCCGGGGCGGGCACGATGCCGGCCCCTTGCATGCTGGCAAAGGTCGGGGTGGCGCGGGGCTGGCGGATCGGGCCGATCAACGGGTGTTCGTATTCCACCAGGGTGTGATTGGCCACAATCTGGGGATGGACGAGCATTTCGTCGAGGCTGACCACGGGCGCGCAAGGAACGTCCTTCGCCGTGAGCAGCTTCACCACGTCGTCGGTCGGGAGCGTGCGGATTGCGTTGCGGGCCCCCCGGAGGACGGCCCCCGGTTTCATCGCTCCGTCGTCCGTTCCTGAGTCCCCGTTGCGGAGTCCGAAGGCCTGTATCAAGCCATCCCATTGCGCCTGCTTCAGGACCACCAAGGATACGTACCCATCCGCGGTCGGGGTGAGGCGGAAGGTCAGGGCGGCTGCAGGCATCCGCAGCTCGGGTTCGAGCGCCGTGCGGTCCATCATTCCGTCCGGCCACAAGAGGGAGACGGCGACGTCGAGCATGCTGATGGAAATGGTCGTGCCTCCTCCGGTGCGGAACCGCTCTATCAAGGCGGCACACACGCTCTGGGCCAGGACGTGTCCGGTGCACTTGTCGACGACACCATGCCTGATCAGATGGGGATCGTCTTCGCCTGATTCACGCTGCAGATCAGCCATACCGGAGACGGCCTGAATGACGTGATCGTAGACGGGACGACCGGCCAGAGGGCCGGTGGCGCCGAAACCCACGATGGAAGCGTGCACTACCGTCGGCCTCGTGGCCGTGACCGTGGGTGCGTCGAGACCCAGGCGGGCGGCCGCCTCGGGTCGAAAACTGTGCACCACCACATCGGCCGAATTCAGCAGGGGCTGCAGCACATCTATGCTCTCGGCTCGCTGCAGATCGACGACCAATGATCGTTTGGAACGATTGAGGTTGGCAAAGTACGACGCCATGCGCGCGCTGCCGGTACCGGTGTGCCGGATGACGTCGCCCGTCGGCGACTCAACCTTGATCACGTCCGCTCCCTGGTCCCCGAGGATCATCGTGCCAAAAGGGCCCGCCATGTTCTCGGTGAAGTCGATGACCCGTATCGACTGCAACGGCCCAGTCGTCAGACCCAAACCTTCACGTCGCATGGTGGTCCCCTTCGTGATCCCGGCGCGACCAGCGTCTGCCGGAGCCCCGGCCAGCCTAGAAGGCTCCTACCTATCCGGACAAGCTGCGCCCGAATGCCGGCGCCGCAGCCACCTCATGGACCGGTGGGGCGTGGTTGCCCCCACTTGCGCGGACAGGTACGGTTGCGCCCGTACGATCCTGGGCAGAGGGGGGTTGGGGATGTTTCATGGGTTCGGGTCACCGATGCACCGCGGGAGATCGGCAAAGGTTCTGG
>JBEKWB010000016.1:0-54885 GCA_049513455.1 Acidimicrobiales bacterium
GCGCCACCGTCAACGACCTCTCGGGCACCCACACCTACGGGGTCTTGTGGACCACCACCGGGTTCACCTTCCTCTACGACGGCGCCGTGGTGGGCACGGTGAACGTGGCCCTGACCAGCCCGGAGTACCTCCTCATGGAGAACTCCTACAGCAGCGCCGACCCGACCGTGTTCCCCGCCACCATGGACGTGCGCTACGTGCGGGTGTGGAACTAGCAGCGGCGAATCGCAAGCTCCAGCAGAACGTCGGCATGCCCGACTGCGAATCGCGGCAAGGGCGACCTCTTCGCTGAATATCCTGCTCCGCATCGGCTCAAAGTGCTGGTCAGGGCGCAGGTAACCCTGAGTCAGCCCGCAGGCGGGTTTCTGCACTGCGTCTCAGCGGACTCGGTGCCACCTGCCCCACCGAGGAACAGCAGTTGGGCTGGAGTTGTGCATCCCATGCCCACGAAGTGGGATTGGAGCGTCACGTTGGAGGTATGCCCGATGGGGAGCTTGGCCAGCGTGGGCATCCGGTACGAAAGCTGGGCTGGGGACAAGGTCCTGCAATAGCGAAGCCAGTTCGTGGGTTCTGGATCTTCTCCGTATGCGGATTACTCGCGGTCTTGGTCTTTGCCATCTGGGTGGCCCTCGATCTCGGTGGCGCACACACGACGGACCACGTTGACAACGTGGGTGAGCTCCTGGCCCCGCTGATCGCCTCGGGAGCGTGTCTTTGGGCTGCCATTCGAGCACCCGGTGCCCGAATGGCCTGGGCCCTCCTCGGAGCCTCCAGTCTTTCATGGGCCCTGGGGCAGGCGGTCTGGTGCTACTACGACCTGCTCCGTAATGTTGCAGTTCCGTTCCCGTCCCTGGCCGATGTCGGGTATCTCGGTGCCGTCCCACTGGCCGTCGCTGGACTCTTGGCCTTCCCGAGCTCACTTCGACGAATCGCCTCTCGAATGGGTGCTCTCTTGGACGGACTATTGATCTCCGGGTCGTTGCTGTTTGTCAGCTGGTCCACGGTCCTCGGACCGATCTACCGGTCTCACCAAGGTGGAATCCTCAAACAGGTTCTTTCGATGGCGTACCCGGCAAGCGACGTCGTGCTTGTATCGCTGGTCGTTGTCCTGGCCATGCATGCGGGACAGAGCTATCGCAGTGGCCTGAGCCTGGTGATGCTCGGGATCGTCGCCTTCGCGATCTCAGACAGTTCGTTCGCGTACTTCACCGAGCTGAACAATTACGGCTTCGGTAACGTCCTCGACACGGGATGGGTAGCCGGATATTTGCTGATCGGGATGGGCGCCGTGCGAACGGTGTCCAGTTCACCGGCAATGATTGCGAGCCCCGATCCGGAGGTTGCAGAGTCCGAATCGGTGACCCTGAGTTCAGTGCTCCTCCCTTATGCGCTCGTTGCATTTGCGGGCGTCGTCGCTACTGGGCGACTCATTCAAGGACGTCCATTCGGCATCTTCCTTTCGCTCGAGGGATTGATTCTTGTGGCCATGCTCGGTGTCCGTCAGATCGTGACGATGGTCGACAATGTGTCGCTCAATCGTCGTCTCTTTGTAAAAGTCGAGTTGGGCACCCAGGAACTGCGAGCGCGCGAAGCGCGGTATTCGGCCCTGGTGGAGCGTTCGTCTGACCCAATAACCATTGTCAGAGATGATGCGACCATCGTCTACCAGAGTCCGTCCATCACTCGGCTTCTCGGATGGAAGTCGAGCGATGCCGTCGGAACGAGCTATTTGAACGTACTTCACCCCGAAGACCACGAACGTTGGAATGTGGTCTTGCAGCGCCTGGTTACCGACCCTGGAAATGAGGTGACCACGGAGTGGCGCTTACTCCACTTGAACGGCACTTGGCGCACTTTCGAGTCGGTGTTGACCAACCTGATCGGCGAGCCAAGCGTCGGTGGACTGGTGCTCAACAGCAGGGATGTGACCGAGCAGCGGATCGCAGAAGCCCAGCTGCGCCATCAGGCATTCCACGATCCGCTGACCGGTCTCGCCAACCGAACCCTGTTTGCAGAGCATCTCGATCGTGCGGTACGGCGCCGTGGACGAAGTGGGGGCGGGGTGGAAGTGATGTTCATCGACCTCGACAACTTCAAGGCGGTGAACGATTTGAGGGGACGTTCGCTGGGCGATGAGCTGCTCCGGCAAGTGGCGAGGCGCCTCCAGAACACATTCCGGGACGCCGACGTGATCGCACGCATGGGCGGGGACCAGTTCGCCGTGCTGTCTGAGGGTCCGCCACACGGCGATTCGAGCGCGGCGGCCGATCGCCTGCTAGCGAGGTTCGCGGAGCCTTTCGAACTTGACACCGAGTCGGTCATGGTGACGTTGTGCGTGGGCGTAGCGATGGATGCGACAGGGGCAGAAACCGACGAAGAGCTGATGCGTAATGCCGACTTGGCCATGAACTCGGCAAAGGCAAAAGGGAAGCAGTCATGTGCTGTCTACACCGCTGCATTGCACGACCCGATTTTGGACAATATGCGGGTCGAGACTGAGCTGAGGCATGCACTGGAACGGGACGAGCTCGTCGTCCACTACCAACCCATCGTCGACGTCACGTCAGGAAGGGTCGCTGGCGTCGAGGCTCTCGTTCGCTGGAACCATCCCGAGCGAGGGCTGGTGGGTCCCAACGAATTCATTCCTATCGCCGAGTCCTCTGGATTGATAGTCCCGATCGGCGACTGGGTGCTCAACCGTTCATGCCATGAGGTCCATGCTTTGACCTTGCCCCGTGGAGAGACGCTTCGATTGAGCGTCAATGTTTCCCCGCGCCAATTGTCCAACCAACGGTTCTTCGTTGAAGTACAAGATGCATTGAGAAACTCCGCGTTCGAAGCACGACTCCTCACGCTCGAAGTGACAGAAAGTCTGTTCGTTGACGATGTGGCAGGCAGGTTGGGGCTGCTCAACAAGCTGCGCGGGACCGACGTGCAGATCGCCATCGATGACTTCGGTACGGGGTATTCCTCCCTCAAGTTGCTGGGTGAAATGCCAGTCGATGTCCTAAAGATCGACAAGTCCTTCATTGATCACGTCGTCACTAGTCCGGAATCGGCCCGTCTCGTGCGAATGATTCTCCATCTGGCGAAGGACCTGGGTGTGCGCACAGTCGCCGAGGGGGTCGAGGATCAGAGCCAGTTGGAAGCTCTGCAGAAGATGGGATGCCAGTTGATACAGGGCTACTACTTTTCCAAGCCGCTCCCGGTCAAGGAGCTCCAGACTCTGCTGCAGGTTGGTTTTCCGGCACTAGGGGATGATCGGAAGGTACTCGTCTGATCCAACGCCGCCCGGCGGGCGAAGATCTGATGGCCGCCCGAGAAGCGAGTGGGCGAACACGGAACGTGATGGTGCGCACCGTCGTGCTCTATGCGCCGAAATGGCTGTGTCGCGTTGAGTCCAGAGCGAACCGCAGGTCGGTGACGATGTCAGAGAAGAGCAGACCCCAGTTCGGGGGGACTGGCTTTGCGAAGTGGAAATAGATTCGCCCTTCGGCGCCGCCCAGCAGTGGATGACGTGGAACCATTTTACTGCTGAAATGGAAAGGCGCCGGTGCTGCTATGCGGTACTCAGCCATCTCGGAGCGGAGGCGCAAGGTATTGACCTGGGCGCGATCAATCCGCGTGTAGATCCCATCTAGTCGGCTGGGCGGGATCATGCTCTATTTTGCCCCCCCGCTCCGCAACTTCGGGGCATGTTTCCGGCAGGCCTCCACGTACCAGCTCTTGCCCTTCGCATCCCTCCAGACCCCTTTCCACGCTGGCGGCTGGCGGCAGTGGGTCGCCTGGAGCTTGTGGTCGTAGATCATGCGGAAGCATCTGCCGGGCTGGACCGAGAACGTCGTGATGAGGTCGCCGGGAGGCACGTCCCATGAAGTGGTGGGGATTGAGGCTGTGATCCCCGGTGGCGATCACTCGGCGGGCACGAGTCTCTCCGGGTGTCGCATCGTCATCATCGAGCGGTGGGTAAAGACCTGCCATAGAGCCTTCGGAGAAGTAGCGACGCTCGGCTGAAGCCCACTCGTCGTTGATGTCGAGCACCACGGCGCCACAGAGTCGGATCGCGGCCGCTTCGTTGGGAAAGATGCCGACCACACGGCTGCGGCGCTTGATCTCTTTGTTGAGGCGCTCGAGCGGATTGGTGCTCCAGATCTGGCGCCAGTGCGCCCGGGGGAAGGTGCGAAAGGCGAGCACCTCCTCTTTGGCCCGGCGCATGAGTGCAGCGGCCTTGTCGAAGCGCTCGGCCAGCATGGCTTCGACGTGGTCCCATTGGGCGGCGATCTCCTCGGGGGACACCTGGGCGAAGATGGTGCGAAAGGCCGCAGCGACCATCTCTTGGTGGCCCTTGGGGATATTCGCCAACAGGTTGCGGGCGAAGTGGACGCGGCAGCGTTGGTGGGCCGCTCCTTGGAAACAGCGCCCGATGGCGGCCACCAGCCCGGCGTGCTGGTCCGAGATCACCAGGCGCACCCCGGCGAGCCCCCGACGCTTGAGCGAGCGCAGGAACTCACGCCAGAAGGCCTCGTCGGAGTCGCCGATCTCGATGCCCACTATTTCCCGGCGTCCGTCTTCGGTGACCCCGGTGGCGACGACCACGGCTTTGGAGGTCACCTGATGCTCGGAGCGTACGTGCAGGTAGGTGGCGTCGAGCCAGATGTAGGGGAAGCGGGCGTGGTCGAGCCGGGCGGCCCCGGAACGCCCCGACGGCCTCGTCGAGACCGGCGCAAATCCGGCTGACTTCGGATTTGGAGATTCCGGCGGACGATCCCATGGCTTCGACCAGCTCGTCGACCGAGCGGGTGGAGACCCCGTGGACGTAGGCCTCCATGACGACCGCATAGAGGGCCTGGTCGATGCGGCGGCGGGGCTCGAGGATGGAGGGGAAGAAGCTCCCGCGACGCAGCTTCGGGATGGCCAGCTCTACGTCGCCGGCCTTGGTGGTGAGCGTGCGCGCTCGGTGGCCGTTGCGTTCGTTGGTGCGCTCATCGCTGCGCTCATAGCGCCCGGCGCCGATCAGGGCGGACACTTCGGTCTCGATCAGCTCCTGGCAGACGAGGCGGACCGATTCTCGGATCAGATCGAGTCCCTCGCCCGATTGAAAGGCGGCGAGAAGCTCGGACAGGACAGACTGGTCAAGGGCCATCGGTGTGTACTCCTTTGGTGCGTTCGGACAGGAACACACCGAGGATCACGCCGCTGGCCCCCCCTATGGGTGGACCCTCGGACTCACTTCAAAACCCACCACTCCAGGGGCACTGCCTCGCCGGGCTCGGGCATGCGGTCCATAAGGGATGACCGTACAGGGCGGTAGCGTCGTCCCATGCCCGACATTCCCGGCCTCGTTGCCTGCCACATCTGTGGGCGTAGCGGGCCAGGTGTGGACGAACTCATTGCATTGCCGGACGAGTTGGAATCCGAGGCGTTGCGAGCTGGGTGGCGATGCGATGAAGAGGGCGCCGCTGGACGTGTCTCCGTTGCCAGGGTCCCCCGTGATGCTGGGAATAGGGGATTTCGGCCCTAGTTCCCGAGGGCATACGCCCGGCAGGATCATGGGGGGAAGGGCTGCGTCGGCGGTCCTCGGAGGGGAAGATTATGAGCCACACCAAGGCTCCCATTCACAGCGTGAATGGGTCGTCCCGTAGCATCATCCTTTATCGCATCCGCCATCCACTGCGCAGCCGTTGGTTCCCACGCCGGGCCAAGCACGCGCGTAGGGCCGTCAGGCGGGTGCGGAAGCTGACGCAGTGATGGCCCGTCGCAAGTCCCTCACCAGCTAGCTGTACCCGTCTCGCCCGCAACAGCGCCAACGTCCGGGCCGCTCGATGTGGCCCGGGGTCGTATGCCAAGCGGGTAGTCAGGCGAAAGGTCTACCGACGGACCAATGGCGTCACGGGCGGCTTCCTTCGCCGACTCCTGGGGTAGGGGAGTCCACCCCGCCGCCGCACCCGCTCCGTAGCCTTGTGGCGTGCCCGATCCCACCTCAGCTCTCGTCGGATGGCTGATGACACCCGGCATGAGTGGAGTTTCGTTCTTCATTATCCAGCTGCGAAGGCGTTCCACATGAAGACGAACGCAAAGAACGCCAGCCCGATAGCGACGAGATTGGCCTTACCGGGAAGGAACGGGAGTCCGCCAAGTGCGAAGAACACCACCGCGATAAGAAACAGGACCCCCTGGACCGTCGGGCTCATCGTGCTGGTTGCAAACATGGTTGCTCCCCTTCCTCATGGACGCTTTCAGAGCGTACGCCCTGAATGGTTTTGTTGCCGTTTGTGGATCGTCGCCCTTCGACCTTCTTGTCGGCTGGATCTTCGGACGGTCGATACCGGCGCGATCTGGGGCGGGACGTCACAGCGGGAGAGGCGCAAGCTGCGGTCTGGTCCCCGCGTATGCGGGGGTGATCCGTGGGTCACGACATGGAAGACCGCGCCGCCCAGGTGGACCCCGCGTATGCGGGGGTGAGTTCGCGATGCAATCCGTTAGGGTGACACTGCCGATCAAGGATCCCAATGGGAAGTCATCACCCAGTAAGTGACCATATTCCTCATTCGCATCCTGGTCAAAGCGCACCGCCGCATGGATGCGCAAACGCCCCCGATATTTGGTACGCCAGGAACGGTTCTCAGCATCCTTGAATCCAGCGACGATAAGGCTTGCCCACGGCTGAAGGACGGTGAGGGTTTTCATATTCGCCATCCCTAGAGGACGCTAATCGAGGCATCCCTCCACACCGCGAGAGTACAAGCTCAGCCTTCCGACGCCCATCGACTGCGTCCGCATCCTAAAGAATGGGTGGCCCTATACAACGTTCATGGGCAAGCGTAGGTTTGTGGGTGGAGGTGAGATCTATGGACGCAAGAATGGAGACCACATTGTCGTCGAGTCGGCCAAGGTCGGCTCAGCACGGCGAAGCGGTCAAATAGTGGAGGTACTGCAAGGGTCCGCCGGTCAGCGTTACCGGGTGCAGTGGGAGGATGGTCATCAGACCGAGTTCTTCCCCGGCCCCGACGCCATGGTGGTTCCTCCTGCATCATTCTCTTGACCGCATGGAGCGCCAGAGAGGCAGGGCTACGTTCGGCGCAGGGTAATCGAGGGGCCCATCATTGAGAGAGGTAATCGAAATGGGGCCCACCCAAGCAGCTCATCGGGGTCACCTTCTTCACAAAAGGGATAACACCCGCCACGCGGGATTACTCCCGATTAGGAAGCTGGATCGTCGTCGAGTAATCGTCGCAGCCCGTCCCGTAGCCCGCGAGCTGATCACGCCAAATCTTTATCGTGGGGGCCATCCGTGTACGACCTGATCGTGATGCCGAGTTGTGACGTTGATGCTGGGCGAGTTCAAGCAGTCAACGCAACGATGGCCGCATCGTAGCGGTCTTTCGCTGATTCCCATTGGTGTAGGCGGCGGGGCACGGCGTGAGCGAACCGGTGTGTGTCAGATGATCCCATGCCTTCCCCTCTTATGCGTCGTCACAGCGGTATCTATGTATTGCTGGGCTATAGGTGTCCCGATGCGCTCCTTACAGATATTGCACCCGACGATGAACTGAACGGCTGTGCTTCTCGCATCTACGGGGGCGGGTAGGATTGGTGTCTCGCACGCACTTGAAACGCATCCATCACCGGATAGATCCGCCTCGTTGCTGTGACGCATTAGAATCGTCGCTACGTTCTGGCGGAAGGATTAGAACCGCTTCGAACGGTTGACGTAATGCAGCGGCTTGCCACAAGGGCACAGTTCTTTATCGCTTATTGGTGTAGATCCTCACTGATTTGATGGAGAAGGTGGAGTGGGAGGCGGCATTACCGTCGATGGCCAGGTCGGCCAAGAAGTACATGGGCACGTTGGGCACGTTGGGCCCGGTGTAAGAGTCGATGACCTTGCCGTCGAGGTACCAGGTAATCGCCGTCGGGGTCCACTTGAGAGCGTAAGTGTTGTACGAGGTGGTGAGATTTACCGCGGTGTTGACGTCCTTGGCGGCGGCCCGGTCGCCAAGGAGGGTGGCCCAGTGCACCGTGGTGGAGATTTGATGGGGTTCCCCGTGATTCTCCATGATGTCGATCTCGGGCGGCCAGACCTGGCTGGTGGGTAACAGCCATAAGGCGGGCCAGGTACCTTGTCCGCCGGGCAACTTGGCGTTAATGGAGATGTAGCCGTATTTGAAGGTGAACGATTTGTAGGTGGTCACCATGCCGGACGTGTAAGGGTAGCCATGGGCGGGCTTCTTGGTGGCCGTTAGGTGGAGCACACCATCGGAGACCTTCACTGCGGAGGGCAGATACCAATCGATGGCAGCTCCCTGCGTGCAGCCCTTGGTGCTCCAGGGGAAACAGGTGGCCCATTTGTGGGTATTGAGTTTGTGGCCACCAAAGGCGGGATGAAAAGCTAAGACGAGGCCGCTAATGGCCAACGCTGTGCGCTTCATCACTACCTTTCAACTTGTTGATCTCGTCGGTCAGAGCCTGCACGGCCACACGTAATCCAATCATAGGAGGAGGAGCCATTCGCGGAGAAGAGTCCCCCCCCAATCCTCCTCGCCCCTGATCACCGGCAGTACCAGGATCTTCCGTCTTGACCATTTCACAGCATCGAGAAGCGAACGATTTTCCAGTGCGGTGAATGTCGCTGAGATCGATAACTCGCGAAATAGATGCACCCCGAAGGCCGGGTCCAGTTTCAAGCCCAGTATCCGACGGTGATCCCCCGTCCCTTACGATCATGGTCCGTAATCGTTCTGGAGCCCACTGAAGCGACTCGGCCGTTCCGCTAATCGCAAAGTGCTAATACCGCCCCACTGAGTAATACCGTGGATTACGAGGAGGGATCATGGAGTAATCGTTGCATACCGTCCCTCAGCCGTCGGATCTCGCTCTCAAGGGCCTGCAGCTCCCTGACGAGGACCACATGGCCTCCTCTCGATTAAGAGCAGGCGCTCCGACACGGAGCATGGCAATAGAGCGCCTCAGGCTCCCCAGCTCGTACTGGCGCTCCATAATACGAACATACGTTCGCTCTTGGCCCATCGGCAAGTGCGATGTCACAGCCGACCATTACGGTGTCCGTTATGGCTGGTCGAAGGACGTTTGGGAGTACGCGCAAGCTTGCGTCGGGTCGCTACCAGGCTTCCTATTGGCACGAGGGATCTCGGTACATCGGACCGACCACGTACTCGACCAAAGCGGATGCAAATGCCCACTTGTCTGGGGTTGAGGACAGGATTAGACGTGGCGAGTGGATTAACCCTGAGGCCGGAAAGGTGCTGTTCAAGGATTACGCCGAAGAATGGCGAGAGAGCCAAGCCCATCGGCCGTCAACAGCTGCCCAGGTCGAAACCAACCTGCGCCTTCACGTGTACCCGCGAATCGGCCACCGACCACTGGTCTCGATTCAGAGATCGGATGTTCAGGCCCTGGTCAAATATCTCTCGACCGCTGGAGGAGAACGGCGGGCATTGGCACCCGCGACGGTCGAGGTCGTTTACACGTGGGTATCGACGATCTTCACGAGCGCTGTGGCCGATCGCATTATCAACGTCACCCCCTGTCGAAGTATTAGCCGGACGGTGGTCGAGCAACCAAAGGTGGAACCATTACCCGTGGAGACCGTCTGGCGCCTCATTGACGCCGTCCCAGATCGGTACAGAGCGCTAATCATTCTCGGGGCTGGCACGGGCGTACGCATATCGGAGGCGCTCGGCCTAACGAACGACCGGGTCGATTGGATACGCAAATCGGTCAAGATCGATCGTCAGCTCTTGCGAGTTGGCGGCGGGGCACCCGTGTTTGGTCCAGTCAAGGACAAGAACAACAGGCCTCGCACCATTCCGCTACCCGACTTTGTCGTAGAGGAACTGTCGGCCCACGTGTCCAAGTACAACCTCGGAGCGGAGGGCTTGATATTCAGCGGACCAAATGGTGGGCCGTTGCCCCGGTCGACCTTCTCAGATATGTGGAGGGCGGCGGCGGAGCCACTCGGCATCGCCAAAGGCGACGGCTTTCACCTGCTCCGACATTTCTACGCCAGCCTCCTCATTGAGAGTGGGCAGTCCGTGAAATCGATCCAAGAGCGCCTTGGGCATCAATCGGCGGTGATCACCCTCGACGTGTACGGCCATCTGTGGCCCGAGGGGGAGGACCTCACGCGGACGGCCGTCGATGACGCTTTCGCCAAACTACGCGCACATAGCGCGCACGCTTAGATCTAGTCCACTCTAAAGTTCCAGTTCAAAGGCCTGGTGACGGTGAGTCGGCCTGTAGGCGGGATTCTGTTCAGCCCTCGCGGGCCTTGGTGACCATCCATCTAAGCGGCCTACCTGGGGATGCCCCTCTCTCGAGGAGCGGGCGAGCAGCCCGTTTCCCACGCTTGGCCTTGCTCCGGGTGGGGTTTACCAAGCCGATCAGGTTGCCCTGACCGCTGGTGCGCTCTTACCGCACCGTTTCACCCTTACCTGTGCGGACCGGGAGGTTCGCCATCGGCGGTTTGCTTTCTGTGGCACTTTCCTGCGAGTCGCCCCGACTGGCTGTTAGCCAGCACCCTGCTCTGCGGAGTCCCGACCTTCCTCAACACGATCCCGCAATGCGGTCCGGGCTGCGGCCACCTGGCCGACTCACCGTCCCCATCAGTCTGCCATCAGCTCCGAGGTGTCTGCGACGCGCACCGCCTCGGTAGGGTGTCGAGGATGTCAAGCCGTGCCCATCAGCTGTTCGACCCTGAGGCCCCCCCGCTTGCCGCCGCAGCAGATCCGACCGAGGACGGTGGGCGCTCGGGCGTGCTCTCGATCGGTGCGCTCTATGATGAGGTCGACGCGGCGCTGACCTCGACTTTTCCGAGAAATCGCCAATTGTGGGTGCGCGGAGAGATCCAGAGTTTCGCGGACCAGTCGGGACGATCGGGCCACTGCTACATGGACCTCGTCGACCCGGACAGCGGGGACGGCTCCGCTCCACGCGGCCGGGGCGCACCCGCCCTGAAGGTCAAGTGCTGGAAGACCTCATGGTTGCCCATGAGGGGATCCCTGGCCAAGGCCGGTATTACCCTTGCCGAGGGTATGGTCGTCGTCTTACGGGGGACCATCGACCTCTACCGCCCGAAGGGAGAGATCGGGTTCATTCTCTCCGAGCTCGATGTCACGGCACTGCTCGGCCGGTTGGCCGTGCAGCGGGCACAGCTTTTGCGAACACTGGAGGCTGAAGGCCTGCTCAGGCGAAATGCCGCGCTCGCCGTCCCCGAGGTGCCGCTCCGGGTGGGACTGGTCGCAAGTCCGGGGACCGAGGGGTATCAGGACTTCCTCGGCCAGCTCACGGGATCCGGATTCGGATTCCACGTCCAGGTGGCACCGGTCGCCGTGCAGGGCGGTGACGCGCCGGCGGCCGTGGCGAGGGCAATCGCTGCGCTGTCCCGCACTGAGTGCGATCTCTTGGTCGTGGTCAGAGGCGGCGGATCGAGGGCGGATCTGGCGACTTTCGATTCCGAGATCGTGGCCCGTGCCATCGCCGCCGCGCCCCAGCCGGTCTGGACGGGAATCGGGCATACGGGGGATGAGTCCGTGGCCGACATCGTGGCCAATCGCGCCTGTATCACGCCGACCGAGTGCGGCCATCAGCTGGTACTGCGCGTCGGCCAGTGGTGGGAACAGTGCGTCGCGGGGCCGGCCGCCGTGCTGAACCGTCGGGTGCCCGCTCTCCTCCAAGAGGCACAGGCGCGCGACGCGGCGGCGCGCGGCCGTCTCACCCATGCCGCCCGCAGCCAACTGCGGGTGCACCGGGAGCGACTCATGGTGCGCACTCTCGCGCTAGGCCGTCTGGCCCCGGAAGGACTGTCGGCGCGCCAAGGTGCGCTGCGGAACAATGCGGCCCGCATGGGTCCGCTCGCCCTCGGGCACGTGGCCCGGGAAGCGGAACGCGTGCGATCGTGGCGACGCCTACTCACTGCATATGACGTTGAGCGACAGCTGGAACGGGGTTACACCCTGACCCTGACGGCGGCCGGCGCGCTCGTGAAGAGCGCAGCGGTACTTCCCGTGGGCAGTGAGATCGTGACCCGTTTTGCCGACGGCACGGCCCGCTCCCGGGTGGAGTCGGCCGAGGTCCGAAGCGATCGTGTCGAAGAAAGGAATGAGGAGACCTGATGACTGCGGCAACCGTAGAACCCACTCCGGTGGAGGCGCTGAGCTATACCGACGCCAGCCGAGAGCTTGATTCCATCGTCCAGTTCTTCGAACAGCGCGAAGTGGACGTCGACGTGTTGGTGGCGCGTCTCGAACGCGCCACCGCCTTGATCGACGAGCTCGACCGGCGGCTGCGTCATACCAGAACGCAGGTGGAGGAGCTTGTCCCCCGCCTCGACACATTGGCGCGCGAGGTCGAGACCGATGGAGGGAGCGACGATGAGTGAGTCAACACGAGACGATCGTTTGTACTTCCGGCAACTCCTCTCCGGGAGGGACTTTGCCAAGGGCGATCAGATGGCCCGCCAGATGGTGAACTTCGTCTATCTCATCGGCGATCGGGCGACCGGTGAGGCCGTCGTTGTCGATCCGGCCTATGCGGTGGCGGACCTCGTCGACCTCCTTGAGGCGGACGGCATGAGACTTACCGGCGTGCTGGGCACGCACTATCACCCGGACCACGTCGGGGGGCAGATGGCGGGGTGGGGCGTCGAGGGCATCAGTGCGCTCTTGGAGAGGGTGCAGGTTCCGGTACACCTGCAGAAGCAAGAGGTGCCGTGGGTGGAGCGTACGACCGGCGTCAGCGCAGCGCACCTGGTCGGTCACGACAGCGGCGACGTCGTGCGTGTCGGAGCGGTCGAGGTTGAGTTGATCCACACGCCCGGCCATACGCCGGGCAGTCAATGTTTCTTGGTCGATGGTCGACTGGTAGCCGGCGATACCCTCTTTCTCGAGGGCTGTGGTCGCACCGACCTCCCAGGGTCCGACCCCATCGCCATGTACGACTCGATCAACAACCGCCTCTCCCGGGTGCCCGACGATGCGGTGCTCTTCCCCGGTCATCTGTACTCGGCTGATCCGTCGCAGAGCATGGGCGACACCCGCAAGACCAATTATGTCTTCCGGCCCCGCTCGCTCGACGAGTGGACAACCATGTTCGGAGGACGGTGACGTTGGAGGGCGTGCGCCCCGACGGGACGGTCATCGTGGTCGGTGCCTCGTTGGCCGGATTGCGGGCCACCGAGACATTGCGGAACGAAGGGTTCACCGGCAAGATCACGCTGGTGGGCGAGGAATTGCACCTGCCCTATGACCGCCCACCGCTATCCAAGCAGGTCTTGGCCGGGACATGGCCACCGGAGAAGGCGGTGTTGGCAGATCGCAAGCGTGCCGGTGAGCTTCAGCTGCACGAGGTGCTGGGGCACCGCGCCGTTCGGCTGGACGCCGAAAAACGCCAAGTCGAGTTGGACGACGGCACCGAGCTCACGGGGGACGCCCTCATCGTGGCCACGGGAGCCAGTCCGCGGCATCTGCCGGGCACCGAGGGTCTCACGCAGCGTGACGGGCTGTTCACACTGCGCACGCTGGACGACTCGCTGGCGTTGCGCGCCGCCGTGACGGCCGTTGATGGGTGCCGTGTCGTGGTGATCGGAGCCGGGTTCATCGGGGCCGAGGTGGCCTCGACGTGCGCGGGACTGGGGTGCCAGGTCACCGTTATCGAGACGATGGAGATTCCCTTGTCCAATGTGCTGGGCCCGTTGATCGGTGCGCACTGTGCCTTCTTGTACGAGGCCAACGGTGTGAACCTGCAAACCGGGCGCGGTGTCGCCGGTATCCATCGGGCCGAGGGATCGCCGGGAAGCAACGGCCTGATCGTCGAGACGGGGGATGGCGAGCGGGTCGAGGCCGACGTGGTGGTGGTGGGAATCGGCGTGGCACCTTCCGTCGACTGGCTGAAGGACTCCGGGCTGACGCTCGAGAACGGTGTGGTCTGCGATGACCGGCTGTTCGCGGCCGACGGAGTCGTCGCCGCCGGGGATGTGGCCCGGTGGGTATGGCGTCACGACGGTGGTGAGGAGCAGATCCGGATCGAACACTGGCAAGTCGCGGCGGAAGCCGGATTGGCGGCGGCCCTTGCCCTCCTCGCCGGTCCGCGCCACGCCGCGCCGTTCACGCCCGTGCCCTACTTCTGGTCCGATCAATTCGGCATCCGCTTCCAGGTCCTCGGGAATCCCGGCGGGGACGACGAGGTCGAGATCGTCAGCGGCTCATTCGAAGAGGGAAAGTTCGTCGCCCTCTTCGGGCGGGCGGGCCGCCTTCGGGCCGTCATGGCCATCGGGAGGCCGCGCCAGTTGATGGGATACCGCCCACTTCTCGAAGCGGGCAGCAGTTGGGATGCCGCGCTGGCGCATACGCCTGCGTAGCGGCCGACCCTCAGAAAGAGATGCCGGTGAGCTCAGGGATGGTGGCTTCGGCCTTGGCTCTTGCCGCGAGCCAACGGTCACGGGAGTGGGACCGGGTGGCGTCGTCGGTCCGGGGCTCCACCGTCCGCCGGGGCGAGAACGTCTCCGCGATGTCGTCGGTCGATCCGTAGGTGCCGATAGCCAGACCGGCCAGCAGCCCCGCACCGAGCGTGGTCGCCTCGAGCACCGGGGATATCTCGACCGGTCGCCCGATGGCGTCGGCCAGCGCGGTGACGAAGACCTCGTTTTCCGACATGCCCCCGTCGACGCGCAGGTTATCGATGGGGAAGCCACTGTCGGCCTGGGTCGCGTCGACCAGATCGGCACCGCGGTGGGCCACCCCTTCGAGCACCGCTCGCACCAGCTCGGGCCGGCCGGATCCCCGTGTCAGTCCCACCAAGGTCCCGCGGGCGCCGAAGTCCCACACCGGCGTGCCCAGGCCCAGCAGGGCCGGGACGAACCACACGTCGCCCGTCGTCTCGCACTGTGCGGCCACGCGCGCCGACTCCGCCGCGCTCGTCAGGACACCGAGATCGTCGCGCAGCCACTCCACGCACGTGCCCGCCGAGAGCATGACGGCTTCGACACCCCAGGTCACGAGCCCACCGACTCGGAAGGCGACGATGGGAAAGGTGCCGTGCCTGCCCTGGCCGGCATGGCTCGGTGCCGGACCGGCTCCGGTGCACTGGTCGAGCATGCCGCCTGTCCCGAAGGTGGCCTTGGCCAATCCCGGGCGCGTGCAGCCCTGCCCGACCAGCGACGCCTGTTGATCGCCGGCGATGCCACAGATGACCGGCGCACCCGGAAGGGCGTGGCAGGCGCCGATCTCCCCCGACGAGTCGACGATGCGGGGCAGCACGGCGCTGGGAATGCGAAGGCGATTGAGGAGCCCCTCATCCCATTCGATGGTGGAAGGATCGATGAGCGCGGTGACGGCGGCGTTGGTGGCATCGGTCACATGAAGGGCGTCGCCACCAGACCCGGCTCCGCCCGAGAGGACCCACGCCACCCACGTATCCACCGTGCCGAAGCAGAGCTCACCGGCGGCAGCCCTGGTGCGGTCGGCATCGACGGCGTCGAGAATGGACATCAACTTGGTGGCCGACGCGTTGGGGGCGAGGCGGATGCCGTCGGCCTGCAGTGCGAGGCAGGTACCGACCGTGCGGAGGTCCTGCCACCCGATCCCCGGGGCCAGCGGCTTTCCCGTCGCGCGCTCCCAGACGATGCTCGAAGCTCTCTGGTTGGCGATGCCCACGCCAGCGACGGGCCCTCCCTCACGGAGCGCCGCCTGCGCCACGGCGAGGACGGCGTCGGCCATCAGTCCGGCGTCGAATTCCACCAACCCCGGTGCCGGGGTGTCGGGTAGGACCGGGGCGTAGTGCACATGGTCGACGGTGGCATCGGGTCGCACGAGGGCGGCACGCACTCCTGAGGTGCCGACATCGACAACGAGGATGCTGCCCCCCTTGGTGCTCATGACCAGGGCGCGGGCCCGAACGGGGAGGGGAGGCCGAGTTTGCCCGGGTTGAGGATGCCGACGGGGTCAAAGCTCTCCTTGAGCCCGACCAGGACCTCGAATCCCGAACCGAGGGCACGTGGGAGAAAGCGAGACCGGTTCAGCCCGATCCCGTGGTGGTGGCTGATGGCTGCTCCGTGCGCCAGTGTGGCATCGGTCACGGTCTCCCACGCCAGGCGGTAGTACCGCTCCCGCCAGGCCTCGTCCCCTTCGGGCCCCCGGCCGGCAAAGGTGAAGTACAGGCAGGCGCCGTCCGTGTAGGCATGGGATTGGTGGGCCGATGCGACCAGCGTCCCGTCGATCGCCCCGAGGGAGCCGATCACTTCGTCGAAGAGACCCGGGAGCGCAGCCCACGGTCCTGCAATCTCCGCCGTGTCCACCACAATGCCCGCCCGCCACAGAGGCGCCAGGGCAGACACGTCATTGCGGTGGCCGAGCCAGCGTTCGACCAGCGCGTCGTCGAGCTTGTGAGCCCCGCCCGCCGCGCCACACTGGTCGTCGACGACAGCGAGTGTGGCGGCCAGCAACGCAGGGTCTGTTTCGTCCAGCACGATGAGCACGTTCGTGTCGGGCTGGTCGAAGTTGCGCGCAGACTCGGTCGCGTCGTAGAGGCGCAGGACGGCCGGCGTGGCGCCCCGTCGCAGTATTGTCCGGCAGGCCGCGAGCCCGGCGTTGAACGTGGTGAAGCCGAAGGCCCGGCGACCCTGCGCTGCCGGAAGAGGGTGGATGCGAAAGCGCGCCTCGGTAATGACGCCGAGCGTGCCTTCACTCCCGACGAAGAGCTGGGTCAGGTTGGGACCCGTGGCGGCGCGGGGACCGTGCCCTTCGGTGCGGACGATTCGGCCGTCAGCCAGGACGACCTCGAGGCCGAGCACCATGTCCTCGATCTTGCCGTAGCGCGTCGAGTACTGGCCGGCGCCGCGACAGGCGAGCCACCCGCCAACGGTGGAGAGATCCATTGACTGTGGCCAATGGCCCAGGGTGTAGCCGGTGCCCACCTGCCCGAGCGCAGCTTCGAGGTCAGGGCCGAACATGCCCGTCCGCACGTCCGCGGTCAGGGACGTCTCGTCCACGCCGACGAGTCCGTCGAGGGATGTCAGATCCAGGGCCACCCCGCCGAAGACGGGAATGGAGCCGCCGCAAACCCCGCTTCGGCCGGCGACGGGTGTGACCGGGACGATGGCTTCGTTGCAGGCCGCCAGCACCGCAGAGACCTGTGCCGTCGTGGCGGGCCGCACGACGACCGCCGGGCGCTGGGGCACTGCCCCATCGGCGGCCCATCCGATGGCCAGTGGCCACCAGTCCCGCCCCGCCTCGGCGCGGCTGACGTCGTCGGTGAGCACCACGGCACCGCTTGCGGCGATCCGGTCGATCAACCCCTGGGGCAGGGTCACGACGGCACCGGAGAGACGATCGGTGATCTCCCCGGGCTCGGCATCGATCGGCGTGACCGGCGTGGGACTGCTCAAGGGAGGTCGAGTCCGGCGGTCAGGAGCTCCTTCTGGCACGTCTCGATGAACTGGGCGGCCTGGTTGGACGCCGTCTGTTCGTCCCATCCCATGTCCGGGGCGATCAGCGCCGCCGCGGCATGAGCGGCCGCCATGGTGGGCTGGGCCCGTTGGATCGCGGCGCGGGTTCGCCGGGCCAGCACGTCATCGAGTGTCTGCGCCATCTCCTCGCGCGCGGCGTAGACGAGCTCGGCCCGCGTGTACGGAAGCCCGGGGATGGCCGGCTCGAGGAGCTCGGGTCTGCCTTCGGCGAGGGCGAGTACCGCCGCCGACTCGGTTCCGTAGCGGCCGAGGAGATGCGCATGCGGGTGAGCCATGGCGACGGGATCCCTGGTGGCCGTGGTGGCACCAATGAGGCGGAGGGACTTGGTGATGCAGCGGCGGGTCTTGGGCGACTCGCCGAGGCGCCGCACGACCACGTCGACCGTGTCCTCTGCCATCTTCCGATACGTGGTGAGTTTGCCCCCGGTCACGGTCACCAGCCCGTGCGCTGAGGTGTGCACCGTGTGGCGCCGCGACAGGTCCGCGGTGCGCTCCGAGACGTGACCCGCCTTGCCTTGTGGCGCCAACAACGGGCGCAGGCCTGCCCACACGCCGGTCACGTCGGCCCGGGTCAACCCCGAAGTGGTGACGTTGTTGGCGGCGTCGAGGAGGTAGTCGACGTCCTCGGGGGTGCAGGAGGGATCGTCCAGGGGACCCTGGTAGTCAGTGTCGGTGGTGCCGAGGTACACGAGGTCGGTATCCGGCCACGACACGACGAAGATCGAGCGCCGGTCACGGGGAACGGGAATCACCGCGGCGATGTCGCAGGGGAGCCGGTCGGCGGGCACGCTGACATGGACCCCCTTGGCCGGTCGTATGGAGTGGGGATGAGAGCCCTCGTCGAGGGCGCGTACGTCGTCGGCCCAGACGCCCGTTGCATTCACCACGACCCGGGCGCGCACAGGGAACTCCGAGGTTGGGTCGGCCGGATCGGGACGTACGACGGCGCCCGTGGTGTCCCCATCTTCATCGGTGGTCAGGCGAACGACCGGCGTGTAGTTGGCCACGACGGCTCCGTGTTCGAGCGCTGCGGTGCGGGCCAGCGTCAGGGTCAAGCGTGCATCGTCCGCGCGTGCGTCGAAGTACAGGAAGCCGGCAACGAGATGATCGGTGCGGAGTGTCGGCAGATGGGCCAGCGCCTGATCCTTGGTGACGCGCTTGTGGCGGACGCCGATGCGGAGGCCGCCCGTCAGGTCGTAGAGCCACAGCGCAATGGAGTAGGAGCGGGCGACGGTCTTGGAGACCACGCCGTCGCGGCCGAAGAGGGGTATGAGAAACGGCAAGGGGCTGACGAGTTGGGGTGCATTGTCCAAAAGCCGTTGACGCTCGGCCAGATTTTCGTAGACCAATCGAAATTCGCGTTGCTGCAGGTAGCGCAAGCCTCCGTGGATCATTTTGGACGACTTCGACGAAGTGCCAGAGGCGAAGTCACTCTTCTCGACCAGCGCGACCTTCAAGCCCCGGCTGGCCGCATCGAGGGCAACGCCTGCGCCGGTGACCCCTCCACCCACCACCAGGACGTCGAACCGCTCGTCGGCCAGACGCCGCAACGACTCCTGACGGCGAAACCGGTGCACCGTTCCAGCCTGCCACACGAGGTGAGGGGGTCCTCCCCGGCTTGCGCCGGCCCTCGCGCCGGCCGAACCCCGTGAAACGATGGACCCATGGACACCGCCGAGTGGGAGGCGGCCGGCCTCTACCGGCCCGATGACGAGGGGGCCGACGAGCGACGGGCGCTGCTCGACTACCTCTCTGCCCGCGGCGCCACCGTGGCCCAGATGGCCGAGGCACACCGGACCGGGGGTCTCCCGGGGGTGGCCGGCGAGCTCGTGGTGGGACAGGGCCGCGCGACCCTTTCCCTGGAGGAGATGGCCGGGCGGGCCGGCGTCCGGGTCGAACGGGTACGTCGGGTCCTCCTGGCGGCCGGGCTACCGGTGACCGCCGAGGCCGAGTTGCCCGGCGATCTCGTCGAGGTCATGACCGCCTTCGAGCAGGCGGCCTCGCTCATGGGCGACGACGCCATCCTGGCCTTCACGCGGGTGCTGGGCGCGGCGTCCACCAACCTCGCCGAGGCGGCGGTCGCTGTCTTCTACGCCGAGCTCGGCCCGGGGACCGGGCGCGCCGGTACGACCGAGCTGGAGCGGGCCCGGCTGTCGGAGAGGGCGGCGACGGCCTTCATCGCCGTTCCCGACGCGCTGCGCCGCGTCCTGCTGGCCCAGTTCGACCGGGCCGTGCGTCGCACCCAGTTGGCCCGGGGATGGCCGTCCGCGACCGAGGGGCCGGACGCTCCCGCGGCGGACCCGAGCGAAAGGATCGCCCTGGGCTTCGTGGACCTGGTCGAATCGACCGCGTGGGCGGAAGGGCTGAGCCTGCGGGATCAGAGCCTGGCCCTGTCCGGGTTCGAATCGACCGCCTGGTCGAGTGCCGTCCTGGCCGGCGGGCGCGTGGTCAAGATGATCGGGGACGAGGTGTTCTTCGTCGCCCCCTCCGTCGACGCCGCCTGTCGGATCGCCCTCGAAGTGTGCGGTGCGGTCGCCGTCGACCCTCAGCTGCCTCCGGCCCGCGGGGCGATCGGCTATGGGCTGGTGGTGCCCCGCGAGGGCGACTACTTCGGCCCTCTGGTCAACCTGGTCTCACGTCTGGTCAAGGTGGCCGAGCCTGGTGTCGTGGTGGTCACCGCCGAGGCCGCCTCCGCCCTCCCGGTCGACGGCGGGTGGACGAGGAACGAGATCGCTCCGCAGTCACTGCGGGGAGTGGAGCATCCCGTCAGGGTGTTCGCAGTCGACCGAGCACCTCGGGACTGACGTCACCGGGCGCTACTCCTCGGGGATCGCCTCCCACCATTGGCACCACCACTGGTCGCCCACCAAAATCCGCAGCTTCGGGTGCCAGCAGTAGGAGATGTCCTTGTGGGGCTCGAGGTAGTAGCGACAGTTCTCGCACTTTTCGGCGCCGGACGGTTTGCCCTTCAGCACCGCGTTCTCGGAGAGGTGACGGAGCTCGATCTCTATTTTTTCGTCAATCGGCTTGGGCTCGGGTTCCGGGATCACGTAGTCGGTCACCGGAGGAAAGGTAGCGCACGGCGGAGCTGTTTGACAACGATTGTCAAAACGGAGGAAGGACGCTATGGTGGCAACGACATGCAGTCCCCCGATGCACTGACCGATCTCTTCCGGGCCAACGGGTGGAAGATCACGGCCCAACGGCAGTGCATATTTCGGGCCCTCGAGGGCGACGAGACCCACCCTTCCGCCGAGCGGGTGTACGAGAGGGTCCGCCGCGAAATGCCCAACGTCTCCCTCAAAACCGTGTACCAGACTCTCCACGACCTGGCCGAACTGGGGGAGATCTCCGCCCTCGACCTTGGCACAGGCTCCGCCCGGTTCGACCCGAACGTGGAATCCACCCACCATCACGTCGTGTGCCGGTCCTGCGGGAAGGTGCGCGACATCGACGCCGATTTTCCCGAGTTGCGCGTCCCCCCCGGGAGCGCACCCGGCTTCGACGTCCTCAGTGCCGAAGTCGTCTTCCGTGGCCTGTGTGACGAGTGCCGGTGAGGGCACGTCGCAACTCAGCAGCAATCTCAACTCAGCAGCAATGACAATTCAGCAGCAATGACAACAGAGAAAGGGTACGAACAACCATGCCAGCATTGAAGGGAACCCAGACCGAGGAGAACCTGAAGGCGGCCTTCGCCGGCGAGAGCCAGGCCAACCGCCGCTATCTGTACTTCGCCCAGAAGGCCGACGTGGAGGGCTACCCCGACGCGGCCGCCCTGTTCCGCTCGGTCGCCGAAGGGGAGACCGGCCACGCGTTCGGGCACTTCGACTTCTTGAAGGAGGTCGGGGATCCGGCAACAGGGGTACCGGTCGGTCCGACGATTGACAACTTCAAGTCGGCCATTGAGGGTGAGACCTACGAGTACACCGAGATGTACCCCGGGTTCGCCAAGACAGCCCGCGACGAAGGTTTCGAGGAGATCGCAGAGTGGCTCGAGACGCTGGCCCGGGCCGAGAAGTCCCACGCCGGTCGATTCGCGCAGGGGCTCGAGGCCATCTCGTAGAGGGCAGCACCTGATGATGCACCGGGGCGCCCGATGACCCCGACTGACGGTCCGACCGACCCGCATCGCGTGGCCCACGCCGCGCCGCGGGTCGCGTCGGGTCGCAGAACGGGCGCGACCGGTTCGAGCTCGGGCGTACCCCGCCACCGGGGGCGGGGGCGTACGGCACGGACGGAGGACGAATGACCGAGGCGCTCACAGTGGCCGACATACTGGACCTGCGGGCGTACGAGCGCGTACGCGAGGAGTTCCGCACGGCGGTCATGGCCCGCAAGCGGCTGCGCCGGGTGGCCCTGGGCCCGATCATGACCCTGCTCTTCGAGTCCGTCGACACGGTGCGATTCCAGGTTCAGGAGATGGCCCGGGTGGAGAAGATCCTGAGCGACGAGGCCATCCAGGTCGAACTCGACATCTACAACCGCCTGCTCCCGCAGGTGGGAGAGCTCTCGGCCACCCTCTTCATCGAATTGACCAGCGATGGATCGATGCGGGAGTGGCTGCCCAAGCTGGTGGGGATCGAGCGGGCGCTCGGGATGGCAATCGGCGACGACTTGGTGCCCAGCGTCCCCGAAGAGGCGCACGCGGCCGCTCTGGTCCGCGACACGGTGACACCGGCGGTGCACTACCTCCGCTTCGAGTTCTCGGAGGCGCAGGTGGAGGCCTTCGCCGGCCCCGACGAGGTTGCCCTCGTCGCCCGGCACCCGGCCTACGAGGCGCGTACGGTCCTCCCGGACGCCGTCCGGCAGGAGCTGCTGGGCGACCTTCGGGGCACAACAAAGCCGCTTCCTATCGGCTGACCAGGGATAATTCTTGTGCAGGTCTTTACAGGCAGCCCGGCCGTGGGCCATACTCTTCGTTCGCCGGAATTCGGTGCCGGCGCCGCTGGGTTGTCCCTGGCTGTGCCCCCGACCAGGGCGAAACTGCCCATATCCGACTTTTGTGAGGAAGTGTTTCCCATGAGTGCCACCACGTGGCGCAAGCAAGCCGCCTGCCGGGGCCTCGACGTCGAGGCGTTCTACCCGATGTCAGAGGACGAGGCCGACGCGGCCGAAGCCAAGGCTATCTGCGCCGAATGCCCGGTCCGTCAGGCTTGCCTCGAGCACGCCCTGGCCCACCGCGAGCGTGAGGGCGTATGGGGTGGGACCACCGAGCGGGAGCGTCGGCGCATCGTGCGGCAGAGGCGCAAGTCAGCCTGATCGCTTCGCGGTCTTGGTCTTTGCTGCCTTGGCCGTAGTGGTCGTGGTGGTCGCGGGCGCCCCCAGGGTGCAGGGCACCGGGTTCCAGGGCTCTGGCTGCGTGTTGGTGTAGACGTCGCTCGGGATCGTCGTGGTGGTCGTGGGCGATCCCGGGGTGGTGGTCGTCGTCGTGGTGGTCGTGGTGACGGTCAGCGCGGCGCTGGCGATCCAGAGGCTCAGGTCGTTCCCGGTGAGGCTGGAGTCGGGTACGTAGGTCACCTTGCCCTCGAGGGAGTCTGCCAACGTATGCGCGGCGGGGAGCCCGGAGGGGCCGTAATAGATTTCCGAGGGCTCGCCGGCCGGGATCAGGCTCGGTGCGTTGTTGATACCGGTGATCACGAACCCGTTTTCCTTGAGGGCCGCGGCCGTGTCGGTGGCCAGCAGCCCTGCGCCGGAGGCGTTGAGGACATCCACGGAGACCGCGCTGTTGGCCAGGGGCGGGGCCGTGGTGGTGGTGGTGGTCGACGGCTTGGGTTTGGGCACGCCGAGCTGGTTGAACGCGTCGATCATCTGGTCGGCGTAGGGCTGGGCCGCCAGCAGGACGTCGGCGCCGCCGCCGGTGACGTAACTAGTGGTCGGCAGGGTCTCGGTGACCAGGTGCGACGAGGACAGCCCGTGGAAGTCCGTGGCGATGCGGAACAGGTCGCCCTCGGTGAGCGTGTCGTCGATGGCCAGATTGCCGACGGCGGCGGAGATGAACCCATTGATGGCCAGGGGATTGGTGATCGACGTGTTGACCTTGGCCAGCACGGCCCGGAAGAACGAATCCTGCCGCTGGATGCGGCTGAAGTCCGAAAGCCCGTCGTACTCCCAGTAGCCGTTGCTGTTCATGTAGGAGAGGTGCCGGCTCCGCACGAGTTGCAATGCGACGGTGCCGTTGACCACCTGGCACCCCGTGGTGGTCACGTCGAGCCCGGTGTAGGCGTCCTTCACCCCGGCGGGGAAGTCCATGGTGATGCCGCCGAGCGCGTTGACCATGCCGGAGAAGCCGTCAAAGCCGACCGAGATGTAGTGGTTGATGGGGATGTGCAGGACGTCTTCGATCGTCTGGATGAGCAGGTCGGGACCGGAGTTGTAGGCGGCGTTGATCCGGTTCATCCCCGAGACGTCGGTGACGTTCCCCGGGATGTCGACCCACAGGTCACGCGGTATCGAAATGACGGTGACCGATTTGGTGGCGGGTACGAAGCGGGCCACCATGGTGACGTCGCTGCGCTGCCCCCCGGCGTCGGCCTCATTGCCGAATGCCTTCACCTGGGTGGGGTTGCTGACGAAGGCACGGGAGTCCGAACCGACGAGGAGCACGTTGAAGGGCTGCCCCGGTTTGGCGGTCTGCTTGATGAGGTGCTTGGAATGGATCTTCGGAATCTCGTCGAAGCGGTAGCGGGCGTAGAAGTAGAGCCCCCCGGCCCCGGCCGCCGCCACGAAGATGATGGAGGCCGTGGCGTAGAGGATGCGCCGCCGCCAGCGATGCTTGCGCTTGGCGGCCTTCTTGCGTGCCTTGCGCAACTTCTTCTGCAGATCCGGCCGGGACTCGAGATCCTCGGCGGGGGCCTCGTCGAGAGGTTGGATTGGAGTCTCGCCGGCAGGCCCCCCAGGTGCATCGTCGCGGCTCAAGGACCAGAAAATACATGGCGGGACTCTCCGGTAGCCTTCGCCGGTGGATTTTTCCCTGTCCGACGAACTCTCCGCCCTCCAGGCATCGGTGCGCCGCCTGGCGCAGGACAAGGTCAAGCCCCGGGCCCGCGCCATCGACAAGGACGGCGCCTATCCCGACGATCTGTTCGACGCCTTCCGCGACGCCGGGCTCCTCGGGCTGTGCATCCCGACCGACTACGGCGGGTCGGGCGCGGGGATTCTGGGCCTGGCGGTCGCCATCGAAGAGGTGGCGAAGTACTCGAACGCCGCGGCCTTGATGCTCCTGCTGACCCGCCTTCCCACCGGACCCCTGCTGATCGCCGGGACGGAGGCGCAGAAGGAGAAGTACCTCATCGGAATTGCCGAGGGGACGCAGCGGGCGGCCTTCGGGCTCTCCGAGCCCCAGGCGGGAAGCGACGTCATGGGCCTGCGCACCCGGGGGGTGGCCGACACCGGAGGCGGGGGCGGGTGGATACTCAACGGCACCAAGTGCTGGATGTCGGGCGTACGGGAGGCCGACTGGTACACCGTGTTCGCCAAGACGAGCGAGCCCACCAGCCGGGCCCACGACTCCATCACCGCGTTCATCGTGGAACGGAGATGGGACGGGGTCGAGGTCGGGCGGACCGATCACAAAATGGGCGTCAAGGGCGTCGACACCGGCGAGTTGGTGCTCACCGACGTGCAGGTGCCGGCCGAGAACGTGATCGGTGAGGTCGGGGGGTTCCGTCTGGCCATGCTCGGCCTCAACGCCATGCGGCCGATAGTGGCCGCCCGCGGCATCGGGCTGGCGGAGGGCGCCCTCATGTACGCCACCGAGTACGTCCAGCAGCGGGCGGCCTTCGGCAAGACGATCGCGGACTTCCAGGGCATCCAATGGGAGATCGCCAAGTGCGCCGTCGACATCGAGGCGGCCCGCCTCTTGACCTACCGCGCCGCCGTCCTGGCCGACGAGGGAAAGTTCACCAAGGAGTACGTGCCCTACCTCTCCATGGCCAAGTACCACGCCACCGAGTTGGCCGTGCGCGCGTCGTCTTTGGCCGTGCAGCTCCTCGGGGCGGCGGGGTACATGGAAGACCACCCGACCGAGCAGTGGTACCGCGACGCCAAGCAGCTGACCATCGTCGAGGGCACCTCGCAGGTGCAGCTCGGCTTGATCGCCCGGGGCGTCCTGGACCGGGATCTGTGGTGGGACTGACTCTCGGGTGGCCTGATGTCCTGAGCCGCTTGAGCGCCGGGGAGTCGCTCACGCTCGAGGAGGCCCAATCCACGTTGGGTTCGGTCCTGGCCGGCGAGGCGACGCCGGCCCAGATCGGCGCCTTCCTGACCCTCTTGCACGCCAAGGGCGAGACCACCGACGAGGTGACCGGTTTGGCGCGGGCCATGGTGGAGGCCGCCGTGCCCCTCATCCTGCCCGTCGGCCCCGATGCGGTGGTCGATCTGGTGGGGACCGGCGGTGACCGCTTGAGCAGTATCAATGTCACCACCTTGGCCGCGCTGGTGGTCGCCGGGTGCGGGGTGACGGTGTGCAAGCACGGGGGGCGATCCGCCTCATCGTCGGTTGGCTCGGCCGACGTCCTCGAGGCGTTGGGGGTGGCCATCGAGATCGGCCCCGTGGGAGTGGCGCGCTGCGTGGCCCAGGCCGGGATCGGGTTCTGCTTCGCCCAACGCTTCCACCCGGCCATGCGCTACGTGGCCCCGATCCGCCGCGAGCTCGGAGTGCCGACCATCTTCAACTACCTCGGCCCGCTCACCAATCCCTCCCGCACGCGCCACCAGCTGGTGGGTGTCAATGACCCCGCCATGGCCTCCGTCATGGCCACGGTGCTCGGTGCCACCGGGAGCCGGCGGGCCATGATCGTCTATGGCGACGACGGCCTCGACGAGCTCAGCGTGACCTCTCCGTCGACCGTTCTCGAGCTTGAGGGGGACGGTGCCGGCTCCTACGCGCTCTCGGAGTGGCGGGTCGATCCCGCCTCGCTCGGATTCGCACCGGCCACCATGCAAGAACTGCGGGGCGGCGACGCCGCGTTCAATGCTGCGGCGATCCGATCGATCCTCGGAGGGACCCCGGGACCGAATCGCGACATCGGGGTGCTCAATGCCGCCGCCGCCCTGATGGTCATCGGCCGGGTCGACGACCTGGCTGCCGGCGTCGAGCTGGCGTGCGAATCCATCGACACCGGACGGGCCGCGGGAGCGCTCGAGAAGCTGGTGGCGACATCACAAGCCGCCTGGGCCGAGTCCGGGGACTGACTCGGCTACTCGGCACCGCTACCCCGGCGCGGGCGTTCAGCACCGTCACGGCGCGCCGCGCACCTCCGCCCCGCCGGCCGGGCTGACCCGCCACGCGGCCAGCGGCGCGTGGATCTCGGGACTAAGGGCGGGCGAGTCCGGTGCGCACAGGGCGAGGGCGCAGCCGCCGAAGCCTCCCCCCGTCATGCGGGCCCCGTAGACGCCGGGCATCCCGACCAGCCGATCGACCAGCTCGTCGAGGGCGGGGATCGAGGCCTTGAAGTCCTCGGCCAGGCTGCGGTGCCCGTCGGTCATCACCGCACCGACGGCAGTCAGGTTGCTCCGCCCCAAGAGTCGCTCCACCTCGCGCACCCGGGCGCACTCGGTGATCACGTGGCGGGCCCGGCGGCGCAGCACCGGGTCCGCCAGCACGCTCAGGTCGCCGAGCTCGCAGAGCCCCAGGGGTCGTCCGATGAGATTGGCCGCCCTTTCGCACTCGGCGCGTCGATCGGCGTAGCCCGAGGAGCCCAGCTCGCGGCCGGTGCCGCAGTGCACGACGATGAAAGCCGCACCCTCGGGGATCGGGACCTGATGGGACTCCAGGTCGGAAAAATCGATGAAGAGGGCGTGTCCGGCCCGACCGCCGAGAATGGCCAAGGGGTCGAGGAGCCCGACCGGTGAGCCTGCCGCGCCTTCCGCGCTCTGGCAGAGTCTGGCCAGATCCAGTGCGTCGCCGGCCCGGCCCAGGGCCAGGAGGACGGCAACCGAGAACGCCGCGCTCGACGACAGGCCGGCCCCGACGGGAATGGTGCTGGTGACCCGCAGGGACCCCCCCGACGAGGGCTGGGCCACGGCGATGAGGGCCGCCGCCAGTGCGGCCTGTGGTTCCGGGGAGCGGCCGCCCAGAGGGATCTCCCACGGCTCAGGAAACTGGTCGCTGGTCACGCCGATCAGGAAGCTGCCCGCCTTGGGGGTGAAGGTGGCCTCGGTGGCCAGGTCGATGGCCATGGGGAGCGAGAGCCCCTGGTTGTAGTCGGTGTGGTCACCGATGAGGGTGACCCGTCCTGGAGCGCGAGCGATGAGCATTGCGCCAGCTTGACCTCAATGAGCCACTCGGGTCACGATCCTCCGATGGCGCAGTCACCGAGAAGCGGACCGCTCAGCGGTATCAAGGTCATCGAGCTGGCGGGGATCGGGCCCTGCCCCTTCGCGGCCATGATGCTGGCTGACGCCGGCGCCCAGGTCATCCGCCTCGAGCGGGCGGCCCCCGGCGCTCCCGAACGTGCCGCGGCCTCGGATTCGAGCCATTGGGACCTCTTGACCCGGAGCCGCTCTTCGGTGGGGATCGACCTCAAGAACCCCGAAGCGGTCGAGCTCGTGTTGCGCCTGGTCGAAGGGGCCGACGGACTCGTCGAGGGATTCCGTCCCGGCGTGGCGGAGAGGCTGGGCGTCGGGCCCGATGCCTGTTTTGCCCGGAACCGGGCCCTCGTCTACGGCCGCATGACCGGGTGGGGCCAGGACGGTCCGTTGGCCCCGAGGGCCGGCCATGACATCGACTACATCGCCATCGGTGGTGCGCTGTGGCCGGTGGGCCGGGCCGATTCGCCGCCGGTGCCGCCGCTGAACCTGGTGGGCGATTTCGGGGGCGGGGGGATGCTGCTCGCCTTCGGCATGGTGTCGGCGTTGCTGGAGGCGGCGCGTTCGGGCCAGGGTCAGGTGGTCGATGCGGCCATGGTCGACGGTGCGGCCACCTTGATGACGATGATCCATGCCTTCCACGCGTCGGGCATATGGAACGACGAGCGCGGCGCCAACATGCTCGACACCGGAGCGCCGTTCTACGAGGTCTACGAGACCGCCGACAAGAAGTTCCTGGCACTCGGCGGGATCGAGGCGCAGTTCTACGCGGAGCTCCTCGAGGGCCTCGGGCTGGCCGGCGACCCCCTCTTCGCCACGCAGAACGACAAGGCGAACTGGCCGGCCATGAAAGAGCGGGTGGCGGCGGTGGTGGCGACCAAGACACGCGACGAGTGGGACGCCGTCTTCGACGGGACCGACGCCTGCGTCGCACCGGTCCTCTCGCCGTGGGAGGCGCACCTGCATCCGCACAATCAGGCCCGGTCGACCTTCGTCGAGGTGGAGGGTGTCGTGCAGCCGGCGCCGGCGCCACGGTTCAGCCGCACGCCCTCGTCCATCAGCCGCCCGCCCCCGGTGCCGGGCGGCGACACCGTGTCGGCGTTGCTCGAGTGGGGAATTGAGGAGGGGACCGTGGCCAAGCTGCGGGAGACGGGCGCGCTGAGTTAGGTGGGCCGGCACCCCGTGGGCCGGTGAGCCGATGAACGGGGTGCGCGGGGTCGACGGGCCCGAAGGGGTCGAACTGCGGGCTGGGCGGCCCGAGGACGGCGTCGCCGTGGCGGGCGTGTTCGCGGCGGCCCGGGCGGAGATGCGGTACCTGCCCGAGTTGCACAGCCGCGACGAGCTCGTGGCGTTCTTCTCGACCCGCGTGCTGCCGACCAGCCGCGTCATGGTGGCCGCGGCAGCCGGAGAGGTCGTCGCATTCTCGGCGGTCAAGGACGGATGGCTCGACCACCTCTACGTCGTGCCGGCGCACCAGGGTGGCGGGATCGGCGGCGCTCTGCTGGGTCGGGCCATGAACGAGAATCCGGCCGGGTTGTCGCTGTGGGCCTTCGTGGCGAACCATCGTGCCATCGCCTTCTACGGCCGGGCCGGCTTCGTCGAGGTGCTCCGGACCGATGGGAGCGGGAACGAAGAGCGCCAGCCCGACGTGCAGATGCGATGGGCGGGGGACAGATGAGCCCGGCTGGCACTAAGAGCAGCTAGAGGTTGACGACGGGGCAGGTGAGCGTGCGGGTGATGCCCTCGATCAGTTGGACGTGGCTGACGACGAGCCGACCCAGCTCGTCGATCGAATCCGCCTCCACGCGGGCGATCACGTCATAGGGGCCGGTCACGTCGTCGGCGACGACCACCCCGGCAATCTGGCGGATCTGGGTGGCGACGCCGGCTGCCCGGCCCACCTCGGTCTGAATGAGCACGTACGCGGAGACGGCCATGGCATACGTACCGAACAGCTAACTCAAGCGCTTCTCGAGGTCGTCGACCTCTGCGGTCAGCGCGTCCGGGAGGCGATCGCCGAACTGCGCGTAGTGCTCCCGGATTGAGGGCACCTCGGCCCGCCATTCCGCCGCGTCCACCCGCAGGAGCTCGGCCAGGTCACCCTCGGTGACCTCGAGTCCCGCCACGTCGATGTCCTTGGTCCCCGGCACCCACCCGATCGGCGTGTCCGTGGCCTCGGCCTCGCCCGTAACCCGGTTGAACACCCACTCGAGGACCCGCGAGTTGTCGCCGTAGCCGGGCCAGAGCCACTTGCCGTCGGCGCTCTTGCGGAACCAGTTGACGTAGAAGATCTTGGGAAGGAGGTCGCGGTCGGGGGCCGCGGCGGCGATCTCCAGCCAGTGGGCGAAGTAGTCGGCCATGTTGTATCCACAGAACGGCAGCATGGCGAAGGGGTCACGGCGCAGGTTCCCCACGGCGCCGGCGGCGGCGGCGGTGGTCTCCGAAGCCATGATCGACCCGAGGAACACCCCGTGCTCCCAGTCGCGCGACTGGAACACCAGGGGGACGACCGAGGCCCGGCGGCCTCCGAGGAGGATGGCCGAGATGGGCACGCCCTTCGGATCCTCCCATTCGGGGGCGATGGCCGGGTCCTGGCTGGCCGGAGTGGTGAACCGGGCGTTGGGATGGGCGGCCGGGGTGCCCGAGGCGGGCGTCCAGTCCTGACCCTTCCAGTCGGTGAGATGGGCGGGAGGCTCGTCGGTCATGCCCTCCCACCACACGTCGCCGTCGTCGGTCAGCGCCGTGTTGGTGAAGATGCAGTTGCCGTCGAGCATGAGCATGGCATTGGGGTTGGTGTGGGTGTTGGTGCCCGGCGCCACCCCGAAGAACCCGGCCTCGGGGTTGATGGCGTAGAGGCGGCCGTCCTCGCCGAATTTCATCCAGCAGATGTCGTCACCGATCGTCTCGACCTTCCAGCCCTCGAGGGACGGAATGAGCATGGCCAGGTTCGTCTTGCCGCAGGCCGACGGGAAGGCCCCGGTGACGTAGCGGGTCTCCCCTCCGGGGGAGGTGAGCTTGAGGATCAGCATGTGCTCCGCCATCCACCCGTGGTCGCGGGCCATGACCGACGCGATGCGGAGGGCGAAGCACTTCTTGCCCAGCAACGCGTTGCCGCCGTAGCCCGATCCGTAGGAGATGATCTCCCGCGTCTCGGGGAAGTGCACGATGTACTTGTTCTCGGCGTCGCACGGCCAGGCGACGTCGGCCTGGCCCGGCTCGAGAGGGGCGCCGACCGAGTGGAGGCAGGGGACGAAGTCGCCGTCGGGCCCCAGGACCTCGAGGGCGCCCGTACCCACGCGGGCCATGATCCGCATGGAGACCACCACGTAGGGCGAGTCGGTCAACTCGACGCCGATGTGGGCGATATCGGAGCCGAGGGGACCCATGGAAAAGGGCACCACGTACATGGTGCGGCCCCGCATGCAGCCCTTCATGAGCCCGTGGAGCAAGGAGCGCATCTCGGCCGGGTCACACCAGTTGTTGGTGGGGCCGGCGTCGATCTCCTCCTGCGAGCAGATGAAGGTCCGGTCCTCCACCCGCGCCACGTCGCCCGGGTCCGAGTGGGCCCAGTAGCTGTTGGGCCGCTTGGCATCGGACAGCTTGATGAAGGTGCCGGCGTCGACCAGGATCTGGCACAGGCGGTCGTACTCGTCGGCTGATCCGTCGCACCACTCGATCCGATCGGGTGTGGTCACGGCCGCGACCTCATTGACCCAGGCGAGGAGTTTGGTGTTCGTAGTGCTGGGCATGTGGGGTAGCTCTACTCCTTGGTTCGGCCGGTGCACGCGGCGTCCAATGCTAGGCATGTGCCGTGGGTTCCCCCAAACTTGGGCGCATGTCCCGTCTGGTTGAAGACGAGACATTGGAGCGTATCCGCCATGCGCTCGGAGGTGGAATCGAGGCCGGCGGGCTGCGCGACGACGCCGCGGCGGTCGTCGTCCCCGACGGCGGACCCGTGGTCGTCTCGGTCGACAGCGTGGTGGACGGCGTTCATGTCGATCTGGCGCTCTGTAGCCCTCACGACGTGGGGTGGAAGGCGCTCATGGGGGCACTGAGCGACCTGGCCGCCATGGGGGCGCGCCCCATCGGGGCGCTGGTGGCGCTCTGCGTGCCCGAAGCGGCCGGCGGCGGGGAGATGACGCTGGGTGTCATGGAAGGGGTCGCCGAGGCCTCGCAGGTGTCCGGATGCCCCGTGGTGGGGGGTGACGTCTCGGCGGCCGGCGTGCTGGTCGTCTCGGTGACCGTGATGGGCACGCTCGACGGGGGAACGCCGGTCCCGCGGTCCGGGGCGGCGGCGGGGGACGTGATCCTGGTCACCGGGCCATGTGGCGGGTCTGCGGCCGGGCTGCGGGTCTTGCGGTCGGGCGCCGAGGTGGCCGGGCTGGACCCGGTCGAGGTGGCTCTGGCGGCGGCGTACCGCCGACCGGTGGCGCGCCTGGCCGAGGGGGAGGCGGCCCGCCGGGCGGGGGCGTCCGCCATGATCGACGTGTCGGACGGGCTGGCGCTCGACCTGCACCGCCTGGCCGATGCGTCCGGGGTCGGCTTCATCCTCGACTCTGTACCCGTGGCCGAGGGCGCCACACCGGACGACGCGCTGGGCGGGGGGGAGGACTACGAGCTCGTGGTCGTGATCGGCGCCGGCCTGGCCGACTCGTGCGCACGGTCGTGGGCCGGAGCGGGACTGCGCCCGCTGCACCGGATCGGGGTCGTGACCGCTGACCCCACGCAGCGGACGCTGTGGGGCCGTGACCTTGCGCGACTGGGGTGGCAACATCGCCTGGGCTGACGGAGCGCCCTGACTCCCACCCTCAGGCGCCCACCCTCAGGCGGTCCCCCTCAGATGCCGGACGCTCAGCTGGCGGAGGCGGCCGGGGTGCGGCGAACGGGCTTGGTGACCTTGCCGGCCCGGATGCACGACGTGCACACGTGGAGCCGCTTCGGTGCGCCGTCCACCAGGGCACGCACCCGCTGGATGTTGGGGTTCCAGCGGCGCTTGGTACGCCGGTGGGAGTGGCTCACGCTCATGCCGAACGAAGGCTTCTTGCCACAGATATCGCACACTGCTGCCATTGGGTAGACCCTCCTGTGGGCGGCCGCGGTGTTCTCACCACGCAGGCTTTCACGAACGGCGCAAAGGTTAGCATCCCTTGCCATGACCTCCCTGGCGACCCTGGGCGCGGACGACGTGCGCGCCGTGATGCATCGCTTCCGTGATGCGCTGCGCCAGCACCAGGGGGACATCAACCGCCTGAACGTCTATCCGGTGCCCGACGGCGACACCGGCACCAACATGGCGCTGACCCTGGAGGCCGTCGTGGCCGAGCTCGAGGATGTGCCGGCCGGCTCGGGCCTTCCCCTGGTGTGCAAGGCCATCGGCCACGGCTCGCTCATGGGGGCCCGCGGCAACTCGGGCGTGATCCTCTCCCAGCTGCTGCGGGGAATGTGCGACCGCATGGGGGTGGCCGCGCCGTCCGGTGTGGATGCGGCCGTCCTCTCCGACGCCCTGGGCCACGCGTCGGTTCTGGCCCGGCGCGCCGTGGTGCGGCCCGTGGAGGGGACGATCCTGACGGTGGCCGACGCCGCCGCTTCCGGGGCCGCGGCTGTCGTCGGCGAGGCGGGCGCCACCCTGATCGGGGTGATCGAGCGGGCCCACGGCGTGGCCGCCGAGGCACTGGCGCGGACGCCGGAGATGCTGCCCGTACTGGCGCAGGCGGGCGTGGTCGACGCCGGCGGGACCGGGTTCCTCCTCCTGCTCGATGCGTGCTGGTCGGTCGTCGATGCCACCCACCCGCTCCCCGAGCCCTCGGGCGTCCCCGACGTCGACCTGACCGGGCTGCGGGCCGAGTACGACGCAGTCCGGAGCGAGGGCGCGGGCGAGGGCGAGGGTGGTGTCGGGGACCTCCGTTACGAAGTGATGTTCCTCCTGTACGCCCCGGACGACTCCATGGCCGACTTCAAGGAGGTGTGGGCCGGCATCGGGGACTCCATCGTGCTGGTCGGGGGTGACGGGCTTTGGAACTGTCATATCCACACCGACGACATCGGCGCGGCGATCGAGGCCGGCGTCGAGACCGGGAGGCCACAGCGGATCCGGGTCACCGACCTGGCCGAACAGGTGGAGGAGGAGCGCTGGGTCCGCGAGGCAGCCAACGCGCCCGAGGCCGGCGCCGGCGTGGCGTGGGAGGGCCCGGCCCCGACGACGAGCGTGGTGGCCGTCGTGACCGGCGACGGTATCGGGCGCATCTTCCGCTCGCTGGGCGTGCACCACCAGGTGGTGGGTGGCCAGTCGATGAACCCCTCCACCGACGACCTTCTCAAGGCGGTCGAGCTCGTCGACTCCGACGAGGTGGTGATCCTGCCCAACAACAAGAACATCTGGCCGGTGGCCGAGCAGGTGGATGCGCTGAGCGAGAAGACGGTGCGGGTGGTGGCGACCGGGAGCATTCTGGAGGGGTTCGCCGCCCTTTTGGCCTACGATCCGGCCGCCGGGGCGGGCGTCAACGCGACCAGCATGGGCGAGTCGGCCGCGCGCGTGCTGCCCGGCGAGATCACCCGGGCCGTCCGCGACGCCACGACCGACGCCGGCGAGGTGCGCAAGGGCGAATGGATCGGCCTCTCGCGCGATGGCGTGATCGCCATCGCCGATTCCGCGGTGATGGCGACGCGCCTGCTCCTGAGCCGCCTGCTCACCGACCAGCACGAGCTGGTGACCCTCATTGAGGGGGAGGGTTCCAAGGCGGGCGACACCCGCAGGATCAGCGAGTGGCTGAGTGAGGAGTACCCCGACGTCGCGCTCGAGGTCCACCACGGCGGCCAGCCCCTCTACCCCTATCTCCTGGGCATCGAGTAGGTCGGGCCAGGAGGCGAGTGGCATCTCCGCGCACACTCCGTGACCTGAGTCTGCGGCCCGTCTCGGTCCTCGAGAAGGTGTCGGCGCGCAAGGCGGCCCAGCTCGAGCAGTGGGGCGTCGAGACCGTCCTTGACCTGCTGACCACCTTCCCGCGTCGCTACATCGACCGCACCAGGAAGGCCGACGTGTCCGGCCTCGAGGTGGGGTCCGAGGCGGCCATTCTGGCCGAGGTGCAACGGGTGCGGACCAGGCCGGCGCGCAACCGGCGCACCGTCGTCACGATCACCGTGCGCGACGACACCGGGGCGATGGACGTGGTCTTCTTCAACCAACCGTGGCGGGCCAAACAACTTCTGGAAGGGACCGAGGCCATCTTCTGGGGGAAGGTGGGCGATTACCGGGGCACGCGGCAGATGGTCAACCCGGTGGTCGACGTGGTGGCCGGGGTGGACGAGCCGGTGGTCGGCCGGCAACGGCGCACCCTGCGGATCCTTCCCGTCTATCCGGCTTCGGCGAAGGCCGGGCTCACCAGCTGGGAGATCGGCACGTTCGTGGAGGAGGCACTCCGGCGTGCCGGAGACCTGGTGGACCCGCTCGACGACGCGTGGCGGACGTCGCTGGACCTGTGGGACCGGACCGCCGCCATGCGGGCCGTCCACGGCCCCGAGTCACTCGATGTGATCGCACCGGCCCGGCGCCGGCTGGTCTTCGACGAGCTGTTCCGCCTCCAACTGGCCCTGGTGCTGCGGCGGCGGGCCTTCGAGCACAACGCCCGGGCCCTCCGCCACGACGTGTCACCACGGGAGATCACCGGCGCCGTCGGTGGCACCCTGGTGGCCCGCTTCCTGGCCGCGCTGCCCTTCGAGCTGACGACGGCGCAACGGCGCACGCTGGCGGTGATCGTCGCCGACCTCGCCGGCCCCTTCCCGATGCACCGGCTGCTCCAGGGCGATGTCGGTTCGGGCAAGACCGTGGTCGCCCTGGCGGCCCTGCTCGGGGTGGTCCAGAGCGGGCACCAGGGAGCCCTGATGGTGCCCACCGAGGTCCTGGCCGAGCAGCACGCCGTGGCGGTCCGCCAGTTGCTGGGCGACCTGGACGTGCGGATCGAGCTGCTGACCAGCCGGGTCAAGGGGAAGGCGCGCACCCAGATGCTCGAGGACCTGGCGGAGGGGAGGATCTCGATCGTGGTGGGCACGCACGCCCTGCTCACCCAGGAGGTGGAGTTCACGTCGCTGGGCATGGTGGTGATCGACGAGCAGCACCGCTTCGGGGTGGAGCAGCGGGCGACGCTGCGGGCCAAGGGCGAGGAGGGCGACCCCGACCTTTTGGTCATGACGGCGACACCCATCCCGCGTACGGCCGCCATGGTGATCTTCGGGGACCTCGACCTCACCGTCCTCGACGAGATGCCCCCGGGGCGGGTGGCCGTGACCACCACCTGGCTCCCGGACCCCGCCGACGAGCACCTGGCATGGGAGAAGGTCCGGGCGGAGGTGGCCGCAGGCCACCGGGCGTTCGTGGTCTGCCCTCTGGTGGGCGACTCGCCGCGGGTCGAGGCGCGGTCGGCCACCGAGGAGCGCACGCGCCTCGAGGCCGGCGAGCTGGCCGGTCTCCGGGTGGGCCTGCTGCACGGCCAGATGCCGCCCGCCGCCCGCGAGGAGGCCATGGCACAGTTCCGCCGGGGCGAGGTCGAGGTGTTGGTGGCCACCACGGTGATCGAGGTCGGGGTCGACGTGCCCGAGGCCACCGTGATGGTGATCGAGAACGCCGACCGGTTCGGCATCGCCCAGTTGCACCAGTTGCGTGGGCGCGTGGGCCGTGGCGCCCTCCCCAGCTGGTGTTTCCTCCTCGGCGCGGGTGGCGAGGACGGGGTGGCCCGGGAGCGCCTGGCCGCGGTGGCGCGCACCACCGACGGGTTCGCGCTGGCCGAGGACGATCTGCGCCTGCGCGGCGAGGGGACCCTGCTCGGCGCGCGCCAGCAGGGGCACTCCGACCTGCGGTTGGCCTCCCTGTCGGATCCCGACGACCGGCTCCTTCTCCTCGAGGCGCGCCGGGTGGCCGAGGCCATCGTGGACGAGGATCCCCAACTCGGGGCGCACGAGGCGCTGGCCGACGAGATCCGCCTGTTCCTGAGCGAGGACGAGGGCGAATACCTGTTCAAGAGCTGAGCGGGTTCGAGGGCCCGATCGGGTTCGGGGGCCCGATCGGGTTGGGGCGCTGGAACGGTCTACCCTGACGTCGGTGCGCGTCATCGGAGGCCGGAGCCGGGGCAGGCGCCTGGCCGCCAAACTGCCCGCCGCGGTCCGCCCGACGTCGGACCGGGTGCGCGAGTCGATCTTCGACATCTTGGGCTCGCGCGGTGGCGTCGAGGGGCTCACCGTGGTCGACCTCTTCTGCGGCAGCGGGGCACTGGGGCTCGAGGCCCTGTCACGCGGCGCCGCCACGGCCACCTTCGTCGACCAGGACCCGGGCGCGCTGGAGGCGGTGCGCACGAACCTCGAGTCGGTGGGGCTGGGCGACCAGCCGGTCACGGTCGTCCGGGCGGCGCTGCCGGGGTGGCTGGCCGGGGCGCCGGCGTTCGATCTCGCCCTGTGCGATCCGCCCTACACCTTCGAGGCCTGGCCCGCGCTGCTGAGGGACCTGCGGGCGACGACGGCCGTCCTCGAGTCGTCGGTGCCGATCACACTTCCCGCGGGCTGGATGGTCGCGAGGGAACGCCGGTACGGCGGTACGCTCGTCACCGTGGCTCATCGCACCGGAACCAGCTCGTGAAGGCCAGTTCGTGAAGGTAGGACTGTTCCCCGGATCGTTCGACCCCTTCCACAACGGGCACCTCGAGATTGTCGAGCGGGCCAGCCGGCTCTTCGACGAGGTCGTGGTGGCCGCCCTGCGCAACCCCCAGAAGAGCCAGGCCCTGTTCACTCTCGAGGAGCGCCAGAGCATGCTCGAGGAGGTCGTGGCCCATCTCCCCACGGTGCGCATCGTCTCGGTGTCGACGCTCCTGGTGAACGTGGCCCGCGACGTGGGGGCGTCGGCGATCGTCCGCGGCCTGCGGGCCGTCTCGGATTTCGAGTCCGAAATGCAGATGGCCCAGATGAACCATCACCTCTCCGGCGTCGAGACCATCTTCATCCCCACCAGCTCGAACTACTCGTTCGTGGCGTCGAAGCTGGTGCGCGAGGTGGCCCGCTTCGGAGGCGACGTGTCCGCGTTCGTCCCCAAGGTCGTGGCGGAGCACCTGGTGAAGAAATTCGCGGACGGGAAGGGGGAGGAGTGACCGACCAGTATCTCGACATAGACGAGTCCGAGCAGGACGTCAGTGTGGAGGCGGTCATCGGGCAGGTGCTCGGCATCCTCGCCAGCGCCAAGTCCATGCCGCTGTCCTCGTCGATCATCATCTCGCGCGAGGAGGTGACAGGCCTCCTGCGCACCGCCCTCGACCGCCTGCCCGACGAGCTGCGCCAGGCCCGCTGGCTCCTGCGTGAGCGCGAGGAGTTCCTGGCGGAGCGCACCCGGGAGGCCGAGACGTTGATGGAGGAGGTGCGGGCGCAGGCGGAGCGCATGGTGCAGCGGACCGAGATCGTCCGGCAGGCCAACTCGGTGGCCCAGCGCATCCTCGACGATGCCAACGACGAGGCGCGCACCATGCGGCACGAGGCCGAGGACTTCTGCGACCAGAAGCTCGCGGGCATGGAGATCGTGCTCGACCGGCTCACCCGCACCGTGCAGTCCGGCCGGGCCAAGCTGGCCGCCGCACCGCCTCCCCCGCCTCTCGAGACCGCGGGCGCCCGCGCCGGTTCGGCCACCGAGGAGGACGGCTTCTTCGACCAGGACGTGTCCTGATGGCGGCCGACCCCTTCCTCGTCCACGTGGCCCGGCTCCGCCGCAACCCCGGCGCCGCGGCGCGTGAGGTGCGGCGGGGAGCGGTCGTGCTCGCCGGCCCTCTCGACGAGCTGGGCATCGACCCCGGCCGGAGCGTGGTGCCGCTCGACGCCGAGGCCGAGTGCGACATCACCCTGCTCCCGTTCGACGGCGGGATCGACGCCGTCGGCACCGTCCGCGCCCCGTGGGTGGGGATCTGCCGGCGCTGCACCGCGCCGGTGACGGGCGAGCTGTCCATTGCCGTGCGCGAGCGTTTCGGCGACGCGCCGATCTCGGACGACGAGTGGTACCCGATCGTCGACGACACCATCGATCTCGGCCCGCTGGTCCGCGATGCCATCGTGCTGGACCTGCCGGCGGCCCCCCTGTGCCGGGAGGACTGCCGGGGGCTCTGCCCGCAGTGCGGGGCCGACCGCAACGAGTCCGAATGTGGCTGCGTTGCCCCCCCGGACCCGAGGTGGGCTAACCTCGATGTGCTCCGGTAGCTGACCCTCGTCGGTCGGCCCGCCCCGATCCGAACTAGTGGAGACCCACGATGGCAGTCCCGAAGAAGAAGACGTCCAAGGCCAAGGGGCGCAGCCGCCAGGCCGCAAACTGGGTCCTGCGCCGCCCGCCGCGCAGTGTGTGCCCGCACTGCCAGTCCGCCAAGACGCCGCATGTCGTCTGCCCCAGCTGCGGGTGGTACAAGGGACGTCAAGCCGTCGAGGTCGACTGACTTGAGCCGTCGCGGCGAGCGTCCGGGTGCCGAGGCGCTGGCCGCACTCCCCGTCGCGGTCGATGCCATGGGTGGGGACAAGGCCCCCGGCGAAATTGTCGAAGGGGCCCGGCGCGCCGCTGCCGACGACGGCATCCCGGTCGTGCTGGTGGGCCCACCCGACCAGGTCGGCGACACGTTCGGGCTCCCGCTCGTCCCCTGCACCGAGGTCATCGCCATGGACGAGGATCCCGCCGGGGGCGTGCGGCGCAAGAAGGACTCCTCGCTGGTGCGGGCGGCCGAACTCGTGCGCGACGGGAAGGCCTCGGCCATGGTCAGTGCCGGAAACACCGGGGCCACCATGGCCGCGGCGCTGCTGCGCATGGGACGGCTGCCGGGCGTGATCCGGCCCTGCATCGCCACCCCGCTGCCGCGCCTCGGCCGCACGCCCGCCGTCCTGGTCGACGCGGGGGCCAACGCCGAGTGCACGCCGGCCATGCTGGTGCAGTTCGCCCAAATGGGCGCGGCCTACGTGGCCGCCCGCTTCGGAACCACCTCCCCGACCGTCGGCCTGCTCTCCATCGGCGAGGAGTCGACCAAGGGCACGCCGCTGGTCAAGGAGACCCACGCCCTCTTGACCGGGACCGGGGACGCCCCGGCCGGGTTCGCATTCGAGTTCGTCGGGAATCTCGAGGGCCGGGACCTCCTGCCCTCACCGGCCGACGTGATCGTGACCGACGGCTTCACCGGCAACGTCGCCCTCAAGGCCCTGGAGGGCTCCCTGCGCTTTCTCTTCGACGCCCTGCTCGGGGTCTTCGCCACGAACGACGAGACCAAAGCGGCGGCGGACGTCCTGTTGCCGTACCTGCTCCCTATGGCGGCCGAGTTCGAGCCGGAGAACACCGGTGGCGCCATGCTGCTGGGGACCGACGGCGTCTGCGTCATCAGCCACGGGTCGTCGAACGCGGCCTCCATGGTCAACGCCGTGCGGGTGGCCTACGAGTGCGCCACACGTGGATTGGTGGACCATGTGGCTGCCGCCATCCGCCCACCGGCGGAGAGGTAAAAACCCAGTCCAGAGCGTACAACCGGGCGCTCTGCGCCCGAAGACCGGTAGCATGGCGGATGCCGTCTCGAATTCGTCGACCCAGGAGCGCATGTGCCTGCCGAAACCCACACCAACCAGGGCCCCCTCGATCGTAACGGGGTGTTTGCGCTGATCCGGGACCAGCTGGCCGACATTTTGGAGACGGACCCGTCGACGATCACCGAGGGGGCGTCGTTCGTGGAGGACCTCGACGCCGACTCGTTGGCGCTGATCGAGTTGGTCGAGGGGCTGGAAGAAGAACTGGGGGAGCGGACCGTGGGGTTCCGCATCGATGATGAAGACCTTGAAGATCTCCGAACCGTCCGAGACGCCGTTGACTACGTCTACGCCAAGCTCGAGGCGGGGTGACGCTGGCGCCGAGGGGGCGGCAGCACTTGCCGAACGGTTGGGCCACGAATTCAGCGACATCAGCCTGCTCCGGCACGCGCTGGCCCATCGGAGCTGGTGCGGCGAGCAGGAGGGCGGGGCGCCGTCCAACGAACGGCTCGAGTTCCTCGGCGACGCCGTACTCGGCCTCGTCGTGGCCCGCTACAGCTACGAGCGCTATCCCCGGTTTGCGGAGGGGATGCTGGCCAAGGTGCGCTCGGCCGTGGTGAACGCCCGTGTGCTGGCCCAGGTGGCGGAAGGCCTCGGGGTGGGTGAGGTCCTTTTGCTGGGGCGGGGCGAGGAGGCCTCCGGCGGGCGGACCAAGGCCTCCATCCTGGCCGACGCCTTCGAGGCCGTACTCGGGGCCGTCTATCTGGATTCGGGATGGGACGCCGCCGAGCAGCTGGTCCTGCGCGAGCTCGGCGACGCCATCACCCGGGCCGGCAAGGAGCCGGACGATTTCGACCACAAGAGCCGCTTGCAGGAGAAGGCCGTGCGCGATGGGGAGGGGCCGCCGCGCTACGTGGTCGTCGGCTCGGGCCCGGACCACGAGCGGGCCTACCAGGCCGAGGTGTTCGTCGCCGGCTCCCTGCTCGGGGTCGGGGCGGGGCGGTCCAAAAAAGATGCCGAACAGGAAGCGGCTCGCAACGCCTGGGAGGGTCTGCAGAATGCCTGAGTTACCCGAAGTCGAAACGTTGCGCCAGGACCTGTCCCGCGAGGTGCCGGGAAAGAAGATCAAGTCGGTGTCGGTGGCCAACGGCCGCTCGGTGCGCCGCCACCCCTCGGCCAAGCACTTCCGCACCCCCCTCGAGGGCCGGACCATCAAGTCGGTCGGGCGCCTGGGCAAGTACCTCCTCTTGACGCTCGACAGCGGCGACACGCTGGTCGTGCACCTGGGGATGAGCGGGCAGCTGCTGCGGGTCAAGTCGGTCAAGGACCCCAAGCCCAAGCACACCCACGTGGTCATCACCTTCACCCAGGGCGGGGAGTTGCGCTACGTGGATCCGCGTACCTTCGGCGAGCTGTTCGTCTCCACCCCGCCCCTCAAAGCCGACGGCACCGCGTTGAGCCCGGTCTCGGGGACCACGGGCGGGGACGGGGCGGCCATTCGCAAGGCCATACCCGAGCTGGCCCACCTGGGGTTCGATCCGGTCGAGGACATGATGAGCTGGGACCGGTTCGGCCTGCTGCTCCACCAGCACAAGGCCGGCATCAAGGCCATGCTGATGGATCAGAGCTTCGTTGCCGGCATCGGCAACCTCTACTCCGACGAGATGCTCTACCAGGCCGGGTTGCGCTACGACCGCCCCGCCAACACGCTCACCGCGACCGAGGTCAGGCGCCTCTACCGGGCCATGGTCGAGACCCTGGCGGACGCCATCAAGCACCGGGGATCCTCCCTGGCCGACGAGCAGTACCGCGATCTCTTCGGTGAGGTCGGCGACTTCCAGGGATCCCATCAGGTCTACGACCGCGAGGGCCAGGCCTGCCGGCGCTGCCGCAACGTGATCGTGCGGGTCAAGTCCGGCGGCCGCTCGACCTTTTTCTGCGAGCACTGCCAGGTTTGAACCGGCAGGTCCGTCAGGGCAGTTCGGAGTGGGCACGCCGGAATTGGCGGGGCCCGGCCACTCGGGACCACTAGGGTCGCCCCGGTGTTCCTGAAGTCGCTCAGCATGAAGGGGTTCAAGTCGTTCGCCGACCCGACCGTGCTCGAGTTCGAGCCCGGCATCACCGTCGTGGTCGGTCCCAACGGCAGCGGCAAGTCGAACGTCGTCGACGCCGTCACCTGGGTCCTCGGGGCCCAGGGCCCCCGGTCGCTGCGCTCCGCCAAAATGGAGGACGTCATTTTCGCCGGGACCTCGTCGCGGCCCGCCCTGGGCCGGGCCGAGGTGTCCCTGACCATCGACAACGCGTCGGGGAAGCTCCCCATCGACCTGGCCGAGGTGACCATCACCCGCACACTCTTCCGCTCGGGCGACAGCGAGTACGCCATCAACGGCGCGCCCTGCCGCCTGCTCGACGTCCAGGAGCTGCTCTCCGACTCGGGGGTCGGGCGCCAGCAGCACATGATCATCGGCCAGGGCCAGCTGGACACCGTGCTCAACGCACGTCCCGAGGACCGTCGGGCCATCATCGAGGAGGCGGCCGGGGTCCTCAAGCACCGCCGCCGCCGCGAGCGGGCCGAGCGCCGGTTGGCGGGCACGGCCGAGAACCTGGAGCGCCTGGGTGACCTGGTGCGCGAGGTCCGGCGCCAGATCCGTCCCCTGGAGCGCCAGGCCGCCGCCGCCCGGTCGCACGACACGGTGGCCACCGAGCTGCTGACGATCAGGCGCTACCTGGCCGGCACCGAGCTGGCCGAGCTGGCGAGCCGCCGCACCGCCGCCGCCCGGAGCCTCACCATCTGCCGGGAGGAGGAGCGGGAGCTCCACGCCGCCCTCGAGGTGCTCGATGCCGAGGCCTCGACCACCTCGGCCGAGCTCTCCTCGCACCGCGAGGAGGACCTGGCCCGGGCGCTCGGCCGGGTGCAGGGACTGGTCGAGCGGGCCCGGGGGACCTCGGGTGTGCTGCGCGAGCGCGGCCGTGCCGTCATGGCCGCGCTCGATGCGGCGGCGGACGTCGACGTGGTCTCGACCCTCGAGGCGGAGGCCGCGCACCTGGCCGCCGAGATCGCGCTGGCGGCCGACGAGACGGCGGCGGACCCGGCGCAGGCCGACCTTTTGGCCGAGGCGGGCGTGCTCGACGACGAAGAGGCGGCGCTCCGGGACCGCTGGCGCGAGGTGCTCGGAGACGACCTGCCCGAGGACGCCCTGGCCAAGGTGCGGGCGCGGACGGAGCCCCTGGCCCGGGCCGTGGCACGCGAGCAGCAAGATATGACGGCGCTGGACGCCCGCCTGGCCGGGCTCGGGCAGCGCCATGCGGCGGCGGCGGTCAAGGCGGACCTGCTCGACAACGAGTCGGCGGCGCTGGAGGTGACCACGGCCCGGCTGGAGGCCGAGGTCGCGGCGTGCCGGGTCGCACTCGACGGCGCGAGCGGGCGGGCCGAGGCGGCGGAACGGACCGCCGACGGGAGCGATCAGGCGCGGCACCGCAGCGCCGCCCGCGCCGAGGCGCTCGAGCGCGCCCTGCGCGACCTGCAGGGGGCGGGAGGTCGTGAGCTCCTGCGCGGGGTGGACGGCGTGGTGGGGTCACTGCTCGACCTCGTCGAGATCGACGAAGGCTGGGAGGCCGCCTTCGAGGCGGCCGCCGGCGCGGGCGTGGCGGCGGTGGTGGTCGACGGGCGCCAGTCGGCCCATCAGGCCCTGGCCACGCTGCGCGAGCGCGGTGTGACGGGGGCGGTGCTGGCACCGCGGCCGGGGACAGGGGCGGGCAGCGGGGGCGCCAACGGCGCCAAGGGCACGGCCTTCGCTCCATCGGCGCCCCTCGACCTGCCGCAGGGGTCGGGCGCCCAATCGGTCCGCCGCCATGTACGGGCACGTCACGGGGAGGCCGTGGCCGAGTCCGTGCTCGATGCGTTGATCGGCCATGCCGTCCGCGTCGACGGATGGGAGGAAGCGATCGACCTCTCGCTCGAGCGCGGCGACCTGATCGTGGTGACCCCCGAAGGCGACCGTTTCGCCGCCACCGGATGGCGGGTCCGCTCGTCGACCAACGTGGTCACCGCGGCGGCCGTCGAGGACGCCCAGGAGCGCGCCACGGCCGCGGCGGCCGCGGCGGACGCGGCGCGGTTGGAGCTGGCCCGATGCCGGACGGCCCTCTCGGAGGCCCGGGACGCCCTGGCCCGGGCGGAACGGGCTTTGGACCGCCACCTCTCGGCGCGGGCCACGGCGGCCTCGGACACCCAGCGCACCACCGAGGAGCGGCGGCGGCTGGACGAGGAGCTGAGCGCGGCCCGGCAGGCCCGGGTCGAGGCCGGGGATCGGCTCACCGCGGTGCAGGCGGAGCGGGACCGGCTGGCGCAGTCGGTGCCCAGGATTGAGGAGGCGGCCGCTGCGTGGCGCGAGCTGGCCGCCCGGCGCCAGGCCGTGCGGGCGCGGCACCAGGAGCTCGAGGTCCGGGTGGCCGGGCTGGCTGAGCGCCGGCGCGTGCTGTCCGAGCGCCAGGCCGAGGTCGAACGCCGCCTGCTCGGGCACGCCGAGGAGCGCGCCACGGCGGCGTCGCGGCGCCAGCGGCTCGAGGCGGAAGGCGCCGCACTCACTCGCTTGGAGGCGGTGGTCGAGGTCGAGCACGCCCGCCTCGAGGGGATCTTCGACACCTTGCGCGGCGACTACCAGGAACAGGTCGACGCCGTCCGCGCCGGTGGGGCGCGCCTCGAGCAGCTCCGCCAGGACCGCCACACCACCGAGCAGCGCCTCGACGCGGTGCGCACCCGCACGCGCGCCCTGGACCTGGAGAGCAACGAGGTCGCCCTGCGCTCCGAGACGCTGCACGAGCACATCGGGCGCGAGCTCGGGACCGTGCCCGAGGACCTGGTCGGGCTGCCCATCCCCGAGGTGCCGGACGGCACGAGCATGGCGGCGCACGCGGCGGAGCTGGAGCGCAAGCTGGCGGCACTCGGGCCGGTGAACCCGCTCGCGCTGGAAGAGCTCTCCTCCCTGGAGGAGCGCCACAAGGAGCTCGAGATCCAGGTGGACGACGTGCGGGGCGCACGGCGGGAGCTGCACGAGGTGGTGCGGACCCTGGACCACGAGATCATGACCTCGTTCGCCGCCGCGGCCGCCGACGTCAACGAGCACTTCTCGACTCTGGTCGCCCTGCTGTTCCCCGGCGGCACCGGCCGGATGGTGCTGACCGACCCCGAGGACCTGCTGAACACCGGCGTCGAGATCGAGGTGCGCCCGGCCGGCCGCAACGTCCGGCGGGTGTCGCTGCTCTCGGGTGGCGAGCGGTCGATGGCCGCCCTGGCCTTCCTCTTCGCCGTCTTCCGGAGCCGCCCCTCGCCCTTCTACCTGATGGACGAGGTGGAGGCCGCGCTCGATGACGTCAATCTCCACCGCTTCCTCGGCCTCGTCCGTGAGTTCCGCCACGAGGCCCAGCTCCTGATCGTCAGCCATCAGAAGCGCACGATGGAGACCGGGGACGCGCTCTACGGCGTCACCATGGCACCCGGCGGCTCCTCGCAGGTCGTGAGCCAGAAGGTCGAGCGCCACATGGAGCGCCAGACCGAGAGCGAGCCGGCATGACCGCGCTGCTCATCGCCCTCGCGGCGGTCGTGGTGGTGGCCCTGTTGGCCGCCGTTCTCCTCATCGCCCGTTCCCGGCGAGCCTCGGGCCCGCCCCCGGTCGCCCCGCCGGACCCGACGGTCAGCATCGAGAAGCCACCTCCGAAGACCGGGACGGCCCAGGCCGCCACGACCGTGGCGCCGGGACCCGTGGCGCCGGGAGCTGTTGCGCCGACGCCCGCGCCCGCGCCCGCACCGGCGCCCGAGCCCGAGCTGGCGCCCGAGCCGGAGGCGCCGACCTACCGCAGCCGCCTCGGGAGCGTCCGCGGGATTTTCAGCGGGGCCGTCTCGGCCCTGCGCGGCGGCCGGATCGACGCCGCCACCTGGGACTCGCTCGAAGAGGCGCTGATCCGGGCCGACGTCGGGGTGCGGACGACTGACGCCCTCCTGACCGACTTGAGGGCCCGGGTGGCCTCGAAGGAGATCGGGAGCGGCACCGACCTCCTCTCGGTACTCGGCGACGAAATTCGGGCCCTGCTCGACGTGGCCGATTCGCGGCAGCTGCGCTTCGCCGGAGAGGCGGGCACGGTCGATGTCTGGCTCGTCGTGGGGGTGAACGGGGTGGGCAAGACCACCACAATCGGCAAGTTGGCCCGTCAGGAGTCGGCTGCCGGTCACTCGGTCCTGTTGGCCGCCGGGGACACCTTCCGTGCCGCCGCGGCCGACCAGTTGGGCATGTGGGCCGAGCGGTCGGAGGTGGGGATCGTGCGGGGCGCCGAGGGGGGCGACCCCAGTGCGATCGTCTTCGACGCCGTGCAGCGGGCGGCGGCCCGGGGCAACGATCTCGTCCTGGCGGACACGGCCGGCCGGTTGCACAACAAGCTCAACCTGGTCGAGGAGCTCAAGAAGATCCGCCGCATCGCCGACCGCGACCCGGGCCACGTGACCGAGGTCCTGCTCGTCCTGGACGCCACCACCGGGCAGAACGCCCTCGCCCAGGCGAAGGTGTTCACCGAAGCGGTCGACGTCACCGGGATCGTGCTGACCAAGCTGGACGGCACGGCGAAAGGCGGCATCGTCATCGCAGTCCAACGCGAGCTGGGGATTCCAGTGAAGCTGGTCGGCCTGGGCGAGGGAGTCAACGATCTGGTGGCCTTCGACCCCGATGCCTTCGTCGACGCCCTCCTCGGCCTCGATTCGTAGCTGGCGGGGCGCGGCGGCATCCTCCCATTAGGCTGAAGAGCCATGTTCGACGCGCTCTCCGACCGCCTGGAGCGGATCTCGACCCGGCTGCGGGGCAAGGGCCGGATCAGCGAGGCCGACCTGGAGGAGGCGCTGGGCGATATCCGCACCGCCCTGCTCGAGGCCGATGTCGAGCTGTCGGTCGCCCGCCGTTTCTGCGACGGCATCCGCCTGCGGGTCAGTACCGAGGAGCTGTCGAGGAGCCTCACGCCGGGCCAGCAGGTGATCAAGGCCGTCCACGAGGAACTGGTCTCCGTCCTGGGCGGGGAGAGCCTCAAGATCTCCTACGCCTCGCGGCCCCCCACCGTGGTGCTCATGGCCGGTCTCCAGGGGTCGGGGAAGACGACGGCGTCGGCCAAGCTGGCCCTGTGGTGGAAGCAGCAGGGGCGCAACCCGATCCTCATCGGCGCCGACCTGCAGCGCCCGGCCGCCGTGGAGCAGCTCAGGATCCTGGGCGCCCAGGCCGGCGTGACCGTCTTCAGCGAGCCCACCGACCCGGTGGCCGTGGCCCGGGCCGGCGTCGAGGAGGCTCGACGGCTCGGCAAGGACGTGGCCATCATCGACACCGCCGGGCGCCTGACCATCGACGCCGCCCTCATGGAGGAGATCCGGGGCATTTCGGACGCCACGGAGCCGCACTACACGTTCCTGGTCATCGACGCCATGATCGGCCAGGACGCCGTGGCGACCGCCAGCGCCTTCCACCAGACGCTCGCACTGGACGCGGTGATCCTCTCCAAGCTCGACGGTGACGCGCGCGGCGGTGCGGCCCTCTCCGTCAAAGGCGTCGTCGGCAAACCGATCGCGTTCGCCAGCACGGGGGAGCGGTTGGCCGATTTCGACCTGTTCCATCCCGACCGGATGGCCGACCGGATTCTGGGCATGGGCGACGTCCTCAGCCTCATCGAGCAGGCCGAGCGCACCATGGACCACGACACGGTGGCCAAGGGCGCGGCGCGCCTCATGCAGGGCCACTTCACGCTGGACGACTTCTTGTCCCAGCTCCGCCAGGTCAAGAAGATGGGCTCGCTGGGCGGGCTCATGAAGCTCATGCCCGGGATGTCCAAGGAGATGCGCCAGGCGGCCGGGCAGATCGACGACGGGGAGGTCTCCCGGGTCGAGGCGATCGTGTGCTCCATGACCCCGACCGAGCGCAACGACGTCACCCTCTTGGACGGCTCCCGCCGCAGCCGCATCGCCCGCGGCTCGGGGACCACGGTGTCCGAGGTCAACACCCTCCTCAAGCAGTTCAAGGAGATGCAGAAGATGATGAAGGGCATGGCGTCGGGCAACATGCCCAACATCCCCGGCATGGGGGCGATGCCCGGGATGGGGGGAATGGGTGGCCTCGGCGGGCGGGCCGGCCGCAAGCTGGCGGCCCAGGCGGCCGCGGGCGGCGGACCCGACTTCGACATGCTCTCCCAGCTCATGGGGGACAACGGCGACCCTTCGGGCGACAACCCGCTCTTCCCCGGCCTGCCGGCCCCGTCCGCCCCCCGACCCGTGGTCAGCGTCAACAAAGGCACCAAAAAGAAGAAGAAAGGCGGGCGCGTCACCCCACCGAAAAGTCGGTAGGGCCGCTATCTGCCAGAATGGACGCACAAAGTCCAGATGATGGAGGAATCAGTTCGTGGCAGTGAAGCTCCGCCTGGTGCGGATGGGAAAGAAGAAGCAGCCGACCTACCGGGTCGTGGCCGCGGACAGCCGGTCACCCCGTGACGGGCGGTTCCTCGAGATCGTGGGTACGTACGCTCCCCGCGGCGCCTCGACCGCCGAGCCGGATGCGGTGATAAAGATCGACAACGAGAAGGCCGTGAAGTGGTTGGTCAACGGCGCGCAGCCGACCGAGCGGGTCGAGAAGCTGTTGAAGACCTCGGGTGCGTGGGACGAGTTCGCGGCGGCGAGGTCGAAGTGACCAATCTCTACGAGGCCGGCGACATCAACACCGTCGACGGTGACGAGCAGGCCGACATCAATTCGTCCGACGTCAACGCGTCCGACATCAACGCGTCCGACGACCTCGGCCACGACGACGAGGGGAACGAGCCCAACGAGGCATTCGACGGCGGGACCCCGCTGGCCGTGCTCAGCTACCTGGCCCGCTCGCTCTCCAACGAGCCCGACGCGGTGGTCATCGACTCCGAGGAGCGGCGCGGCGGCCTGCGCCTCAGCCTGCACGTGGCTCCCGACGACATGGGGCGGGTGATCGGTCGCCGGGGACGGACGGCCCAGGCCATCCGCACCCTGGTCAACGTGGCCGGCGCCAAGGACGGCGTCCAGGCCAGCGTGGACATCGTCGACGACTGATCTCCTCAAGATCGGCCGGGTCACCAAGGCCCACGGCCTGCGCGGCGAGGTCGTCGTCCAACTGTGGACCGACCTGACCGAGCGGCTCGACCCCGGCTCTGTCCTCACCACGCCGCGGGGCACCCTCACGGTGGAATCGGCCCGGCCGTTCCAGGACCGCTGGATCGTGCAGTTCGAGGGCATCGTCGATCGGTCCCAGGCCGAGCGGATGCGCGGGATCGAGCTCGAAGCCGAGGCGGTCGACATTCCCGGCAAGCTCTGGGTGCACGAGCTGGTGGGCGCGACCGTCTTCGACATCGAGGGCACCGAATTGGGCTCGGTCCGCGCCGTGGAGGCGAATCCGGCCAGTGACCTCCTCGTCCTGGAGAGCGGCGGTCTGATCCCCCTGCGCTTCGTGACGGAGAGCGATGCCTCGGCGCGCACCCTGGTGGTCGACATCCCCGACGGGTTGCTGGACCCCTGATTCGCGAGCGAACTCCTCCTCGCCCATGAGAACTCCTCCTCGCCCATGAGAATTGCCGTTTTCACCCTCTTTCCCGACGCCATCGCGTCGTACTGCGCCGCCTCGATCCTCGGGCGGGCCCAGGAGTCGGGCGCGCTCGCCGTCGACGTGCACGACCTCCGCCAGGGATCGCTCGACGCCCGCCGGACCGTCGACGACAGCCCCTTCGGTGGCGGCCCCGGCATGGTCCTGATGCCCGAGCCGGTGTTCCGCTGCGTCGAGGCCGTCGAGGCCAAGGGGGAGCTGCCCCGCCCGCTCCTGCTCCTGGCCCCTGGCGGCCGGCCCTTGTCCCAGTCGGTGGCGGGCGAGCTGGCGACGCTCCCCGGGGGGTTCTCGCTCCTGTGCGGCCGCTACGAAGGGGTCGATCAGCGGGTGGGCGATCACCTGGTCGACGGCGAGCTCTCGGTGGGCGACTTCGTCCTGGCCGGCGGGGAGCTGGCGGCCCTGGTCGTGATCGAGACGGTGGCGAGGCTGCTGCCCGAGGTGCTGGGCAACGAGTACTCGGCCCTCGACGAGAGTTTCTCGGCCGGTCTGCTCGAGTACCCCCAGTACACACGCCCGGCCGCGTTCCGGGGTTGGGAGGTGCCCGGGGTACTGCGCTCGGGCGACCACGCCGCGGTGGCTGCCTGGCGCCGGCTCCAGTCCCTGTTGCGCACCGCCGACCGGCGACCGGATCTGCTCGCCAAGCTGCGCCGGGAGGGCCGCCTGAGCGACGACGACGTGCGGTCACTGGCCGCGCACGGCTACGATGTTCCGTCCGGCACTGAGCCGGTGTGACGTTAGGACCCCTCTCATGCACCCCACCGAAATCATCGACCGCGACAGCCTGCGCACCGACATCCCCGACTTCCGGCCCGGGGACACCGTCAAGGTGCACGTCCGGGTGGTCGAGGGCACCCGCGAGCGGGTCCAGATCTTCCAGGGCGCCGTCATCCGCCGCCAGGGCGGCGGCGTGCAGGAGACCTTCACCGTGCGCAAGGTGAGTTTCGGGGTCGGCGTCGAGCGGACGTTCCCGGTGCACTCGCCGACCATCGCGACCATCGAGGTCGTGACCCTGGGCGACGTCCGCCGGGCCAAGCTGTACTACCTGCGCGAGCGCCACGGAAAGGCCGCGAAGATCAAGGAGCTCCGGACGGCGAAGCCGTAAGGCTGCGATGAGTGAGGAAGACCTCGAGCGTTACGAGGCCGAGATCGAGCTCGGCCTGGTGCAGGAGTACCGTGCCGTCCTGCCCGTCTTCTCCTACGTGATCGAGACCGAGCGGCGCTTCTACCTGGCCAACGAGGTTTCGCTGAAGGTGAGGTCCGACACGACGCCGGCCTGTATCGAGCTCGAGCTCAAGGACGCATGGGTCTGGGACATGTACCGCCCGGCCCGCTTCGTCCCCACGGTCAACGTCGTCACCTTTCGTGACGTGAACATAGAGCGCCTGCCGGAGCAGGAGCTCTAGCTCTCGCTCTCCCGCAGGCAAGGTTCCCGCGGGTCTCCCGCAGACTCTGGCGCGCCTACCACGCCGTCCGACCGTTCTCCGGCATGACCCCTGGGCCCGTCAACCACCGCATGGCCCTCGGCCGATCCGGCGAGGACCGGGCGGCCGCCTGGTATGCGCGCCACGGCTATCAGATTGTCGAGCGGAACTGGCGCAGCCGCACCGGCGAGATCGACCTCGTATGCGCCCGCGACGAGGTTCTCGTCTTCTGCGAGGTCAAGACCCGGTGCACCGACCGCCTCGGCGCCCCCGCCGAAGCGGTCACCCGGGTCAAGCAACTCCGCCTGCGACGGTTGGCCGCCGAGTACATCTTCCTGCACACATGCGGCGGCCACCAGCCCCGCTTCGACGTGGCGGCGATCCTCGGCCGCACGGTCACCGTCATCGAAGGTGCGTTTTGAACCGTTCGCGGCCTAGGGTCACGCACCATGGAAACTCTTATCGTCGAACGCCAGGGCGGCGTGGTCACCGTCACCATGAACCGTCCCGAGCGCAAGAACGCGGCCAACGCAGTCATGCTGCTCGAGCTGCCCGCCATCTTCGAGGAGATCGAGGCCAACGCCGCGGACCGGGTGATGGTCCTCACCGGTGCCGGCGGGGCCTTCTGCTCGGGCGCCGATCTGGGCGACCCCAACGGCCCGGCCGCGGACACGTCCCGTTCACCGCTGGCGCGCATGCGCCGGCTGGGCGACGTGGCGCTGGCGCTGCACCGGCTGACCAAGCCGACCATCGCCAAGATCGACGGGGTCGCTGTGGGCGCCGGGCTCTCCCTGGCGTTGGGCTGCGACCTCGTGGTCTGTAGCGATCGATCCCGGCTCTCCATGATCGCGGCCTCTCCCTCGACAACGGCGGTTCGTATCTCCTGCCCCGGCTGGTCGGGATGGCCCGGGCCAAGGAGATAGCGCTCTTCGGCGGCATGTGGAGCGGCGAGGAGGCGCTGGCCATCGGCCTGGTCAACCGGGTCGTACCGCTGGCCGAGCTCGACGCCTTCGTCGACGACTGGGCCACCACGCTGGCGGCGGGCCCGCCGCTGGCGCTGTCGATGACCAAAACATTGCTGCGGGACTCGTTGGCCTCCTCCATGGATGAGGCCCTCGAGAATGAGGCCCGCTGCCAGTCCGTCAACTTCGCCAGCGAGGACACCAACGAGGCCCTGGCCGCCTTCACCGAAAAGCGGGAGCCCACGTACATCGGGCGTTGATCGGGCTGAATAGAGTGGGGGCCGTGCTCAGTGGGGTCCAAGGGATGGTGGGCGACACGGCCCTCGTCACGAGGGAGATCCGCGGGGAGCACAACCCGGGCCGGGTCCGGGCCCGGGGCGAGGAGTGGTTCGCCATTCCCTTGGATCCGGAGGAGTGCATCGGGGTGGGGACCGAGGTCGTGGTGGCCGACATAGAGCGCGGCCTCCTCGTGGTCTACGCTCCGAACAGCTAAGGAGAGCACCATGCTGGCTTCGACGGGCGAAATCATCGGGATCGTAGTAGCTGTCGTCGTCGTGGGAGGTGGGGGCGCCGTCTGGTTCGCCACCCGCTGCCTCAAGATCGTCCAGCAGGGAAGCGTCGGGGTGGTCAAGCGCCTCGGCCAGTTCAGGTCGGTGGACCAGCCCGGCCTGCGCGTCCTGCGCCCGTTCGTCGACAAGATGGAGAAGGTCGACATGCGCGAGTTCCCCATGACGGGCGACCAGCAGTCGGTGATCACCAAGGACAACGTTTCGTTGTGGGTCTCAGCCACCATCTTCTGCCAGGTGATCGACGTCAAGTCGGCCCTGTTCGAGATCAACGACTACCAGCTGGCGGTTGACCAGCTCTCGCGGACGGCCCTGCGGGCCGTCTTCGGGGAGCTCTCTTTGGACCAGGCGCTCTCCGAGCGCGAGACCATCAACAGCCGCATGCAGGACCACATGGCCGACGCCACGCTGAAGTGGGGCGTGCGGCTCAACCGGATCGAGATTCTCGACATCACGCCGCCGACCAACGTCATTCAGGCCATGTCCGAGCAGAAAGAGGCCGAGCAGCACAAGCGCGCCGCCATCTTGAAGTCAGAAGGTGAGCAACAGGCCGCCATCAACAGCGCCGGTGGCCGCCAGCAGGCCGCCGTGCTCGAGGCCCAGGGAGCCAAGGAGGCCGCCATCTTGCGGGCCGAAGCCGAAATGAAGGTGCTCGAGCTCCAGGCCGAGGGCGAGAAGAAGGCCTCGGTCCTGCGTGGCGAGGGGGAGGCATCCCGCCTGACCTCGCTGGACACGGCGGTCATCAACCCCCGCACCCTGGCCGTGCTGCAGCTGCGCGCCCTCCAGGAGATCGCGGCCTCCAACAACGCCAAGGTGGTCGTGCCCTACGAGGCGGCCAGCCTGATGGGGTCGGCCGAGATCCTGTTGAGCACCCTCAAGTCCGCGGCTCCGGACTCGCCCGAGAAGCAGAACGGTTCAGGGGCCGTCACACCCTCGGCCTGACCGCGCCGTTCCCCGTGGGGGAATCAGGGCTCGTTCAGCCCTGTGGTCGGTAGCGGCAGGTGGGCGTCGAGGATCGCCAGGTAAGGCTCGACGTCCCCTTCGTGGGGAAGTTTCCGCAACTCGTCGGCGGTCCGACGGCTGTTGATCGCACGGGTGGCCTCCCACGGAGTGACATGGAGCGTCCAGCCGGGTTCGGTGTCATGGCTGCGCCACATCCGGTCGTCGTGGCGAACCCCGATGGCCCCGAGGCCGGCATGGCGCAGCGGCTTGGCGAAACCGGCGAGTGTCCGGGGGAGCATGACCTCGACCTCGAGCGCACCGTGGTCAGCCGCATCGACGGCGCCGCGCAAGTCGTGTTCGTGTACGGCCAGGTCACCGAAGAGGACGCCGCCGGGACCGTTCAATATGGCCGCGATCGAGCCGTCCAAGGACAGCCATTCCTCTGTCAGTTCGCCGACGCTCCGATTCCGCCGGGCCTCGACGAGGCTCTGCAGCCAGTCGGTGACCGGCCCGGGAGGCGACTCGCCGTTACCGATCGCCGCGGGCATCGACACCACGTGCGCGATCAGGTCGAATACGGTCCATAAGGGACAGGCGGGCACGGCCCGGCGGAGATCGCCGGGGCTCAGGCTCTCCGCCAGATCCGCCATCCTCGCCCGTGTTGTGCTGTAGGCCGCAAAGAGTTGCTCCGCCGGATCGCTCACGTCGCTCACGTCGCTCACGTCGCGGTCCCCCATCTCCTCGATGCTACGCAGGGTTGTCGCGGGCCGGCGAGACGGAGGAATCGCACCGTCACGGACAACGAGAGGGCGACCGTTCCTCGGCATGCTTGCGTGCATTTCTGCTGCGACCCTGACCGGCGCCCTGGGCCAATCGGTCTCGGTGGAGGTCCACGTCTCCAACGGCCTGCCCGGCTTCACCATCGTGGGTCTGCCCGACGCTGCCGTGCGCGAGTCGCGCGACCGCGTGCGGGCCGCTCTCCTCTCGAGCGGGCTGCCCTGGCCCCTGCGCCGGGTCACGGTGAACCTGGCGCCGTCGGGGGTGCGCAAAGGA
>JBEKWB010000017.1:0-50048 GCA_049513455.1 Acidimicrobiales bacterium
GTACCCGCCACCTTGAAGTCCATGTCACCGAAGGCGTCCTCGGAGCCCAAGATGTCGGTCAGGGTGACGTAGGTGCCCTCGTCGTAGACGAGGCCCATGGCGATGCCCGCCACCGCAGCCTTGAGGGGGACACCGGCGGCCATCAGCGAGAGGGTCGAGCCGCAGACCGACGCCATCGACGTCGAGCCGTTGGAGGCCAGCACGTCGGAGACGACACGCAGGGTGTAGGGAAACTCCTCGGCGCTCGGCACCACCGGCAGGAGGGCCCGTTCGGCCAACAGCCCGTGGCCGATCTCGCGACGCTTGGGGCCTCGCATGAAACCGGTCTCCCCGGTCGAGAAGGGCGGGAAATTGTAGTGGTGCATGTAGCGCTTGGAGTCGACCGGGGTGATCGTGTCGAGCATCTGCGCCATGCGGGGCATGCCGAGGGTGGTGACGTTGAGCACCTGGGTCTCACCCCGTTGGAACAGGGCCGAGCCGTGCGCCGTGGGGAGGAGGTCGATCTCGGCGGACAGCGGGCGGATGTCGGCCGTGCCGCGGCCATCGACCCGCAGGCCGTCCTCGACGATGCGTTTGCGCACCAGCTTCTTGGTCAACGAGCGGACGGCGGCCTTGACCTCGCCGGCCCGGCCCTCGAACTCGTCGGCCAGCGCGGCCTGGATCTCCTTGCCCGCCCCGTCCAGCGCGGCGTTGCGCTCGGCCTTGGCCGTGACCAGGTTGGCCTTGGCGATGAGGTCGGTGCCGACCGCCTGGACCCGGGCCCAGATGTCCTCGGTGTAGTCGATCTGCGTCGTGAACTCCATGGCCTCGATCGGCCCGTGGGCGGCGACCACCTCTGCCACCAGTTGGCGCTGGAGCAGGATCGACTCGCGGATCCACGTCTTGGCCGCCTCGAGGCCTTCCGCCAGCACCTCTTCGGTGACCTTGGGCGCACCCGCCTCGTAGTACTCCCACGAGCGCTCGGTCCCGCCGGCTTCCACCATCATGATGGCGATATCGGTGTCAGCGGTCTCGTCCAGGGCCCGACCGGCGACCACCAGCTCGAACGTGGCAGCCTCGCCCTCGCCGAAGGTGGGGTGGGGGATCCAGGTACCGTCGACGCTGTAGGCCACCCGGACGGCGCCGATGGGGCCGTCGAAGGGGATGCCCGACAGCATGAGCGCGGCCGAGGACGCGTTGATGGCCAGGACGTCGTGGGGGTTGACCTGATCGGCGCCGATGATCGTCCCGACCACGTGCACCTCGTTGCGGAAGCCGCTGGGGAACGACGGGCGCAGGGGCCGGTCGATCAAGCGGCAGGTCAGGATGGCCTGGTCCGAGCTCTTGCCCTCCCGGCGGAAGAACGAGCCGGGGATCTTGCCGGCGGCGTAGGCGCGCTCTTCGATGTCGACGGTCAGGGGGAAGAAATCGGTCCCCTCCCGGACGGATCGCGCGGCAGTGGCCGTGGCCAACAGGACGGTGTCCCCGATGCGGGCCAAGACGGCGCCGTCGGCCAATTGCGCCAACTTTCCCGTCTCGAACGAAAGGGTACGGTCGGTGCCACTGATGGGGCCCGACACGGAAATGGCGTCAGCCATGATGCTCCTCGTGTTTGGTGTTTGGGGGCATCTTTTGGCTGGTTCCCAGTGGTCGACCACCTCCCTTTTGGAAGTGACCGGCGACTGGCAGCCAGCGTCCCGAGACGCCCGGATGTGCTCGTTACCGCCGAATGCCGAGGCGGCCGATGATGGTGCGGTAGCGCTCGACGTCGTTCTTTCGCACGTAGTCGAGCAGCCGACGACGCTGGCCGATGAGTTTCATCAGGCCGCGTCGAGTGTGGTGGTCCCCTTTGTGACTCTTCAAATGCTCCGTCAAATGGTTGATCCGCCCCGACAGCAGTGCGATCTGCACCTCCGGTGACCCGGTGTCACTGTCGTGCAGCCGGTACTCGGCAATAGTGGCCTGCGTGTCGGGCATAAATCGAAGAACCTCGGAGACGTTGGTGGAGTGCGGCCGGGACCAGCCCCAACCGGCGAACATTCTAGCAGGTGCTCAGCGATCAGCCGAGAGCACCCTCTCGGCGTCGGCCACGTCCCGATGCATCTGAGCCACCAGGGCATCCACCGAGTCGAACTTCTGATCATCCCGGAGGCGGCTCACGAACGACACCCGGCTGTGTTCCCCGTAAAGATCGCCGTCGAATTGGAGCAAAAAGGCCTCTACCAGGACCGGGGCCGTGCCCGGCTCGTAGAAGGTGGGACGGCGTCCCACGTAGATCACGGCCCGGTGCACCGAGTGGTCGGCTCGGGTGAAATAGCCGGCGTACATGCCGTCGGCGGGGAGGGCGATATCCCCCGCCACCTGCAGGTTGGCGGTCGGGAAGCCCAGCTCAGGACCGCCCCGGCCGTCCCCGCGCACCACCTCGCCTCTGACCTCGTGGGGCCGGCCCAGGAGTTGGGACGCCCCGACGACGTCGCCCTCCGCCACCAGCGTGCGGATCCGGGTGGACGAGACGGCATCGGTCCCGTCACCGGTCAAGGTGGCCCCGACCACGTCGAAGCCGTACTTGCGGCCCAGCTCGGTCAGCAGGGCCACGTTGCCCTGGCGCCCGTGCCCGAAGTGGAAGTCCTCGCCCACCACCACCAAGCGCGTCCCCAGCCCGTCGACCAGCTCCTGCTTTACGAAGTCCTCGGCCGTCTCCTCGGCCCGGGCCAGGTCGAAGGGGATGACCACGGTCCGGTCGACGCCGCAGGCCGCCAGGAGCTCGAGCTTCTGCTCCAGGTCGGTGAGCTGGAGCGGGGCGGACTCGGGCCGCACCACACCGGCCGGGTGCCGATCGAACGTGACGACGACGGTGGAGAGCCCACGCGCCCTGGCGCGGTCGGAAAGATCACGAAGTAGCGTCCGATGGCCCAGGTGCACGCCGTCGTAGGCACCGATCGTCACGGCAGTTCCGGGCATCGCGGTCGAGACTAGACGTCAGCTGGCAGCCACTACGACGGCCGGTTTGATGCGGTCGGTTCCGGTGGCCTCGTAGACGGCCAGCAGGCTCCCGTGCCGGTCCACCATGGCCCAGGGGCCATCGCCCATGGCGCCGACGGGGACGCGGTCGAGGGCCAGGCCCCTCCCGATCAGGCCGGCTATCTCGGGCTCCACCGGCACGAGGGGCAGGTCGCGCATGGCCTGGGCCGGGGTGAGGATGGCGTCGTGGGTCAGGTGGTCCAGCGGGCGCATCTCGCCCTCTCCGAACGAACCGATGCGGGTGCGTCGCAACAGGCCGATGTGGGCGCCCCCACCCAGCGCGGTCCCGATGTCGTCGGCCAGGACCCGGATATAGGTGCCCGAAGAGCACTCCACCTCGGCCCGGTAGACGCCCGGCCGCACCGGGTCGGGCTCGACGTCGAAGCGGTACACCGACACCTTGCGGGGCGGCCGTTCGACCTCAATCCCCTGACGGGCCAGCTCGTGCAGCCGGCGCCCTCCGATCTTGACGGCGGACACCATGGGTGGGACCTGCTCGATGGCCCCTGTGAGGGTGGCGGCGGCCGCCCGGACGTCGTCGGGCGTCACGGCGGACATGTCCCACTCCCCGACCACCTCCCCCGACGCATCGAGCGTCGACGTGGCCGTGCCGAGGACGATCTCGGCCACATAGGTCTTCGGGAGCGCGGTCAGGAAGCGCATGAGGCGGGTGGCCCGCCCCAGCCCGACCAGGAGCACCCCGGTCGCATCGGGATCGAGCGTGCCGGCGTGACCGACCCGCCGCTGCCCGAAAATACGACGGCAGCGGGCGACGACGTCATGCGACGTCCATCCGGCCTCCTTGTCGATTACGACGAGGCCAGTGGCGCTCACCGTCCCGCCTTGCTCGTGGGCCTGCCCACTCATGAATCGGGGGGCTCGTGGTCCTTGTCCAGGCCGCGCAGCAGCTCTTCGACCCGCGATCCGGCCGCGATGGCCGGATCGGCCCGGAACGTCAGCCGCGGCGTGCGCTTGAGGATGACCTGGGCCCCGATGAGGCGCTGCAGATGGGGGCGGCGCTCCTCGAGCGCTTCGGCCGCATCGACCTCCAGGGTGGCGAGGAACACCGTGGCCGTCCGCATGTCGGCCGCCGTGTCCACCGAAGTCACGGTGACCATCCGGAACCGCTCGTCGGCGTCGGCCAGCCGTTCGAGCTCTTCGGCGATCACCTGCCGCAGCACCTGATTGACCCGCAGGGCACGGGGGTACGTTGCCGTCCGTCGCTTCACCGTGACGTCACGTCCTTGCGATCTCGCGCTCCTCAAATGTTTCGATGATGTCCCCGGGGTGGAGGTCCTGGAAGTCGGAGAGGCCGATGCCGCACTCGAACCCGGCCGCCACCTCCCGGGCGTCGTCCTTGAAGCGGCGCAGTGAGACGATGGTGCCCTTCCAGATGACGGTGCCGTCGCGCAGGAACCGCACCTTGGAGCCACGGGTGATCTTCCCCTCCCGCACGTAGCACCCGGCGATGGCGCCGACCCGGGGCACCCGGAAGATCTCGCGCACCTCGGCCTCGCCCGTGACCACCTCTTCGTAGAGCGGCGAAAGCAGTCCGAGCATGGCCGCCTCGATGTCCTCGAGCAACTTGTAGATGATCTCGTAGGTCCGGATCTCCACGTCGGAAGATTCGGCCAGCTCCCGGGACCGCTTGTCCGGCCGCACGTTGAAACCGATGATGGTCGCGCTGGATGCGGCGGCCAGCTGCACGTCGTTCTCCGTGATGCCCCCGATGCCGCGCAGGACGAAGCTCAACTTCACGTCCTCACGCTCGAGACGCTTGAGGCTCTCGGTCACCGCCTCCAGTGAACCCTGCACATCGGCCTTGAGCACAATGTTGAGCGTGGCCATCTCGCCCCGCTGGATCTGCTCGAACAGGTCCTCCAGCTTCGCCCCGGTGGCGGCCGACGCCACGGGCTTGTGCCCCGAGAGGCGGAAGCGCTGCGCCCTGGCCTCACCGAGCGTCCGGGCCCGGGCCAGGTCCTTCGCCCCCCGCATCTCGTCCCCGGCGTGCGGCGGCTCGGAGAAACCGAGCACCTGGACCGGTGTCGAAGGAAGGGCTTCCTTCACGTGGTCGCCCAGGTCGTCGACCAGTGCCTTGACCTTGCCCCAGGCGGCACCGGCCACCACGGGATCGCCCACGCGCAGGGTGCCCTGCTGGACGATGACGGTGGCCACCGGCCCCCGCCCGGCTTCGAGGTTGGCTTCGAGGACGACGCCGCGCGCCTCCCCCTCCACCCGGGCCGTCAGCTCTTCGATCTCGGCCACCAGCGTGATCTGCTCGAGCAGTTCGTCGATGCCGGTGCCCTGCAGGGCCGAGACCTCCACCACGATGGTGTCGCCTCCCCATGCTTCGGGCACGAGGCCGCGCTCGGACAACTGCTGCAGGACGCGCGCGGGATCGGCGTCGGGACGGTCCATCTTGTTCACGGCCACGATGATCGGCACGTCGGCCGCGGTGGCGTGATCGATGGCTTCCACCGTCTGGGGCATGACACCGTCGTCGGCGGCCACGACGAGCACGACGATGTCGGTCGCCTGGGCGCCACGGGCCCGCATCGCCGTGAAGGCGGCGTGGCCCGGGGTGTCGATGAAGGTGATCCTCTTGTCGTGCCAGACGACCTGGTACGCCCCGATGTGCTGGGTGATGCCGCCGGCCTCGCCGGCTACCACGTCCGTCGAGCGGATACGGTCGAGCAGGAGGGTCTTGCCGTGGTCGACATGGCCCATCACCGTCACGACGGGCGGGCGGGGCCGCTGGTCGGCGTCCTCCTCCTCGTCCTCCTCCTCGAAGTAGCGGGCCAGCAGCTCCGCTTCCTGCTCCTCGCCGGGGTCGACCAGGCGTACCTGGGCTCCGATCTCGGCCGCGAAGAGCTCGATCATGTCGTCGGTCAACGACTGGGTTGCCATGATCATCTCGCCCTGGAGCATGAGGAAGCGCACGATGTCACCCGCACTGCGATTCAGCTTGGGGCCGAGGTCGCGCGCCGTTGACCCGCGCTCGACAATGACCTCACCATCGGGCACCGGTGCGGTCGAGGGCTGGTAGCTCGTGAGCTGCGTCGGCTCGAGCTCTTCGAGGTTGCGCCGGCGCCGGCGGGCGCGCCGTTGCGGCGGGCGTCGCCCCGGAAGGCCACTGCGGCCTGCCGCCGGTGGCGCACCGGCCGGTCCCCCGCCTGCGGGCCGGCCCCCGAACCCACCACTGGAGGGTCGGCTGCCGAAACTGCTGCTGCCCGGACCTCCGGGGCCGCCGGTGGGCCGTCCTGCGCCAGGGGCGGGACGGCCCCCGGTACGGGCGGGATACCCACTACCACCGGGTCGTCCGGTCGGCGGTGCGGGGCGCCGCCCCCCCATGCCCGGCGGGGGTGGGATGGGCCGGCCACTCGGCCCGATCGGGGGCCGCGGCGGCGGTGGTGGCACCGGTTTGCCCGAAGGGCTCAAGGGCGGGCGCGGGGCCCGCTCGACGGGTGGCGTCGCCGGCGCGGGTGTGCTCCTGGGTGCGGGAGGTGCCGCCGGCGCGGGGGCGGTCGTCGGGGCCACGGGCGCCAGGGGCGCGGCGGGGGGCGCAGCCGAGGCGGCCACGCGTGGAGGGGTTGGCGGCGCTGCTGCGGGAGCAGCCGTAGGAGCCGGCGCCGCAGGCGCCGGTGCCGCGGGAGCGGCGGCCGGCGGGCTGGCGGCGGGTGCCGGGGGGCGGGGGGCGGAGGTCACCGGTGCCGCCGGCGCGGAGGTCGGGGTGGTCGGGGTGTCGGACCTGACGGGTCGGGGTGCCACGCGCGGTGCCGTGGCGCCGCCGGCGGCAGGCGCGGAAGTCGTCCCGGTCGGCCTGCTGCTGATGAGTCGTGGCCGCGTCTCGGCGCCTGTGGCGCCCGTGGTCCGTGCGGGTGCCGACGACGAGATCGTCCTGCCGGCGGCTCTCTTGTCCGGTGGCGGCGGTGGCGGTGGCTCCTCCGGGGTCACGACGCGGCGGAGGCCTTCGGCGTCGGCCTTCCGACGGACGCGGTCGGCCTGCGCGTCCTCAATGGAGGACGAGTGGCTCTTCACCCCGATGCCAAGGGAAAGGGCGAGGTCAAGCCCTTCCTTGTTGCTGAGGCCTAGCTCTTTGGCCAGTTCATAGACGCGGATCTTCTTCGGCAAGTGGTTCTCTATGTCCTTCGTACTGGTTCTGCTGTCGGGGCCCCCGGGTCACCGGCAGCCCCCTATCCTCGCACATCGGCTGCAGCCTGCTTCGACGCGTTCGTGATATCCGCTCGAAGCTGGTCGATGGCGCTGGTCTCAACTGGTGCCCCGAATGCCCGCTGGAAGGCACGCCGGCGCGCCGCCTCCTGCAGGCAAGCCACCGACCCCCGGCAGAGCCACGCACCCCGGCCCGGGCCCTTTCGGTCCACCCTGAGCTGGCCGTCGGCCTGCCGCACCACCCGGACCAGCACGTCGGTGGGGCGTGCCGTGCGGCACCCGACGCAGGTCCGTGTCGGTACTATGCCTCGGCCTCTGTGGCCGCGAGCGTGGACCCGGCCACCGTGGTGGTCGGGTCGTCGCCGTCCGACGTCGCCGGGGCCGCGTCCGCCGCCCCCCCGGGCTCACCCGTGGCCGCGACCGCCTCGTCGCCCGGGGCGACATCGGCCTGGTGGGTCCACTCCTCCGCCGACATGGCCTCGCCGCCCTCAGCGGGCTTCCAGACCATTTCGCCCGTCTCGTCCTCCACCCACTCGCCCTCGGCCCACTCCTGGTCCCCGTACCCGGCCTCCTCTTCGGCCAGTTGCGTCTCGCTCTTGATGTCGATGCGCCAACCGGTGAGCCGGGCGGCGAGGCGGGCGTTCTGGCCCTCCTTGCCGATGGCCAGCGAGAGTTGGAAGTCGCTGACGACCACGGTCGCAGTGCCGGTCTCCTCGTCCAGGCGCACCTCGCGCACGCGCGCCGGGGCCAGCGCGTTCTGAATGAGATCGACCGGATCATCCGAGAACGGCACCACGTCGACGCGCTCACCGCGCAGTTCGTTGGTGACCATGCGGACACGGGAGCCGCGCGCGCCGACGCAGGCCCCCACCGGATCGACGTTGGGGTCGTTGGACCACACCGCGATCTTCGTGCGGTGCCCGGGCTCGCGGGCGGCCGCCTTGATCTCGACGACTCCGGACGAGATCTCCGGCACCTCGAGCTCGAAGAGGCGCTTGATCAGTCCCGGATGGGTGCGGCTGACCACGATCTGGGGCCCCTTGCTGGTCTTGCGGACCTCGACGATGTACGCCTTGAGCCGGGTGCCGTGTTCGTAGCGCTCATAGGACACCTGTTCGGCCTGTGGCAGCAGGGCCTCGACCTTGCCCAGGTCCAGGAGGGTGTAGCGGTTGTCGGTCTGCTGCACAATGCCGGTCACGATGTCGCCCTCGCGCCCCGCGTACTCCTCGTACTTCATGTCGCGCTCGACTTCGCGGATGCGCTGGAGGATGACCTGCTTCGCGGTCTGGGCCGCGATGCGGCCGAAGTCGTCGGGAGTGTCGTCCCACTCGCGGATGACCTCGCCGTCCTCGTCCAGCTCCTGGCCGTAGACGCGGATCTCACCCGAGTCGGGGTCGATGGTGACCACCGCCTCTTCGGCCGCGTCGGGGCGACGCTTGTAGGCGGCCACCAACGCATTGGCCAGGGCGTCGAGCAGTGTCTCGACGGAGATCCCCTTGTCGCGGGCTATCTGTCCCAGCGCGTCCAGAAATTCGAAATTGGTCTTGCTCATGACCTGCTCACCCTCTTACTCGCTTCGGCTGGGGACCCCACTCAAAAATGGTGCGGGCGCGCTCGATCTCGTCGTAGGCGATGCGGAGCGAGCCATCGGGCAGGTCAGGGCCGACCAGAGTGAACCCGGTCTCGTCCGCCGCGTCCAGCGTGCCCCTGACCCGGCGCACATCGGACGTCCCCGCGTGAATCCGCACGGTCACCGCCTCTCCGACGGCCCGGATGAAGTGGGCCGGAGTCCGCAGGCGCCGCTCCAACCCGGGACTCGAGACGGACAGGGTGTAGCGCCCCGGCAGCGGGTCGATCTCGTCGAGTGCGGCCGAGACGGCGCGGGTGGCGTCACCGAGCGTGTCGAGGTCCACCCCACCCTGGCGGTCGACAAAGACGGTGAGCTCGGAGCCGTGCAGCTCGACGTCGACCAGGTCCAGCCCACGGGCCTCGAGGAGGGGCGATAGCGCGTCGGCAAGATCGTTCGTGCTCTTCGCCATGCTCCCTACCTCCTCTCGACGGTCACCATCACCTTCTGCTCCCTAGCGTACGAGCACGAAGAACTCCCGGAAAGCGAAAGCGTGGGCCGCAGCCCACGCTTCACCGAGGTACTGATACTCAAACTGGACAGCTCAATAGATTATAGCAATCCGGCCGCGCCGGCGGTCCGGGCGCAGCGGCCGGGCCCCGAAAGGGAACGGGCCGGATCGGACCGGCCGGATCAGCAGCCCGGGCCGGATCAGCAGACCGGCCAGATCAGTAGGACCGGCCCACCACGGCGATCAGGTCGGCTCCGTCGTCGGCCCCGTCGTCGGCCCCGGCCAGGCCCCCGTCGGGCCGCTGGAGACAGCGGATCGACAACGCGTGGGCGGCCAAACGGTCCTCGCCGTCGCTGCCCAACGCCCCCGTCCGGATCCGGGCGAAACCACTGGCCCCCGCCTCGATCGCCTCTTCGAGGGTGTCGACGTCCACCGTGCGGTCCTGGCGGGCCCTGGTGGCCTCCTCCAAGAGCTCGGGCCCGACCCGGGACAAGATGGCGCCGATCGCGGCGCCGACGGCGGGCAGGTCCAGGTTCTCCTTCTGCCGGATGTGGCGGGTGACCACGGTGACGCGGCCCTCGGCCAGGTCCCGTGGCCCGATCTCCACCCGCACCGGGACTCCCTTGAGCTCCCAGTCCACGCTGCGGCGACCGAAGCTGGTCTCGGTGCGGTCATCGAGGCGCACCCGGTGGCCGCCGGCCCGCAACTCCGCCACGAGCGCCTCAGCCGCCGCCCGCACCGCCGGTTCCTCTTTGATCATGAGGACCACCACCTGCACCGGGGCGAGCGCCGGGGGCAGCCGGAGCCCGAAGTCGTCGCCATGCCCCATCACCAGGGCCCCGATGAGCCGGGTCGACGCCCCCCACGACGTCTGCCAGACGTGGTCGAGCACGCCCTCCGTGTTGGTGTACGTGATCCCGAAGGCGCGCGAGAAGTTCTGGCCCAGCTCGTGGCTGGTCCCCATCTGGAGGGCCTTGCCGTCCCCCATCATCCCCTCGCAGGTCCACGTGCGCGTGGCGCCGGCGAATCGCTCGCGCGCCGTCTTGTGCCCGGTGAGCACGGGCAGGGCGGCCACGTCCACCATCGTGGCCCGGTACACATCGCGCAGGATCAACAGGGCGTACGCCCGCGCCTCGTCCTCCCGGGCATGCGCGGTGTGGCCCTCCTGCCAGAGGAACTCCGTCGTCCGCAGGAACAGTCGTGGCCGCAGCTCCCAGCGCACCACGTTGGCCCACTGGTTGATCAGGAGCGGCAGGTCCCGGTGGCTCTGGATCCATTTGGCGAAGAAACTGTTGATCACCGTCTCACTCGTCGGGCGGACCACGACCGGTTCCTCGAGCTTCTTCCCGCCCGCGTGGGTCACCACGGCGAGCTCGGGACTGAATCCCTCCACATGCTCGGCCTCGAGGCTCAGGAACGACTCGGGGATGAACAAGGGGAAGTAGGCGTTCTCGGCCCCGGCCTCCTTGATCCGCCGGTCCAGCTCCGCCTGCAGGAGCTCCCAGATCCCATAGCCCCAGGGCCGGATGACCATCGTGCCGCGCACGGGCCCGTTGTCGGCCATTTCCGCCCGGGCGACGACTTCTTGGTACCAGCGTGGGAAGTCCTCGTCGCGGGACACGATTGCGCCCTTGGTCATGGCTGCGCAGCGTACTGGCGGACCGGGCAGCCGCTCGACGCACGGCGAACGAACGCGGCGAACGAACGCGGCGAACGAGCGCGGTTCGGCCCTGCGCGCCGGGCTTGCTTCGGCCGCACGGCGTAGCGGAGAGTCGTGAGAGCCGGGAGAGCCGGGACTTAAATTTCGAGTGGTACTAGATCTCGTACTACTCGAAAAGGCATCCCGCGGGTGTTGCGTGCGGCGAGCCGTGCGTCCGGGCTCCGTCCGGTGCCCGACGGCCGGCTCAGTCGGACGGGTGCGTACGGCGCGTGATGACTTCGATCTTTGCGGACGTATGGTTGGGGTCGACCCCGGTGCTCTCGAGGAGCTCCCGGCGATCTGCCTCCGCCTCCGCCTCGGCCCCCGCGTCGGCGGCCGCGATGCGGGCCTCGACACCCTCGGTCACCAGCCGCTCCGCCTCTTCGACCAGTGCGCGCACCATCCCGTCCTCGGGGACGACCCGGACGATCTTGCCGCGAATGAAGAGATGCCCCTTGTTCTTGCCCGCGGCGATGCCGATGTCGGCCTCGCGTGCCTCACCCGGCCCGTTGACCACGCACCCCATGACGGCGACCTGGATGGGCAGGTTGAGCTTCTCGAGGGCCTCCTGGGCCTCCTTGGCCACCGCGATCACGTCCACCTGCGCCCGGCCGCACGACGGGCACGCGATCAGGTCGAGGCCCTTGCGCTCGCGCAGGCCGAGCGATTCGAGCAGCTGCCGGCCGGCCCGGGCCTCCTCCACCGGATCTGCGGTGAGGGAGAAGCGGATGGTGTCCCCGATGCCCTCGGCCAACAACGTCGCGATGCCCGCCGTCCCCTTGACCAGTCCACCCGGTGGCGGTCCGGCCTCGGTCACGCCCAGGTGCAGCGGGTGGTCGAAGGTCTCAGAGGCCAGGCGATAGGCGGCGATCATCAGCGCCACCGATGAGGCCTTGACCGAGATCTTCACGTCGCTGAAGTCGACCTCTTCGAAGTAGGCCAGCTCGTTGCGGGCCGACTCCACCAGCGCCTCGGGCGTGGCACCCCCGTACTTGGCGTAGAGGTCGGGGTGCAAGGAGCCGGCGTTCACCCCGATGCGGATGGGCACGCCCCGGTCACGCGCCTCGGCGGCCACCTGCTTGATCTCCGCCTCCTTGCGCAGGTTGCCCGGATTGAGACGCAACCCCTGGACCCCGGCTTCGAGCGCAGCCAGGGCCATCTCGTGGTGGAAGTGGATATCGGCCACGATCGGGACCGGGGAGCGAGGGACGATCTGCGCCAGGCCCACCGCCGCGGCCTCCTCGTTGCAGGTGCAGCGCACGATGTCGGCGCCGGCGGCAGCCAGGGCGTAAATCTGGGCCAGGGTGCCGTCGACGTCCGCCGTCTTGGTCGTGGTCATGGACTGCACGGTGACGGGCGCGCCGTCGCCGATGGGGACGCCACCCAGCGTGATGCGCCGGGTGGGGCGGCGGGGCGAGAGCAGGGACGAGGAGAGTTCCATGGTTCCGATCAGGATCAGGGGAAGACGTTCTTGAGGGGGTGGGTGATGTCCAAGAAGAGGGCGGATATGACAAAGACGGCGAGCAAGGCCAAAAGGACGGCCACCACCGGGAACATCTTGGTGATGTCGGCCCGATAGTACGCCTGCCCCTTCTTGGTCCGGATCCATTCGTACACCGCCACGGCCACATGTCCGCCGTCGAAGGGGAGTATCGGCAACATGTTGAGCAACCCGAAGATCACGTTGATCAGGATCAGGAGCTCGAGGAGCGATTCAAGGCCGGCTTGCTGGGCCTGCACGCCCAGGTTGGCGATCCCCACCAGGGAGACCGGCCGGACAGAGGTGGTGGGATGCGCGGCCGCCTCGTCGGCGTCTTTGGAGCTCGCCACCTGGTGGATGACCGAGACGAACCCGCTGGGGGAGAACGTCCGCACCACGCCCGAGACCTCGGCGCTGGTCGCCTGGCCCACGTTGACCCCGGCGGCGCTCACGGCGCTCCACGGGCTGGCGGACTTCAGCGCTTGCTTTATTTGCACCCCGATGTAGCCCTTGGAGGTCAGCTTCTGGCCGTCGACCACAATGCCCCGCCCGCTCTCCGGCGTGACCCGCACCTGACGGACGACGCCGTCCTGCTCCACCCCCAGCGTGACCGTTTTGCCCGCCGAGCGCCCGATGATGTCACCGAAGGAGTTGGGCGAGGCGAAGGACTTGCCGTCGACCGACACGATGGTGTCGCCGGCCTTGAGCCCCGCCAGTTGCGCCGGAGTGTGGGGCACTCCCTTCCAGTGGTCCAGCGCGATGACTGCGATGTTGTTCGAGGGAACCCCGAACGAGAGCACGATGATCAGCGCCAGCACGAACGCGATGATGAAGTGCATGACCGAACCGGCTGAACCGACGATGATCCGCTTCCAGAACGGTTGCTGGCGGTAGGCGCGGGGCTCGTCCTCGGCGGCCACGTCCTCGAGCACGGTGAAACCGGTGATGCGGACATAGCCACCGGCCGGGATGGCCTTGACCCCGTACTCGATCTCGCCCCGCCGCACCGACCACAGGCGCGGCCCGAAGCCGACGAAGAACTCGGTGACCTTCATGCCCGACCACTTCGCCGTGAGGAAGTGGCCCAGCTCGTGCAGCATCACGATGGCAATCAGAATGACGATGAAGAGCAGGAGATCGCCGAGGCCGGCGGCCAAGAAGATGGCCGTGATCAGGGCCAGCCCGACGAGCAGGCGCACAATCTGACCCGAGTTGGACTGCGGGGCCGGGGGCGACGGTGGTGGTGGCGCCCCGGGGTCCTGTGCGCCTGCCGCGGCGGCAGGCGCACCGCTCGACTCCTTCGCGATGAGCGTCATACCAGCGATAACGCTACCGCGGAGCCCCCTTCACCTGTACGGCGCGCCACCACCGCCCGGGCCCGGGCCCGGGCTTCCTCATCGGCCGCCAGAACGGATTCCACCTGGTCAACGGGCTCGTCCCGCCATCCGTCCAGGGTCTCCGCCACCACATCGGCGATACCCCTCCACGGCAGGGCGCCGGACAGGAACGCATCCACCGCGACCTCGTTGGCGGCGCTCAACCACGCCGGGGCCGATCCCCCGCTGATCCCGGCGCGGTAGGCCAGATCGACACAGCGGAAGACCCCTCGGTCCGGGGGCTCGAAGGTCAACGTCGCCGGGGTCGTCCAGTCCAGCGCGCCGAAGGGCACCGGCGAACGGTCCGGCCAGCCGAGGGCATAGCCGATGGGCAGCCGCATATCCGGGGCGGAGAGCTGGGCCAGGGTGGAGCCGTCCCGCAACTCCACCATGGAGTGCACGATCGACTGCGGGTGCACCACGATCGCAATGCGGTCATAGGAGATGCCGAACAGTTCGTGCGCCTCGATCACCTCGAGGCCCTTGTTCATCAGGGTGGACGAATCGATGGTGATTTTGGGGCCCATGCGCCAGGTGGGATGGGCCAGGGCGTCGTCCACCGTGACCGAGTCGAGCTGCGCGGCCGTCCAGCCCCGGAAGGGGCCACCGGACGCGGTGAGGAGGAGGCGGGCCACAGTGGTCGGCCCGTCGACGGTCGCCAGGCACTGGTGGATGGCGCAGTGCTCGGAGTCCACCGGCACGATCTCGGCTCCCGGGGTGCGGCGGGCCTTCTGCACCACCGGCGCGCCGGCGATGAGCGATTCCTTGTTGGCCAGGGCGAGACGCTTGCCCGCCTCCAGCGCGGCCATGGTGACGGGAAGGCCGGCGAACCCGACGACGGCGTTGAGCACCACATCGGCGGCGCCCGCGGCGGCCACCAGGCCGGGAATGCCTACCAGCACATCGGTTCCGGCCGGGACGCCCTGGCGCACGGTGCGGTAGAGGGACTCCTCGCCGATGACGACCATGTCGGGCCGTAGCTGGGCCGCCTGGGCCAGCAGGACCTCCGTCGAGGTCTGCGCCGCCAGCGCAACCACGCGGAACCGCTCCGGCTGGCCGAGCAGGACGTCGACCGCCTGGGTGCCTATCGAACCCGTGGATCCCAGCAGGCTGACGGTGCGCATCAGCTCACCCGAGGTGGAAAGCTTTGACCACGAAGTACGTGGCGGGCAGGACGAAGAGAAGGCCGTCCACCCGGTCCAAGATGCCGCCATGGCCCGGCATCAGCCGGCCCATGTCCTTCACGCCCAGATGGCGCTTGATCATCGACTGGCTGAGGTCCCCGATCGGCGCTACCACGGCCACGACGACACCGAGTACCAACGCCTTGCTGATGGTCCACGGGTGGATGAAGTGCACCACGATGACGGCGACCAGCACCGCGGCGACGGCGCCGCCCAGGAAGCCTTCCCAGGTCTTGTTCGGGCTGACCGACGGTGCGAGCGGGTGACGGCCGAAGGCCGAGCCCACCAGGAGCGAGGCGACGTCGGCGGCCACGGTGACGATGACCGCCGCCAGGAGGAAGGCCACCCCGTGGCGGTGCGGGAACAGCGTCGGGTTGAGCAGCAGCGCGCCGAAGGAGCCGAAACCGCCGATCCACGTCACGACGAAAATGGTGGAGGACAGTCCGGCGACCGGATCGGCCGCCGGTTCCACGCGGGCCAGATACCAGACGAACGAGGCCGCCACCAACATGACCAGGACGAGGGGGAGGGCGGCGACGCCCTTGTTGTACGTCTCGACCATGAGCGAGAGGATCGCCACCAGCCCGAGCAGCGTGGCCGGGTGGTACCTGGCGATGCGGAAGGCGGCAAAGCCCTCTGCCGCTGCAAAGAGCACCACGATGGTGATGATGACCATGGAGGACACGCTGCCGAACTTGGCGCAGAGCAACGCGGCGACGCCCAGGAGAATTCCCGACCCCCACGCCAGCTGCATGTTGCGCCCGCCGGTCCCACCGACGTTGGCGTTGGGACTCTCTTCGTTGCGACGGGTCGTGCGCGGTGCCCGCACGCGAGGTTGCGGCGGCAGCGGAGGCTCCAGGCGCGTCTCGGCGAACCCGGCTTCGGCGTCGAGCGACGCGGTGGGGATGGACACGACCGGGACGGACGTCGTCGGCGAAGGGCGGACGGGCGGTTGTCCGACGGGTGACGCACCGGCCGGTGCTGACCCGGCCGGTGCGGAGCTGAACGGTGCTGACCCGGCCGGTGCGGAGCTGAACGGTGCTGACCCGGCCGGTGCGGGCCTGAACGGTGCGGGCCCGACCGGCGCGGATCCGGAAGGCGCGGATCCGGACGGTGTAGTCGACGGAGGAACCGCGGCGGCATAGGGAGCGGCGGGGGCGACGCGGGGCGGCGGGGGCTCGGGTGGGCGGTCGGGCTCAATGACCAGGGTGTCGTCGTCCGCCAGGTCGCCCGTGTCGAAGAGCCAGGGTTGGCGCTCCATGTCCACGATGTCGTTGTTGTTGTTCGCCATCGAACCCACCGGAGGGACCTCGTCGGAGAGCATCGACGGCTCGAAGAGCTCCTCGTGGGCGGCCCAGTCCGAATCCTCCTCACGCCAACTAGGCGGGGCGAGCGCCTGCTCGTCCCCGTTGCCCCGGTCGAGGATGGCGGGGACCTGGCCGGTCGGCGCGTCGTTCCAGTGCGGCATGTCCGGGTTGTCCTCGACCACCGGCCCCGTCACCTCGTGGACGGCGTTGCCGGCGGGCTCCGCGCCGATTATGCGGACCCTCCCCGATCGGTAGCTGGGCGGGTCGGCCTCGAATCCGGCGGGCACCTCACTGCTCACATCACCTTCTTCTCCGGATCCGTCTCTGTCGTCGGCCATGTCTTCGCCCCCTCAAACCTGCAGGAGCTCGCGCTCTTTTTGCGCCAGCAGCTGATCGATGGCGCTCACCTGCTCGTGGGTGATCTTTTCCAGTTCCTTTTCTACCCGGTCCAGCTCGTCGGTCGAGAGTGATCCGTCTTTCTGCAGCGCATCGAGCTCATGGCGCCCGGAACGACGGAGGTTGCGGACGGCGATCTTGGCCTCCTCGGCCTTGTGGCGCACCACCTTGACCAGCTCCTTGCGCCGTTCCTCGGTGAGGGGCGGGAAGGCCAGCCGGATGACGTTTCCGTCGTTCGTCGGGTTGATGCCCAGGTCCGACGCCATGATCGCCTTCTCAATGGCGCCAAGGGAGTTCCTGTCGTACGGCGTGATAACCAGCAGCATGGCGTCGGGCACGCTGAAGCCGGCCAGCTGGCGCAGGACGGTCGGCGTGCCGTAGTAGTCGATGATCAGGGGTTCGAGGAGGGCGGACGAGGCCCGGCCCGTGCGCACGTTGCTCATCTCGGAACGAAGGTGGTCGATGGCCTTGTGCATCTTGTCCCGGGTGTCCTCGATCACCAGGGCAGCCAGGTCGTCGTCGTCCATTAGCGGACCAGCGTACCGATCTTCTCGCCGCTGAGTGCACGAGGGATGTTGCCCGGAATCATCAGGTCGAACACCCTGATGGGGAGGTTGTTGTCCTTGCAGAAGGTGATCGCGGTGAGATCCATCACCCGCAGGTCGCGGTTGATCACCTCCATGAAGGAGATCTCGTCGTACCGGGTGGCGTTGGGATCGAGCTTGGGATCGGCCGAGTAGACGCCGTCGACGCCCGAGTGGGTGCCCTTGCACAAGAGCTCGGCGCCGATCTCCGCGGCGCGCAGCGCCGCCGGGGTGTCCGTGGTGAAGAACGGGTTGCCCATGCCGGCGGCGAAGACCACGATGCGGCCCTTCTCCAGGTGCCGGATGGCGCGGCGGCGGATGTAGGGCTCCGCCACCTCGGCCATGCTGAGTGCGCTCAGCACCCGGGTCGGCTGGTTCTGCTGCTCGAGGGCGTCCTGGAGCGCCAGCGCGTTGATCACCGTCCCCAGCATGCCCATCGTGTCGGAGGTGGCGCGGTCCATGCCGCCGCTCTCCCCCGTCGTGCCCCGCCAGATATTGCCGCCCCCGACGACCACGGCCAGCTCGAGCGCGCCGCCCTCCATCGCCCGCGCCATCTCCTTGGCCATGCGCTCGACGGTCGCGGCATCGATGGTCTCGTCGGACGCCGCAGAAGCCAACGCTTCTCCCGACATCTTGAGGACGATCCGCCGCGGTTCTCCCACCTTTGCGATACGCCTCAGGCGCCGATGACGACCTGAGCGAACGCAACAATCCGCGCCGAACCGAGCATGCCCGTGATCGTCTGCTTCTCGTCCTTGACGTAGGACTGATCCAACAGGACGCGGTCCTTGAACCACCCGTTCATGCGACCGTCGACGATCTTGTCCAGTGCCGCCTCCGGCTTGCCCTCGTTGCGGCTGATCTCGGCCACGGTGGCCCGCTCGGCCTCGATGTCCGCCTCGGGGACGTCGTCGCGCCTCAGGTACGCCGGCTTGGTGAAGGCGATGTGCACGGCCAGGTTGTGGGCCAGCTCCTCGGTGCCTCCTTCGATGACCACCGCGACCGCGTTCACGCCCCGGCCCGCCTGCAGGTGGGTGTACGTGTCCACCACCTGGCCGGGCCCGGCCACCAGCCGGTGCACCTGGCCGATGGAGATGTTCTCCTTCAGCGTGGTGCGGAGCCGATCGACCTCGTCGCTCAGCTCGTCGATCGCCCCCTCGCCCTTGGCGGCCACCAGTGCCCCCAGCTCGTCGGTGAAGGCCACGAATTCGTCGGCCTTCGCCACGAAGTCGGTCTCGCAACGGAGCTCGACCACGGCCGCGGCGTCGCCGGCCCGCACGGCGGTCACGGCACCCTCCGTCGCCTCACGGTCGGCCCGCTTGGCCGCGCCCGCCAGGCCCTTGAGCCGCAAATTCTGCAAGGCGGCATCGTAGTCCCCGTCCGTCTCCTCGAGCGCCTTTTTGACGTCGAGCATGCCGGCCCCGGTGGCCTGGCGCAGTCGTTGGATGTCCTTCGCGGTGAAGTTGGCCACGATCACGCCTCCGCTGCGGCGCCGGTAGCCACCTCGGCCAACTCGCCGTCGCCCGCCGCGGGCGTGGCCTCTGCAGGCACGGTTTCTGCGGGCGCGGCGGCCTCGGGCTCCGCCGGGGTCGGCGCAGGAGGAACGGGCGGGCGGCGCGGGCGCGGTGAGGGTCCCGAGCTCACCTCCTCGGGTGGGGGCGGCGCGTTCTTGCGCCGGAAGTCGGCGATGAACCGGCCCTCGACGACCGCGTCGGCCAGGACCCGGCACATGAGCGAACCGGAACGGATGGCATCGTCGTTCCCGGGGATGACGTAGTCGATGACGTCGGGGTCACAGTTGGTGTCCACGACCGCGACGACCGGGAGGCCCAGCTTGCGGGCTTCGGTCACCGCAATGTGCTCCTTCTTGGTGTCGATCACGAAGATGGCGTTGGGAAGCCGTTCCAGGTTGGCGATGCCGCCGAGGTTCCGGCTGAGCTTCTCCAACTCGCGGGTGTGCTGCAACGCCTCGCGCTTGGGCATGCCCTCGAAGTCTCCGGCCGCCTCCATCGTGCGCAGTTCCTGCATGCGCTTGACCCGTCCGGACACGGTGGAGAAGTTGGTGAGCATGCCGCCCAGCCAACGCTGGTTGACGAAGGGCATGCCGCACGCCTCGGCGTATTCGGCCACCGGTCCCTGGGTCTGCTTCTTGGTGCCGACGAACAGGATGGTCCCGCCCCCGGCGACGAGGTCGCGGACAAAGGAGTAGGCGGACTCGACCCCGGTCAGGGTCTTGCGCAGATCGATGAGATAGATCCCGTTGCGCTCACCCAGAATGAAGCGCTTCATTTTCGGGTTCCATCGGCGCGTCTGGTGGCCGAAATGGACTCCGGCTTCCAGCAGCTGTCGCATGGAAACGACGGCCATAAGGTATTCCTCCGTTCGGTTGCTCCCCAGGGCGCAGCACCCCAGAATCGGGGCGACCGGTGTTCGCGCCAAGGTGCGTGTTGGTCGGGATGCCGCCCACCGCTCGGTGGGCCATTGCATTCTAGCCGGTCCCGGCCCGGTGCCCGTCAGGCCCGGGGGTGCGTTCCCTCGTACACGGCGCGCAGGCGCTCCTTGCTCACGTGCGTGTAGATCTGCGTGGTGGCCAGGCTGGCGTGCCCGAGAAGTTCCTGGACCACGCGCAGATCGGCCCCACCGTCGAGGAGGTGGGTGGCGAAGGTGTGGCGGAGCGCATGGGGGTGCGTAGGGGCGGCGGCGAGGCGGTCGAGGATCCGCCGGACGTCGCGCGGTCCCATGCGGGAGCCCCGCCGGTTCACGAAGACCGCCTCGTGGGGGCCGGGCATCTCGGCCCGCCCGACGCGCAGCCACTCGCCCAGGGCGGCCGCGGCTCGATCGTGGATGGGGACGCGTCGTTCCTTTCCCCCCTTGCCCAAGACGGTCACCGTGCGGCCGGCCAGATCGACACCCCTGCGGTCGAGCCCGCAGAGCTCGGAGACCCGCAGGCCGGCAGCGTAGAGCAGTTCGAGTACCGCCCGGTCCCGCTGGTCGATCGTGGAGGTGCCCGCACCGTCGAGGAGCGTCCCGATCTCTCCGCTGGAAAGGACGCGGGGCAACCTGCCCTTCCCCGACGGGGCCCGCAGCGTACGGGCGGGGTCGCCCGGCACGAGGCCCTGTCGCAGCGCCCAGGCGAAGTAGCAGCGCAGCGCCGCGGCTTTGCGGGCCACCGTGGCCCGGGCCAAGTGGCGCGTGCCCAGGGAGGCCAGGTAACGGCGCAGGTGCAGACGGTCGACCTCGGCGGGCCCGGTGACGTCACTGCGCCCCATCCACTGTGCGAACGCCGTCAGGTCCCCGACATAGGCTCGGCGGGTCGCGTCGGCACGACCGCTCAACCAGTCCCCGAAGCCGGCGAGATCCCACGCCGCGGTGACAGGGGCGGCAGCGACGTCGGCCGTGGCGACCGCGGCGTCGGGGCGGGCGGCATCTTCCCTGTTTGTCGCCATGAATTCCAGCGTACCGGCCCCCGGGGGACGGTCCCGGGCACTAACGTGCACAGACCCAGAGGGGGGTCCGCTGGGGAACGTCCGTCTTGCGGTGCAAGAACGTCCGTCTTCTGGTGCAAGATGGAAGGTAGGGAGGGAGGGTAAATGGCCGAGCCGTTCAATCGTCGCACGCTGCTCGCCGGAGCTGCCGCCACGGCGGCCGGCCTCGCGGGCGTGTCAGCCCTGGGGTTGGGTGTGGCCGGCGCGGCCTCGACCAACGGGCCCGGTCGGAACGGCATCTCGACGGCCACGCCCAAGAAGGGCGGCTCTCTCGTGTTCGGGGTGGACGCCGAGGAGTCGGGGTTCAATCCCACCACGGCCCGGTTCGACGAGGTCGGGGTGATGTACGCCCGCACGGTCTTCGACCCGCTGACCGTCATCAACGCCCAGGGCGCCTGGGAGCCGTACCTGGCCCAGTCCGTGACCCCCAACGCCGACTACACAGCCTGGACGATCACGGTCCGGCCCAACGTGGTCTTCCACGACAGCACCCCGTGCGACGGCGCCGCCCTCACCGCCAATTTCGAGGCGCAGAAAGCCTCGCTGCTCCTCGGCATCATTCTCGGTCCGATTGTGGACTCCATAACCCAGTCGGGCCCGCTGGCGGTCACCGTGAACATGAAGTCGCCCTGGGTGTCGTTCCCTCTGTATCTGGCCGGCGGCATCGGCGGGCAGTCCGCCTACATGTGTGCCCCCTCGATGTTGGCCGCCAAGAACGGGGGGACCACGCAGCCGGTGGGAACCGGCCCGTTCGTCTTCAAGCAGTGGGTCCCGAACAGCCACTTCACGGCCACCGCCAACCCCCACTACTGGCGGCCCGGGCTACCCCATCTCGACGAGATCACTTTCAAACCGATCATCGATGAGAACGCGCGCGCCGAAGCGCTCAGATCGGGCACCATCGACATCATGGTCACCGACACCCCGCAGATCATCCTCCAGTTCCGGGGCAACAAGGACTACGCCTACATCGACGACAGCGCGCACATTGTCGGCGAGCCGGACATGGGCTGCATACTGCTCAACTGCGGCGCCGCGCCGTTCAACGACCCCACGGTCCGGCGGGCCGCCGCGATGGCGATCAACCGCACGCAGTACGTCAAGGAGATCGACGAAAATGTGCTCCCGGTGAGCCATGGTCTCTTCACCCCGGGATCGCCGTACTATTCGGCCACGGCCTACCCGAACTACAACCCCACCGAGGCCAAGAAACTGGTCAAACAAGTAGAGAAGAGCACGGGCAAGCCGGTGTCATTCACCTTCGGCTCCACCAACGGCCCCGCCTCGGTGCGCGAGCAGGAGTACCTCCAGCAGGCCCTTCAGGATGTCGGCTTCGTCGTCAAGACGAATATCGTCGAGCAGAACGACCTCGTGAACGACGCCCTGGCCGGTACGTACGAGGCCCTGGAATGGCGGCAGTTCGGCGCCGTCGATCCCGACCTGAACTACCTCTTCTGGAGCAGCACCACCATCCTCTCGAGCTCCCTGGCCGTCAACATGGCCCGCAACCAGGACCCCCAACTCCAGGCCGCGCTCGAGCTCGGCCGCCAGAGCACCGACCCCTCCGTGCGCGCCACCGCCTACCAGACGGTCAACAAGCGCCTCGCCATCGACCTGCCCTACCTGTGGCTCGACCGGTCCGTGTGGTCGGTCGAGAGCACGCTCAAGGTACAGAACTGGAACAACCCCACCACCCCGACCGGCGCTCCCGCCTTCGGTATGATCGCCGGCTCCATCTGGCCGACGCAGATCTGGTTGAGTTGAGCGGAGATGAGCGGACGCATTCTGGTCGTCGAGGACGACGAACGAATCCGTTCGTCCATGCGCCTCGCTCTCGAGGGTGAGGGCTACGACGTCATGGATGTCGCCAGCGGCGAGGAGGCACTCGAGCTCTTCGCCGAGTCTCCCACCGACGTGGCCCTGATCGACCTCATGTTGCCCGGGATGGACGGCTTCGAGTGCTGCCGGGCCCTACGGCGGCAGAGCGCCGTGCCCATCATCATCGTGACCGCGCGCGCCGACACCCACGACGTCGTGGCCGGGCTCGAAGCGGGGGCCGACGACTACGTGACCAAGCCCTTCGTGGCCAAGGAGCTGGCGGCCCGCATACGCGCCCTGCTGCGGCGGGCCCGCCCGACCGAGGAGGACCCCGGTGCGCTGTCATTCGGGGACCTGCAGCTCCTTCCCGACCAGGGCGTGCTGCGCCATGCCGACGGGACGGAGGTGCACTGCACCCGGACCGAGTTCCGCCTGCTGTGCGAATTGGCCGCCAGCCCGAACAAGGTGCTGAGCCGCGAACAGCTGCTCGACCGGGTCTGGGGGTACGACTACTTCGGGGACGGGCGTCTGGTCGACGTGCACATACGGCGCTTGCGGACCAAGGTCGAGGCCGACCCGGCGCTGCCTCAGCACATTCTCACCGTGAGGGGCATGGGCTACAAGCTGGTGCCCTAGGTGGGCATCGGTGCCCGCATCACGGCCATATTCGGCCTGGGGGCGCTTCTCCTCTCCTTCAGCATGGGAGGACTGTCGTACTTCACGACCCGCCACTTCCTGCTGGCCGAGCGCGAGTCGGCGGCCCAGACGCAGACCTTCGCCAACGCCCTGACCCTGCTCAGCAAAATCGAGTACGGGCAGACCCCGAAGACAGGGTACGCGGCGTTGCTGGCCTCACTCGATGCCGGGTCGGACTCGAACTCCATCCTGATCCACCAGGGCGTCGCCTATTCCTCCTCGATCTCCACCAGTAAGTCCTCCATTCCCGCCCGTCTCCGGGCCGAGGTCGTCGGAGGGACCGTGGCCATGCAGACCTACGTCACGGGGTCGCACGGCCAGCCCCAGATCGCGGTGGGCGTGCCGATCCCGTCCATCCACGCCGCCTACTTCGAGGTCTTCTCCCTCTCCGACCTGGGCCACACCTTGGGCGTGCTCGAGGGGACGCTGGTCGTGGCCGGTGTCGTGACCACCGTGCTCGGCGCCGCCCTCGGCCGTTTCGCCAGCCGCCGTCTGCTCCGCCCGCTGACCGCGGTCTCCCGCGCCGCAGTGGCCATTGCAGGCGGCCAACTCGACACCCGACTGCCCTCGGAGACCACCGACCCCGACCTCGAGGGCCTGACCACCTCGTTCAACGCCATGGTGGACCAGATCCAGTCCCGGATCGAGCGAGAGGCGCGCTTCAACTCCGACGTCAGCCACGAGTTGCGCTCCCCCCTCACTACCTTGGCGGCGTCGCTCGAGGTCCTCGAGCGGGACCTGGCCGAGCTGCCGCCGCGGGCCCAGCGGGCCCTGCAGCTCCTGGGCGAGGACCTGCGCCGGTTCCAGCGCATGGTCGGCGAGCTGCTGGAGATATCACGGGCTGATGCCGGTTCCACGGACGTCTTCCTCGACGAGGTCAACGTCGGCGAGCTGGTGCGCCGGGCCGTCGAGGCCGGTGTGCGCACCCTCGGCGAGGGGGCTACGGCCCCGCAGGTGCACATCACGCCCGACGTGGAGACAGCGCACGTCGGCGTGGACAAGCGGCGATTCGAGCGGGTCATGACCAACCTTTTGGAGAACGCGGAGAACTACGGCGGGGGGGCCGTCTCCATCTCGGTCGAGGGCAGGGAGAACGGGGCCCCCGGACAGCGCTCCATCCAGATCGCGGTAGAGGACGAGGGCCCAGGCATCGATCCGAGCGAACGGACCAAGGTCTTCGAGCGCTTCTACCGGGGCTCGGCGTCGGGGCGGCGCGGCACCGGTACGGGTACCGGCCTCGGACTGGCTCTGGTGGCCGAGCACATGCGCCTCATGCACGGCGAGGCCTGGGCCGAGTCGTCTGCCACCGGGGGGGCCCGCTTCGTCATCGCACTGCCCGTCCTCGACGAGAACGACTCCTCGACATGGTGAGGCGCCGGGGCGCACTGTGCGCCGTGCTCGTGGGCGGACTCGCCCTGGCCGCCTGCGGGATCCCCACCCAAGAGCAGCCCAGCACCATTTCGCCCAGCCGCGTCCCCCTGGCTCTCGCCAGCCCTGGCGGCTCGGGCACCACCACCACCCAGCCCAACACCAAATCTGAGGTGCAGGTGACGATCTACCTCCTCAACGCCGACAACACGCTGGCGCCAGTACATCGGTTCGTCCAGGTCCCGGCGCCGCTGAATTCGATCATCACCGCCCTGCTGGCCGGACCAACCCAGGCCGACGAGAACGACGGCGTCTATACGGCCATCCCGAGCGACGTCGCCGTGCTCCCCGCCACACCACCCCAAGGGTCGGTGGTCACCGTCAACTTCAACGATGCGTTCGGTCAGATAACCGGCTCGGACGCCGAGCTGGCGGTGTACCAGGTCGTTGCCACCGTCGTGGCGGCGCAGGGCAAGCTGGGCACCGGCGTGCTCTTCGAGATCGACGGCGCACCGACGAGCGTCCCCGTATCGAGCGGGGCGCAGGTCTCGGGCCCGGTCTACCTCTCGCAGGTCATCCCGAGCGGCACGACGAATTAGCCGACGTGCTTGACCGCGCTCCTCCACTCCACGCGCGGGGCACCGGACCAGAGATGCTCGAGGTCGTAGTACTCACGCGTCTCCTGGAGGAAGACGTGCACGATGAAGTCGCCGTAGTCCATCAGGACCCAGGTGGCGTCCGCCAACCCCTCCACGCGGACGGGCGCGAGCTGGTGGGCTTCCTTGACCTGACGCTCGATCTCTTCGACCAACGTGCGGACGTGCCGGCTGTTCGGTGCACTGGTGATGACGAATGCGTCGACGACACCGAAGAGCTCCGTCATGGCCAGGACCACCGTGTCCTGACCGAGCTTGGCATCGGCCGCCTCGGCCGCCGTGGCCGCAGCCGCAGGGAGCTGAACGTGGACTCCGAGCCCTGGGCTCAATGGAGCACGTCCAGAACTCCCACGGTGAGGGCGAATGAACAGCCGAGGATGGCCACTCCGACGACCGACCAGCGAATCCGCTCCCGGCGCGCCCGCGCCTGCTCGGCCCTCCGTTCGGCCCGCAACTGCAAGCCGGCCGACGGGCGCACCGCGTGGGGTCGCGGGGACAGCTCCGTGGTCTCGGCCGGCAGGGCGCTCATCTGTGGACAGCGTACAGATCGCGGCGGCGAATGCAATGCATCACCGCGGCGGGCACCAATTCGTCGACCGGACCACCGCGTTCGAGCACGTCCCGGACCGACGAGCTGGACACGTCGACCAGCGGACCGTCGACCCGCTCGAGCCGCCAGCCGGGTGGAGCCGTGGGGGGACGGCCCGTCCCGGCGGTGGTGGGCGGACGCGAGACGACGGCCAGGGTGACCATCTCCCGCAGGTCGTCAGCCCGTTCCCATGTGCCCAGGTCAGCCAGCAGATCAGCCCCGATAACCAGATAGATCTGCGGGGCTGGCCGCCCTGACGCGACGGCCTCCGCCCGCAGTGCCTCGACCGTCGTCACCGTGTAGCTGGGTCCGCCCCGATCGATCTCCATGCGGCTGGCCTCGACCCCGGGGATCCCCTCCGCCAGGGCCTGGGCCATGGCGAACCGGTCCTCCGCGGGCGTCACTGCCCGGCTCGACGACTTCTGCCAGGGGTCGTTGGCCACGACCAGCAGGAGACGGTCGAGAGACAGGGCCGCCGAGACGGCGCGCAGTGCGGCCACGTGACCGAGGTGCGGCGGGTCGAACGTGCCCCCGAACAGACCGATCCGCTCGGGCGGCGGCCCGTCCCGCTCGCCCGGCTCGCCCGGCCCGTCCGGATCGGCCGGCCTAGGCGTGGGCAAGTTGGGTGATCGAGGACGCAGCCGCGCCCCGTTCCCCCCGGGGCACCGATCGTGTCCATCCCCCTCTTGCAGCGGGGGATGCCACACTGCCGGCGGGCGGCGTGCATCCGGAGGTCGCCATAGACGGCAATGCTAGGGCACTAACCTGGTGTCATGGCGAGCCCCCCGAGTACCTCACCATGGAGCGCGGCGTCGTGGCGGAAGTTCGCGGCGGCGCAGCAGCCCGAGTGGCCCGACGCCGAGGCGCTCAAGAAGGCCGAGGTGCAGCTGTCCGCCCTCCCCCCGCTGGTGTTCGCCGGTGAGGCCCGGCGCTTGACTTCCCAGTTGGCCGAGGTGGCAAACGGCCGGGCCTTCCTGCTGCAGGCCGGCGACTGCGCCGAGTCCTTCGCTGACTTCTCCGCGGACTCCATCCGTGACAAGTTGAAAATCATTCTGCAGATGGCGGTGGCGCTGACGTACGCCGCCGGAGTGCCGGTGGTCAAGGTCGGTCGCATTGCCGGTCAGTTCGCCAAGCCGCGTTCGGCTCCGACCGAGCGCATCGGAGACGTCGATCTCCCCTCGTTCCGCGGCCACATGGTGAACGACGAGGCCTTCGACGAAGAGGCCAGGCGCCCGGACCCGGCCCGACTGGTGGCGGCATACCAGCAGTCGGCTTCCACGCTCAACCTGTTGCGCGCCTTCACCAAGGGCGGCTTCGCCGACCTGTCCCAGGTCCACCTCTGGAACCAGCAGTTCGTCGCCTCCTCGACCGAAGGATTGCGCTACGAGAGCATCGCGGCGGAGATCGACCGGGCGCTGCGCTTCATGGCCGCGTGCGGAATCGACCTCGGTGCCGAGGTGGGACTCCACCAGGTCGACTTCTGGACCAGCCACGAGGCGTTGATCCTCCCCTACGAGGAGTGCCTGACCCGGATGGACTCGCTGAGCGGCGACTGGTTCGACTGCTCGGCCCACCTCCTCTGGGTCGGTGACCGCACCCGTCAGCTGGACGGTGCACACGTCGAATTCCTCTCCGGGGTAGGCAACCCGCTGGGCGTCAAAATCGGCCCGACGACCTCACCCGACGAGGCGGTGGAGCTGTGCGAGCGCCTCAACCCGGCGCGCACGCCCGGACGCCTCACCCTCATCACGAGGTTCGGGGCCGACAAGATCGACGAGCACCTGCCGCCGCTCATCCGCGCCGTCGACGGATCCGGGCACCCCGTGGTGTGGGCCTGCGACCCGATGCACGGCAACACCTTCACCAGCGCCGGTGGCCGCAAGACCCGTCGCTTCAACGACATCCTCTCGGAGCTACGCACGTTCTTCCAGCTCCACCGCGACGCCGGCACCTGGCCGGGTGGAGTTCACGTCGAGCTCACCGGCGACGACGTCACGGAATGCCTGGGTGGGGCGGAGGAGATTTTCGAGGGTGACCTCGGGGCGCGGTACACGACGACCTGCGACCCCCGACTCAACGCACGCCAATCTCTCGACCTCGCCTTCCGGGTGGCAGAGTTCCTTCGCGTGTGAGGGTTCTGCACACGCTCCAGCGTGCCGCCCTGATCGTCGTCGCCACCTGCTTCGTGGCCACCCCAGCCGCACTGGCGGGAGTCGCCGGAGCGACCACGCCGACCGCGACCGCGACCACGCCGACGCCGTCCACGACCACGCCGACCTCCTCACCTCCGGCGACCGCGGACGCGACTGCGACACCGGCCGCAACCTCGTCATCGGTGCCCGGCTACTGGCTGGCCTCCGCCACCGGAGGGGTCTATACCTTCGGCGGTGCTCCCTTCTTCGGCTCCGCCGGCGCTCTCCCCCTGGTCAAACCCATAGTCGGCATGGCGGCCACCTCTGATCGGCTGGGGTACTGGCTGGTGGCCTCCGACGGCGGCATCTTCAGCTTCGGGGACGCCAACTTCTACGGCTCAACCGGGGGGATGACCCTCAACAAGCCCATTGTCGGCATGGCGCCAACGCCCGACGGCAAGGGCTACTGGCTGGTGGCCTCCGACGGCGGCATCTTCACCTTCGGGGACGCCAACTTCTACGGCTCCACCGGGGGGATAGTCCTCAACAAGCCGATCATCGGGATGATGGCCGGACCGAGCGGCGCCGGCTATGTCCTGGTGGCCTCCGACGGGGGTACGTTCACATTCGGGACGGCTCCCTTCTACGGTTCGCTGGGCGGGATCCCTCTCAAGAACCCGATCACCGCCGCCGCCACGACCCCGGGCGACAACGGCTACTGGTTCAGCGACTCCACGGGCGAGGTCTCGGCCTTCGGCTCCGCCGCCTACTACGGCTCCGCCCCCCCAGGGCGCGGCGCGCCCATAGTGGGCATGGCCGAGGCCACCGGGACAGGCACCTTCGTCGGGGCGAACTTCGTTTCGGGCTCGTACGGCTACGACGTCTCCAAATTCAACATGAACTCGCCGGCGTGCACCAGCGGGCTACCTACCGGAGTGCACGACATCGGCGTCGTAGAGGTCGACGGCGAGTCATCCGGCGCGGCGAATCCATGCATGGCGGTTGAGGCGGCCTGGGCCGGCGCCGCGCTCAACCTCTACACGTTCCTCACCAACAGCGGGCTGTGTTCGAGTACGTCCACCTGCTTCACCGTCGGGTACAACGCCGGGATCCAAGCGTTCGAGGATGCGCAGGCGGCCGGTGTGAACACCTCGGTCGGCTGGTGGCTCGACGTCGAGGGAGCGGGCCAGAACTGGACGTCGTCGACCGCCGACAACGCGCAGACCGTCCTGGGCGCCATCGATGCGCTGCACAATAGCGAGGGCGTGGCCGACGTCGGGATCTATGCCAGCCCGGGGGCCTGGAACGGCATCGTCGGCGACTACCAGCCGTCCGTCCCCTACTGGATGGCCGACTGGCTCACCCCGCCGAGCGGTCCCTCGACCTGCGCCGCCGTCTCCGGCTGGGAGGCCAAGGAGCAACTGCCGACGGGGCCTGTCGAGTTCGTCCAGTACAGCGACGACATCAACGGGGCCGACGGCGACTACGCCTGTTAAGCGCCGTGAGGCCGACCGCCGCCGGGGCAGGCCGTCAGGCCGTCAGGCCGTCGGCACACCACAGGCATCGTTGAAGCGGACGAGCACCCAGCGCGACTCGGTCGGGATCCACTCCCATTCGGTCAAGGACGCATGCACAATGCGGGTCCAGCCCCGGCGGGACAGTGCCGATGGGATCTCCAAAAAAGAGATCATTGTCGATTCGATGACCCCGGCGTGGACCGCGGCCACCACCAACTCGCCCGGGTGCCGGGCCGCCAGTGCCCCCACGGCGGCCGAGGCGCGGGCGACGAAGCCGGACCAGCTCTCACCCCCCGGCGCGATCACGGTGTCGGGGTCGGTGTCCCACTCGGGCACCCCGAAGCGCTCGACCACCTCCTGCCAGCTGAGTCCGTCGGACTCGCCCGGGTACAGCTCGCACAGTGCGCACTCCTGCGCGACCTCGAGCGCTCCTTCCCCCACCACGGCCCGGAGGAGCGCGGCCGTCTCGACCGCCCGGGGCAGGACCGAGGCGTAGAGCGCGGTCGCCCCCCCCAGCTCGCCGGTCACCTCGAGACGCGCCGCGAGCGCCGAGATCTGGCGGCGGCCCAACTCGGTGAGGCCCGTGCAGCCGCGGACGCCGCCGACGATGCCGTTGACGTTGCAGATGGCCTCTCCGTGGCGGACGAGCACGATCCGGGTGGCGCCGGCCGTCGGGGCGACCACGCGCCGGACCCCGGCCGGCACGCCGAACGACTCGCCCAGCGCCACCGCGTCACCCTCGCCCGCGTCACCCTCTCCCCCGGCGCCCGCCAAAGACCCGTGGTCCCTGGCCGCGGGAGCGGGACCGGCGGCCGGCGGGCCGCCCGAGGGCACGTCGGCCAGCCGGCCGACCGGTGGCCCCGTCATGCCAGGTTGCCGACGAAGTGCTCCAGCTGGCGCAGCGTCCGGCATTCGACCACCTCGTCGCAGTGCGCGGCGTACTCCCCCACAATGGAGTCGCCCGATCCCCAGTAGTCGCGCGGCTCGGGGTTGAGCCAGTACACGTGGCGGGCCTTGCGCTGGATGTCCTCGATCACCCACGACTGCGAGGCGTGGTAGTTGTTGCGGGCATCCCCGAGCAACAGGACGCTGGAGCGCGAGGTGACCTGGTCGCCCCACCGTCGATGGAACTCGGTCAGGGCATGCCCGTAGTCGGAGTGGCCATCGACCCAGATGACGTCGGCCTCCGAGTTGATGCGGGCCACCGCCTCCGCGGGGTCCACCACGCCCTCGAAGAATCGGGTCACCTCGTCGATCCCGTCGATGAAGACGAAGCTGCGCACCTTCGAGAACTGCGAGCTGATGGCGTAGACCAGGTGCAGCGTGAAGCGGGCGAACGAGGCCACCGAGCCGGAGATGTCGGCGATCACGAAGATCTCGGGCTTGGCCGGGCGCGGGTGGCGGAAACGCGGCTCGATCGGGACCCCGCCCGTCGAGAGCGATCGGCGCATGGTGGCCCTGAAATCGAGGGGGCCCTTCCGGCCGTGACGGCGCTTGCGGGCCAGGCGCACGGCCAGCTTGCGCGAGAGGGGCTGCAGGACACGGTGCAGGACGGCCAGCTCGTCCCTGCTGGCGTGCATCACATCGATGTCCTCGGGCAACGGCTTGCGCACCGAGCGGGCCAGTGCCTCGGCACCCCTGTCCTCGACCAGCCGGCGGCGGATCTCGGACTCCACGGCCCGGCGGAACTTCTCGATACGGGCCTTGTACTCGTCACCGGCCAACCGCTCCTCCAAGTCGGTCAGCTCCCCCACCGCCTCCGCCCGGGCCTGCCCCATCAGTTTCTCCAGCACGCCATCGAGGTCCAGGTTCCGGAGCGTCCGGTAGAGGTAGTACGTGCCCCCGACCGGTCGTCCCGGCTCCATGCCGGCGTAGCGGTCGACCGCCCCCCGGGCCACCGCGTTCATGAGGGCGTTGTCGGCCGACATCAGGGACTTGAAGAGCATCTCGGCCAGCTCCTCGGGCGTCATCCCCTCCCCGCCGCCCGCGCCGTGCGGCGACCGACCCCGGCCGCGCGTGCCACCCTCGCCGGCGCCGGCGCCATCTGCGTCCTCGCCGATCTCGTTCCCGTCGGCGTCGAGCTCCCCGGCCCTACCGTGGCCGCCGCTGCGCACGGCGAAGAAGACCTCGAACGCCGTCTCGAAGGCACGCCAGTGCGAGGAGGACTTGACCAGGGTGGCGGCCAGCGCGTACTTGAGCGCCTCGCGGTCCTCCAGCGGGATGTGGTGGACGGCCTCCGCCGCATCGAGGTGCTCGGTCAAAGAGACCGGGAGACCGGCCCGCCGGAGCTCGGTGACGAATCCCGACAAAAGGTCCAGCATCAGTTCGCGTCCAGCATCAGCCGGCCGAGAGCAGTTCCTTGGCGGCCCGCTCGATGTCGGTCTGGTACTTCAACAGGATGTGCAAGGTGTCACGGGCGCCCGCGGCGTCGATGGTGTCGATGCCGAGGATGACCAGGGTGCGCGCCCAGTCGAGGGTCTCGGAAACCGACGGGGGCTTGCGCAGCTCGAGGGTGCGGAGCGAACGCACGATGCGGGCAACCTGATCGGCCAGCTCCTCGGTGATGCCGGGCACCCGCGACCGCACGATCTCACGCTCACGTTGGAGATCGGGGTAGTCGATGTGCAGGTACAGGCACCGGCGCTTGAGGGCTTCGGAGAGCTCCCGGGTGTTGTTCGAGGTCAAGAACACCATGGGGAGGCGGGTCGCCCGCACGGTCCCCAGCTCGGGAATGGAGACCTGGTACTCGCTCAGGATCTCGAGCAGCAGCGCCTCGGTCTCCAGCTCGACCCGGTCCACCTCGTCGATCAGGAGCACCACCGGCTCGGTGGAGCGGATGGCCTCGAGCAGGGGGCGGGCCAGGAGGAACTCCTCGGAGAAGATGTCCTCCTCCAGCTCCTTCCACGACGGGCCACGGCGCCCCTCCCCGCCGGCCCCGCCGGCACCGCCGGCACCGCCGCTCTCGGTCTCGCCGGGTCCCCCGGCCTGGATACGCAGGAGCTGTTTGCGGTAGTTCCATTCGTAGAGGGCCTTGGACTCGTCCAACCCCTCGTAGCACTGGAGGCGGATGAGCCGGGCGCCGGCCAGCTCGGCCACCGACTTGGCCAGCTGCGTCTTGCCCGTACCGGCCGGACCTTCCACCAGGACCGGTTTGGACAGGCGGTCGGCGAGGTACACCACCCCGCTGATGGACTCGTCGGCCAGATAGCCGACATCGGCCAACCCGCGGCGCACGCCATCGAGGGAGGCGAACCGTGGTGGTTCGCCTTGGGGGAGGCCGAGCTCGGCCGCCGTCCGGGCCTCGTCCTCGGTGGCCGTCCGGGCCTCGCCCTTGGCGGCCCCTGCGCCCGCGCTCACTGGCGCACCTGCCCGTCGCCCCGCACAACCCATTTCACGCTGGTCAACTCCCGTACTCCCATCGGTCCTCGTGCATGCAGCTTCTGTGTCGAAATTCCAACCTCGGCCCCGAGGCCGAGCTCCTCACCATCGATGAAGCGGGTGGACGCGTTGACGAGCACGGCGGCCGCGTCGACCTCGGCCACGAACCGGTCCGCCGCCCGCACATCGGTGGTCACGATCGCCTCGGAATGTCCCGAGCCGAAGCGGGCGATGTGCTCGATCGCCCCGTCCAGGTCGTCGACGACGCCCACCGCCACGGTCGGGCCCAGGAACTCCGTGGCGAAATCGCTCTCGCTGGCCACGCCGGCTCCGGGCACCACGGCACGCACCCGCTCGTCGCCGCGCAACTCCACGCCGGCGGCCACCAGGGCCGACGACATGGGAGGCAGGAACGTCGCGGCCACCGCGGCGTGGACCAAAACGGTCTCCGCCGCGTTGCACACGCCGAACCGGTGTGTCTTGGCGTTCACCACGAGGTCCAGCGCCATGGCGAGATCGGCTGCCTCATCGATGTAGACGTGGCAGTTGCCGTCCCCGTCGAGCACGTACGGGACGGTGGCGTTCTCCAGGAGCGAGGCGATGAGGGCCGGGCCGCCCCGGGGGATCAGGCAGTCGATCAGCCCGCGCAGGCGCATGAAGGCGACCGCGGTCTCGTGCGAGGTGTCCTCCACCAGGGCCACCGAGTCGGCGGGCAGACCGGCTTTCTCGACGGCACGTCGCAGGATCCCCACGATGGCCTGGTTCGAGGCCAGCGCCGAGGCCGATCCCCGCAGGAAGGCCGCGTTCCCCGCCTTGAGGCACAACCCGGCGGCATCGCTCGTCACGTTGGGGCGGTTCTCGTAGATCACGCCGACCACGCCCAACGGCACCCGCTGCCGCGAGACCCGCAGGCCGTTCGGCCGTACCCACCCGTCGACGACCTCACCCACCGGGTCGGCCAGGGTGGCCACCCCCCGGAGGCCGGCCGCCATCGCACGGACCCGCTCTTCGCTCAATCGCAGGCGATCCTGGGCGGACGCCGCCATGCCGCCGGACTCGGCGCGGGCGAGGTCACCCCGGTTGGCCTCGAGCACCGACGCCGACTCCTGCTCGAGCAGGTCGGCCGCCATGCGCAGGGCGTCGTCGCGCACCGGTCCCGGGGCGCGCGCCACCGACCGCGAGGCGGCGCGGACGCGGCGCGCCAACTCGGTGAGGTCCGGCGTAGTCACCGGATCAGCGTACAAGCACCAGGTCGTCCCGATGCACGACCAGGTGGGACATGTCCTCGGGCAGCTGGTCGGTGCGGCGGCCCATCCATTCCGCCGCACGCGCCGCCGGCAGGCGGACCAGGCCCTTGGCGAAGACCCTGCCGTCGGGTCCGACGATCTCCACGGCGTCGTCGAGCCCGAAATCGCCCTCCACATCCACCACGCCGGCCGCGAGCAAGGACCGCCCGCCAACGGCGAGGGCCTTGTGCGCCCCCTCGTCGACGACGAGACGGCCCGTCGCGCCCAGTGCGAAGGCGATCCACAGCTTGCGGGCCGAGAGGCGGTGGGGCCGGGCCCTGAACACGGTGCCCACGCCGGCCTCGCCGGCCACGGCAGCCGAGACGACCCCGGGCCGGGCGGCGTCGGCGATGATGGTCTCCACCCCCGACCAGGTGGCGATTTTGGCCGCGGCCACCTTCGAGGACATGCCGCCACTGCCGACCTCGCTGCCGGCCCCGCCCGCCATCCTCTCGAGGTTGTGGTCGATCTCCAGCACCTCCTCGACGAGCGAGGCCTCGGCGAACTGGCGGGGATCGGCGGTGAGCAGGCCGGGCGCATCGGTGAGGAGCAGGAGGAGGTGGGCCCGCACCAGATGCGCCACCAGCGCGGCCAGACGGTCGTTGTCGCCGAAGCGGATCTCCTCGTCGGCCACGGCGTCGTTCTCGTTGACCACCGGGACCACCCCGAGCTCGACGAGATGGGCCAGCGTGCCGCGGGCATGCAGGTACTGGGTGCGGTGGACGAAGTCCAGCGGCGCCAGCAGGACCTGGCCGGCGAGGATCCCGTGCGGGTCCAGCCCGTCCTGCCACATGCGCATGAGCCGGTGCTGGCCGACGGCGGAGACGGCCTGGAGCACGGCAGGGTCCGCCGGTCGCTTCTCGCCCCGCCCGAGGGCAGCCCAGCCGGCCGCGATGGCGCCCGACGTGACCACCACGACGGTGTGGCCGGCGGCACGGGCGAGGGCAATATCGCTGCACAGCCGGTCCACGGTGGCGGGGATGACCGAGGATGAGCCCACTTTCACCACGACCGTGCGTGCCTGGGCCGTGTCGACGGGGGCCGTGCTCACTGCTCGCCCCTCACTGCTCGCCCCTCACTGCTCGCCCCAGGTGAAGGTCATGCTGCCCACCGTGACCTCGTCGCCGTCACGCACCCCGGCCCGCGCCAGGGCGCGATCGACCCCGAGGCGCCGCAGACGCTTCACGGCCTCGTCGAGTGCGCCGACGTCGTTCAGGTCCGAGAAGGCCACCGCCCGCTCGGCCACCCGGCCGACCACGCGCCAGGCGCCCGGGCTGACCCGCTGCACATCGACCCCCTCGGGTACGGGCCGGTGGATCACGACGGCCCCCGTGGCCTCGACGGCGGCCGCGGCACGGACCTCTTGGACCAGGACGGCCAGCCGGTCCACCAGGGCCTGCACCCCGGCCCCGGTCGCGGCGGAGAGGACCAGGTCGAACTCGATGGCGCCGGCAGCCGTGGGCGTGTCCGCGCCGGCGGCGCCGCCGGGCGCCCCGGCCTCGGGCGACAGGTCCTGCTTGCTCCCCACGACGAGACGGGGGCGCTCGAGGAGCTCGGCCTGGTAGTCGCCGAGCTCGCCGAGGAGGATGCGCAGCTGCTCGGCCGGCGTGTGCACGGCCCGCGGGTCGAGGTCGATCAGCACCACCAGCACCCGGGCCCGCTCGATGTGGCGCAGGAAGCGATCCCCGAGCCCCTTGCCCGCCGCGGCACCCTCGACCAGCCCGGGGATGTCGGCCATCACGAACTCGGTGCCGTCCCGTACGCCACCGACACGGACCACGCCGAGGTGGGGCACCAGCGTGGTGAACGGGTAGTCGGCGATCTTGGGTTTGGCGGCCGAGACCGTGGAGATGAGGGTGGACTTGCCGGCGTTGGGGAACCCGACCAGCGCCACGTCCGCCATCAGCTTGAGCTCCATGTCCAGCCAGCGCTCCTGGCCCTTCTCCCCCTGCTCCGCGAAGGCAGGGGCGCGGCGCCGGTTGGAGAGGAACCGGGCGTTGCCCCGGCCACCCTGCCCGCCCTCGGCGATCAGGAAGCGGTCGCCGTCCCCGGCGAGGTCGCACTGGACGGCGCCGTCGGCGTCGCGCACCACGGTCCCCACGGGGACCGGGACGACGATGTCCTTGCCCCGGGCGCCGTGCTTCTTCTGCCCCGAGCCGTGCCCGCCGTCGGTGGCGCGCCGGAAGGGGTGGTCGCGGAACCCCAGCAGGGAGGATTGGTTCACCGAGGCCACGAGCCAGACGTCCCCGCCGTGCCCGCCGTCCCCGCCGTCGGGACCCCCCCGGTCGACGTGGGCTTCCCGCCGCCACGACACCGCTCCTGCGCCCCCGTCGCCGGCACGCGCGTGGAGTTGAGCCTGATCGACGAAACCTGCCATTTCGGTCCAGCTTAAAGGGCAAAAAGGCGGTGGGCCCGCTTCCCCACCTCGTCACGTGCCCGCTCGCCGTCGATCCGCACGGTGCGGCCGCCGGTCACCATGGCCCCGCCGGCCACCCACACGTCGGTCACCAGATAGCCGGCCCCGGCCCACACCAGGTGCCCGAGGAGCTCGGCGTCGTTGAGCGCAGGCACGAATCGGGCGTCATCGGTGCGCAGCCGGATGATGTCGGCCGGGCGGCCCACCTCCAGGGCGCCGACCGGGAGACCCAGGGCCTCCCCACCGCCCCGGGTGGCCAGCCGGAGGGCGGCGGCCGAGGTGAGGGCCCCCGGATCCGCCGCCGTGGCCCGGGCCATGATGGCAGCCAGGCGCATCTCGTCCCACGGGTGCAGATCGTCGTTCGACGCCGGCCCATCGGTGCCCAGGCCCACGCGGATCCCCCGGGCCAGCATCTCGGTCAGCCGGGCCACTCCGGAGCCCAACTTCCCGTTGCTGCCGGGGCAGTGCGCCACGGCCACGTCGTGCTCGGCCAGCAGGGACATGTCGGCGTCGTCCAGCCAGACGGCGTGGGCCGCCAGCACCGGGCCGTCGAGCACCCCCAACGAGGCCAACAGCGAAGGTGCGCTCATGCCGTAGCGCTCCTCCACCACCCGGCACTCGGCTTCGGTCTCCGAGAGGTGGATCTGCACCATGGCTCCACGGCGTTGCGCCTCGTGCGCCACGGCCGAAAGGCCGGCCGGAGGCAGGCTGTAGGCGGCGTGCGGGCCGAAACCGACGTACAGCCGCCCGTCGCGCCCGTCCATCTCGTCGAAGATGCGGCACGCCTCGGCCAGGTGGGCCTCCCAGGTCCCGTTCGGGTCGATCCCGGTGGCGTCGAACACCCCGGGCGTGAGGACGCAACGGATGCCCGAGGCGAGGGCGGCGGCGGCGACCGCCCCGGGGTGCAGGTACTGCTCGCAGGTGGTCGTCACCCCGTTGCAGAGGAGCTCGTGGGCGCCGAGCGTCATCCCCCAGAAGACGTCATCGTCGTCGTGGAGGGCCTCCCGGGGCCAGACCGACTCCGAGAGCCAGCGGTCGAGGGGCAACCCGTCGCCGGCACTGCGCACCAGGGTCATGGGCGAATGGCCGTGGCAGTTCACGAGGCCCGGCATGAGAAGGCCGCCGAGGTCTTTGACCTCGGTGTCGGGACCGGCCGGGGTCCGGCGCGGATCGCCCACCCAGGTGATCAGGTCGTCGGCGAACTCCACCGCACCCGGGCGCCACACGTGCTCGTCGTCGTCGACCGTGAAGACGGCGTCGGCGACCAGCCGGGTGGTCACGCCGTGCCGACGAAGAGACGGTCGGTCAGTTCCGGGGACAGATGGAGGGTCTCGTCCCCTCCCTCGACCTGCACCTCGAGGTTGTCCTCCCCGTCGCGCCCGCCGACCACGGCGACGACCCCTGGGATGAACCCCCCCTCGCCCAGCAGGGTCAGCGAGCCCAGGTTGAGCTCCACCTCCTCGCTGATCCGCACCAGGCGCACCCGCTCACCCGAGCCGACCTCGGCCAAGGGGCGGGTGCTCACGGGCGCCCCCACCGACCCGGAGCCCGGGATGGGGTTTCCGTGCGGGCAGGTGGCCGGATCACCGAGCAGCTCCACCAGGCGGGCCTCGACGTCGTCGGAGATCACGTGCTCCCAGCGGCCCGCCTCCCGGTGCACCTTGTGCCACTCCAACCCGATGACGTCGACCAGCAGCCGCTCGGCCAGGCGGTGCTTGCGCACCACCTTCTCGGCCAGCGCGCGCCCGCTCTCGGTCAGGTCCAGACGCCTGCCGTGGCGCGAGACGTAGCCGTCGTCGATGAGGCGTTCGAGCATTTCGGAGACCGACGGGGCCGACCGGCCCAGGCGCTCCGCGATGCGCGCCTGAATGACCGGGACGCCCTCCTCGGCCAGGGAGAGCATCGTCTCCAGGTACTCCTCGACCGGCGGATGGAACTCCTGGGGTGAGTGCTCCTGTTCATTCGGCATGGCAGTGGACCTCTCCCGCCGCGGGGGGCGGTACGTCGAGTGCAGGATTCCGGTCGAAGAAGCCGAACGGGACCAGGCTGAAACCCGAGGACTCGACGGGCATGACCGGCCAGTCCTCGGGCCGGGGGATGTGGGTGACCCCGAACGAGTGCCACACCACAATATCGGTGTCCACCACCGAACGGTCCCGGGCGGTCCATGCCGGCAGCCCGGCCCCGCCGCTGTGCTGGTTGGGGTAGTCACCGGCGGCGTGGCGCTCATCCTCGGCGAACGGCGTCACCCACAGGTTGTGCGAGGCGAACGCGGCCCGCTGTCCCACGCTGGAGGTGGGATCGGCCAGCAGCGTCGGGGTGGACCCGGGGAGCAGCTTGTACGCGGTCGGTTGGCCGACGGCGTTGCGGCTGGCCCGGTTGACGATCTTCCACGAGCGGCTCCGCGACGGGTCCACGTTGCGTCGGGCCGCCAACTCGCGCTCGAGCACGGTGGTCACGGGGGCGAACGCGTTGCCCCACGGATTCTCCTCGCCCGGCGGCGAGGGCAGCACGTCCACTTCGACCACGGCGTTGTGCGGGCCGTCGATCTCCACATTGAGCCGGACGTTGAACAGGTGCTGATGGAACGGCGCCGCCAGACCCGGGGCCACCATGTTGGCGTGGGCCGGGCTCACGCCCTCGGCGACGGCCATGGTCGACATGATCCCGGTGAGCTTCACCTCGAACGCCATGGAGCCGTCCAGGTAGAAGTACCAGTAGAAGCCGTACTCGTAGTTGCCCACCGTGGCGATGGAGCTGATGACGAGGCGGCGCGAGCGGCGCACCTCGGTGCGGCCCGAGGGCAGGTCGACGTGCTTCCAGAGGATCCCGTAGTCCTCCTCGTGGACGCAGATGGCGTTGGCACGGGTGCGGGGCTTGCCCCGCTCGTCGGAGTAGACGTCGTCGAGGTAGGTGATGGCGCCGAGGCAGTCGCACCCGAGGGTGAGCGAGTTCGCCATCCGACCGAGCCCCCATTCGCCGGCGTCGAAGGCGCTCTTCCACGAGTGCATCGGTCCGGGATCGCCGTAGGGCACGACCATCTCGCTCACCGAGGCGCGGAACACCAGCGGCCGCACGCGGCCGCCGTCCTCGTAGCCGATGGTGTAGAGGACCAACCCCTCGAGGGGGTCCATGGCGATCCGCATCGACCAGCGCTGCCAGCGCACCTGGTTCCCCTCGACCTCGAAACTGGGACCTTCGGGCTGGCTGATGACGAGCGGCCGCAGGTCGGTGCGGAGCGGCCCGTTGTGCTCGGGGTAGTAGCTCCCCCCCTGCGGCGGGATCGGGACCACACCGGTGTCGACGACCTCGAGCACGACGCCGCGTCCCATGTCGACGAAGGCCATGAGACCCTCCAGGGGGCGGGCGTACCCGTTGTCGTCCGGCGAGTCGCGCAGATAGGCCAGGGCGCGGGTGATGCGCCGGTTCTTCTCGTGGTCCAACCCGAAGTTCCCGGCCGGCCACGGATCGATCTGGACCAGGGACTTGTCGACGATCCCCCGCCGGTCCAGGGCGGCGTTCCACGCCGGATCGTCCCACAGGGCGGCCAGCACGCCGATGGCCTCCTCCATCTGCAGGGCAGGCCGGGCCTCCGGCACCTCGACCCAGCTGTCCACCATGCCGCGGGTGACCGAGACCGTGGCCTCGACCACCTCGGCCTCGGGCCCCTGGAGGAGCACCAGGCGCAGGCGGCGGTCGAGGACCGCCTCCTCGCCCCGGTCGTAGGCGTGCACCAACGCCTTGGGCGGGTCGCACAGCCCCACATAGGCGAAGCGGACGTCTTCCACCCGGATCGCCACCCGGCCGCTCTCGAACACAATTCGTCGGGCGGCCCTGATCTCCTCCGCGTCGAGGGGGGCTAGCGGATGGCGGGGAGAGGGGGTCATCCCCCCTCATGCTACGTGGCGGCAAGCCCGCATAACCTGGTTCGATGGCCGACGCCCCGGACACTGCGACACGCACGGCGCGGGAGCTGGCGCGGCGCACCGGGGTGGAGCGCCATGACGTCCTGGTGATCCTGGGCACCGGCCTGGCCGCGGCGGCGGAGCAGTTGGGCGCGGCGGGCCCGTCCATCCCCTTGGCCACCCTCCCGTTCTTTCCCCGCTACACGGCGACGGGCCATCACGCCCAGGGCTGGTCCGTCCCGATCGGCGGCAAGATGGTCCTGGTCTTCGCCGGCCGCTGCCATGCCTACGAGGGCATCGCCCTGAGTGAGGTCGTCCACCCTCTCCGAACCGGGATCGCGGCCGGCTGCTCCACGGTGATCCTCACCGCCGCCGTGGGCGGGATCCGGGAGGACCTGGTCACCGGATCGGTGATGGCCGTGGCCGACCACCTCAACCTGACCGGTCGCTCCCCTTTGAGCGGGCCCGAATTCGTCGACATGGTCGGGGCGTACGCACCCGGGCTGCGGGCGCAGGCGTTGGCCACTCCGGGCGTCCCCGCCCTGGCCACCGGTATCTACGCCCAGGTTCTCGGGCCCCAGTTCGAGACCCCGGCCGAGATCCGCATGTTGCGCACCCTCGGCGCCGACGTGGTGGGCATGTCCATGGCGTTCGAGACGATCGCGGCACGCCATGCGGGCGCGGAGGTCCTCGGGCTGGCCGTGGTGACCAACGAGGCCGCCGGGGCGTCGTCGGCCACCGCCGACATCGCGGCGGCCGGAGCCGCCGCGGTACCGGTCGTAGCCGAGATCATCCGGCACGTCGTAGTGTCGCTCCCATGACCGTGACACCCATCGGAGTCGATCATGTCGCCCTCAACGTTCCCGACGTCCCGGCGGCGATCGACTTCTACACCAACCTCCTCGGGCTGGAGATCGACCCCGAACGGCCCGACTTCGGCATCGCCGGCGCCTGGCTCAATGCCGGGGGCCAGCAGGTGCATCTCATCGAGCTCCCGGCGCCGCCCAAGCTGGGCCAGCACTTCGCTCTGCTCTACGACGACCTCGCTGTCGTTGTGGCCGCGCTGCGGGCCCAGGGGGTGGAGGTGACGGATCCATCGCCCAGTGGACCGAACCGGCTCCAGGCCTTCGTCACCGACCCGTGGGGTAACGACATAGAGCTGCACCAGCACCCGCGCCCGTAGAGGGGGCGAGGAGGGCACAGGCCGGCGGGAGGGCGGGGCCGGAGGCCCTACGCCGTGGTCAGGGTGTCGCTGTGGTGACGATGTCGACGTGCTTGCGCCCGCGGCGGGCGCCGAATTTGACGACGCCGTCAGCCGTGGCGAAGAGGGTGTCGTCCCCGCCGCGGCCCACGTTCTGGCCGGGGTAGAACTTCGTGCCGCGCTGGCGCACGATGATCGACCCGGCGGTCACCGTGGTGCCGTCGAACTCCTTGACGCCCAGGCGCTGAGCCGCCGAGTCGCGTCCGTTGCGGGTAGAACCGCCACCTTTGGTCTTTGACATTGTGTGCTCCCTCGCCCGTGCGCCGTCAGCCGGCGGCTGTGATGGCGGTGATCTCCAGCGTGGCGTAGTGCTGGCGGTGACCCCACCGGCGACGCTGGTTCGACTTGTTCTTGTAGGTCATGGCGTTGATCTTCGGGCCCTTCTCCTCGCCGACCACCTTGGCGGTGACCGACGCACCGGCCAACTGGGCCGGGGTGGCCAGCACGGTGTCGCCGTCGACGACCAGGACCGGCTGCAGGGAGACCTCCGTACCCACGGGCTCGCCGAGCAGCTCGACGCGGACGCGCTGGCCCTCGGCCACGCGCTCTTGCTTTCCACCGGACTTGATGACTGCGTACATGAGGGGGAAACCTTACCGCAGAACCGAGTCGTCCAAGGTCACGCCCCGGCCGGCGCACACGGCACACTCGGTCGAGAGGGTCTCCAAGAGGCCTTCCGATATCCGCTTGCGGGTCATTTCGACCAGGCCGAGCTCGGAAATGTCGAAGACCTGGGTGCGGGTCTTGTCCCGGGCCAGGGCGTTGCGCAGCGCGGCGGCCACCTTGTCCCGGTTCTCGCGGATCTCCATGTCGATGAAGTCGATGACGATGATGCCGCCGATGTCCCGCAGGCGGAGTTGACGGGCCACCTCTTCAGCCGCCTCCAGGTTGTTGCGGTAGACGGTCTCCTCCAGGTTGGTCTTGCCGACGTTCTTCCCCGTGTTGACGTCGATCACGGTCAGGGCCTCGGTGCGCTCGATGATCAGCGATCCGCCCGAGGGCAGCCAGACCTTGCGATCCAGCGCCTTGTGCAGCTGCTCGTGCACGTGATAGCGCTCGAAGATCGGGAGCCCCTCTTCCACCGGGTCGTAGTACTCGACCCGGTCCGACAGCTCCGGGCTGACGGCCCGGACGTAGTCACGGACCTGCTCGAAGAGGTCCCTGTCGTCAATGACGACCCCCCGGTACTCGGCATTGAGCTCTTCGCGCAGGATACGCACCGACAGTTCGGGCTCGCGGTAGAGCAGCCCCGGGGCGTCGGACCTCTTGGCCTCGGCCTCAATGGCGTTCCACTGCTCGAGCAGCGTCTCGACGTCCCGCTGCAGCTCGTCGGCGGAGACGCCCTCGGCCGCGGTGCGCACGATCATGCCGTGTCCGGGGGGCTTGACCTCGTCGATGATGCGGCGCAGGCGGCGGCGCTCGTTGTCCCCCAGCCGCTTGGAGATCCCGAAGGCGCTGCTGTTCGGGACCAGCACGGCGAAGCGCCCCGGGAGGGAGACCTCCTGGGTCAGACGGGCCCCCTTGGCCCCGATCGGGTTCTTGGTCACCTGGCACAGGATCGTCTGCCCGGCCTTGAGGACATCCTCAATCCGGGGGTGCGACGTGGAGGATCCCCCGCCCTCGATGTCGTCCCGGTCGTAGCGGACGTCACCCATGTAGAGAACGGCGTTCTTGGGGATCCCGATGTCGACGAAGGCCGCCTCCATCCCAGGGAGCACGTTCTGGACCCGGCCCCGGTAGACGTTGCCGTCGATCTGGTTGGTGTCGTCGGCCGCCCGGGAGACGTAGTGCTCGACCAGCGATCGCCCTTCGAGCATGGCGATCTGGGTCATGCCCGGCTGCACGTGCACGCACACCAGGTAGCGCCCCACCTGCTTGCTCTTGCGATCACGCCCCGAGCGGCGGCGGCTTCTCGTCCGTTTCCCTTCGCCCCGGCCCTCGTCGTCGTCGCCGACCTCGTCCTCCGTGGCGTCGTCACTGTCCTCGAACGCACCCGGCCGGGTCACCGGCGCCACGGGCGGCGCAGGTGCCACCTTGGGCAGGGTGGCGACGACGGGTACCACCCGCGTGGCGGGCGCCGGCGGTGCCGGCCTGGTGTCCCCGATCTGTGGTCGTGCTGAGGGTCGCGGCTGTGGTGACGGTTCGGCCGGCGGGCTATCGCCGCCGGCTTCGGTTACAGGACCCTCGTGGGTCTGGCTGATCTCCGACTCGGACATGAGGGAGAGCCCTCCTTGCGTCGTTCATGAGGCACGCCCTGCGGCGTGTACCACGACGGGGTCGGTCCCGAGCCCACTTACCGAAAGCGGCTCGAACCGTGCGCCGTCGCGCTCGATCCATTGATGCGTTCTACAAGCCCGCGCCAGCACCACATCGGTGCCGAACGCTGAAATCAGGTCACTCGGGCGCACGCCACGCGGGTGCGTGGCCAGTTCGGCCCGAAGGCGACCAATCGGGTGTTCCTCCCGCTCAGACCCATGGTCATGGGTCACGGCTAGCTTCAAAATGGCCGGGCGGATGTCGTCCTCGGTCTGACGACCCTTCCGCTCCCGGTGGACGGTGAGACTTGAAGCAGCGAGCACCCGCTCAACCTGCTCCTGCAATTCCCGACCACCCACTCCGTGCACCTCCAACTCCCAGTCGCACGATGCTACCTCCTGCTGCAAGGACCCCTCGGCCATGGCGACGGCGCAGGCGGCCTGCACCACCACCCCGTCGGGCAGCAACGGGGTGAGGAGTCCGGGCAGCTCGTCGTAGGGGAGCTCACCCGGCCGGGTCTCCTCGAGGCGCGCATCGAGGTACTCGCCCAGTGACTCGCAGCCGGTCGGCAGCGCCAGCCCGAAGCTCAAGAGGGGGTGGGGCGAGAACCCCTGCGACAGGCCCACCGGGAGGCGGCTCCTTCGCAGTGCCCGTTCCCACATCCGGGCCACGTCCCGATGGCTGGTGAAGCGGACCTTCCCCGTCTTGGAGAACCGGAAGCGGACCCGGCGCGGCTCCATCGCTCAGCCGGTCCCTGCGGCGGCACCCGCGCTCGAGCGCACACCACTGAGCAGGCGCACCGGGATCCGCCCACCAGAGGCCAGGTCCTGGCCCGTCCCCTGGCTCCCCCCAGCCGGCGGGATCGGCGAGGCCACCACGTGCTCGAGCCCGAATCCCGTGCAGGCCCCGCAGTCGTAGCACGGCGTCCAGCGGCAGTCCTCGACCACCGCCTCGGCCAGGGCGTCCTGCCAGTCGGTCCACAGAAAGTCGCGGTGCAGACCGGCCGAGATGTGATCCCACGGCAGCGGCTCGTGCTGGTCCCGGTCGCGGTAGGCCACCTCGGCCAGGCTCAGCCCCTCGGCCGCCAACGCCTCCTCCCACAGCCCGAGATCGAACCGTTCGGACCACTCCTGGAAGGTGCCCCCGGCCCGCCACACCCGCTCGATGACCGCCCCCATGCGGCGGTCTCCCCGGCTGGCCACCCCTTCGGCCGCCGAGGCGGCCGGCTCGTGCCAGCGGATGGTGAGCCCCCGGGTCGTCCGCGCCTGCTCTCGCAGCAGGTTGACCTTGCGCTGGAGCTCTTCGACCGGGTCCTGCCCGAACCACTGGAAGGGCGTGTGCGGCTTGGGCACGAACCCGCCCACCGAGGCCACCACCGTCACCGACTTGGAGTGCCGCCGCCCGATCTCGACGCAGTGCTTCCCGAGCTCGGCGATGCCGATGACGTCCTCATCGCGCTCTGTGGGTAGCCCGATCAGGAAGTACAGCTTGACCCTCCGCCAACCCTGGCTGAAGGCGGCGTCCACGGCGCTGTAGAGATCCTCCTCGGTGATGAGCTTGTTGATCACCTGGCGCATCCGCCAGGTCCCGCCCTCGGGGGCAAAGGTGAGACCGGTCCGGCGCACCTTCTGAATCTGCGCCGCCGTGCCCACGGTGAAGGCGTCCACCCGCAGCGACGGGAGGCTGACCGAGACCCGCCCCTCGTGGACGGGGTCGTCGATGATGTCGCGCACGGTGCCCTCTATCCCCGAGAAGTCCGCCGTCGAGAGCGAGGTGAGGGTGACCTCGTCGTGGCCACTCCAGGCCAACCCCTTGCTCACCATCTCCTTGACCTGCTCGGCCGGCCGTTCGCGGACCGGGCGGGTGATCATTCCCGCCTGGCAGAAGCGGCAGCCCCGGGTGCAGCCCCGGAAGACCTCGACGTTCAGGCGGTCGTGCACGACCTCGGTCAGCGGCACCAACGGTCGCGCCGGGTAGGGCCAGTCGGCCAGATCGGCCACCGTCCGCTTTGCCACTTCGGTCGGCACGCCGGGCCTGTTCGGGAGGGTGGAGACCAGGCGCCCGTCGCGGTAGGTCGAGGTGTAGAGGGCGGGAACGTAGACCCCTTCGATCCCGGCCAGGGCCAGGCGGAGCTCCTCCCGGTCGCGATCGCCCGCCGGACGGGCCAGCCAGGCCGCGGCGGCCCCGTTGATCTCCCCTACGATCTCCTCCCCGTCGCCCAGGGCGAAGGCGTCGACGAAATCCGCCAGGGGCTCGGGGTTGAACGCGCAGTGGCCGCCGGCGATCACCCAGGGGTCATCGGGCCCCCGGTCGGCGCTGTGGAGCGGTACCGCGGCCAGGTCGAGCAGGTTGAGCAGGTTGGTGTACACCAGCTCGGCGGAGAGATTGAAGGCGAGGACGTCGAAGTCCCGGGCCGCCACGTGCTGCTCCACGCTGAAGAGGGGCACCCCGGCATCCCGCATCGCCGCCTCCATGTCCACCCAGGGGGCGTACGCCCGCTCGGCGACGGCGTCGGGCCGCTCGTTGAGGATCTCGTAGAGGATCTGCAACCCCTGATTGGGCAGCCCGATCTCGTACGTGTCGGGGTAGATCAGCATCCAGGCGACCTTGCCCGGGCCGTGCTCGGGGTACTGGGCCCCCTGCTCACCGCCGATGTAGCGGGCCGGCTTGGCGACGCCGAGGAGCAGCCGTTCTACCTGGGGCCAGAGAGTCTGCATCGTGCCCTAACCCTACGGGACCGCTTACCCGCCCGGCGGCGTGGTCGCGGTCGGCGTGGTCGTGGTCGGCGCACCCGGGACCGTGGTGGTGGTCGTGGGCGTGCCGAGCGGCGGGTTGCTCGCCGGCAGGGCCGCCGTCGGCGGGTTGGAGGGCGTGGGCGTCTTCGCAGCACCGACGACCGGGTTGGTCACGAGGTAGTCCAAGATGTTGCGCACCAACGGCGCGGCGGCCTCGGCCCCGTACCCACCCTGGTCGATCACGGCCAGCACCACGTACTGCGGGTTGGGGTTGGGCCCGAACGCCACGAACCAGCTGTTGGGCTCGGCGTCGCCGGGGTTCGTCGCCGTGCCGGTCTTCCCGGCGAGGTCCCAGTTCGCCGGGAATCCTGTGAAGTCGGCGTAGGCGGTTCCCTTGGGGTTGGAGATGACCTCCTCGAGTCCCTGGAGAATAGGGTCCCGGACCGCCGCCGGGAGGCTCACGTGCCCGGTGACCTCCGGGGCGATCGTCCGCACCACCTTGCCCGTGGTGGGGTTCACGATTTCCGAGGCGACCTCGGGCGCGTACCGCGTCCCCCCGTTGGCGAAGGTGGCATACGCAACGGCCTGCTCGATCGGTGTGAGCGCGGTCGCCCCCTGGCCGAACGCCATCTCGATGTTGTCGCCGGTGTACCAGCTCGTGTTGGGAAACGCCGTCGCATCCTCTGCGTGCAGCTTCTGGCGTTCCGGCTGGCTGTCGACGCGCCCCGTCACCTCGTCGGGCAGGTCGATCCCGGTGCTCTGCCCCTCCCCGTATTCGGCCGCCACGTTCTGAATGGCGTCGTTGCCGTAGGTACCCCGGCCGTTCCAGAAGAGCTCGCCGAGGTTGTAGAAGTACGAGTCGCTCGAGATGGCGAGGGCGAGCGGGAGGTTCACTTCGCCCCCGGCGTCGCCGAGGTCGTCGCTGAACGTGCATCCGGCCGCGGCGCCGTTGCACGGCTTGACGGTGAACTGCCCCGTGTCGTCGTAGTACTGCGCCGGGCTGTACACCCCGTCCTGCAGGTCCGCCGTGGCGGTGATCAGCTTGAAGGTCGAGCCGGGGGTGTACTCCCCTTGGATGGCGTTGTTGTTCTCCGCCCCGCTGGCGGCCAGCGCGGCGAAGTCGGCGCTGGAGATTCCCCCCACCCACTCGTTGAGGTCGTAGGTCGGAGAGGAGGCCATGGCCAACACCTGGCCGTTGTTCGGGTTGAGCACGATGGCGGCGCCGTTGATGGCCGGCGGCAACTTGTTGTGATCGTCGACGTCGGGGGTCTTGCGGTCCAGGAGGATCTGCGCCTGCAGGTCGTTCTGCACGGCCTGTTGGAGCCCGGTGTCGATGTTGAGGACCACGGTGTCGCCGATCTGCGGCGCCTGGCGCGACAGCGTCCCCACCACGGTGCCGGCGGCGTTCACCGAAAGGGCCTGGCTCCCGTTGACCCCCCGCAGGTAGGCCTCGTACTGCTCTTCAATGCCGGACTGCCCGACCAGGCTGCCCTGGGTGTACCCGGCCTTGGCACCGGCGGTCAGCTCCTGGGGCGTGATGTCGCCCAGATACCCGAGCACGTGGGTCGCCGTCGTCCCCCCCTGCGGGTAGGTGCGCTGGGTGACGGTCTGGACGCTGACGCCGGGATAGCCCGCCTGGTGCGCCTGCAAGAACTGCACCGTGCCCGCCGACACATTGGTGGCGACCGGCACCGGCTCATAAGGGCTGTAGCGGTCGTTCTTGACCGACTGCTCGACCTGCGCCGGGGTCTGGCCGATCAACGCGGCGACCTTGCCGATGATCGAAGGGTCGTCGACGGCCGTCACGCGCGAGAGCAGGAGCTCTTGCTCGGGGACATTGGTGACCAGGACGGTGTCATTGCGGTCCACGATCTCGCCCCGGGGTGCGGCCACGGTGACCACGCGGACCTGATTGCGGGTCACCGCCGCCGCGTACGACTTCCCGTCGATGATCTGCAGCGACCACAACCGGAGGACCAACACGAGGAACAGCACCGCGACGGCGATGCCGACGACGCGCAGACGGAGGTTGGGACGGGACGGTTCGTCCTCGGGCGACCGGACCAACGCGGCGACATTGACGCTCTTGCGGGGCCGCATACGCGGTTGGCGCGCACTCCCCTCGTCCCACGGCGACCGGCGCGGTTGGCGCGTCGAAGGCCTGGGATGGACGCGGTCTCCCCGTAAGGGGTGCCGCAGGGTCCGCTTCACCAGCGGCCGCTCTCGGTCGAGCCGGCCGACACCAACGAGCGGCGATTCCCTTCTGTGCTCAGGGCCCAGCGCATGAGGCGGTTGACGGGAAGTACCAGCAGCGCGCTCGAGACGGCAACGACGAGAAAGAGTGAGAAGAAGTCGACCTGCACCATCTGTTGCTGGCCGAAGATGGCGCCGAGAACGGCGAACAACATGTCGGCGGCCACGCTGCCGACGACCGCCGCCACCGGTCGGAGCCACACGGCCCGGCGATCGACCGCCGCCGTCGCCACGCCCATGGAGAAACCCAGCAGGCAGCCCACCAGCGCGCTGAGGCCGAACGGGGTCGGCAGGACCAGATCGAACGCCAGGCCCGACCAGAAGCCGACAATCGCACCGGTCTCGGGACCCGCCAAGAGCGCCGCCGTGATCGGGAGGAGCCACACGATGTCGGGGTGTATGCCCTCGAAGCGGATCGACAGGATCACGGTCGATTGGACCAGGAGTAGCAAGAGGGCCACCAGGGCCACCCGCAGCGTGGCGCGCGCACTCACGCCGGGGGCTCCCACACGACCACGTCGACGTAGGCCAGCTGCGTGAGGTTGGCTATCGGTGTGAGGCTGACCGCTTCTTGACTGGCGCCCGCGCTGGTGTGGAATGACTTGACCCGGGCCACCGGAATGCCCGGCGGGAAGGCCGCGGCGTCGAGACTGCTCGTGTACATCTTCTCGCCCTTGGTCAGCGCCGTGTGGGGGGCGATGAGGTCGGCCGTCATGGAAGAGTCGGGACCCTGACCGTCGACGGTTCCCGTCAAGCTCAAGCCCTGACCGAAACTGACGCCCACCTTGGACTGGCCGTCGGTGATCAGCTGCACCACCGCGGTGTGATGGAACGACTGGATGACCTGCCCGACCAGTCCGCCCGCGCCGACCACCGGCATCCCGACATCGACGCCGTCCGCCCGCCCCTTGTCGATGGTGATCGTCATGGTGAAGTTCGACGTGTAGATCTCCTGGGACTGCGCCGTGACGGTGCTGAGCGCATCGAGGAATGGCAGGTTTTGCAGGGCCATCACATTACGAA
>JBEKWB010000018.1:0-50025 GCA_049513455.1 Acidimicrobiales bacterium
ACCCTGATCAAGGCGTCGACGTGGGCGGCCCCGATGTCGCCGTTCTTCCAGGCCTCAGCGACCAGGGGCAGGGCAGAGAGGGCCTTGCCCCGGCGCAGCTGGGCCCGGACCTCATTCTTGGGGACATGGCAGGTCGTGTCGATCCAGGCCGTGGCGGTCGTGGCCCCGTCGGCGGCCCACTCTCCCCACTGATCGAACGAGCAGACGGCGCGCGCTTTGGCGCACTCAAGACGCGACCCCTGGCACTCGAGCGCCTTGATCGAGTCGCCATCGCAAAACAAAGAGGAGTCGTTCTCGGCCAACCAGTCGAGGCCCTCGGTCAGGCGGGCGATCGCCTCGTCCGCTGATCTGATTTCCATGTCCCCATTGCACCATGGGGCTGTGACTGCGGGTGCTGCCTCGGGAGGAGGTGCGCAGAACCGACGCAGCCAACCAGTTTCGGCAAACGAAAGCCGGCGCGACTCCGGCACTTGTCACAACGAGACGCGATGCTCCACTCGCGACATCGCGGAGCGAAGGAGGAGTCGGCATGGCCATGTGCCCACAGTGCGAGGGCGAGATGATGGACGAGATCAGTTGTCTGTCCGACCCCATCGCCATCGGTGGAGATTTTTTCGAGCCCATTCGTTGGGGGGAGGAGAGAAGGAGCTCCCGCTGGGTCATCGACTTCCCCTGTCGGGATTGCAGGACTCCCATCGGGGGTGTCCATCATCCGGGCTGTTGTGTAGAGCGGTGCCCCGCGTGTCTCGGTCAGGCGCTCGGGTGTCCGTGCTTCGGCGATCCCGACGATGACCTCGGCGACGTGAGCGGCGACGGCGTGTACCTCGACGTCGGGAGCCGTAGCGCTGGCGACGATCTCGCCGCCCACGTCCGCCTCAGCACCCGGTGCCGGGCCCACCTCTTTCACCGCTACTTTCGGCGGTAGGCGCTTCCGGCTGGCGCCTCCGGCGTGCCTCGGTTCAGTGTGTCGACACCAGGGCCCGGAGAGATTGGCGCAGGGACCCCATGGTGGCAATCACCGCACTCGGCTCATACCCGCAGTGGGCCATGCAATTGGCGCAGCGGTCGTCCTTGCCTCTCCCGTACGCATCCCAGTCGGTCGTTTCGATCAGCTCCTTGTAGGAGCTCGCGTACCCGTCCGCCATCAGGTAGCACGGCCGCTGCCAACCGAGTACCGAGTAGCTCGGGACTCCCCACGCCGTGCACTGGAAGTCAGACTTACCCTCTAAGAAGTCCAGGAAGAGGGGGGAGTGGTTCAACCGCCACTTCTTCCGGTGTTTCTGCCCGAAGGCGTCGGCGAACAGCTTCTGGGTCTGCTCCACCCCGAGGAAGTGCTCCTGATCGGGCGCCTTCTCGTAGGCGTAGGCCGGAGAGATCATCATGGCGTCGACGCCGAGATCGTCGTTGAGGAAGTCGAGCACGTCACGTACCGTCTTCGGGGAGTCCGTGTTGAAAAAGGTCGAGTTGGTCGTGACCCGAAAGCCCCGTTCCTTGGCGAGCCGGATTGCCGCCACCGCCTCATCGAAGACCCCCTCGCGATCGACGGCGGCATCGTGCCGCTCGCGCAACCCGTCGACATGCACCACCCACGAGAAGAAGTGCGACGGGGTGAAGCGGTCGATACGCCGACTCAGGAGTACCGCGTTGGTGCACAGATAGACGTAGATCTTGCGGCGAATGAGCTCGTCCACCATGGCGGCGATATCGGGGTGGAGCAACGGCTCCCCTCCGGCTATGGAGACCATCGGCGTGCCGCACTCCTCGACCGCGTTGACCACATCCTCCACGGAGAGCCGCTTCCGCAGGATGTCCGTCGGGTGCTGGATTTTGCCGCACCCGGGGCACGACAGGTTGCAGGCGAACAGGGGCTCGATCTCGACGATGAAGGGATAGCGGCTGTCGCCCTTCAGCCTCTTACGAAGGAAGTAGGAACCGACCCGTATGTTCTGTCGCAATGGAATGGGCATCAGCGCACCTGCCTTGGTAGGGAGAATTGGACGGTTTCCTCGACGGTCCGGTGCTCGGTCACCGTGGCCGGCCCGAGGGTGCGGAGCGTGACGACGACCTCGCGCACGAGTGCCTCGGGGGCTGACGCACCGGCGGTGACGCCGATGGTGGTCACGTCGTCGAGCCAGCTGAGGCGAATTTCCGAGGCATCCTCGATGAGCTCGGCCCGACAACCCTCGCGGCGGCCGACCTCGACGAGCCGAAGGGTGTTGGAGGAGTTGGTCGAGCCGACGACGAGAATGAGCTCACAACGCCGCGCCAGCTCGCGCACGGCCTCCTGCCGGTTCTGCGTGGCGTAACAGATGTCATTCGTCGCCGGGCCCACGAGCCGGGGGAACCGGAGGCGCATCGCACCGATTATCTCGGCCGTCTCGTCGATCGACAGCGTCGTCTGGGTGAGGTACGCCACGTCGTCCGTCTCGGAAAACGGGAGGTCCGCCACGTCCTCGGACCGTTGCACGAGGCGGATTCGATCCGGAGCCTCCCCAAGGGTTCCGACCACCTCCTCGTGTTCGGCGTGACCGACGAGGACGATCTGGTAGTCCTGCGCCAGGTAGCGACGGGCCTCATGGTGAACCTTTGCCACCAGCGGGCAGGTGGCGTCGATCACCGTCAGGTCCGGCCGGTCTGCCGCAGCACTGCGGACCGCCGGGGAGACCCCGTGCGCGGCCAGGACCACCGTCGCCCCGTCGGGCGCCTCGCTGAGCTCGGCCACGAAGACGGCACCCTTGGCTTCCAGGTCGGCCACGACGTGGGCGTTGTGGACGATCTGCCGGCGCACGTAGACCGGCGCGCCAAAGCGCTCGAGCGCGCGCTCGACGATATCGATGGCCCGCTCGACGCCGGCGCAGAACGAGCGCGGGCTGGCCAGGACGACGTCATGGGCGCCGCTGGCCCGGGCCCAGCGCTCGAGCGACGTGCGGACGCCGAGCAGCGACCCGAGCCCGCGGAGCGGGACGTTCGTGGTTCCCGTCCCTCCCGTCTCCACGATCGCCCGCACGACGGCGATCGGATGGTCCGGTAGCTGGCGGGCCAACCAGGCGGACTCCATGTCCCAGGCGATGGCGCCGTCGTCGGCCAGGACCTTCGCCTCTTCGGCGGATAGGGGCCACGAAGAGGAGACGAGTGGTCCCGTCCGGACGTGGAGGCCCAGGCGCTGGAGATCGCGGGCCACCAGGTCCGCAGCGGGAAGGCGACGTGGTGGCATCCCGTCGGTGGTCCGGAGCTCGGTGGCCACGACCAGGGCTCCCGGCGTCAGGCCGGGGTCCAATCGCCGGGCAATGCCCGCAAGGGCCACCGGCGTCCCGGCCGCCAACGACTCCCTCATGCGGGCCCCGGTTGTGCCCGCCTGCTCCATGCCGACGCCGGTGAGCATGACGCCCCCGCCTATCGCCTCGGCCTCGCTGCGCACGGCCGTCAAGACGGCGAGATCAGCCACGGTCCCACCCCCGCACGTACCGACCGAGCGCCATCACCGGGAAGACCAGGTGGTAGAGGTGGTAGTTGATGGAGAAGTCCCCGGGAAAGCCCGTACCGGTGAACCACGTCTCGTCCCACGTCCCGTCGGCCCGCTGGGTCCCGACGAGAAAGTCCACGCCCCGTTCGATCGCCGGGCCACTTTCGCCCGCGGCCAGCAGGGCAAGGAGAGCCCAGGCGGTCTGACTGGCATTGGACGTCCCGCGGCCCCGGTAGCCGAGGTCGCCGTAGGAGCGGAGGTCCTCGCCCCATCCGCCGTCGTCGTTCTGATGCGATTCGACCCAGGCCACGGCGCGGCGCACGGCGGGGTGTCCGGGGGAAATTCCAGCCGCGATCAGGGCAGGGACGACGGCACCCGTCCCGTAGAGGTGGTTGACGCCCCACCGGCCGAACCAGGACCCGTCGGGCTCCTGGGCCCCGAGCAGCCACGCCACCCCCCGCGCGGCGGCATCGGCGTCGCGACCGAGAATCGACAGCATCTCGACGACATGGGCGGTCACGTCGGCGCTCGGCGGATCTATGAGTTCGCCGAAGTCGCAGAAGGGCAGCTCACGACAGAGCGCACGGGTATTGTCGACGTCGAACGCCCCCCAGCCCCCGTCGCGGCACTGCATGCCCGCGGTCCAGTCCGCGGCGCGCGTCACCGCTCCGTTGTCGGGCACATCCGTCCGCCGCAGGGCGAGCAGAACCTCGGCCGTGTCGTCGATGTCGGGGTAGTTGTCGTTGGCGAATTCGAAGGCCCAACCTCCGGGGGCCAGGTCGGGACGCCGTACGGTCCAGTCCCCCGGCACCGTGATCTCCTCGTCCACCAACCAGCGTCCCGCCGCGCGCAGATGCGGATCGTCGGGAGCGACGCCGGCGTCGGCCAGGGCCACCACCGCCAGGGCGGTATCCCACACAGGGGACTGGCAGGCCTCGATGCGCCGCCCGGCGTCATCTTCGATGGTGAAACCCTCCAGGCCGTCCAGCCCGGCCTGCATCACGGGGTGGTCCAGGGCATAGCCCTGCAGGTGCAATGCCATGAGCGAGTAGACCCACGGCGGCTGGATGCCCCCCCATGAACCGTCGGCCTCCTGGCGCTTGAGGATCCAGCGCTCGGCCGCGCCGAGCGAGAACCGGCGCAGTGCACGCAGTGGTCGCCGCTCGTAGGCGTGCAGGAGCCGGTCGAGAAGGTCGAACCGCCCCGCCCACGAGGTGAGTGGCCGGTGCCGGGCCGGAGCCGGACCCACGTCCAACTCCCCGATCTCGACGGAGAGCGGGCGCACGGGTCGGTGCGCGCTGATCACGGTGAGGGCGACCACCGTCTGACGGGCCCAGCACGCGAAGTCGTAAATGTTCAGGGGAATCGACGGCGGCAGCAGCATGAGCTCGGGAGGCATGACGGGCAGGCGTTCCCAGGGCCACTGGCCGAAGAGGGCCAGCCAGATACGGGTGAAGACCCTGCTGGCTCCGATCCCCCCGGCCTGACGGATGTAGGTCGAGGCCCGGCGCATGTGCGGGTCATCGACCGCGTCGCCGGCGAGCCGGAGCGCCACGTACGCCTCGATGGTCGTCGAGAGGTCCGGCGGGCCGCCGTAGTACGTGGCCCAGGTGCCATCGTCGCGCTGACGCGAGCGAATCCACTTGGCTGCGCCGGCGGTCTGCCGCTCCGTGCGGATACCGAGGAACTGGCGCAGGAGGAGGTCCTCGGCGTCCATCGTGACGTTGGTCTCCAGCTCGCCCTTCCACCAGCCCTCGTGGTGCTGTCGATCCTTGAGCGCCGCGACCGACCGTTCCAAGCTGGCGGCAGCGGCGGTCATGGAGTGGACCGGGGAGCCGCTGCTTCCTCCGCCCCCCACCGGCGATTGGCCCCCGGCCAGCGATTGGCTCTCCGCCAGCCCTTGGCGCCCCGTCGCCGGTCCTTCGGGATCCGTCACGTACGCGGTGGGATTGACCGTCACCGGTCGCGCTCCGTCACGAACCGGGCAATGGCCACGAGGTCGCTCCGGGGACCGGGCACCAGCGACACCCGGTCCAGTGCGGCCAGAGCCAGGTCGAGGTACTCGTCGGCCAACGCCACGGTGGCATCCCGGGCGCCGCAGTCTTCGATCAGCGACCGTGCCCGTTCCACGTCCGCCGGCGAGAGATCGCCTTCGAGCAGGTCCCGTAGTTCGGGCAGGTTGTGGTCGGCCCGGGCCAGTGCAATGGAGACCGGCAGCGTCTTCTTGTGCTGCACGAGGTCGCTGCCCACCGGTTTTCCGGTGCGGGCCGGCTCGCCCCAGATACCGAGCAGGTCGTCGACCGCCTGAAAGGCCGTCCCGACGTGCGAGCCGAACTCGGCGAGCGCGGCGACCGTGGCGTCGGGGGCACCGGCGAGGATGGCCCCCAGCGAGACCGCGCACGCCAGGAGCGCCGAGGTCTTGCCGCGCTCCATGTCGAGGCACTCGGCCACGGACACCGACGGCCGGGACTCGAACGCCATGTCGTCGCCCTGGCCGGCGATCATCACCTGGGTGGCCTCAACCAGGCACGCGGCGGCGCGCACACGCTCGGCCGTCGGGTGTTCGAGCATGACCTGGAGCGCGAGCGTGGCGAGCGCGTCGCCGGCAATGATGGCCTTCCCGATCCCGAACTCGCTCCATACCGTGGCGCGGTGTCGCCGCTCGGTGTCGCCGTCGATGATGTCGTCGTGGATGAGCGAGAAGTTGTGGATCAGCTCGATGGCCACGGCGCCGACCACGCCGGTCTCCTCGGTTGCTCCTGCGGCCGAGGCCGAGAGGAGGGAGAGGGCGGCACGCACCCGCTTCCCGCCGCCGGCCAGGTGGTGGTGCACCGGTTCCTGCAGGGACGGGCTCAGCCGCCCGACGGCGGCATCGAGCGCCGGTGCCACGATCCGCGCCGCGCGTGTCAGTGACGCCGATGCGGCGGCGTTGGCGTTGGGCGGGAGGGCGTAGGTGGTCACCGCGCCGCCCACTCGAGCCGTCGGGTGGGCGAGCCGGATCGGCCGGGCGTCCCGGGTCGGCGGCGCATGACATGCGGGGCGGGCGTGGCGTGCCCGCCTTCGTCCAGGAGTGCCCGTGCCGCCGTCGTACCACTTTGCACGGCGCCCTCCATGGTCGCCGGCCACCCTGTGTCGCACCACGCGCCGGCCAGGAAGAGGCCCGGGACCGATGTCCGGGAACCCGGGCGGAGGGCGGCCGTGCCCGGTGCCCCCCGGAACGTGGCGGCGCGCTCGCGGGTGACGACGCCGTCGACGAGCCGGGCCGTCCGCGCGACGGGCAGAAGGGTCTGCAATGCGGCGAAGAACACCCCGACGAGCTGGGCCGACGACTGGGCGATGTAGTCGTCGGCGGCCGAGAGGGAGATGGACAGGCACTGGCCGCTGCGCACACCACTCGAGGCGGTGCGATCGAAGATGAACTGGATCGGCGAGTCGACGACGGCGGCCAGTGCAAGATCCGTCACCGGCCTGTCGAGTACGAGGTGGACGTTGACGATCGGTGACTGGCCGAGACCCATCTCCACCGGGAGGACACCGTCGGGCACGAGTCGCTGCGCCACCTCGGGCGGCGTGGCGACCACCACGGCGTCGGCCACCTGGTTCCGCTCGGCGCTCACCACGTCGAAGCCGCCGGCGCGCCGGGCCGCTACCGCTTGCACCCGCGCCCCGAGCACCACCTCGACTCCGGCCTTGTCCAACGCCCGGGCGGAACGATCGCCGTGCAGCTCGCCGAGCGGCACGGTCGACCAGCCCACATCCCCGGCATCGGCCCGATCCAGCAGACCGGTCCGGAAGACCTTGACCGCAAGGGCGAGCGACGCCTCCGCGGCCGGGACATTCATCGTCGGCAACGCGATGAGGTTCCATAGCCGCTCGATCGCTCGATCGCTCTGACCGTGACGGGACAGCCAACTCCCGAAGGTGACCGAATCGAGCGCCGGATCCGCCGGGTCGAGACGGCTCAGCGCCAGCGCAGGCCAGGCCAGCCGCACGCGGTCGCCGATCCCCAAATGCGTGTAACGGGCCAGCGACGGAGCGAGGTGAAACGGCGCCCGCAGCGAGCCCCGTCCGATTGACGCCCGCACGCCCTTCGGGGAGAGCACCGGGATGTCGAGTCGCGGTTGGAGATAGACGGCGTCGGCCGCGCCTATACGCTCGAGGAATTCGAGGTAGGCCGAACAGCAGCGCAGGAACACGTGCTGCCCGTTGTCGAATGACAGGCCGTTGCGCCAGAAGGACCAGGTGAGCCCCCCGAGCCTCTGGCGCCTCTCGAGCAACGTCACCTCGGACCCGGCGTCGGCCAGGGTGAGGGCCGCGCTGATGCCGGACAGGCCACCGCCGATCACGACCACCCGGGGCGGGCTCATACCCGGGCCCCGACGATGCACTTTCCGGCGATCCAGACCTTTTCTGCCGCAGGCAGCGAGAGCCGGCGCTGAGTCACGGCCATGGGATCCCGCTCGATGTGGATGAGGAGGCGGTGGTAGATGCCGGCCATCGCGCCGACACACGCACGGCTCCGGTGATTGAGGAGAGGGAGAAGCTGCAGCCCCCGCTCGAACCACTCGTGCACGCGGGCGCACTCGAAGGCCACCAGCTCGGCCAGGGCCGTGGCGCTGCCCGACAGGTCGGCCGGGCAACCCACGGCCGCGGCGTCCGATGCCGGCAGGTAGACCCGCCCGTTGCCGCGATCTTCGAGGACATCCCGCAGAATGTTGGTGAGCTGGAGTGCGACCCCGAGGTCGTCGGCCAACTCGACCGCTCTGGGGTCGGTCGTGCCGAACACCGCGAGTGAGAGGCGCCCGATGGACCCCGCGACCAGCCGGCAGTAGACCACGAGGTCGTCGAACGTGGCGTAGGAGGTCCCGCGCACGTCACGCTCGCACCCGTCGATCAGCTCGTCGAAGGCGCCCAGGGGCAGCTGGTACTGGCGGGTGGCGGCGGCCACGGCGACCAACACGGGATCCTCCGTGTCCGGTGCGATGGGGTGGAGGCTGTCACGAACCTGGGCCAATTCGACGAGCTTCTGCGCGGGAGGTGCCGTGCCGTCGCCGATGTCATCGATGCGACGGGCGAGGGCGTAGACGGACGAAAGGGCCTGGCGCTCCGGAGGCCGAAGCAGCCGGATGCCATACCCGAAGTTCTTGGCCTCACGCCGGGTGATCTCCTCGCAGGCCCGGTAGGCGGTCTCGGTCTTCATTCGGCCCTCCCCGAAGAGGCGGCCAGCCCGGCCCGTCCCAGGTGCAGGGCCACGCGGAGCGGCCGGGGCCGGCAGCGCCGGGCCAGCACCTCATAGCCGGCCCCCTCGATGGCGTCGAGCGCGGCCAGCCCGCCCGCCGCGAAGCCACATACGGCGATCCGGGGTTGGAAGGGGAGCTGCCGGGCCAGGGGGACGACCGAACTCAGCAGGCGGCGCGCCCGACCCGCCTCGTAGCGCAGCACCGCACGGAGCGCCGGGCTGGTCCGGGGAGCGCGGAACTCCGCCTCGGTACAGCCGAGCGAACGGAGATCGCTCTGGGGCAGGTACACCCGATCGCCGGCGATGTCCTCGGCGACGTCCTGAATGTGCTCGACGATCTGTAAGCCGTTGCAGACGTCATCGGAGAGTGCGATGCGATCGGGGGAGCTCACCTCGAAAATCCGGAGGACGAGCTCGCCCACCGGTGCGGCCGACAGCATGCAATAGCCGATCAGATCGTCGAACGTCTGATACCGCCGGACGACCTGGTCCCGCTGGTTGGCCTCGATCAGGCGCTGAAACGGGTCCAGGGGAAGATCGAATCGCCTGATGGTCGGAGTCAACCTGGCCAGCAGCGGGTGCGTCGCCACGCCCCGGGAGGCGCGATCGAGCTCCTCCGCGAGCCAGTCCAGGAGCTCCGGCCGGTCGCCCTCCGCCTCGTCACCGATGTCGTCGGCGAGGCGGGCGAACCCGTAGACCGCCAGCAGGTGACCCCTGACCGCGCGGGGGAGAAGGCGCAACGCCACCGGAAAATTCTCGTCGGCCGCCTGTCCCAGGACCGATTCGGTGCGGGGCAGCGCGAGGGGAGTCGTCGACGTGATTGTGCGCTCGGGCGCCGGGAGGAGTGCGTTCATGTAGTGCGAATGACTAACGATTCATTATTGATATATGTGGGCCAGGTCGGTGTCAATGAAATACCGCGTCTGCAGTGAAGCTAGTGCCATCCGCGGGAGTCGCGCTCAAGCGAACGATTGATTGCGCTCGTCTCTCTCCGCGCGAGCGACCGTAGTCGGACCCGACGATCGGCGCGCGGATTTAGAGAGCGTCGAGTCCGAGCGCGTCCACAAGGTGTTCGGTCATGGCGGCACGCACGACCAGTCGACCGCGCCCGTCGTCCCGCTCGCACGAACGTTCGCTCGGACGCAGGTGCGGCTCGAGTCGCGTGGCGACGGTGTGCATGACCTCAGCCGTCACACCGCTGAGGTCGTTCGAGCATCGCCGGGCCCGAAAGGCCGACTCCAGCAACAACGGCACGAACGGCTCCAGCAGTTCTGTCACCATGGCCGTCGCCCTCCGACCGCTCAGCCGAAAGGGCAGACGGTCGAGCTCGGCCCCCAGTACGTCGCCCACCGACCGCACGGCGGCCACGAAGATCGCGTCCTTCGTCTCGAAGTGGCGGTAGAACGATCCGATCGCGATGCCTGCCTCCTCGCAGATGTCCGCGATGGTGACGCCCGCATAGCCCTCGCGGGCAAACGAACCACGCGCCGCGGCCACAAGGCGAGCCGGAGGCTCCGAGAGGGCGGCGTCCTCGAAGTGGGCGGCCAGGACCTGGTCCCACATCTGGGGCCGGAATGCCTCCTCCCCCTCATCGGGCAGGAGATCGGGAAGGACCTCGGCGACGGAGGCAAGCGACATGTGCCGCTCCTGGCGCAGGAGGCGGATCATCGCCAGAACCTCGACGTGGCGGTCGTCGTAGAGGTACCGGTTCGCCGCCACGACCTCGGGGTCGGGGAGTAGCCCGAGGCGACGGTAGTAATGAATGGTGGGAACGGGCACTCCCGTCCGCTCGGCCAATTCCGAAATGGTGAAGGGGCTGTGCAGGTGGCGCACGGAACGGCGGCCGCTGGCTATATTCCTTTGTCGTGCCCTCGGTGATGCTTGTGACTGATTCCAGCGCGTGCCTGCCACCAGGTCTCCTCGGCCAGACAAATCTTCGTGTGATTCCTATCGCAATTCTGATCGGCGACGACGAATTGGCAGATGGTGCGGAGCAGGCGTCAAGGGTCTACCGCTCCCTCGCCGAAGAGGCGCCGACCAAGTCGGCGCCACCCTCTCTGCGGGACTATCTCGACGCCGTCGAAAGTGGCGACTTCGACGAGGCGTTGATCCTGACGCCGGCTGCGGAATTCACCGTCATGTACCGCAACGCACGCCTCGCCGCCACCATGTCGCGGCGCCACGTGGAGGTCGTGGACACCCGGACGGCCGCGGCCGGGCAGGGGCTCATCACGTCGGTCGCCGCCGAGGCCCTCCTTGCCGGGGCGTCGGCCGCGGAGGCCGCCGAGCTGACCCAGAGTGCGGCCCGGCGTACCGAACTGGTCGCGATGCTGCCCGATCTCACGTCGATCGAGCGCAGCGGTCACGTTCCCGCGACCGCGCTCGGGAGGACGACGTCGCAACGGGCCCGACCGCTCTTCCGCTTCAGCGCAGGATCCATCGATCCGCTCAGCGGGGCCGGCACCGATACCGACCCCTCCTCGGTGCTACGGGCGGCGTGGGAGGGATCCGGAGGACCGGGCGCAGCGCGGACCCTGTTCTTCCATGCCGCCCATCACGCCGGAGCACAGCGCTTCCGCCGCTTCCTCGGCCGAAACGATCCGATCGTCGAATTCAGCCCGGCGATGACGGTGCACACCGGAATCGGCTGCGTCGGTGTGGCGTGGATGCGCGCGGGGTGACCACTCCCGACACGCCCTCCCCGCAACCGCAACCACACCCCGCAGAAGGTCGACGCTTCCGGCGAAGCCACCGCAGTATCGTGCGGCGTCGTATTCTCGGCGGCAGAGCGGGCGGAGTCCGATCTTTGTAGCGGCGCACCGACGGGAGGCAGAGCAATGGCGACACGTACCACCCGATCCTCAGCGGGTCATGGTCTCTTCCGCAAAGCGGCCCTCGCTGCTGTCGTCGTAATGGTGGCCGCGTGCGGACTCAGCGCCTGCAGCGCCATCCGGAAGGTGAGGGACGCCGTGCACGACATACGGGGCAACAAGGCGACCATCGACGCCTTCAGCACCAAGCTGCAGTCCGGCACGGCCACGCCCTTCGAGGCCACCTACGTCACCACGGGCAGCGCTCCGGCCACCATTGTCTATGCGGTGCAACCGCCGACGGGCGTGGCGTTCGACCTCACGCCCTCGGGCGGGACCGGTGACACGACCCCCGTGCACATTGTGGTGAACTCCTCCGGCGAGTTCGCCTGCTCCCAACCGTCCGTCACCGGGGGCGGGTCGGGCACCCAGTGGACCTGCCAGAAGTTGGGCACCGCCGATGCGGCCACGGAGAACAAGATCTTCGACTTCTACACCCCGTCGCACTGGGTCAGCTTCCTCAGTGAGTTCGCGCTCGCCGCCGGCCTGGCCGGCGACAAGGTCTCGTCCTCGACCATGACGGTGAACGGATTCGCCATGAACTGCGTCGACCTCGTTGCCCCCGGCGTGGCCGGGACGAGCACCATCTGCACCACCGCCCAAGACATCCTCGGCTATGTGAACGTCGCGTCCGACTCCGTCAGTTTCGAGATCGAGAAGTTCTCGACGTCACCCCCGTCGTCGCTGTTCGCATTGCCGCCCGGCGCCACCGTCACGACGACCCCGACGACATCGTCCTCGTGAACTCGTCACCGACGCAGGGGGTGACCGGCACCGGCACCGGCACCGGCACCGGCACCGCGACTCGAGCACGATGATCGCGCCCGTGGTCGACCCGGCCTGGTGGGACCGACATAAAGGTGACCCCAATGTCGCCCTGGCCGACGTGCGGTGGTACCTGGACGGCCGCTCGGGTCGCGCCGCCTATGAAGACGGCCACCTTCCGGGAGCCGTCTTCGTCGATCTGCCGCGCTGGCTGTCCGGCGAAGGCGGGCCGTCGGTTGGCCGCCATCCTCTCCCCGATCCCGGAACGTTCGCCGAAGGGATGGCGCGGAGCGGGATCGGGGATGACACCATCGTCATCGCCTACGACGATGCCGGCGGCGTCATCGCGGCACGTCTGGTGTGGATGCTCCGCGCCACCGGCCATGAGGCCGCGCTACTCGATGGTGGCGTGACGGCCTATCGGGGACCACTCGAGAAAGGCTCCGGCTCCGCAGATCTCCGCCAGGCCGCGTTCACCGCACGACCGTGGCCGGCGGGGAAGCTCGCCGGAGCGGCGGACGCCGCCGATCGGGGGAACGTCGTCATCGACGCGCGCGATCGGGACCGCTACCGGGGCGCGCAGGACCCCATCGACCCGCGCCCCGGACACATTCCCGGGGCCTCGAACCTTCCGTGCCGGGAGAACCTCGCCGCCGACGGCACCTTCGTGCCCGCCGACGAGCTCCGCCGCCGGTTCGAAGAGGCCGGAGTCGTCGAGGGAAGCTCGGTGATCTCGTACTGCGGCTCCGGCGTGACCGCCTGCCACAACCTGCTCGCATTGGAGCTCGCCGGCTTTGCCCCGGGACGGCTCTACCCGGGCTCGTGGTCGCAGTACAGCCAGATGGCCGACGTCGACGTCGCCACCGGAAGCTCGCCCGGCTAGCAGTCCGCGGGAAGCGTTCAGCCCTCGACGGGGTGGCCGCCGACCGAGCGGCGCATGGCCGCGTGGAGACGGTTGGGCGTCACCACCCCCAGGTAGCGCGGCCCGTCGACCACGGGGATCCAGCGCACGTCGTGCTGGAGCATCTCCCCCAAGGCGGCCCGGAGGGAGGTACCGAGCGGGAGTTGGACGTCGAAGGGGACGAGGTGCTCGGCGACCGGGCCGACAGGGCCCGGCTGGAGGTCGATCCAACCGCGCAGACGCCGGTCACCGTCGACCACGACCGCCCATCGACTGTCCGATCCGGCGACGGCGGCCCGGGCATCGAGCATCGACAGTCCCGGGTCGACCTCGGGCGGTTGGAACAGATCGTCGGGCTCAATGTGCATGACCGCCAAGCGCCGTACCCCTCGATCCGCCCCGACGAAATCGGCCACGAATCCCGTGGCCGGCCGGCCGAGCACCTCGGCCGGGGTGTCGTACTGCTCGAGGACACCGCCCTTGGAAAGCACGGCGATCCGATCGCCGAGGGTTGCGGCTTCCTCGATGTCGTGGGTCACGAAGACGATGGTCTTCTTGAGCTCGGCCTGCAGGTCGATGAACTGTTGCTGAAGGCGCTGACGGGTGACCGGGTCGACGGCACCGAAGGGTTCGTCCATCAGCAGGACCGGCGGGTCCCCCGCGAGTGCCCGCGCCACCCCCACCCGTTGGCGCTCGCCACCGGACAGCTCGTGGGGGAAACGACGTGCGTACTGTCCGGGGTCGAGACCGACCAGGTCGAGCAGCTCGTGCACCCGGGCCTCGACCCGGGCCTTGTCCCACCCGAGGAGGCGGGGCACCGTCGCGACGTTGTCGGCCACGCGCCGGTGCGGGAACAAACCACCCTGCTGGATCACGTAGCCGATCCCACGCCGCAGCTCCACCGGGTCCATCTTCAGGACATCGGTCCCATCGATCAAGATCCGGCCACTCGATGGCTCAATGAGCCGATTGATCATCCGCAGGGTGGTCGTCTTGCCACACCCCGAAGGGCCGACCAGAACGCAGAGCTCTCCGTCGGGCACGGTGAAGCTCAATTCGGCGACGGCGACGGTGTCGTCGGCATAGCGTTTCTCGACCCGTTCGAGCGAGATCATCCGTGCCAGCGTAATCACCACCATGAGAGGCACCCTTCCGCAGGGTGCGGGGACGTCCGAGACGCCGGTAACGTCGTGTCGTGCCGCTCGGGACCAACCCGTTCTTCCGGTGGAGCTACGTCACCAGCCAGTGGGGCCAGATTCAGGGCGATCTGCTGCAGCACATAAAGCTCAGCCTGATCGCCGTGGCCATAGGGACCGCCATCTCCATCCCGCTGTCCATTCTGGCGTGGCGCTTCCGGCTGGTGCGGACACCGGTGTTCGCGGTGGCCAGCACCCTCTACATCATCCCGTCCCTGGCCCTCTTCGTCTTTCTCGGGCCTCTCACCGGGTTCGTGGCGTCCTACGAAACGGCCGAGATCGCGCTGGTCGGCTACACCTTGCTCATCCTCATCTGGAACACGGTGGCCGGCCTCGAAGCCGTCCCGGCTGACGCCCGGGAGGCGGCGATCGCTCTCGGCTACTCGCCGATCGCGGCACTCGTCCGGGTCGATCTGCCCCTGGCCCTGCCCTACGTCTTCGCCGGGCTGCGTGTGGCCATGGCGACCGTCATCGGGCTGGTCACCGTGACCGCGCTCATCGGACTCGGTGGCCTCGGGCAGCAGATCACCTACGGCTTCACCATCGGCTACAACACGCCGATCATCGTCGGACTCGTCTTCTCCATCGCCCTGGCGGCGGTGTTCGACCTCCTCCTCGTCGGCGCCCAACGCCTGGCAGTGCCGTGGTCCCGTTCCCGGAAACCGGCCAAGGGAGAGACCTGACATGCACTTCCTGGCGCAGGTGTTCGACTGGTTCACCACGTCGGCGAACTGGAGCGGTTCTCAGGGGATCCCCCAACTGTTCTGGCATCAGCTCGAGCTCTCGGCGACCGTGGTGGCGACCGCCCTGGCCCTGGGGGGTGGACTCGGGGTCGTCCTCGGCCATACGGGCCGGGGCGGACTGGTGGCGGTCAATGCCGCCAACGCCTTCCGGGCCGTGCCCACCCTGGCCCTCCTCACCCTGCTGGCGATTCAGCCGGCGATCTCGCTCAAGTGGAACGGATTCCTCGCGTCCTGGTTGGCCCTCACCGCGCTCGCCATCCCCCCCATCCTCACCAACACCTACGTCGGGATGCGGGAGGTCGACGCCGATGTGCGCGACGCGGCCAAGGCGATGGGACTCACCGGCACGCAGATGTTGCTGCGGGTGGAGGCACCCCTGGCCGCCCCGTTCGTGATGGCGGGGGTCCGGACCGCGGCCATCGAAGTGGTGGCGACCTCCACGCTGGCGGCCTATGTGAGCTTTAGCGACCTGGGTACCTACGTGATCAGCGGTCTCAACACCAACAACACGGTGGTGGCATTCAGCGGTGCCATTCTGGTGGCCGTCATGGCCGGCATGGTCGCCGGCGTTCTCGGCCTCCTCACCCGGGCGGTCACACCGCTCCCCCTGCGACGTCGCGTCCGCTCGCGGCTCCTCAGTACCCGGCCCGGCTTCGCCTGAGACTCCCAACTTCCCTTAATTGACAAACCCGATGGGATAGGTCAATATTTCGGGAACTCGACGATTGTGTGACAGATCAGCGGCGTCACGCCGAGGGGAATGTGGTTCGGCCCCCTCTCTACTGGAAAAGGTAATGGTCCATGCGATTCAAGCGCTCCCTCCTGCTCGGCGCGGTCGGCTCCCTGGCTCTCGCCACCGCTTTGCCCGCTTTCGCCGCCTTCGCCTCGGTCCGCGCCTCGAGCGCGAAGCCCGCCATCATCATCGGCTCGACGAACTTCGAGGAACAGGCCATCGTCTCCAACATCTGGTCCGACGTCCTGACCAAAGCCGGCTACACGGTGACCGTGGAGCCCAGCCTGGGCACCCGGGCCATTGTCGTCCCTGCCATTGAGAAGGGGCAGATCAATCTCGAGCCGGACTACGCGGCGTCGTTGCTCGACTTCCTCAACAACGGGAACACGCCGGCGGCCGGGAACAACATCGCCACCGCCATACCCGCCGACCAGAAGGCGCTGGCGTCGTTCGGGGTGACGGTGCTGCCCGCCTCGAAGGCGTTGGACACCAACGTGTTCGCCGTCACCAAGGCCACCGCCAGCAAGTACCACTTGACCACCATCTCCAGCCTCAAGCCCTACGCGAAGAAGCTCACACTCGGCGGACCGCCGGAATGCCCGACGAACGCAGGGTGTGAGCTCGGCCTCAAGAAGGTCTACGGCCTCACCTTCGCCGGATTCAAGAGCCTCGACGAGGCCGGCCCGCTGAGCGTCGCCGCCCTCAAGAACGGCGAAGTCCAGGTGGTCGAATTGTTCTCCAGCGACGGCAATGTGGTCTCGAACAACTTCGTCGCCCTGACCGACAACAAGCACCTCGAAGGGGCCGACTACATCGTCCCCGTCATCCGCACGTCGGTGGACACCCCGGGCGTGGCCAAAATTCTGAACGCCATCGACGCCAAGCTGACGACGGTGGCCATCTCGAAGCTCAACCTGGACGTCACCGCCAAGCAGGAGCAGCCGCCGGCGGTCGCCCAGGCGTGGGTGACGTCGGTCGGAGGCTGACGTCGGTCGGAGGCTGACGTCGGTCGGAGGCTGACGTCGGTCGGAGGCTGACGTCGTTCGGAGGCCGCACGCCGACCGGCGCGACCGCCGGGCGTGCGGTCGCGCCGCCGGATCAGTTGGCGCAGGCGCCGTCGAGCGCAGCCCGCAGGTCGGCCAGAAGGTCGTCGATGTTCTCGATTCCGACCGAAAGGCGGAGCAGCGCGGGATCGATCGCCAGGCTCGACCCGGAGAGTGACGCATGGGTCATGCGGTGCGGGTGCTCAATGAGCGACTCGACGGCCCCGAGGGACTCCGCCAGGGTGAACACCGACGTGGACCTGGCCACGGCCAGGGCCTGCGACTCCCCGCCGCGCACGGTGAAGGAGACCATCCCCCCGAAACGCCGCATCTGTTCCCGCGCCGTGTCGTGGCCCCCGTGCCCCGGCAGTCCGGGGTAGTACACCCGGTCCACCGTAGGGTGCCCCACCAGCATTTCGGCCACCTGAGCGGCGTTGTCGCAGTGGCGGTCCATGCGGACGGCGAGCGTCTTCACGCCGCGTAGGACGAGGAAGCAGTCGAAAGGACCCGGGACGGCCCCGGTGGCGTTCTGGAGAAAGGCGATCCGTTCGGCCAGCCCGTCATCGGACGTGGCGACGAAGCCGCCGACCACGTCGCTGTGCCCCCCCAGGTATTTCGTGGTGGAGTGGATCACCACGTCGGCCCCCCGCTCGAGGGGGCGCTGCAGGTATGGCGTGGCGAAGGTGTTGTCGACCACCAGCAGGGCGTCGCGCGCGTGGGCGAGCTGCGCCAGGGCCGCGATGTCGGCGATGCGCAGGAGCGGGTTCGAAGGCGTCTCCACCCACACCATGCGGGTACTGGGCTGCCACGCCGCCAGGAGATCTGATTCCGTCAGCGCGACGGGAGTGCAGCCGAGCCCGACCCGCGTGTGCACCTGTGAGAGCAGTCGGTAGGTGCCGCCGTAGAAGTCGTTGCCGATGAGCACGTGGTCGCCGGGATCGAGCAGCCGGAAGATGGCATCCTCCGCGGCCAGACCGCTGGCGAAGGCGCTCCCGTGCGCCGCTCCTTCCAATGCGGCGAGGCAGCTTTCGAGTGCGGTCCGGGTCGGATTGCCCGACCGGCTGTAGTCGTAGCCCTGATGCTGACCGACACTCGACTGGGCGAACGTCGAGGTCTGATAGATCGGGGTGATGACGGCACCGGTCGAGGGGTCCGGCGGCTGACCGCCGTGGATGGCCAGCGTCTCGAAGGCCGGTCCCTCCGAGGGCTCACCCGCCATCAGGACCGTTCCAGGAACGACAGGACGTCCGAGCGGGTGACGATGCCGACGGGATGCCCGCCGTCGAGCACCAGCACCGCCGGGGACCCCGCGAGGCGATCCGCCACCTGATCGATGGTCTCGCCCTGCCCGATGGTGGCGAGCGGAGCCTCCATCACGGACTCCACCGGCTGATCGAAGACCTCCGGGTGGTGCAGGGTGCGCTCGAGCAGGAGGCGGTCCGTCACCGACCCCACCACTTCGGCCAGGGCCAGTGGGGGCTCGGCCTTGACCACCGGCACCTGGGAGACGCCGTACTCCTCGAGGATGGCGATGGCGGTGCGCACTGTCTCATCGGGGTGGACGTGCACCAGCGGTGGGAGGCGGTCGCCCTTGTTGGCCAGTACCGCCTCGACCGTCTCGCCCCGCGCCCGCAAGAACCCGTGATCGGTCATCCAGTCGTCGTCGTAGAGCTTGGAGAGGTAGCCGCGGCCGGAGTCCGGAATGAGGACGACCACCACGTCCTCGGGGCCGAGGTCCCGCCCGACCTCGAGGGCGGCCCACATGGCCGTGCCGGTCGATCCTCCGACGAGGATCCCCTCTTCCCTGGTGACCCGGCGCGCCGTGCGGAACGAGTCCTGATCGGACACGGGCACCACGCGGTCGACTACCGAGGGGTCGTAGGTGGTCGGCCAGAAGTCCTCGCCGATGCCCTCGACCAGATAGGGCCGGCCTCCCCCACCCGAATAGATGGATCCCTCGGGATCGGCGGCGATCACCTCGATGGCGGGGTTCTGGGATTTGAGGTAGCGCCCGACCCCGCTGATCGTGCCGCCCGTGCCCACCCCCGCCACGAAATGCGTGATGCGGCCGGCCGTCTGCCGCCAGATTTCGGGGCCGGTCCCGATCTCATGGGACCGGGGGTTGTGCGGGTTGTGATACTGGTTCGGCTGGAAGGCCCCGGGCGTGGACGCGGTGATCTGATTGGCCACCGAGTAGTACGAATCCGGATGCTCGGGAGGCACCGCCGTGGGGCAGATCACCACCTTGGCACCGTACGCCCGCAGAAGTTGCCGCTTCTCCTCGGCGATCTTGTCGGGCATGGTGAAGATGCAGTGGTAGCCGCGTTGGGCGGCCACCATGGCCAGGGCCACCCCGGTGTTGCCCGATGTCGGCTCGACGATGGTGCTGCCGCGCCCGAGCAATCCCTCGGACTCGGCCGCATTGAGCATCTCCCTCGCCGGCCGGTCCTTCACGCTGCCCCCGGGGTTGAAGTACTCGAGCTTGGCCAGAAGGTGGCAGGGCAGGTCGCGCCCGATGCGGTCGAGGCGGACCATGGGCGTGCGGCCGATGAGGTCGATCACGCTGTCGACCACGTCCATCGGCGGCCCGGAGTCCGTGATCGGGCACACTTCCACCCCGGCGATCGGGGCGACCACGCTGTCGGTGAACAGGACGGTCGGCAAGCCCGCCTGGTGCACCTGCTGCGCGATGGCGCGGCTCGCGGCCGCCTCGCCCGTGACCCCCACGAGCCGGGGGATGCTGACCCGCAATTCAGCGATGAGGGAGGGTGAGGGCGTGCCGCTCGGGACGGACACGACGCGGGTCGCCCGAGCCGTGAGGATGTGCGGCGCCGGGTCCGGCCCGACGACCAAGAGCACGTCGACACGGGGAGGCGGCACGACCCGATGTTACTGAGCGCCGCTGACCCGTCGATCGTGCGCTCCACGCCGCCACCAGGCCGGCGTTCATCGGGCCGGCGTTCATCGGGCCGGCCGACCTTGCCGGTACCATGACGCGGTGGGTGCGACCGATCTGCTCACCATCGTCGAATGTGGGCACCCGGTCCTGCGCCGTCCGGCCGATCCGATCGACCCGCTCGACCTCGCTTCCGACGAAATGCAGCGCCTGATCGGCCAGATGCGGGCGACCATGGAGGCCGCGCCGGGGGTGGGACTGGCGGCCCCACAGGTCGGGAGGAGCATCCAACTCGCCGTCCTTGCGGACGGTCCCGAGCGCTGGGGCCAATTGACCGAACAGGAGCGCACCGCTCGCGAGCGCAGCACGCTCGCCTTCACCGTCCTGGTCAACCCCGTGGTGCGCCCGATCGACCCGGGTGCCGACCGGGTCAGCTTCTTCGAGGGATGCCTCAGCGTCCCCGGGCTGATGGGCGTCGTGGCCCGCCACCGTGCCGTCCGGGTGGAGGCGCTCGATGCCGACGGCCAACCCATCGATCGCGTCTTTTCGGGTTGGGCGGCGCGCATCGTCCAGCACGAGCTCGATCATCTCCGGGGCCGCCTCTACCTGGACCTGGTCGAGACCCGCTCGCTGTCCTCGTCGGTCAACTACGCGCGCTACTGGGCCGGCCGGCCGCCCTCCGAGGCGGCGGTCGCCCTCGGGTTCACGCTGGACTGACCCAAGCCTCCTCGTACTCCGCCCGGATCCGCACCGTGACCGGTGACGCGGCGATCAGTCGGTGGCGATCGCTCTCAGGACGTCGAGTTTTGCCGCTCGACGGGCGGGCCAGCTGGCTGCGCCGAGGCCGAGGACGACGGAGAGGACGAGGAAGATCACCAGGCTCGATCCCGGAACGACGACGTCGGTGATCCCCTGCTGTTTCAAGGACGCCGCGAACGCGGCACCGAGCGCGGTCCCCACAATGATGCCGATGATGGCGCCGAACACGGCGAGGATGACCGATTCGGAGCGGATCATCACCCGCACCTGTCGACGTTTCATCCCCACCGCTCTGAGCAGGCCGATCTCGTGCGTGCGTTCGAACACCGAGAGCATCAACGTGTTGACGATGCCGATGAGCGCGATGATCACCGCCAGGGCGAGCAGCGCGTAGACCAGGCCGAGCAGCTGATTGACCTGCGCCTGCTGTGATTTTTGGAAGGCGGCTCTGGTCTGGACCTTCAACCCCGGGAAGGCGCGGAGGCCGGCGGAGATCCCTCTGACCGTCGCAGCACTCGCCGAACCCGTCGCCAGGAGGACGGCGACGGGCAGCGGGTTGTCGAAATGGGCCAGGAAGTAGCGGTCACCGACCACATAGCTCCCGAGCAGTGCGTTCGGCCGGAAGATCCCTCCGATTCGGATCCTCGAGGATCCCGTTTGCGCGAACGTGACCGGCACGACCGACCCGACCGACAGGTGCTTGGAGGTTGCGGTCGTGGTGTCGATCAGCAGCTCGTCGGCGGCCAGGGCGGAGGCGCCATGGCCACTCATCATGTGGAGAATGACCGTGCGGGGCAGGTCGTCGGTGGACACGGCGGTGAGATTGGAAAGCGAGTGCGCAAAGTCGAAGGCGCCCTCGTACACCGTCGACACGGCGGTGACGCCGGGAACCTTCCCGGCCGCCGTCGCCACCGCGCCGCTGAACCCCCCGGCGCCACCCACGGCGGAACTGGTGATGATGTAGTCGGCATTGATCGCATCGTCGACGCTGGCCGTGACCGATTTCGAAACCGAGGCACCGAACACGGCGATGGTGGACACCAGTGCGATGCCGACCAGGAGCGCGGAGGCGGTCTGGGCGGTCCGCCGGGGGCTGCGCATCGAATTCTCCCGGCCGAGCTTCCCCGAAATGCCGAACAGGCGGCCGAGGGGACGACCGATCACGCTCGCCATGGGCCGGGCCACGATGGGGGCCAGCATCCCGATGCCGATGAACACTGCGAAAGCCCCCAGGCCGACGAGTTGGATCGCCGGTTTCGACAGCCCGATGACGAGCACGGCAATACCGATCAGCTCGAAGAGTGAGCCGACGACGATCCTGCGGCGCGACGACTCCTGCTGTTCGGCGTGGTAATCGGCCAATGCGGCAACGGGTGGAACGCGCACCGCTCGGCGCGCCGGGCTGATGGCCGAGACCACGGTCACACCGATACCCACGAGCAGGGCGACAATGACCGTCCGTCCCTCGAACACGAGCGACCCCGAGGGCAGGGTGATGCCGAACCCTTTGAGAAGTGCCTCGAGACCGTCAGCAGCCAGAACCCCGAGACCCAACCCGGCGAGGGACGCCAGCGTGCCCACGATGACGGCCTCGGCCAGAACGGAACGGAAGACCTGTCGGCGACTGGCCCCGACAATGCGCAGCAACGCGAGCTCCCGCGTGCGCTGTCCCACGGTGATCGAGAAGGTGTTGAAGATGGTGAACCCGCCGACGAACAGGGAGATGAAGGCGAAGACCAAAAGGGCGGTCGAGAAGAAGGACAGCGACTGGTTGATGTCACTGGCCTGCTCGTTGGCCACGGTCTGGCCCGTCACCACCTCGACACCCTTCGGCAGGGTGGCCGCGATGGCGTGCTCGACGCTCTTTTTGTGCGCGGCGGGCGTCGTCAGGACATCCACGGCGTCGTAGAGGCCGACCGCGCCGAAGATTTTCTGGGCCGTGGGTAGGTCGAAGGCGGCGATGGAGGCCCCGGCCAGATTGCTGGCGGTGCCGAACCTGACGATCCCGCTGATCCTGAACGTCCGGGGCGGCCCGGCCAGGAGAACCCGGACGTGGTCACCGACCTTGAAGTGGTATTTCTGAGCAGTGGCGGCATCCATCACGACGTCGTGCGATGAGGTCGGCGCGGACCCCTCGGACAGTCGGAGAGCCGACAGCTGCGCGTTCTGGTCGTACGACGTCCCGATGGTCGGCGCTCCCCCGTTGCTGATCGCCTTGCCGCCGGGTGAGACGAACTGGGCGTAGCCGTTCACTACCCCATCGGCGTACTCGACGCCGGGTATGTGCCGCACCAGGGTCGCGATTGACTCGGGAATCGGTTTGCGGACAGCCCCGGTGTTCCCGCTGCCGCCCGAGAGGGTAGCGGTCCCCCGGACCTCGAAATCGACGTTCTGGTACACGCGGCCGAAAAGGGTGGTGAAGGTGTTGTGCAGTGTGTCGGTGAGCACGAACGTGCCCGAAATGAAGGTCACGCCGAGCACGATGGCCAGCGCAGTCAGGGCCAGGCGAAGTTTGTGGGCGAGCAATCCCTGCAGAACGACCTTCCACACGTCAGCCGCCCAGCAGTTTCATGCGCTCGAGGACCGAGTCCGCGGTGGGCGAGTGGAGCTCGTCCACAATGTTCCCATCGGCCAGGAACACCACCCGGTCCGCGTAGGCGGCGCCCCGTGCGTCGTGCGTCACCATCACGATCGACTGGTGCAACTCGGTGACCGAGTGGCGGAGAAAGGCCAGCATCTCGCCCGACGCGTTGGAATCGAGATTGCCGGTCGGTTCATCGGCGAAGACCAGGTCGGGACGCTGGATCAGGGCGCGTGCACACGCCACACGTTGCTGCTGGCCGCCCGACATCTCGTTCGGGCGATGAGAGAGACGGTCGCCGATCCTGAGCTGGCCGACCAGATAGTCGAACCAGGCCTGGTCCACCTTCTTCTTGGCGAGTTCGCACGGGAGCGTGATGTTGTCCCGGGCCGTCAATGTCGGAACGAGGTTGAAGGATTGAAAGATGAAACCAATTTGGTTGCGTCGCATCTCGGTGAGCCCGGCATCGTCGAGGAGTCCGATCTCCCGGGCGCCCACGAAGGTGCGGCCCGAAGTCGGCGTGTCAAGGCCGGCCATACAGTGCATCAGGGTGGACTTTCCCGATCCCGACGGCCCCATTACCGCAGTGAAACGCCCGCGCGCGAACTCGACGGTGACCCCACTGAGTGCGTGCACCACGGCGTCGCCGGTGCCGTAGGTCTTCACCAGGTCGACGGCGTGGGCCGCCGGAGGCGAGGGGGCCGCTCCGACCATTTCCGGCTCCTCGCTGATCATGCCCTCTCTCCTTGCCGATCTTCGGGACGGTCCCCGCGTACGAGTCTGGCGCAAACACGGCAGGGGGCCGAGTGTCGGGCAGTGTCAACGAGTTGCCGCGTTCACGCCGCTCCAGAAGTTTTCGATCAGGGGAGGCGGTAGCGGTGAGGTCGCGTGGCGCTGGGTGAACAACATGGCGGTGAGGCGCCTGCGGGTGTCAGAGCGCCAAGTGGTACCGGTACCACCGTCCCAGCCGGTACCGCAGGGAAATGGCGCATCGGATGACCCCGTGGCGGGAACGGCCAGGCCGAAACCCCAGCTGCCGTGAGGGCCGAGAAACACCTCGTTGCCGTCCCGCTGGGCCGGAGTGAGCTGGTCCGATGTCATGAGCGCCACCGACTCCTCCGAAATGATGCGGTGCCCGTTTCCGGTGCCCCCGGCCAGCACCATGGCGACAAAGCACCAGTAGTCGTCGATGGTCGAGACGAGCCACCCGCTCCCGTCGGCGAAGGAGGGCGGCGTGCTCCACCAACTGTGCGGGGCCTCATCGAGCACCGACAGCGCACCGGTCTGGGGATCGGGCAGGTAGAGGGTGGGCACCCGGTCCAGGTTTCCCGGGGGCACCGTGAACCCGGTGTCGACCATGCCGAGCGGGTCGAAGATGCGCGCGCGCAGGACCGACTCGAGGGATTGGCCGCACGCCCGGGCCACCAGGATGCCGAGCACCTGACCCGAGGTGTTGTACAGCCAGCGCTCGCCCGGCTGGTACATCAACGGCAGTGTCCCCAGTGCGGCGATCCACGTGTCGTCGTTGTGCGCCCCGGGAGGCCAAGGGGGACCACCGATGCTCTGAAGGCCGAGCTCGGCTTCCGCTCTCTGGATGGGGTAACTGCCCGCGGGCACCATCACCGAGCCGAAGCCGAACCTGTAAGTGAGGAGGTCCTCCAACAAAATGGGCCGGCGCGCCGGGACGGTGTCGTCCAGCTCGGCGTCGACAGAGCGAAGGACGCGGCGGGAGGCCAGCTCGGGCAGGAGCCCGTCGATCGGCTCCTCCAGGTCGAGCACTCCCTCTTCCACCAGTGCCAACGCCGCCACGGCGACGATCGGCTTGGTCAGCGAGGCGATCCGGAAGATGGCGTCGCGCGCCAGCGGGGTGTCGTCGGCGAAGGATGGCGTCCCGATGGCGTCGACGTGCACATCCTCGCCCCGGGCCACGAGGGAGACGAGCCCCGGCAGGTGGCCGGCTGCAACCTCCGCCGCCAAAATGTCGTGCAGACGGTCCAGTCCCTCCGGCGGGATCGGGGTGGTGATCTCGTTGTCGTGCAGGGGTCCACTCCCGGTTCGTGTCGTTCGATGGAGACGTCGAGCAAAGCACAAAATCATCGACGCAGATCCGGGGGCGCCTCGACGCCGACCGGTTGCCTCAGCTCCAGGCCCGCCCGAGCAGGTAGGGGATCACCCTGTTGTGGATGGGAGTCGCCACAGCCCATTGGACCCGCCCGGCGCGGCGAGTGAAATGCACGAGCGTCACCAGGACAACCGTCGAGTCGCTCACCGCCACAATGTTGTGCGCGATCATGAGCCGCGAGCGTGCTTCGAGGGTGATCGACCCGGGGCCGGAGCTCGAGATCAGCCAGCCCTGCACGTGATCCGGCGACGTCCGCGGCCCGAGCCGCAGACCCAGGCCGTATCTCCACGCGGTCGCCAGGAACGCCCTGAGGAGAGCGGGAGCACCTTCGAACGTGGCCCGAGCCCATTGCTCAGGCGTGAGAAACTTCCTCGCTCCTATCGGCAACTCGAACGCCGACGCGTAACCGGACTGGGGAAGGTCGGGGCGGGCGACGATCTCCTCGGGCACTTCGACACGACGTGCACCCAGAGATGCCATGAAGGCGAATTCTAGCTACGTTCAGGGGAATGAGACGGTTCGAAGGGCGAGTGGCGCTGGTATCGGGTGCGGCCAGTGGAATCGGCGCAGCTGTGGCGGAGAGGCTGGAAAAAGAGGGAGCGACCGTGGTACGGAGCGACCTCGTCGAGACGGACGGCGGCGTCGTGTGCGACGTCAGCGATCCGCGGCAGTGCGCCGACGCCGTCCGCGCCGTGCTCTCCGCGCACGGGGCCCTGCACGTGTTGGCAAACGTGGCCGGCATCGGATTCTCCCGACGGATCGGTGAGGTGGCGCCCGAAGAGTGGCGCCGGGTGATCGACGTGAACCTGACCGGAACGTTCCTCCTCTCCCAGGCCGCACTGCCTTCCCTGCTTGACGCGCGCGGGGTCATCGTGAACATGGCCTCGGTCGCCGGCCTGCGCGCCACTCCGTACAACGCCGCCTACTGTGCCTCCAAGGGTGGGGTCATCATGCTGACCAAGTCGATGGCGCTGGAGTTGGCGCGCCAGGGGGTACGGGTCAATGCCGTGTGCCCGGCCTCGGTCGACACCCCGTTCCTGCGCGGCTTCCAGCTCCCTGAGGGGGCCGACATGGCGTTGCTCTCCCGGTCGGCCTCGCCCATGGGCCGTCTGATCGACGTGGCGGAGGTTGCGGCCGCGGTCGCGTACCTGGCGTCCGACGATGCCGCCACGATCAGCGGTACGACCCTTGTCATTGACGGGGCCGCGACCGCCTGACCCCGGGCAAGGTGACGGTTTCGGTGTCGTGACCCGAGCGGAGCACCCGACCGGGGCGTTCGCCGGTGTCGGCGCCATCGGTGATCACTTCGCGGCCGCCGACGAACACGTGGGCGATCCCCCGGCTGGCGGCGCAGAGCCGCTCACCCCCTCCCGGCAGATCGCGCCGTAACTCGGTGGGCCGGCTGCCCACCTCGCCGGGATCAAAGACGACGAGATCGGCGAACCAGCCCGGCGCCACCCGCCCGCGACGGGCCAGCCCGTAGTGGCGCGCGGGCCGATCGGTCATCATTTCGACGGCCTGCTCGAGAGAGAGCAGGCCGCGCTGACGGACCACCTCACCCAGCACGACCGTCGGGTAGTTGGCATGGCACATGAGATCGAGGTGGGCGCCGGCGTCGGACCCACCGAGCATCACGCGGGGGTCCTTCCACACTTCCACCCGGGCCCGCCACCCCTCGTCGCTGCGACCCAACGACGGAGTGAGGGACGGGAGTACGACATAGAGGGTGAGCGCCTCGACGAGGACGACCTCGAGGAGGACGTCGATGACGTCGGTCCCCCGAAGGGAGGCGATCTCGCCGAGCGACAGTCCCGCCCAGGTGGACCCGGGATCGCCGACCTCCATCAGGGCGAAGTCGCCCAAGACCCCGAGGGACCGCTCGGAAACCCGTTCTGCCCCATCGCGCAAGCGGGCTCTGGCGTCAGGGTCGGCCACGGCGGCGCGCCGGGTGGCGGCGTCGCTCCCGACGACCTCGCCCCATCCCGGCAGCCCGGGCAGCAGCGTCGAGGCTCGCATCCGCATGAGATCAGGCAGCGTCAGGGCGATCACACGGGCCCCTTGCTCGGCCGCCACGTCCGAGGCCCGGAGCTGCTGCTCGAATATCTCCTCGGAGGCCAGACTGCCGAGCAGGTTCCAGTTGAGGGGGCGGTCGGCAGCCAGGGACATCTCCGCCATCAGCTGCATGCGTGCGTCGGGAATCGGTCCCACGGTCGGGATGAACTCGAGCGTCGTGCCCGGATGGCCGCGCAGCGACCCGGCCAACGCCACGAACTCCTCGAAGGCGGCGGAACGCGACGGGACGGGCCGACCGTCGCCGTCCGTATGGCCCTCGCCGAGGGAAGAGGAGAACCCCAGCGCGCCATCGGCCAGCGACGCCTCGACCAGCTCGACCATGGCGGCCAGCTGCTCCGGGCTCGCCTCGGTCCGGGTGGCGTCGTCACCCATGACCGCGCGGCGCACGGCGGAATGCCCGACCAAGAATCCGGCGTTCACCGCCAGGCCCCGGTCGATCCGCGCCAGGTACTCGCCGAAGGACGTCCAGTCCCACTGCCCCGACGACTGGAGCGCGCTCAGCGGAATCCCCTCGACGACCGCCATCATGCGTCGGATGTAGTCGGCGTCGCCCGGGGCCAGCGGGGCGATGGAGAACCCGCAGTTGCCCCCGATCACCGTCGTCACGCCATGGAGCGACGACGGGTCGGCGGTGTCGTCCCAGAGCAACTGGGCGTCGTAGTGGGTGTGCAGGTCGATGAACCCCGGGCAGACGACGGATCCTTTCACCTCGATCGTTCTGTGGGCGGGCTCATCAAGTGACCCGACCGCCACGATCCGGTCGGCGACGATGCCCACGTCCGCCACCGCCGCCTGACTCCCGGAACCGTCGACAACCGTGCCCCCCCGCAGCACCATGTCGAACATGGTCAGCCCTTGGCCAACAACTCGTCGACCGCCGCCTCGACCACGGTGCCCTTGAAGAAGGAGGGATTGGTGCCGGTGTAGAAGCGACACGGGTTACTGAAGGTGAATCTGGTGAAGGCGTCCTCGTCGATCCACCCATGGTCGACCATCTCCCAGGCCTCCTCCAGGACCTCGGTCATATCAGGTACGTCCCAGTGCGATATGTCCGAGCCCATCATGGCGTTGAGCTCCGCGCCGAACGGGTTGACCTTCGTGTTGAACGCCATTGAGGTCAAGGGGTCGTCCGCCTCGCATCCGAAGTAGAAGCGGTCGACGAAGCGCTCTTTGATGTCGGATGCCGACTCGATACCGCAGGCCGACCATTCGTCCAGTGTCTCGGGGGGCTCATGCGGGCGCTGCAGGAGGGGGCTGCCGAACGACGCCGCGTCGGGTGCGTACCGGGACAGCATGTCGGCCATCAATTTCCGATCGACCAGGGCGGGGTCGAGACTGCTGCGCAGTGCGGCGAGGTTCCGTTTCTCCCAGTGCCCGATGAGGTCGCAGTAGAGAGAGGCGGCCCAGGCCACGCCGCCCTCGAGAAAGGCGAAGTTCATCTGCGGGAACCGCTGTGTGACACCGCCGAGGAAGAGAGACTTGGCCAGGGACTGCTGGCCGTCGGCCAGCATCGCGATGTGGTTGTAGACGTAGCTCGAGATCGACCGGTACGGCGTCATGCCGATGAAGCCGGAGTGGAAGGCCAGCGACACGCCGAGCTCTTGGGCCCGGGCCCACACCGGGTCATAGTCGTACGCCGAGTCGATGCCGTACTGGTCGAGCCAGTAGGCGTAGCGGGAGACCTCCGGGTCTTTGCCGGCCAGGGCGGCGAACGGTCGCTGCACGTAACCGGCGCAGAGCACGGCCTTGAAGCCCAATTCGTTCACTGCAAAGTCGAGCTCGGCCACCGCCTCTTCCGGGGTGTGCATCGGAATGGCGGCGACCGGAGCCAGGCGGTCGGCGAGCGGCGCGAAGGTGTGGGCGTTCGCGCGGTTCAGGGCCCGGCAGGCGCTCCGCCGGTACGTCTCGTCGTCGTTGTGGAGGAAGAGCAATCCCAGGCTGGGATAGATCACGCTGAAGTCGATTCCCATCTCGTCCAGCCGCTCGTAGAGAAGCTCGGGAAACAGTGCGGTGGCCAGATCGATGGTGCGGCCCGCGGGCGAGCTCCACCAGGGACCCCGGGGGGTTCTCGTCGCCGCCCTCTGCGCGGGCGTCTGGTCGTGCCAGCTGGCATCCGTCCCGCCGTACGCCGGGAGCAGCCGGCGCAGGGACGGATGGTCCAGCGAGAGGCCCTCCGCTTCGAGGTACGGGGCCAGCGTGGGGAAATGCTCCGCCATGTGCCCGTCGATGTCGATGACCGGGTGGGTCAGGCGGGCGTGGATCTCGGTCGAGGTGGCCATCGCGCCTAATATATGCCCATTAATCGCCGAGGTGGGGGGTCGCATGTCGTTTGACATCGTGATCCGGGGTGGGACCGTCATCGACGGTTCCGGGCTCGGATCGTTCCGGGCCGACGTCGGGGTGGTCGACGGGCGTATCGCCTCGGTGGGGAAGATCGCCGAGCGCGGCGTCGAAGAGATCGATGCCGATGGCCATGCGGTCACCCCGGGCTTCATCGACGGGCACACCCACATGGACGCCCAGGTCTTCTGGGACGCGTCGGGGAGCAGCTCGTGTTGGCACGGCGTGACGTCCGCGGTGATGGGCAACTGCGGCTTCACGCTCGCTCCGGTCCGCCCCCACGAACGGGCCCTGGTGGTCCGCAACCTCGAGCGGGCCGAGGACATCGACCCCGTGGCACTGGCCGAGGGGATCGACTGGAGCTTCGAGACGTTCCCGCAGTATCTCGACGCCGTCGACCGCCTCGCCAAGGGCATCAACTTCGCCGCCAATATCGGACACTCAGCCCTGCGGACCTGGGCCATGGGCGAAAGGGCGTTCGAGCAGGAGGCGACACCCGACGACCTCGCACTCATGGTCGGCCAGTTGTCGGACGCCCTCAAGGCGGGCGCAATCGGCTTCTCCACCTCGCGCGTCGAGCATCACCAGACGTCCGACGACCGGCCGGTGGCGTCCCGCCTGGCCTCCTGGGAGGAGGTGGTCGCACTGGTGGGGGTCATGGGTTCTTTGGGACGCGGCATCTTCGAGGGTGTGGACGGCGGGATGCTGGCCTCCGACCCCGCCATCCGGGCGCGCACCCTGGACCGTTTCAAGGCGCTGGCCGCCGCGACCGGGGTACCCCTCACCTTCGGCCTGGTCGCCACCCGGGAGGCCGGCCACCTCCTCGATTTCCTCGACGACGTGGCCGCGGCCGGCGGCCGCGCCATAGGCCAGACGCACTGCCGGGGCATTTCGGTGTTGCTCTCGCTCAAGACGCGCCTCCCGTTCGACCTGATCGAGTCGTGGCAGGAGTTGCGGGCGCGCCCCCTGGCCGAACAGGTCCACGTGCTGCGCGACCCCGAGCTGCGCCGGCCCTACGTCGACGCCGCCGTCTCCGCCGACTACGGGCAGTGGAAAGGGTTCGGCGCCCAGGCGCGGCCTCCCGACTTCGAGGGCATCCGGATCTACCGCCACGGACTGCCGCCCAATCCCTCTGTCGCCGAGGAGGGTCGCCGGCTCGGCATCCACCCGGCAGAGGCCATGATCGATCTTTGCGCCAGTTCGGGTGGGGATCAGTTGTTCATCCAACCCAGCCTTTACCCCCAGGACGAACAGATGCTCCTGCGGGCATTGCGTCACCCCCGGGCGGTGATGACCTTCTCGGACTCCGGGGCGCATCTGAGTCAGATCGCCGACTCGTCGATCCACACCCACCTGCTGGGCTACTGGGTCCGGGACCGCCAGGAGTTCACCCTCGAAGAGGCGGTGCGCATGATCACCCTGGCTCCCGCCCTGGCCTGGGGTTTCTCAGATCGCGGCCTGTTGCGGCCCGGTATGGTGGCCGACCTGAACGTCTTCGACCCCGCCACAGTGGGTCCCGCCGTGCCGACGCTCGTCGACGATCTCCCCGGGGGTGGAAGGCGGCTGGAGCAGCGATCGCAGGGGTTCTTGGCCACCTTGGTGAACGGGCAGGTCACCGTCCGCGACGGCGCCCTCACCGGCGCGAGCCCGGGTCGCCTGCTCCGCACCGCCCGTCACTAACCCGGTGGACGTCACCGCATCCATAGTGTCGTGGCCTGCCTGCGCATGAAGACCCACGTCCCTTCGTGCATCACCGCGTGATCGAGGTAGCGGACCCCGAGCGTCAAGTCCGCGGCGCCGGAGGTGGGGTCGCTGAGCTGGAACACCACCGCGTAGCTGTCGAGGTCCGCCGATCCGCCATCCTCGCCCGGGGCGATGAGCGGGTCTGCGATCACGTGCATGCTCTGCGGGAAGGCACGGGGTGCCCGCATTGTGGCGAGCCACTCATCCAACGCCTGCGACCCGCCCGAGCCGATAATGACCGCTTCGGGATGGAACAGGACAGCCAGGGCGTCGATATCCCGATTGTCGACCGCCCGGGCATACCGTTGGAGCAGGGCCCGCAGCTTCTCCCCGTCGTTCACAGGACCGCCAGAGGATTCACCGGGCAGCCCGTGCCCCGGACGATACGGAGCGGTGCCATGGTGAAGAGGAACTCCCAGCGGTCGAGCGCGGCGCATCGTTCACTCAGACGCGCCGTGGCCACGTTGTCGATCAGGTGCAGGCCCATGGCGGTGATCCCGATCTGATGCACGGGGAACGGCCACTGTTCGGTGCCGACGAATGGCATGGGGTCGGATATCCCATCGCTTCCGAGGACGGCCACCTGGCGCTCCTGCAGCCAAGGCAGGCACTCGGCGTGCAGCCCGGAGAACCCGTCGAACGCCTTCGTGGCCTTACGCCGCGCTTCGCGACCCCAGGCCACGACCAGCACGTCGCCCGGACCCACCCGGACGTGCTGCGCCGCCTCGGCCAACTCGAGTTCGGCGACCGAGACGACCTCTCCCGAACCCAGGAAGTCCGACCCGAGGGCACGGGGGATGTCGAGGAGGACGCCCCGACCCACGACGCCGTCGGCCATCGAGAGCACCGTGTTCGACCGGGCCCCGTCGCTGCGCACCTCACTGGCCGGCCGGCCGCCGAACATCTCCCCCCGGACGAACATGTGCGAGAGTGCGTCGACGTGGGTCGTGTAGAGGCCATGCAAGTCCAGCGCCAGGTGATCGCGTGCCGCCTCGTAGCCCGGGATGCCGTTCGAATCTCGGGCATCGCCCGAGGCGAGCATGTGATGCTGCACCGGGCTCGGGTGTTCGGGAAGCGGCTCGGTGGCAAGATCATGCGCCAGGCTGAGCGATTCGCCCTTGACGACCAGCGCGGCGGCGCGTCTGCGGTGGTCGTCGGTTATGTGGTTCAGCGCGCCGCGCTCGTCGTCGGCCCCCCAACGGCCCCAGTTCTTGAGATCCTCGTACATCCGATCCAGGGTGTCCGTGGCGGGAACGTCATATTCACGTGCCATGGGCCCAGCTTGTCAGCTGACGCCGTGCGGTGCCCTCATGGCGCCGAGGAGCATTTCGACCAAATTGTCGACGAAGCGGTCATCGGAGAGGATGAGCCGCTTGCCCCCTCGGCCCAATTCGCGGGCCCTGTCGGCTGCGGCGCGGCCGATGAACGCGATGCAGATCTCCCGGCGCGCCCGCCACAGATCGGAGGGGATTCTGGGGCACCGCTGCCGGAGGAGGTCCCAGGCCTCCCCGCCGGCCGTGTGGCCCAGCAACTCGCGAATCTCCGGGCTGACCCGGTCGATCGCTCCGGCCAGATCCGAACCGATCTGCAGGTACGCGCGCTGGCGCCAGCCGCCCTGGGCGAACTCGGTGATCGGGCGCACAATGGCCTCCGCGGCCGGACGGACCTCACTGGCCGGCCGCGCCTGCGCCTCTTTGAGAAGTGCGAGCCTTCGCTGTGCGAGCTCTCCCACGTGCCGGGTGAGGACGGCCAGCAGTATGTCGTCCCGGCTCCCGAAGTGATAGTGCACGGCCGACGCGTTTCGTTGGTCGGCCGAGCGGACGATATCGGCGATCGACACATTGTCCACCCCGCGCTCGGCGAAGAGCCGGGCGGCGGCATCTATCAGGAGGTCGGGAGTGGAGTTCGGTGCACCCATGCCACAGCGACAGTAGCGGCTGGCCTTACGCGTGAAATCGGGTCAGGTCCGCGTAGAGGTCGGGGCGCCGATCGCGGAAGAGACCCCATCCGGCACGGTCCGCCGTCGCCTGTGCGATGTCCAGCTCGGCAAAGATGGTCTCTGTGGTCGTCCGGCCCGCCTGCGCCAGTTGCCTCCCGCGGTGGTCCACCACAAAGGACGAGCCGTAGAACGTAAGGTCGCCTTCCGTGCCGGTCCGGTTGGCCGCGACGACGGGCACGTGATTGCACACGGCGTGACCCTCCATGGCCCGTCGCCACATGTCCGAGGTGTCGTTGCCCGCCTGGCTCCCCACTTCGCTCCCGATCGCAGTCGGGTAAAGGAGCACGTCCGCACCTTGCAGCGCCATGGCGCGTGCAGTCTCGGGGAACCATTGATCCCAGCAGATCCCCACGCCCAGCCGACCGTGGCGGGTGGGCCAGGTCCGAAAGCCCGTGTCCCCCGGGTTGAAATAGAACTTCTCCTCGTAACCGGGACCGTCCGGAATGTGGGACTTCCGGTAGATACCGAGCATGACGCCATCTTCGATGACGGCTACCGAATTGAAATAGGCCGGGCGCGCCGCCTCGAAGAATGAGACCGGCACGACCGCTCCCGTGCCGGCGGTGACCTTCTGCACGGCCGCAATGGCCGGATTGTCCTCCGGCGTCGTGGCCCATGAGAAGTACTCCTGTTCCTCGCTCTGTGGAAAGTAACGCCCCTCGAACAACTCCGGGGGCAGGACGATGTCGGCCCCCTCGGCGATGGCATCTTCGACGGCGACGACTGTCGCCTCGCGATTCTCATCGCGGTCGGCGCCGAATGCTCGTTGGACCACCGCGACCACGGCTTTCTCAGTCATTGCTCCCACGTCCTTCGACCAGCGATCCGACACCTTCGTCCCATGCAGACCACAGAGTAACGGCCTCACCTCCCACAGTAGGATCCGTTCTCCGAACCCGGATCGACAGAGGGAGCCAGGATCTTGTCCCTGCGCATGATCGACTCAACGCCGCACGCGGATGGTTTCCACATGCCGGCGGAGTGGGAACCGCAGGATCGCTGCTACATGGTGTGGCCCGAACGGCCGGACAACTGGCGGATGCAAGCCGGACCGGCCCAGGCGGCCTTTACCGCGGTCGCAGAAGCGGTGGCGCAGAGCGAGCCGGTCACCATGCTCGCGTCAGCGGGCCAATGGGAGCGCGCGCGGGCGGCATCCTCCCCATCGATCACGGTTGTCGAGATGACGACCGATGACGCCTGGGTGCGCGATACCGGCCCTACCTTTGTGGTCAATCGGGCCCGCGGCGAGCGGCGCGGCGTCGATTGGATATTCAACGCCTGGGGTGGCCTCAACGGGGGCCTCTACGACCCGTGGGCCAATGACGACCTTGTGGCCGCAAAGGTCTGCGAGCTCGACGGGGTATCCCGATACCGGGCCCCGTTGGTACTCGAAGGTGGCTCGATCCACGTCGACGGACAGGGAACGTGCGTCACGACCGAGGAATGCCTCCTGAACCCCAATCGGAACCCGGATCTCACCAGGTTGGAGATCGAAAGTCTTCTCGGGGCCTACCTGGGGATCGAGAAGGTGATCTGGGTGCCCCGAGGCGTCTTCGGGGACGAGACCGACGGGCATATTGACAATCTGGCGTGCTTTTCCCGACCGGGACGGGTCCTCTTGACGTGGAGCGAGAAACCGGATGATCCGCAGACAGAGATCTCGCGCCAGGCCCGACGCGTCCTGGAGTCGGCGACCGATGCCCAGGGGCGTCAGCTGGAGGTCGGGCTTCTCCCCTCACCCGGACCCCTCTTCATGACGTCCGAGGAGGCATCCGGCATCGCCGGCAACCCGCACGCGCAGGCCCGCCGGTCGGGAGACCGCATGGCGGGCTCCTACGTCAACTTCTTGATCACGTCGACCTCGGTCGTCTTTCCCCACCTCGACCCGCGCCACGACGACGAGGTGGGGGACCTACTCGCCAACGAGTTTCCAGGGCGTCGGATTGAGGGAGTAGCCGGTCGGGAGATCCTCTTGGGTGGCGGGAACATCCACTGCATCACGCAGCAGGTACCAAGGCCCTAGAAGATCGGGACGGGTGGGCGGAGCCCACGGAACCGGATCGCTGTTCGCGCCATCACCGTCATGCCTCTACGCTGACCCGACCATGGTCGAAAAATTCGAAGGGCAGATCGGTCGGACGTACACTGATTCGCGGGGATGGTGGCCGCCTCTCCCGGAGCCCCCCGCCGGCGCCCCCAACGTGGTCGTCGCGCTCCTCGACGATGTCGGCTACGCCCAATTCGGCGCCTACGGATCCGACATCGCCACGCCGACCTTCGACCGCCTGGCGTCGCAGGGACGTCGCTACGCCAACTTCCACACCACTGCGCTGTGCTCCCCCACACGGGCCTGCCTGCTCACCGGTCGGAACCATCACTCCAACGGCATGGCCCGAGTTGTGGAACTCGCCGCCGGATTCCCGGGCTACAACGCCACCATCCCCAAGGAGAACGGCTTCCTCTCTGAAATTCTCCGCCTGCAGGGCTACGCCACGTTCGCAGTAGGCAAGTGGCACCTCACTCCGGGGACCCAAATGGCGGCGGGGAGCCCTCGGGACAAGTGGCCGCTCGGTCGGGGCTTCGACCGCTATTACGGATTCATGGGCGGTGAGACCGACCAGTACCACCCGGAACTCGTGGTGGACAACCAGCCCACCGAACCTCCCCGCACCCCGGAGGAGGGATACCACCTCACCGAGGATCTGGCCGACCACGCCATCCGCTATGTCGCCGACCTCCGGGGCGCGTCGCCATCCACCCCCTTCCTGCTGTGGTTCGCCCCCGGAGCCTGCCATGCACCACACCAGGCTCCGAAGGAGTACATCGACCGCTATCGGGGACAGTTCGACAAGGGTTGGGACCAGTGGAGAGACGAAGTGTTCGACCGCCAGTCGGTCTCGGGCCTGTTGCCGGAGGGGACGAAGCTCTCTGAGCGCCCGTCGTGGGTTCCCGCCTGGGACACGCTGAGCGCCGACGAGCGGCGCCTCGCCTCTCGAATGATGGAGGTGTTCGCGGGCTTCCTAAGCCATACGGATGCCCAGGTCGCGCGCGTCCTCGACTTCATTGACGATCTCGGCGAGACGGACAATACGATCGTCATCGTCATGAGCGACAACGGCGCCTCGGCCGAGGGCGGCGCCAAAGGCTCTTTCAACGAGCAGTACTTCTTCAATTTCATCCCCGAGAGCCTGGAAGAGAATCTCAAACGGATTGACGATCTGGGCACGCCCCGGGCCAACAACCACTATCCGTGGGGCTGGGCCTGGGCGGGCAACACTCCCCTCAAGCGGTTCAAACGCGACACCCATGAAGGCGGGGTGGCCGACCCACTCATCATTCATTGGCCGGCGCGAATCGGGACAGCAGGCGGCACGCGCCATCAGTACGTCCACGCCATCGATCTGCTGCCCACGCTGCTCGAACTCATCGGCATCGACCCTCCCGCATCCATTGCCGGCGTCGAACAGTCGCCCTTGGAGGGCGTGAGCTTCGCCCGCACCCTCGACGATCCGCAGGCCGAAAGCGCGCACGTGACCCAGTACTACGAGATGCTCGGGTCGCGGGCGCTCTACCACCAGGGATGGAAGGCGGTCGTCTTTCACACCCCGCCCTTCATCGCGTATGACGGGTCCGACACGACCAAGCCGTTCGACGAGGACGTATGGGAGCTGTACCACGTGGCCCAGGACTTCTCCGAAGTGGACGACCTGGCTCTTTTGCACCCCGCCAAGCTCGAAGAGCTCAAGGCGCTCTGGTGGACCGAGGCGGAGAAATACCAGGTGCTTCCGCTCAACAATCAACCGGGCGTGTTCGGTGACACCCGATATCGCCGGCCGCGCTACGAGTTTCGCGGTCAGGTCGGGCCGCTGGCCGAAGCGATCGCCCCGAACCTGAAGAATCGTTCGTTCGTCATCGCCGCTGAACTCGTACCCCCCGGAGGGCCCTTCACCGGCGTCATCGCGGCCCACGGGGGTCACGCCGGTGGGTACGTGTTCTTCGTCAAGGACGGTCGGCTGCACTTCACCTACAACTTCGTGGCGACACGGATCACGACCGTGGCGGCGGAGGTGACCCTTCCCACCGAACCGGTGACCGTGCGGGTCGTGTTCACGAGGGACGGCCCCGGTGGAACTGTGGAGCTGTTCTATGGCGATGTCCCGGTTGGAAGCGGTCGGATCGCCCGGACGACGCCCCTCACCTATGGGACTCCCGGGTTTGCCATCGGCTTCCAACCTGCCGGACCCATTCACCCAGGGCTGAACGGACGGGCCGAGCTCTCCCCGACCGTGATCCGCCACGTCGTGGTCGAGTCGTCCGAGCGGGATGGCTCCCACAATCCGGTGGCGTCGTCCCGGGTCGATCTGGCGACCCAGTAAGCCACGGCGAGGCCGCCGACCGCCGACCGCTACCGACGCGCGCTCTGCTGGACCTCTCCCCCGAACCGCAGGCGAAGGTCCGTCTTCAGGACCTTTCCGTTCACGTTGCGGGGAAGCGCATCGACGATCCGGATCGCGCTGGGCTTCTTGTAGGAAGCGAGACGTGCACGGCACCACGTCTCGACGTCGTCCTCGGTCGGTGGGTCGTCCGGATCACTCGGCACGATGACGGCCAACGGAGTCTCCACCCAACGCGGGTGTGGCACTCCGATGACCGCCACCTCACGTACCTTGGGGTGGGTGTCGATCACGTCCTCGATCTCGGTCGAGTAGATGTTCTCACCCCCTGAGATGATCATGTCCTTCTTGCGGTCGACGACGAAGACGAACCCCTCGTCGTCCCGGCGAACGAGATCACCGGAATGGAACCACCCCCCACGCATGGCCTCGGCCGTGGCGTCGGGATTGTTCCAGTAGCGCGCCATCATGGAGGGGCCCCGGTAGACGATCTCGCCCACCTGGCCGTTCTCGACATCGCGCATCTCCTCGTCCACCACGCGAATATCCACCGCGGGAACCGGCAACCCGACGGAGCCGAACTTGCGGGTCGCATCCTCCCCGTCGAGCACGCAGGTCACCGGCGACATCTCCGTCTGCCCGAATACCGCGGTGAACGGCACGTCCGGGAAGGAACGCGCCATGGCCTCCATGGTGGAGGGAAGCGCGGGCGACGCGCCCCATGTCACGGCGCGCAAATGGAGACTGCGCTCGGCAATGTCAGGGAGGTCGCACATGGCTTGCCACTGCGTGGGCACGAGGAACATGTCCGTGACACGTTCCGATTCGAGGAGGTCGAGAACTCCGGCGGGATCGAACGTACGAGAGGAGGTCAACACGACCGTCTGGCCAAGGGTGAGAGCGGGGACCACCTTGGCCAGACCGGCGATATGGAATATGGGCGCGGCGCACAGAGACGTCCCGCCATTGCCCAGGCTGCGGGTCGTGCGCATGAAGGCCATGGTCGACATCAAGAGGTTGAGATGGGTGAGCACCGCTCCCTTCGGCCGTCCCGTGGTCCCCGATGTGTACATGATGGCGGCCGGCGCCGCGGGCTCCCATGCCGCCACGGTGTCCGGGGAAAGTGGCGGCGTGTCGGGAGCGTCGTCCAAAATATCGGCCCATCCGTGGCCGGACGCGGACGCGGACGCGGACGCGGACGCGGCAGGGTCGCCCACGACGACGACCGGCGCATCGCCTCCAGCGGCGCCAACCGCTTCCCGTGCTATGCCCTCTCTCTCCTGATCGACGACCAGCAGTGTCGCCCCGCTGTCGTGCAGCAGGTGGGCGACCTCGGCTGCGACCAGACGGAAATTGAGGGGAACCGCGATCGCCCCGAGACGCATGATGCCTCCGAGCGCCTCGATGTACTCGGTCCGATTGGCCATGAGGATCGCGACCCGCCCGCCCACGCAGACGCCGAGGCGGGAGAACGCCGCGGCGACCCGGTCGAACCGGGCGTCGAGCTCCTCATACGTGATCCCACTGCCGTCCGACCGCACGGCGACGTCAACCGGCTGCACGTGCGCATGCCGGCGGACGAAGCTGGTCCAGGCGATGGCGTTCGCCTCCAGCAACTCGAGCCGGTCATGTTCCTGGCGGTGATTCACGTCCACAGCGTCAGCTCCCCTGCACGGGCGATCACGTCCGCTCCCCTGCTCGACTGCGGTTACCGGCCGGTGACCAGTGTGTCGAGCCGGGCCAGCGTCAGCTCCATGTCCCGTCGGGTCTTCTTCGAGTAGATGTCGCCGAGCCTCAACAAGAAACGCTGGTGATCGCCCGTGATGTCCCAGCTCTCGCGCACCAGGGTGCCGTCGTCGCGAGGTTCGAGCTCGTACCTCCAGATCCGTCCGGCCACGTAGGGCTCGAGCTTTCCTTTCGGGCCGGTCTGCCACGCGATGCGACGGTTCTCTTCGAACTCGACCACCGTGCTGGCCGTGGCATAGCTGATCCCCATCTTCATGCTCATGCCAAACGTGACGCCGAGAGCGAGACGAGCGGGCTCTCCTTCTTTGGCAACGCCTTGTACCATGCCGGAGCCGTCGATCAGCGAGTGTTGCGCCGGATCCGCCAGCACGTCAAAGATGACCTCAGGCGAGGCCCGGATCATTCGTTCGACCGTGAATACGTTGCTCTTCATGACGTCGCTCCTGTGCGTATCGCCGGCACCCTAGCGCTGGCGCCCTTTTGCGTTGGTCGAATGGCTACCTGGCGCCGCCCCAGATGCCCTGGTCCAACTGTAGCGTTGCGGCATGAAGCCGAAGGGAGGGTTGGCCCGCTGTACCGCGGTCCGATCGCTGGCGCTGGTGAGCGGGCTCGCAATCCTGTTTCTCACCGGGGCGCTGTGCCTGGCTCCGGTTGGCGCTTCAGCGCTCGTCAGGGGTGGCGGAACAGCAGCCACTCCCCCCTCTTCAACGGCCCGAACGGACCCGAGGCCAGGTGGGTCATCGACGAGGACGAGAAGCGGGGCACAACCGCCTGGCAGATCACGACCCCGCAGACGGCGACGGGGATCATGGGTTATGCGAACCTCGTCCAAGCAAAGATCGGCCAAAGGGTGATGGTCTACGTCTCCACCCAAGCCCCCACTTTTCAGCTCCAGGCCTTCCGGATGGGCTACTACCAGGGGAAGGGTGCGCGACTGGTATGGCACTCGAAGACGCTGAAGGGATACGTCCAACCCCCCTGTCCAGTTACCCCGGGTATCAATATGGTCCAGTGCTCGTGGTCAGCCTCCCTCTCCATCGCCGTCACCGCCCGGTGGGTCCAAGGGGAGTATCTCCTGAAGCTGGTGGGCAGCCAGGGCCAAGAATCCTATGTCCCTCTGACGATCTGGGACCCGGCGAGCCTGGCCACCTACGTGATCATGGACGGAGTGCTGACGACACAAGTCTTCAATCCCTTCGGGGGTTACGACCTGTATGGAGGGGCGACACCGTGTGCGCCCGACGTCTACCCGTGCTCGAGCCGATCTCGCGTCGTCTCCTTCGACCGGCCCTATGGCTATGGCAATGGTGCCGGAACGTACTTGGGCCTCGTCTATCCCCTGACTCGTCTGGCCGAAGAAGAGGGCCTCGATGTCACCTATTGGACCGACCTCACTCTCGCCACCGGGGCCGCACCGCTGACCGACCACCGGGTCTTGATCTCGACAGGCCACGACGAGGAGTGGTCGCTCAGCATGCGCAACGAGGCGGTGCACGCCGCTGACACGGGTGTCAACCTCGTCTTCTTCGGCGCCAGCGCCATTCTGCGCAAGGTCCGCCTCCAGCCGTCGCCGCTCGGACCTGACCGCCAGGTGGTCAACTACCGAGACCCACAGGAAGATCCCCTCTATGGCACGGATGACGCTGACGTGAGTCAGAACGAGTGGGTTCAGCCGCCGGCCAGCTGGTCGCCCAGCGAACTCCTCGGTGCCAACTACATCGGGTTCAACAACGGGGCTGCGGCACCCCTCGTCGACTCCGATCCGTCGGCGTGGCTGTTTGCGGGAACCGGGCTGCGCGGTGGGGCCACCATTCCCGATGTGCTCTCGAACGACTTTCAAGAGTACGAACCTTCAGCGCCCGGACCCGCCGATGTCGAGATCCTGGCCCACTCACCGGTCGAGGTGGAGTCTCACGGCTCCGCGTTCGCGGACACCGCCTATTACACAATGCCTTCGAGCAACGCGGGCGTCTTCGAAAGCGGGACGACCGAGTGGATCCCCTCGCTCGCATCCTGCCCACCGACCCAGCAGGACTGTCCGGCCAGCTCATGAGCCAACTGACCTCGAACGTTCTCCGTGTGTTCGGCCAAGGCTCCGTCGGCCTCCGCTACCCCTCGGTCGCCAACTGGCAGCAGTTCTATCGCTGAATCCGGAGCGGCCGGGCGGTCTTCGCCACCCCGGCGACCCGGACGTGGGCCGCCGCCGTCACGTGCCCACTGGAGGCCAGGCACTTCTCGTCATCCCGGTTGCGATTTCCAGTCGATCGAGCACCTTGCGCAGCAGCAAGCTCAGCTCCGAGCGCTCCGAGGCCGATAAGTCGGCAAGGAGCTCGTCGTAGTACGAATGCAGCTCGACGTCGGCTCGTTCGGCGGCACGCCGGCCCTTTTCGGTAAGGACGACGAGCAAGGCACGCCGATCGGCCGGATCGGGTCGGCGCCGGATGTGCCCCGCATCCTCAAGTCGGCGGAGTGTCTTGGTGAGGCCACCCGGCGATTGGACGACCAACTTGGTGAGGTCGGAAGGGTTGAGCACGGGACCTCCCAGCAGGAGAGCGCCCAGTACGGCCGACTCGGAACTCGTACTGCCGTACCCGGCCGCGTGGCCTTCGAGCGCCACCGAATTGAGTCGCGAGAAGCGGGTGAGCCACATGGCCAGAGGTTCCACGCTGGCATATTATTCGCTGGCGTAGTAAAAAGACAGTCATGGAGATCCAGAAACTCACGGGAAGGCTGGGGGCGCTCGTCGAGGACATCGATCTGGAAACGATCGACGACTCTGCGTTCGGGGCGCTCCACGACGCGCTCATGGCCCACCAGGTCATATTCATACGGGACCAGCGACTGAGCGACGACGGTCACCGGAGACTTGCGGGGCTCTTCGGGACGCCGACGGTCTACCCCGTGAGCAAGCATTTCGGTGGCACCGAGTATCTGCACGTGATCGAGGACACCGCGGAGAGCCCACCCGACGCCGACGGCTGGCACATGGACATCACATGGGTCAGCGACCCCCCCAAGGTGGCCATTCTGACGGCGCTGGTGATACCGGGCTACGGGGGAGACACCATGTGGACCGACCTCTACGGCGCCTGGGACCAACTGTCTGCGACCATGAAGGAAGCGCTCGCCCCCTTGCAGGTACGCCACGCCCCCGGCGAGAGATTCTGGGAGGCCCTGCACCGCGCCAGCAATCTGGACGTTGCCGAACTACGGACGGCGTTCCCCGGAGCCGTGCATCCGCTCGTGCGTGATCACCCCGTTACGGGCCGCACCGTGTTGAACCTGAGTGGCTCTTTCATGGAATCGATCGTGGGCATGCATCCGGCCGAGAGCGAGTGGCTCCTGGCGTGGCTCACTGCCCGGGTAGAAGACCCGAACCTGCAAATTCGCTGGAGGTGGCGGGAAGGTGACGTCGCGATTTGGGACGAGTACAGCACGAATCATCGGGCGCTGTCCGATCACTATCCGCAGCACCGCAGAATGCGCCGGTGCACCGTGGACAGCGGGCACGAGGAACTACCGCGACTATCCTAAGGTTCCAGAAACCAGTTGCCCTCCCTTGAGCACGGCCACCGGCCGGCGATCGGCGAGCACACCGATATCGACGCTCGGATCGCCGTCGACCACGATCAAGTCGGCCAGCTTTCCCGCCTCCACGGTGCCGAGGTCATGGCTACGCCCGACCAGCTCCGCGCCGTTCCGGGTCGCCCAACCGATGAGATCGAGAGGAGTAATCCCGGCTTTCTCTACGTAAAGCCGGAACTCGCCCCCGTAATCCCCGTGGGGGAATCCCATGGCGCCGTAGTCGTCGCCCAGGACGAACCGGACACCGGCGGCCTGAGCTTTCGGGATGACGGAATACATGTGCTCGAGGTCGGCGCTGATCGATTCGGCGGCAAAACCGAGACCGGAGCCATATGTCTCGAGGAAACGCTCAGGGAAATAGAGCGAAGGGACCACCGTTGCGCCCGTGTCTACCAGTGCTGCGATGATCTCGTCGTCCATGGCGTCACAGTGATCGACGATGTCGATGCCGAGCTCGAGGGCCATGAGGATCGCCGGCTTGTTCACCAAATGACCGCGGATCAGCGCGCCGCGCTGGTGGGCGGCATCAATTGCCGCGGCCAGCTCGTCTCGCGTCATTTCGATACGGTCCTTCGGCGCAGTCGTACCGTGCCCCCCGGTCACGAATAACTTGATCACCTGGGCGCCCCGCTTGATTTCCTCTCGAACGCCGAGACGGAACCCATCGGCACCATCGCAGAGGTGCACCGCCCCAGAAGCCGGCATGCCCCAATACCACGGCACGCCGTCGTTGCTGTGCCCCGTGGTCGACAGCTCCCGGGATGATGACCAGAACCGAGGCCCCGCGATCAGTCCGTCGTTGATGGCCTGCCGCACTCCCCCTTCGACGTGGTGCGAGCCCCCGGCACCGACGACCCCCGTGAAACCACAGTCGAGAGCCGCCTTGAGATTCTTCGCCGCGATCAGCGCGAGATAGGACGGGGGATACTCGTCGCCATACGGCGTGTTCGGCTTGGAGCCGAGCTCATGGTAGGTGGAGTGGAAGTGGCAAGTGAACATCCCGGGCATGACGGTCCGCCCGGCCAGATCGATCGCCGTATCGACATCTTCGGGCGGCGAGCCCGAGGACACCTGGGATATCCGGTCCCCGTCGATCACGACCGTGGCGCCATCGACGGCCGGGTTGATCCCATCAAGAAGCCGAACTCCGGTAAGGGCGAGACGAGTCATGGCAAAAGTCCTTTCAGGATCGGATAAGTCAGCGGCCGTGCGGTGTCATGTTCAGGTCTTTGTCCCGAGCTGGCGGATATGGTCGCGGGTCCGTCGGCAGCGGAGGCGTCGAGAAACGATCCATCACCTGGTCGGCGAAACGTTGCAACTGGTCGAAATAGTCCGCTACGCCGACGTCGCCGCCCGCGGAGAAGCGGAGGGTGAAGTGCCTGACACCAGCGGCGGCGTATTCCTCGACGTCTGCCGCCAGCTGGTCTGGGTGGCCGACGAACCGAGGGCGGCCATCCTCAGCCAAAGGAATCGGCGGGCTGTAACCGAAATCCTCAGGAACGTCGGCGTCGTCGCCCCATGACCGCGGCGTGTAGGTCTCGCCCGTCTTGAGCACCCTAGTGACCGCCAAACTCATCGAAAAGGCAAACTGGTCCCCTGATCCGCGCAACGCCACGATGGTGTCGCGACCCAATCGATAGAGGTCAGGAGTCGGGAACAGCGGATGCCACCCATCGCCCATCAGTGCGGCGCGACGTAACGCCCCTCTCGCGTTACCACCGACCCACACTGGCACCTGCCCAGTCGTTGGTGACGGACCCATGCAGACGTCTTTGAAGCGAACGAACTCGGTGTCGAACGAGGTGGGCGTGCCTGCGCTCCCCCACAGCGCCCGCATGGCCCGCAAGTACTGGTCGGTCACCGCTCCTCGTCGCCCATAGTCTGCACCGAGGGCCTCAAATTCGCCTTTCAGATACCCGACACCGATTCCGAGAACGAGCCGGCCACCCGAAAGGACGTCCGCGGTGGCCGCCATCTTCGCTACCAGTAGCGGATCTCTATAAGGCAACACCAACACGTCGGTGCCGGCGCGCAGCCGTGAGGTTCTGCCGAGCGCCAGCATGCACGCGCTCAGGGGCTCCATCCACTCCGGCCGCGTCAGGTGCGCCGCGTAGGAAGGGACGGCGACGTGATCGCCAAACCATACGTCTTCGAACCCCAGCCCCTCGATGGTGTCAACGGCGTCGTTGAATGCGCCGCGCGAGGCCAGTGGGCCGAACGCCGGCACTACCACCCCAAACGACGCCGCCCGTCCACCGCCGGCCGTGGCGGCACCCTCCCCGTCGATCATCAAACACCGATTGAATCACGTCCAGGTTCCCTGAGCCAGGGAAACGACGAACCGGCCCCGCGCCCGAGCGGGGGAATCCCCGGACTGGCGCTGACGTTCGTTGCTCAGGGTGGGGTACCGAAGAGCCCGTGCGTTTCGACCTCCAAGTCGGCCCCGATGACGGGTGTCAGCCAGGAGGCATACGTGGCGGTGATGTGATTGTCGTCGCGATACACGAGGATGTTGTTGACAATGACGGTACACGTGAGGTCGAAACAGAACCAGGGCTGTGTGTTGACGTAGCCGGCCCCGGCAGTCGCGGCCACAGCCTCCTCCTGGCCCACGCCGGAAGGGTTGTAATAGGGGTACTGCTTGGGCATCGTGCAGGCGACGGCATCTGTGAGATGGGCCGAGAGGCAGTCCGGCACCAGCCCGCTCATCGGATAGGGGACGTCGCCCATCAGCACGACCTGGGCCCCGGTGGCCCGCAACGTCGTCATCATGGAGGAGAGCCCCTGCATCCAGGCCGCCCCGTCCACGACCACACGGTCGTCGGGGATGCCGTACTCACGGGAGAACCCGAGGACGACCAGGGCAGGGTGCAGGGCCTGGATCCGGGCCACCACTGCGGCCCGCCACTGGTTGCACCCTGTGTACCAGCCGCCGAGATCGAGGCTGTAGACCGTGATGTTGATGGGGGGACACGTCGCCTTGGCCTGGGGGATCAGGTGCCACCCGTACTGGTTGGCGAGGTTGTCGAAGGCCGGGAACCACATCAGGGCGTGGGAATCGCCGAAGAGGACCACGGTCTTCGAGGGCGGGGCTGTGACGTCGCCGTAGTTGCACGGGTTGACCGAGTTCTCGGTGAAGCCGTCGAAGCAGCCGTCGACGAAGGGTACCGCCTCGTCCGACGCGGCGTCGGCCAGACTCGGGGTGAGGTTGGCCGGGACGTCCAGGGTCCCCACCGATTGGGCAACGTCGGCTTGGACCTGGTTCGTCAGATTCTGGGCGGCGGCAACAGCCGGGTTGACGGTGGTTTCGGTCCCGCTTTTCTTACTCCGCGGACGCGGCGCCGAGAGCTTGGCGGTGCGGGCGTGCCCGCTCCCTATGAGAGGGGGCAGTGCCGCCGTCGAGAGCAGAATGGTGGCGGCGGCGGCGGCGCTCAGCCCCACGGTGAGAAGAAGGGTGCGTCGGGGCCGGACCAGCCACGAAGCCCGCTGGAGCGGTCGCTCGAGTAAGACCGTCGTCATGGCGGCCAGGACAAGGGCGAGGGCGCAAACGGCCACGTTGCCCCAGACGCTCAGTTGGTGGCCGACGACCGATGGAGCGAGGATCAACGCCGGCCAATGCCAGAGGTACCAGGTATAGGAGACGCGCCCGATGACCTGCATCGGCCAGCGGCCCAAGAACCAGACCGCGCCCGCGCGGGAGCGGACGCAGCCTCCGGCCACCACGGCGGCGGCGCCGACCACCGGGACCAGGGCCGCCGTGCCTGGGAACGGGGTCGCCGACGTGAAGGTGAGGGCCGAGAAGACGATGGCCCCGATGCCCAGCCAACTGAGCACGGACATCCAACGGCGGGGCAGTCGGCGCAGCCGCGGGGCAACGAGGGCCAGGAGGCCTCCGACGGCCAGTTCCCAGGCCCGGGTCGGGAGTGAGAAGAAGGCCCAGGGCTCGTTGGCCCGCGTGAGCCAGATGGAGAAGGCCAGCGAGCAGGCCGCCAGGAGGGCCATCGCCACCACGATGGCCGAGAACAGCGGCTGGGCCTTCTCCTGCGAGGCCGAGCGCGTTCGCTTGGGGCGGTGCCACCAGACCAGGGAGGCGGCGAGGAGGAGCGCCGGCCACACCAGGTAGAACTGTTCCTCCACCCCGAGGGACCAGTAGTTGAGGAGCGGCGAGACGGGGCCGCTGACGCTCAGGTAGTTCGTGGCCTGGAGGGCGTAGCGGTAATTCCCCACGTAAAAGGCGTTGGCCAGCCCGTCCTTGGCCACGACCATCGCTTGGAGCGGGGGAAGGACGGCGCAGGAGACGGCCACGGTGACCCCGATGACGAGCAGGGCCGAGGGTAGGAGGCGCCGAGCCCGACGGGCGTAGAACGCCCCGAAGGAGATCCGCCCACTTGCGGCGAGCTCGCGACCCAGATGCTCGGTGATCAAGAACCCCGAGATCACAAAGAAGACATCGACACCGACGTAGCCACCGGGGATGGCGGACAGGCCGGCGTGGTACGCCACCACGGCGAGGATGGCGACGGCCCGCAGTCCCTCGATGTCGGGTCGAAAATCGCCGCGCCGCCGGCGACGATCGCGTCCGTGTGTCGTCGACGGGTCCCTGGTCACGGCTCCTATGGCCCGATGCTAGGCCGGATGGCGGGGCTTTTTCGGCGGGTGACCGCGACCTGGGCCTCGCATGTGCCGGCACGCCCCTCTCTGACCCTCTTCTTCTTTACCATCCCACTCGATTTCCTTGTATTGGCGGGAATACCGGCGGCCGGCCGAAGGTTGCACCAACCATGACAGATTCGTTCGCGGTGACGTGGGACTACCGCTGCCCGTTTGCACGCAATGCCCACGAGCATGTCCTGAGCGGCCTGGCCGCCGGGGCGGACTGGGACGTCACTTTCTTGGCGTTCTCGCTCGGCCAGGTCCATGTGGAGGAGGGCCAGCCGAGTGTGTGGGACAAGCCGGAACAAGACGGTGGCATTTTGGCCCTCCAGGCGGGGGTGGTCGTACGTGACCACTTCGCCGAGCATTTCCCGAGCGTCCACCGGGCGCTGTTCGCCGCTCGTCACGAGAAGGCATTGCCGTTGGATGACCGTGCGGTGATCGAAGGGGTCCTGCGCGAACAGGGTGTGGAGCCCGAGGAGGTCTTCGCCCGCATCGACTCCGGCAAAGCATTGGCCACGGTACGAGACGAACACGAGCGCTATGTGGCCTCCCACCACGTCTGGGGAGTGCCCACCTTCATCGCCGGTGACCAGGCTGTCTTCGTCCGGCTCATGGACCGATCCCCGGTCGGTGCCGACGCGGCGGCTTCGGTACGCACCGTCGAGCGCACCGTCGACCTGGCGAGCGGCTGGACCGAGCTCAACGAGTTCAAGCACACCTCGATCCCACGTTGACGGCATACTCGCGCAGACATGGGCTCCACCGCGTTCAGCGACGGTAGCGCCAACGGCGCAATCGGCTAGGCCCCCCTGACCGCGTCGCGCGCCTTGTCGAAAAGGGAGGCCACCACTCCGAAGATCACATCGCCCGGAGGAGTCTGGGGTGCGTGTGGGTGAGGGTGCGACGGAGCCTTGGCCTTGGCGAGCTCGTAGAGCCCGCCCAGGGCGAGGCGCGATTCGTCGTCCTCCATCTGCCCCAGCAGAGGGAATGTGGTGGCCTCTTCCGCGCCGGCATGGTCGAGCACCGCTCGCCGCAGGGTGGCGAACTGATCGGCGAACTCCTCTGACGAGGCGTCCAGTCTCTCCAGGGCGACGAGGAGCTTCTCGACCTCGGACTGCTCGGCAATCCGAGCTTTCGCTTCCTGCTCCCCGCCCGGGACAGCATGGCGGATGATGGGGTAGACGACGCGCTCTTCGGCGACCTCATGGCGCACGAGCGCGGTGACCACTTCGTAGAAGTACGCGGCCCGCTCGGTCGGCTCGGTGTGGTCGAAACGGCCCAGGAGCGCCTTGGCTTGCTCGTGGTCGGCGAGGAGAAGCTCGATGACGTCGGTGGTGGACATTGTGGTCATGGGTCGATCGGCCATGATCTCGCTCCTGTCGTATGGTCGGGCCGGTGGGCCAGCGGTCTGGCTCGCTCACCCCCGAGATGAAACCCGACAAGAAATTAACCCATCCGGCTGCAGGTGAGCGCCTCCGGGGTCGCTCGTGGTCAGCTACTGGCTCCGGCTTTGGGCACTTCCCACTGGGGGATGAGGTGTCGCTGAGCCGAACCACAGGTTGGAGGCCAGCGAGCGCCTCTTCCGATCGCGGCCATTGACGCCGCCTCTCCTCGGGAACAGGGCAGTCCGGCTTGATGTCGTGCAGCACCCAGCAGCCCGGTGACCCAGACCTGGCTACGATGCCCCGTAGAGTACGGGTATGGCTGACGGAGGAGGACTGGGAAGAAGATGCCAGCTCGGGGCAGGTGCCAACGGCCCAGCGTGGGTGGCGTTCGTTCTCGGTCGTCCTTCGAATCGAAACGCCCAGGTCGATGGCCCCGGCCTGGGCTCTGAGCACACACGGAGACTGCCCCCTGCCGGGGTCACCTACTAATTACGGAGGGGAACTCAAGACATGGAGACAACGGTCGATTCGGCCTTCATCCGGCGCGCGGTCGAGGTCGCTGACCTGAACGCGGCGCGGGTGGCGCTGTACCAACTGACCGGCGACCCCGAGGTGGCCCAGCTGCCGACCGCGGCCAACCTCGACGAGGCCCAGCGTGAGCTTCTGATCAGCAAGGCCGTGTCCTGGCTGGAGCAGTACGCCGGACCGGTCAGGTTGACCGAGCCTCCCGAGGCCGAGCTCCGCACCCTCATGAACATGGCCACCGCCGAGGAGATGGACGACCTCGAGTTCG
>JBEKWB010000019.1:0-48514 GCA_049513455.1 Acidimicrobiales bacterium
TCTTCATCGGCCTGGCCTTCGCGTTCGGTCATCCCTTGGTGAACGCCGTCAGCCATTTCGCCAACGCGTTGCCGGCGTACGTCGACAAGGCACAGCACGGCCGGGGTTGGATCGGTCACCTCGTCCGCAAGTACCACATCCAGGCCTGGGTGAAGAAGAACTCGCCCAAGATCGTCAGCTTCGCGGAGGGACTGGGCAAACCGGCGCTCGCCCTCGGAAAGGGGGCCTTCGCCATCGTCGGAGAGTTGGCGGCCATCTTCGCGTTCGTCATCCTGCTCCTGGTGGAGGCACCGAAGATGCGTTCCGGACTTCTGAACACCATGAGCCCCACACGCGCGGCCAGGTATAGGGACATCGGCGCCAAGGTGAGCAAGTCGATCTCGGGGTTTGTGCTGGGGGACTTCCTCACTTCGTTGATCGCGGGATTCGTGATCTTTGTGACCCTCGCCGTACTCGGCGTGCCTTACCCCCTTCTCTTCGGGCTTTGGGTAGCTCTGGTCGACTTTCTTCCGACGATTGGCGGGGCGCTTGCCGGCATTCCGACGGTGCTCTTTGCCCTTGGGCATTCCATCAGTGCGGGAGTGATCACTGCCGTCGTCTTTCTTGCGTACACATTCGTAGAGAACCATTTCTTGAACCCCGTTGTCATGAGCCGCACCGTTAAGATCAATCCATTGGTCGTCTTCCTCGCCGTCCTCGTCGGCGCGGACGTCGGGAGCTGGGTCGATGGCATCTTCGGCGGGTTCGTCGCTGTGCTCGTGGCAGTGCCCGTCGCCGCTTCGCTTCAGGTGCTGATCGTGGAGATTTGGAAGGCGACGGAACAGGACGCCGCAGGCCGAGTCGATGGTGAAGAGAAATCCGGGGTCGCTCTCCCCAATACTGGATCACCATAGTCACCGCCGACGTGTTCAAGCACACGTTCCCCAATCGCTGCTTCCAGATGTTCATCTCTGAGCAGCAACTGGTCGCCGCCGCCCACGGGCTTGAACGCGCGTGGCTACAAGACGTTGGCCCACGGGCGTTCGACTTTGTGCGAGTGGGCGCCATCTCGGGTGTGAGCTGCGCCTGCCGGGATCGCATTGCGGAGTCGAGATCGGGGAGCGCGGGTCCTCGCAGATGGGTCTCGAGTGGAGAGAACCCGGTGGACGGAATCAATCACCTTGCCAGGGTGAGGGTCGCGGGTTTCCGCACGGCCAGCAGATCAAGTAGCGGCTACATGCGACTCTGCTTCAGCTCGCGGCACCACACATCACTGTCCGTTCACCGGGAGCGTGAAGACCGAACGCCGCTGTCTGCCGAGCCGAGAGACCTTGTCAAAGCAGGTGAGCCCAATCGAGCAAGTCAGGCGGCGTAGAACCTTGCCATTACTTCGGCTGCTTCCTGTCGCTGGGGAGCGAGGACATGTCCATAGACATCACTGGTGATACGGATGGAAGCATGGCCGAGGATGTCGGAAACCACCTGGAGTGGAATGCCGTTAGCCAGCATCAGGGAAGCCGCTGTGTGACGAAGTTCATGCGGATGCCACTTGCCGATCTTTGCCTTCCGGCAAACCGAAGTGAACCTCTTGGCGACGTTCCGAGGATCGAGCGGTGTTCCAACGGTGCTGGTGAAGACGAAGGCTGTCTCATGCCATACGGGGGACTCCAACCGAGACTTCGCCTGTGCCGCCTTGTGTGCCTTCAACTCCTCGACCATGGACTTCGGCAGATTGATGGAACGTCGTGACTTTTCGGTTTTGACCTCGGTGGTCTTCAGCTCGCCGTCGATCCGCTGCAGCTGCTGGCGAATGGAGATCACGCCTTTCCTGAGATCGACATCCTCCCAACGCAGGCCCATTGCCTCTCCACGCCGCAACCCTGTCATGAGCATCAGCATGAACAAGCTCCCCAAGGGCGCATCCTTGAGGCTGTTCATCAATCGTTTCGCTTGGGCTGCGGTCTTGGAACGGCCCTCTGCCTTTTTGATCGACACGGGGGTTGACATCGCCGCCTCGTTCCGGGTGACGATTCGCCACTTGATTGCCTGATTGATGGCTTGGACCAGCACCGAGCGGATCAGGCGCCTCGTCGACGGTGCCAGTCCGGCCTCACGTTTCGACTCGAGGAGGGCGTCGACGTCGGCGAAGGTCAGGAGCGCCAACTTCTTCGCTCCGAGCGCCTTTCCCTGCGGGAGGATGAAACCGACGAGGTGGCTGTCAATTACGTAGCGGTAGTTGATGGCCGTGGTTTCGCGGCGGGTTGCCACAATTACTTTGTGCCATCGGGTCGAGTAGCTGTCCGACCGTTACGTTCTTGTCAATCGGGGGCAGGCCCTCCGCCTCGAGCCTCTCATGCTCCTCCACCAGGTGCTTGAGCTTCTGTCGTGCCGCTTCCTTCGTTTTCGCGCTCACGGTCCTGCGTTTTGGTTGGCCCAGTTCGTCGCTCACCAAGATGGAGCCGAACCACCGGCCGTCGGAGTTCCGTTGATAGATCGAACCTTCACCGTTCATTCGTCTGCCGGCCATGAGCGTCTGTCCCCGTCCGTAGAAGGTCGCCGGCGTTGCTTACATAACTGCTTACATACAACGTCGGGGGACTGAAAAGTCCCAGGCCATATACTATCTGACCTGGGACTTTGTGGTGGAGGCGATGGGACTCGAACCCACGAACCTCCTGACTGCCAGTCAGGCGCTCTACCAGCTGAGCTACGCCCCCAGTGGCGAGGGGAGACGCTAGCAGTCGTCGGGGGTCCCACCGGACTTCGGCGCCGTCGGCCCCCGAACGCTCGGGAACCCCTATGGCCTCGCCTACCCTGGTGGCATGGCCCGGGCGTTCGACGTCGTTGCAATTGAGAAAAAGTGGCAGCGCCACTGGGAGGAGGAAGGCACCTACCGGATCGACAACGACGATCCGCGTGAGAAGTACTACGCGCTCTGCATGTACCCCTATCCCTCGGGGCCGGCGCACCAGGGGCACGTGCGGAACTACACCTTCGGTGACCTGGCCGTCCGCTACCAGACCATGCTCGGAAAGGGTGTGCTCAGCCCGTTCGGCTTCGACTCGTTCGGCCTCCCGGCCGAGAACGCCGCCATACGGACGGGGGCCCACCCGCGCACCTTCACCGACGCCCGCATCGCCGAGCTCAAATCCTCGCTCCTCCGTCTGGGTGCCGTCTACGACTGGCGGCGGGAGGTGCACAGCCACGACCCCTTCTACATCCATTGGTCCCAGCTGATCTTCCTCCGGCTGTGGGAAGCGGGCCTGGCCCACCGCGCCCTCGCCCCGGTCAACTGGTGTCCGGGCTGCCAGACCGTCCTAGCCAATGAACAGGTCCTGCCCGACGGCACCTGCGAGCGTTCGGGCGATCTCGTCTACAAGCGCGATCTGGAGCAGTGGTTCTTCCGCATCACCGCCTACGCCGACGAGCTCCTGGAGGCTCTCGACGACCTCGAATGGCCCGAGCGCGTCAAGACTATGCAGCGGCATTGGATCGGTCGATCGGAGGGGGCCGAATTCGACCTCCCCGTCGAGGGGAACGAGCTGCTGCGCCTGCGGGTCTTCACGACGCGCCCCGACACCAGCTTCGGCATGACCTATGCGGTCGTGGCGCCCGAACACCCCCTGCTCGACGCGCTCACGACCGAGGACCACCGGGCCGCCGTCGAGGAGCTGCGCCGGCGCGCCGCGGTGACCAGCGACATCGACCGGACCATCGAATCCGAGCTCGGCTCGCTTGACAAGCGGGGTGCGTTCACCGGCAGCCGCGTGATCAATCCCTTCACCGGTACTGCGGTGCCGGTCTACGTGGCCGACTACGTCCTCATGGGCTACGGCACCGGCGCCATCATGGCGGTCCCGGCCGAGGACGAGCGTGACTGGGCGTTCGCGCAACTCCACGGGCTCCCGATCGTGCGGACCGTCCAGCCGCCGCCCGGCTGGGACGACGACGGCGGTGGGGCGTACACGGGCCAGGGCGAAAAGATCAACAGCGACTTCTTGAACGGGCTCGACGTCGACACGGCCAAGGCCGTCTCCATCCAGTGGCTCGAGGAGAGAGGGTTCGGCGAGCGCAAGGTCAACTACCGGCTCCGTGATTGGCTCGTCTCCCGGCAACGGTTCTGGGGTTGCCCCATCCCCGCCGTCTACTGCCCCGAGCACGGCGTGGTGCCGGTGCCCGAGGACCAGCTGCCGATCGTGGCGCCCGACGACGTGGAGTTCCTCCCGACCGGCCAGTCACCCCTGGCCTTCCACGAGGGGTTCCTCCACACCACGTGTCCGATCTGTGGGGGGCCGGCCCGCCGTGAGACCGACACCATGGACACCTTCGTCGACTCCTCCTGGTACTTCCTGCGCTTCTGCGATCCTTGGAGCTCCGACCGGCCATTCGATCCCGAAGCGGTCCGCCACTGGATGCCGGTGGACCAGTACATCGGGGGCATCGAACACGCCATCTTGCACTTGCTCTATGCCCGCTTCTTCACCCGAGCCCTCATCGATGTGGGACTGGCCCCCGGCATACCCCGCGAGCCGTTCAAGCGATACCTCGCCCAGGGCATGATCCGCATGGACGGCACGAAGATGTCCAAGTCGAAGGGCAACCTGATCGCGCCCGAGCACTACTACGAGACCGTGGGGGCCGACGGGCTGCGGCTCTTCCACCTCTTCGTGGGGCCGCCGTTCGACGACATGGACTGGACCGAGCAGACCGATCAGGTGATCGATGGCTGCGGGCGGTTCCTGGACCGTCTCTGGCGCACGTTCTCGCCGGGCGCCGAGGGCACGACGGAGGGCGTCACGGTGCGATCAGGACCCGAGTCCGACGCCGACCGCGCCGTGCGCCGCGCCGTCCACCGCACCATCGCGGATGTGACCAACGATCTGGAGCGCTGGTCCTACAACACGGCGGTGGCCCACTGCATGGAGCAGCTCAACCTGTTGCAGCGCTACGCGCGGAGCAGCGACGGCCCGCACGCCACGGTGTGGGCCGAAGCTGCGGACGCCCTCCTCTCCCTTCTCGCCCCCCTGACCCCGCACGTCACGGCAGAGCTCTGGGAGCAGCGCCATCCTGGCGAGCCTTCCGTGCACGAGCAGAGCTGGCCTACCTTCGACCCTGCGCTTGTCCGCGACGAGACGGTGACATTGGTGGTCCAGGTCAACGGGAAACTGCGTGACAAGGTCGAGGTGAATCCGGAGATCACCGAGGCCGAGGCGGTCGCGGTGGCGCTGGCCTTGTCGAAGGTGACCGAGGCGCTGGCCGGCCGGGAGCCGCAACGGGTGGTCGCCCGGCCACCCCGCCTCGTCAACGTCGTCGTCTAGCGGGGTCGTCGTCTAGCGGAGTCGTCGTCTAGCGGGGTCGTCCTCTAGCGGAACCCCGCCAGCACGGCCCGCCAGATTTCGGGCTCGATTTTGTAGGGGGCGTAGAAGCTGAAGCGGTCGACGATGTCGCCGAAGCGCGCTTTCACCTTGGCGGCCACCTGCTCGATGGGGCTGACGACGGCGAAGGCGTCGAGGACATCGTCGTCGATCAGCTCACCCATCTTGACCCATTCGCCTCGCTTGGACAGGGTGTTGAGCTCGGTCTGCAGGTCGCCCCAGCCATGCAGCTCGAGCACCGAGCGATAGGCCGGCGTCGAGCCGTAGAAGGCAATCTGTTCCCGGACGGCCTTGGTGGCACGCGCCACGTCCTCGTCGCTCGCTCCGGTGACCACGAATCCTGGATACGACACCGTCAGGTCCGCCCGGGTCTTGCCGGCCTTCGCCGCCCCGTTCTCGAGCGCCGGCAGGCTGACTTCGCGCAGGTAGCGCTCGGTCGAGAAGCCGTGCACGAGAAGCCCGTCGCCCACCTCGCCGGCCACCTCGGTCATGAGCTCGCCGACGGCGGCCAGCAGGATCTTCGGGTTGCCGTAGGGGTTCGGGCCCGGATCGAAGAACGGGGTCATGAGGGTGTGGGTGTAGAACTCGCCGCGGAACTCGAGCTTCTCGCCGGTCTCCCACGCGGCCCAGATCGCCCGCATGGCCGCGATGAGCTCACGCATGCGCGGTGCCGGATGCGACCAGGGCATGGAGAAGCGCTTGGTGATATGGGGCTTGATCTGGCTGCCCAAGCCGAGGATGAACCGCCCTTGGGACAGGAGCTGGAGATCGTTGGCCAGGACGGCCAGGTTCATGGGGTTGCGGGCGAAGGCGACCGCGATGCCGGTCCCGAACTCGAGCTTCTCGGTGGCCGCGGCACCGATGGCGACGGGGAGGAACGGGTCGTGCGCCGTCTCCGCCGCCCACACGCCGTCGTACCCGTCGGCCTCTGCCTGCCGGGCCGCCTCGGCGATCCCCGTCGCATCGAACCGGAGGCCCTCATCGATCTTCATCGCCCTGCACCCTTCATCGCCCTGCCACCTTTCCCTCGGATCTACTGCTCTTCGCCCCGCAGGAACTCCTCGAGCTCCGCCGCGATCTCGTCGCCGGACGGGACCCCGTCGACCCCCATGGCATTGCCCTCGGAGGCGTCGATGTTCTCCTCGAGTTTGCGCACCATGGCCTGATGTTCGTTGTTGTCGGCGATGAGCTGGTCCACCTGTCGCCGGGAGCTGTCGGCCGCCCGGCGTAACGCGGTGGAGTCGAAGCTCAGCCCGGCCAGACCGACCAATCCCTCGATCAGCGCCGCGCTGGCCTCGGGGAAGGGCATGCCGGCCACGTAGTGCGGCACCCGGGCCCACAGCGTGACTACAGGGATGGCCACCTCGGCGAACGCCAGCTCGAGCGCGGACATCACGCCGGCCGGCACCTCGAGCTCACCGTGCACGATGCCGATCCGCTCGACCAGGTCCGCCGAAGCCTCCGGAGCGGTCGCGGCCAGCTTCACCGGACGGGTGTGCGGCGCCGGCGCCGGGAAGGCGCCGAGCCCGACCACCATCCGCACCCGCCACGATTTCGCCAGTCCCACCACGGCATCGATGAAGGCGCGCCAGTGGAAGTCCGGCTCGGGCCCTACGAGATAGAGGACGTCGGCGCCCATGGTGTCCTGCCCGTGCCGGACGACGGTCTGGGGCCACGTCAACTCGGTCGTCACGCCGTTGACGATGTGGGCCACCGGCCGGCGGGCGCGCTGGTCCAAGAAGTGCTCGCCGTTGAAGGTGACGAGTGGCGCCGTGGCACCCTGGCCCAGGAGCGAGGCGATGGCGGTGGTGGCGCCGAGCCCGGCGTCGACCCAACCCTCGAGCGAGACGACGAGGATGGGCCGGTCGAGGGCGGGCTCGGCGTGCGTCGCGAAGATCTCGGTGATCCCGTCGGGGCTCATGGTGTCACCCCCAGCGCGTCGGCGGCCATCTGGGCCAGCGTGGCCACCTGGGCCGGGTAGCCGTCGACGCTGCCCTGGTCGCCGGCCCCGGCGCCGGCGACGTAACGGGCATAGACCCCCTGGAGGATGCACGCCAACTTCCAGTAGCCGAACGAGGTGTAGTAGCCGATTCCCGAGAGATCGAGATCCGACACCGCGGCGTAGTGCTCCAGCACCTGCGCCCGGGTGGAGAAGCCGGGCGCGGTGGTGGGGGAGAAGGTGAGCGCCGAGAAGGGATCGTCGCTTTCCGCCCAATAGACCATGAGCAGTCCCACGTCGGCCAGTGGGTCGCCCAGGGTGCAGAGCTCCCAGTCGAGAATGGCCCGCACCTCGCCGCGGTCGTCGAGGACGACGTTGTCCATGCGGTAGTCACCGTGCACGATCGACGTGCGCTGCTGCGTCGGGACGCGACGGGCGAGCTCGTCGCCCACCCGCTCCACCAGCCCGCCGTGGTCGACGCCCTCCACCCGCGTCTGGGCGTACTGGCCGCTCCACCGCTTGAGCTGCCGCTCTATGTAGCCCTCGCGGCGTCCCAGGTCCCCCAGTCCCACCGCGTCGGGATCGACGTCGTGCAGTGCGGCCAGCGTCGTCGCCATGTGCCCGCCGACGGAGCGCCGGGTCGCCTCGTCGAACGCCTTCTCGGCTTCGGGCGCGTCGCGGAGGATGTGGCCCTGGACGAACTCCATGACGAAGAACGGGCGCTCGTTGACGGTCTCGTCGGTGCACAGCCCGATGGTCTTGGGAACGGGGATGCCCGAAGGCCCGAGCGAGGTCATGAGGCGGTGCTCCCGCACCATGTCGTGCGCCGTGGGCAGCACGTGATGGATCGGCGGCCGGCGTAGGACCCACGCCCGCCCGGCGGCGTCTTCGACCCGGAAGGTCAGGTTGGAGCGCCCGCCTGCGATCAGGGTGAACGTCAACGGCGTGGCGATCTCGGGGACATGGGCCGTGAACCACTCGGTCACGTTCTCCACATGAATGCCTTCAGGCTGGGCTGGCATGGGACCCGACGCTAATGCCCCGGCAGCGAACCTTTGCCCCACTTCACATGGCACAGCCCCGGAGCAGGATGGGCAGGTGCCCGAGCCGTCACATCCGGGCCGGCTGCTCGCTAGCCTCGAGTGACTATGGACGTTACCGACGAGACATTTCAGACAGATGTTCTGGCCCGCAGCGCGCAGGTACCGGTCATCGTGGACCTCTGGGCCCCCTGGTGCGGACCGTGCACCACCTTGGGGCCCATGCTCGAACGGGCCGTGGCGGCCACCGATGGTACCGTTGAACTGGCCAAAGTCAACGTGGACGACAACCCGCGCATCGCCCAGTCGTTCGGGGTGCAGTCGATCCCGGCGGTGTTCGCCATCGTGGACGGCAAGGTGGCCGACCAGTTCATCGGCGCCCTCCCCGAACCCCAGGTCGTTGCCTTCGTCCAGAAGTTGCTCCCGGCCCTCAGCGAGGCGGACACGCTGGCGGCCGCTGGTGACGAGGTCTCCTTGCGTCGGGCGCTCGAGCTCGAGGCCGGGCATCAGCAGGCAACCGAGGGCCTGGCACGGATCCTGATCGACCGGGGCGAGGCCGCCGAGGCCTTGGCCCTGCTGGCCCGGGTTCCCGAGACGGCCGCCGTGCGCAGCCTGGCCGCCGAGGCTCGCCTGGTCGAGAGCGGCGTGAATGTGGCGGTCGACGATGCGGAGCTCGACGCCCGCCTGAACGCGTTGCTCGAACGCGTGCGGGACGACGACGCGGCCCGCCAGGAGTTCGTGGACCTGCTCGAAACCCTCGGGGCGGAGGACCCGCGCACCAGCTCGTTCCGCCGGGCCCTGGCCACGCGCCTCTACTGATGAGCGCGCGCCTCCTCTGATGACCCCAGACCGCTCGTGACGGACCCGGCGCCGCCCGCGCACACGCTCGACCTCGGTGGTCGGCGGCACGACCTGACCCACCGGGGCCTCGTCATGGGCATCCTCAACCGCACCCCTGACTCGTTCTACGACAAGGGCGCCACCTACTCGCTCGACGCCTTCTATGCCCGGGCCGAGGACCTGGTGGCCGAAGGGGCGGACATCCTCGATGTCGGCGGGGTCAAGGCCGGGCCCGGGCCCGAGGTCACCGAGGCCGAGGAGATGGACCGCGTGGTCCCCGTCGTGGCGGGACTGGTCGCGCGCTTTCCGACGCCGGTGTCGGTCGACACCTGGCGGGCCTCGGTCGCCCGCGCCTCGTACAAGGAGGGCGCGCTGATGGGCAACGACATCAGCGGGTTTGCCGACCCCGAGTACCTGGCGGCCGCGGCGGAGTTCGGTGCCGCCGTGGTGGCGACGCACATCCGCCTCGCCCCCCGGGTGGCCGATCCCGAGCCGCACTACGACGACGTCGTGGCCGACGTCAGCCGCTTCCTCTCCGAGCGGGCCGCCCGCGCCCGCGCCGCCGGCATCCCGCCCGAGCGGATCGTGCTCGACGCCGGCTTGGATCTGGGCAAGACGGCGGCCCAGTCGCTCACCCTCCTGCGGGCGTCGTCGACGTTGGCCGCTCTCGGCTACCCGCTCCTCCTCTCCGCGTCGAACAAGACGTTTCTCGGCGTCGTACTCGACCTCGACCTGACCGAGCGCGGGCCAGCATCCCTCGGGGCGGCGGCGCTCGGCCTGTCGTGGGGATGCCGGATCCTCCGGGTGCACGACGTCAAGGGCACCCGCCGCGTCCGCGATGCACTCGCCGCGGTGAGCGCGGCCGAATGAGCGCATCGTCGTATCTCGTCAAGGGCGACGACGCGTCGCTCGTGGCCCAGGAGGTGCGCCGGCTGCTGACCGAAGTGGTGGGGGAGCGCGACCACTCCCTCGTGGTCGAAGAGATCGGCGGCGGCCCGGGCGATGACATCAACGTGGGGGCGGTCGTGGATGCCTGCCTGACCCCACCCTTTTTGATCGACCAGCGCGTGGTGGTCGTGCGGGAGGCGGGCCGGCTCCTCACCGCCGACGTGCCCCGCCTCGTCGAGGTGGTCAAGGACCCCCTCCCGTCGACCGTGCTCATTCTGGTCGGGGGAGGGGGCACCGTTCCGGCCCCGTTGGTCAAGGCCATCACGGCGTCGGGGAAGGTCATCGACGTCTCGGTCACCCGCCCCGGCGACCGCAAGGCCTGGCTGCACGACCATCTGCGGGGCGCCCCGGTCAAGCTGGAGCCGCAGGCGGCCCAGCTGCTGGGCCAGCACGTCGGCGAGGACCTGGGCCGCGTCGAAGGGCTCCTTGGCGCGCTGGCCGCCGCCTACGGCCAGGGTTCCCGCATCACCGTCGAGGACCTGGAGCCCTACCTGGGGGAAGCCGGCACCGTCGCCCGCTACGAGCTCACCGACGCCATCGATCGCGGCGACGCGGCCGCCGCCCTCGGGGTGCTGCACCGCATGACCGATGCCGGCGGGTTGAGTGCGGTGGAGGTCCTCTTCTCGCTGCACCGGCACTACTCCAACATGCTGGCGCTCGACGGCGCCACGGTCTCGAGCGGCGAGGAGGCGGCGCAGCTGCTGTCGGTTCCCAGCGCGTTCGTGGGGAAGAAAGCGCTCGAGCAGTCACGCCGGTTGGGCAGCGCGCGCATCGCGCAGGCCATTGCCCTGCTGGCCGATGCCGACCTCGACGTAAAGGGGGCGACGGGGCTGCCGCCGGAGATCGTGGTGGAGATTCTGGTGGCCCGGCTCAGCCGCCAGACCCGGCAGCGAAGCGGCGCGTCCCGCCGCTGACAACCGCGTGGCCGCTGACAACCGTGTGGCCTGCGACAACCCTGTGGTGGAATCGGCCTGTGCACGAGACGCCCGACGAACTCCTCGCCCTCCAGGACCTTCTCGACGCCAGCGCGGCAGCGGCCGGCCCCCACCTGCGCAGCATCATCTCCGAGGACCGACGGGTGGATGCCGTCGCGTTGTGCGAGTGGCTGGAGGGGATGTGCCTCCTCGCACTGGCCACGGCGACGGCCGATGGCCGCCCTCTGGTCGGCCCGGTCGACGGCTACTTCCTCCACGGCACCTTCTTCTTCAGCTCGGGGCGGAACTCGGTGCGCATGCGGCACCTGGCCGCCCGACCGGCGGTGAGCGCCACCTACCTCCCGGGTGAAGAGTTCGCGGTGACGGTGCACGGCCGGGCCGAACTGTTCGACGTGCTGGATCCGGCGCACGGCGAGCTCCGGGAGGCCATGCTCGACTTCTCCCTACCGAAGCAGGGGCCGACGTTCGAGACGTGGCTGCAGCACGAGAATCCGTTGGGAGCCCGGATCGCGCCGGAGAAGCTGTTCACCTTCCGGCTGGGCGAGTGAGTCCTGGGCTATCCGCACGCCCACACCGACCAGTGTCCGGCCGAGTCGCTGCCGCATCCGTAGGCGCGGGGACGACGAAGATCCCCGCCGGGAGGCGGCGGCGGCGTAGTCCCGCTCGTACTCCTTGGCCAGCTGCTGCATCTCTCGTGGATTGACCATGCGTTCACGGTACGCCCCATTGCGGACAGATCCCGTCCGCAATGGGGAAGAATGAGGCCATGCCCGATTCCGCCGCCCGCCTCCTCCGGCTCCTCGGACTGCTCCAGCGGCGCGCCAGCTGGAGAGGGGCCGACCTGGCCGAACGCCTCGAAGTGGACGCCCGCACCGTGCGCCGCGACGTGGAGCGCCTGCGGACCCTCGGCTATCAGATCGCCGGCGTCCCGGGCGCGGCCGGGGGGTATCACCTCGGCGGCGGGACGGACGTGCCCCCCATGCTGTTCGAGGACGACGAGGCGATGGCCATCGCCGTGGTGCTGGGCCTCTCCGCCGGCGCCGCCGTCCCGGGCATAGAGCGCAGCGCGCTCACCGCCCTGGCCAAGCTGGACCGCCTCCTACCCCCGCGTCTGCGGGCCCGGCTCGCCGTCCTGCGCCACGCCACCGTGTCGCTGATCCCGCCCTCCGAGGTCGTGTCGACCGAAGCGCTGATCCTTCTGGCCGAGGCGTGCGACAACCACCACCGGGCGCTCTTCTCCTACCGGGCCCACGACGGGCGGGGCAGCGAGCGGCGGGTGGAGCCCCACCGGCTGGTGGCGACCGACCGCCGGTGGTACCTGGTCGCCTTCGATCTCGACCGGGAGGACTGGCGGACGTTCCGGGTCGACCGGGTGTCCTCGTTGAGGGTGCCCGGGCACACGTTCGTCCCTCGTCCGCTCAGCGACCCGGCCAAGATGGTGGCCGAAGGCATCACCACCGCCCACTACACGCACACGGCGGTCGTCGTGGTGAAGGCCCCACTCGAGGAGGTGGCGCCGGTCATCGCCCCGCACGTCGGTGTGCTCTCGGCGGAGGGCGCCGCCACCACGTTGCTGGAGCTCGGGATCGACGACTTCGAGTGGTTGGCCGGTTACCTGATCGGGCTGGGCCTGGACTTCGAGGTGCGCGAACCGGCTGCGCTGCGGGCGTACATGGCCACGCTCGGCGCCCGCCTCTCCGCGGCGCACGGCGACTGAGTCAGATTATTCGTCGACCTCTTCGTCGACCTCGTCGTCGGCCGGCTCGTAGGCGGCCGCAGTGGCGGCCTCGATGGCGGCGACGCGGCGCACGAGGCGCGACTTGTGATTGGCCGCGGTGTTCTTGTGGATCACGCCACGGGCGGCGGCCTTGTCGATCCGCTTCACGGCCAGCCGCAACTGCTCGACGCTGTCCTCGGCACCGTTCGTGGCGGCCGTCACGGCGTTCTTGGTGCGGGTGCGCAGTTCGGCCCGGACCGACTTGTTGCGCAGACGCCGCTTCTCGTTCTGGCGGTTCCGCTTGATCTGGCTGGCAATGTTGGCCACGTGGGGTCCTCGCTACTTTCGAATGGGATGCCGGGCGACTGGCGCAGCGGGCGTCGGCCCGCCGGTGGGGCACGCAACCATAGCAGGTCGCAGCCCCATTTCCCCCACCGGGACGGGTCACGCCGGCGCCCGCGGCCGCAGGGGGAGGCGCCGGCGGTCCGTCCGGGTCCCCGGTGCGGCCCGGTACGATCGACTGACCGTGCCGCCGCCCCCTGTCGTCAATATCCCCGTCGCCAGTGGTCCCGTTGCCATTGAGCACATCCGCAACTTCTCCATCATCAGCCACGTCGACCACGGCAAGTCCACCCTGTCCGACCGGATCCTCGAGATCACCGGGGCGGTCGATCCGCGGCTGATGCGGGAGCAGTACCTCGACTCCATGGACATAGAGCGCGAGCGGGGGATCACCATCAAGGCCCAGAACGTCCGGGTCCTCTACAACGGCCATGTCCTCCACCTCATCGACACCCCCGGGCACGTCGACTTCGGCTACGAGGTGAGCCGCTCGCTCGCCGCCTGCGAGGGGGCCGTCCTCCTTGTCGACGCGTCGCAGGGCATTCAGGCCCAGACCCTGGCCAACTGCTACCAGGCCATTGAGAACGATCTCGAGATTGTGGCCGTGCTGAACAAGATCGACCTGCCCGCGGCCGACCCCGAGCGCTGCGCCCTCGAGATCGAGCACGTACTGGGACTGGCCGCCGAGGACGTCCTGCAGATTTCGGCCAAGACCGGTCAGGGGGTGCCCGAGCTGCTCCAGGCCATCATCGAGCGCATCCCGGCCCCGAACGGCGACCCCGACGCGCCGTTGCGGGCGCTGATCTTCGACTCGTCCTACGACCAGTACAGGGGCGTCGTGAGCTCCATCCGGATTGTGGACGGCACGCTGCACGCCGGCGCGCGCCTCCGCTTCATGCAGGCCAACGCGGTGCACGACATAGAAGAGGTGGGCGTGCGCACGCCGGTAGGAGTCCCGGTGGACGTGCTCGGCCCTGGCGAAGTGGGCTACCTCATCGCCGGGATCAAGGACGTCGGCGAGGCCCGTTCGGGGGAGACGGTGACCACGTCGGCGCACGGGGCCACCGAGGCGCTGGCCGGCTACCAGGACCCCAAGCCGATGGTCTTCTGCGGGCTCTACCCGGTGGACGGCGACGAGCTGCCCGACCTGCGCGACGCCCTCGAGAAGCTCAAGCTCAACGACGCCAGCTTCACCTTCGAGCCCGAGTCGTCCCACGCCCTGGGCATCGGGTTCCGGTGCGGCTTCCTCGGCTTGCTGCACATGGAGATCGTGCGGGAACGCCTGGAACGCGAGTTCGACCTCTCGCTGATCGCCACGGCGCCGAGCGTGGCCTACCGGGCCTTCCTGACCGACGGGTCCGAGATCGACGTGGACAACCCGACCGAGCTCCCCGATGCCAGCCGGATCGACCACATTGACGAGCCCATGCTGACCGCCACCATCATCACCCCGTCGGAGTACACGGGCACGGTGATGGAGCTGTGCCAGAGCAAGCGGGCCGAGATGACCCGCATGGAGTACCTGTCGCCCGAGCGGGTCGAGCTCGTCTACACCATCCCCCTGGCCGAGGTGGTGCTGGACTTCTTCGATCAGCTGAAGAGCCGGACCAAGGGCTATGCCAGCCTCGACTACGAGCCCAAGGACTACGCCACGGCCAACCTGGTCCGCGTCGACATCCTGATCAACCACACCCCCTGTGACGCATTCTCGACCATCGTCCACCGCTCCTCGGCGGACAACTACGGTCGGCGGATGGCGGACAAGCTGCGCGAGCTCATCCCGCGGCAGCTCTTCGACGTCCCCATCCAGGCCGCCATCGGTGGGCGCATCGTGGCCCGCGAGACGGTCAAGGCCAAGCGGAAGGATGTCCTGGCCAAGTGCTACGGCGGCGACATCACCCGCAAGCGCAAGCTGCTGGAGAAGCAGAAGGAGGGCAAGAAGCGCATGAAGAACATCGGCCGGGTGGAGGTACCTCAGGAGGCGTTCATCTCCGCGCTGCGGCTCGACGACTGAGGCCGCACCTGAGCCCGCCCCCCGGGTTGTCCGGAGGATCGCGGCAGGGGTGGCCGGGGGACATGGCCTGGCACTCGGTAGACTTGAGTGCCAAGGCTCTCCCGTGACCACGAACGACAAGCACACCCGACCCGTCACCGTCACTGCGGACGCGCGCGCCCTGAACGAGCGCCAAGCGGCCATCCTCGAAGCCGTGGTCACCGAGTACATCGGGAGCGCGGAGCCGGTCGGCTCGTCCCATGTGGCGAACGCCCCCGGGGTGCAGGTCTCCTCGGCCACGGTGCGCTCGGAAATGGTGGCACTCGAGCGTGACGGGTATCTCGTGCAACCCCACACCAGTGCCGGGCGCATCCCGACCGACAAGGGCTACCGCTTCTTCGTCGATCACCTGACCCAGCCGGGGGTCCTCGGTCCGGCGCAGCACGAGCAGGTGTGCAACTTCTTCGACCAGGTCCACGGGGAAATGGAAGAGATGCTCGACCGGGCCACCGGCCTGCTCTCGGAGCTGACCTCGTATGCCGCCGTGGTGGTCGGGCCCTCGCACGATTCGGCCACCATCCGCTCGGTGCAGGTCGTGGGGCTCGCTCCCGGCCTGGCGCTCCTGGTGGTGGTGCTCTCGGACGGCGCAGTGGAGAAGCGCACCATCGAGCTGGACGCCGCCGTCAGCGACGAGGTGTTGGGCCAGAGCGGTGCCCTGCTGAACACGCACCTGGTGGGCCGGACCACCTCGGCCAGCTGGCTCGTACCGCCGAGCGGCAACGCCGACGTGGACCGGGTGGTCGCCTCGGCCGGCACCGCCTTCGGTCTCATCGAGCGGTCGATGGAGTCCGATCAGGTCTTCGTGGGCGGGCCCTCGCGGCTGGCGCAGTCGTTCGACGCCGTCGAGACGGTCCGCTCCGTGCTGGGCATCCTCGAGCAGCAGCTGGTCGTGGTGACCTTGCTCCGGGACGTCCTCAACCGGGGGCTCTCGGTGGCCATCGGCACCGAGCACGGCTACGAGCCCCTGGCCTCGTGCGCCGTGGTGGTGGCGCCGGTCTCGATCGACGGCCACGAGCTCGGCGCGGTCGGCCTGTTCGGCCCGACCCGGATGGACTATCCGCGGGCCCTGGCCGCCGCCCACGTGGTGGGCGAACGGCTCGGAGAGCGTTTGGGGGAGACCGGGCGGGGTGGGGCGCCTGCCGGAGGGAGTCACCATGGCGGGAACTGAAGGACTGCGCGACCTCTACGGGCTCTTAGGGGTCCGGCCCGACGCCAGCGACGACGAGATCAAGAAGGCCTACCGGGCCCGTGCCCGTGAGCTCCACCCCGACACCAATCCGGGCGACGACGCGGCCGAGGCCAAATTCAAGGAGGTCTCGGTGGCCTACGAGGTCCTCCGCGACCCCGAGAAACGGGCGCGCTACGACCGCTTCGGCCCCGAGGGTGTCTTCGGAGGGCAGCCCGGCGCGGGCGGCTTCGGCTTCGAAGGCGGGCTGGGCGACATTTTCGAGGCGTTCTTCGGCCAGATGGCGGGCGGCGGCGGCCGCCGGCGCGGCCCGGCCCCCGGCTCCGACGCCGAGGTGCGGATCTCCCTGGAGTTCGCCGAAGCCGTCTTCGGGTGCCGCAAGGAGATCTCGGTCCGGCTGCCCGCCACCTGTGATGCCTGCGCCGGCCGGGGCACCGCTCCCGACACCGAGCCCGTCGTCTGTCCGGACTGCCAGGGGACCGGCGAGCTCCGGCGGGTCCGGCAATCGCTGCTCGGCCAGGTCGTCACGAGCGCGGCCTGCACGCGCTGCGCCGGCACGGGGGAGACCATCCCCCACCCCTGCCCGGAGTGCGGGGGCGAGGGCCGGCGGATGGAGGAGAAGACGTTCACCGTCGAGGTACCGGCGGGCGTGGACGACGGCTCGACCCTGCGCCTGGCCGATCGGGGCGCGGCCGGACAACGCGGCGGCCCCACCGGTTCCCTCTTCGTGCACCTGATGGTGACACCCGACCCCCGCTTCGAACGCGAGGGCGACAATCTCCACACCACCTTGACCATCGGGATCGCCCAAGCGGCGCTCGGCACCGAGGTCGAGGTGGAGACGCTCGAAGGCACCCACGCGGTGGTCCTGCGGGCAGGGACCCAGCACGGGTTCGTCGAGCGCATCCGGGGCGAGGGCGTGCACCATCTGCGCGGCCGCGGCCGCGGTGACCTCTTCGTGCACGTACTGGTCGAGACGCCGTCCGCGCTCGATTCGGCCCAAGAGGAGCTGCTCCGCCAGTTCGCCGCGGCCCGGGGCGAGCAGGTCTCCCCCCCGGGCACGGGCGGGGACGGCGTGTTCTCGCGGATCCGCTCCGCGTTTGGCTAGTCCGTTGGCCGCGGGGCTGCGGGCCGGGCTGGCCGCCATCGCGGTGCGTGCCGCCGCGGCGGCACAGGTCTTCGTGGACGACCCCGCCCATCCCGTCCTCTCACCCGACGACGCCCATCACCTGGGCCGCGTGCTGCGCCTGCGGGCCGGCGAGGAGGTCATCGTGAGCGACGGGGCGGGGCACTGGGCCCGCACCCGCTGGACGGGCGCAGACGGTGGCGCCCCGGGTGCCCCGGGCGCGCTGGCCGTGCTGGGCGACGGCGCCGGGCCCGGTGGCGACGGCGGCGTGCAATTCGAGGCGGCGCCCTCTCCCGTGCTGACCGTGGCGTTCGCCCCGACGAAGGGGGAGCGCCCCGAATGGGTCGTCCAGAAGCTCACCGAGTTGGGCATCGATCGCGTGGTGCCCCTGGTGAGCGAGCGCAGCGTGGTGCGCTGGAGCGGCGCCCGCGGCCTGGGCGCGGTGGAGCGGTTGCGCCGGGTGGCCCGTGAAGCCGCCGGCCAGTGCCGCCGGGTGTGGCTGCCCGAGATCGCCGAGGTCATGCCCTTCGACGCGCTCGTGGGGTTGGGCGCGCCGGGGGACGTCGTGCTGGCCCAGCTGAGCGGCGACCGCCTGCGGGCGTCCGACCTGGTGGTGGCGGTGGGGCCGGAGGGGGGTTGGAGCGTCGCCGAGTTGGCGTCGGGCCTGCCGACCGTCGGTTTCGGCCTCAGCGTGCTGCGGGCAGAGACGGCCGCCGTGACGGCCGCGGCGCTCATGGTGTCGCTCCGCACGGGTACGGTTGCGCAGATGGCGCCGACGGCACCGGTGGGGGAGTCCTCCTAGTGGGCGATCAGACGGAGTGGCTCGGGACCAAGGAGGCCTCTGCCCGCCTGGGCATCACCCTGCGCAGCCTCTACCGGTTCATTGACGAGGGGGACCTGGCGGCCTATAAGTTCGGACGGGTGATCCGGGTGAAAGTCGAGGACGTCGACCGCTTCATCGAGTCCTGCCGAATTCAGCCCGGCCAGCTCGAGCACCTCTACCCGCCGCTGAAAGTGAGCGACACCGACTGATGACGGACACCGAGCAGGGGGGTGACACCGGCCGGGTGCGCGACTGCCTCTTCTGCAGGATCGTGGCGGGCGACATCCCCTCCGAAATCGTGCACAGCACCGCGACGACCGTGGCGTTCAAGGACATCGCACCGGCCGCCCCGCTGCACGTGCTGGTCGTCCCCCGCCGCCATATCACCGACGCCGCCCAGATCACCGCGGTCGACGGCCCCGTGCTGGCCGACATGATGATGGCCGCCCAGGCCGTGGCCGAGGCGGCCGGGGTGGGGGGTCCCGACCGCGGCTACCGCCTCATCTTCAACATCGGGCCCGATGCCATGAACTCCGTACCCCACCTGCACCTCCACGTGCTCGGGGGCCAACCACTCAAAGGACACTTCGCACTCGCATGACGACGACCACACACGCAGAATGCCTCGTACCCGGGAACCATCTGATGGCGGGACTGCTCGGCACCCGCGACGAGCTCCTCCGCCAGGTGGAGCAGGCCTTCCCCCTCGAGAAGATCGCGGTGCAGGGCAACCGGATCACGGTGGAGGGGCCCGACGCGGATCGGGTGGTGCGCCTCTTCGACGAGGCCGTCCTGCTGCTGCAGTCCGGACAGAGCCTCGACAACTCCACCATGGCCCGCACCATCGACATGGTGCGCGACGACGTGCGCCCGAGCGAGATCATGCGGGCCGAGGTGGTGCGGTCGGCGGGGGGAAAGACGATCCGGCCCAACACGGCCGGCCAGAAGCGCTACACCGACGCCATCACGCAGAACATCATCACCTTCGGCATCGGGCCGGCGGGGACGGGCAAGTCGTATCTCGCCGTCGCGCAGGCCGTGCACGCGCTGCAGTCCCGCCAGGTGGCCCGCATCATTTTGACCCGGCCGGCCGTGGAGGCGGGCGAGCGCCTGGGCTTCCTCCCCGGCGACCTGATGGCCAAGGTCGACCCGTACCTGCGCCCCCTCTATGACGCCCTCTACGACCTCCTCGAGCCCGAGGGCGCGCAACGTCTGCTCGACCGCGGGACGATCGAGGTGGCGCCGCTGGCCTTCATGCGCGGCCGCACGCTCAACAACTCCTTCATCATTCTCGACGAGGCCCAGAACACGACGCCCGAGCAGATGAAGATGTTCCTGACCCGTATCGGGTTCGGTTCGCGTTGCGTGGTGACGGGGGACGTGACCCAGATCGACGTGCTCGGTGGCCGGTCGGGACTGATCGGTCTCGAGCCGGTGCTCGGCGGGGTGGAGGACATCGCCTTCGTCCACCTGACCCGGCGTGACGTCGTGCGCCACAAAATCGTGGCCGACATCGTCGACGCCTACGAGGTGGCGGAAGGGCGGGCGGGATCCACTCAGTGAGCATCGACGTCTTCGCCGCCGACGAGCAGGGTGACCATCCGATCGCGGTGGCCCGGTGGGCGGAACTGAGCCGGAAGGTGCTCCTGGCCCGGGGGGTGAAGGGGGAGACCGAGGTCTCCCTGCTCTTCGTCGACGAGGACGCCATCGCAGCCCTGAACGAGCAGTTCCTGGGCAAGAGCGGGCCGACCGATGTCCTGTCGTTCCCCATTGAGGACGAGCCGGGGCCGACCGGGCGCTCCCCCGACCTGGGTGGGAGCGGGCCGGGCAGCTCCCCCGAGGAGGGAACGCTGACCCTGCTCGGCGACGTGGTGATCTGCCCGGCCGTGGCGGCCCGCAACGCGGTGGAGCACGAGGTGTCACTCGAGGACGAACTGGCCCTGCTGGTCGTCCACGGGCTGCTTCACCTGCTGGGCATGGACCACGAGGATGACGCCGAAGCCGAGCGGATGGAGGCGCTCGAGCAGGAGCTGCTCAACCGCTACTACCGGGGACAGGTGCCGGGGCCGTGATCGCCACCGCCGGCTTCCACACCGAGGACGTCGTCCTCATCATCGTCATCGTCGTCCTGCTGGCCGCCTCGGGCCTGCTGGCCCTGGCCGAGACCAGCCTGGTGCGCATGAACCGGATAAAGGCCAAGGCGATGGTGGACGAGAAGCGGCGGGGGGCCCGCCAATTGGCGCGCCTCATTGCGGAGCCGGCCAAGTTCCTCAACCCGATCCTGCTCCTGGTGCTCATCTGCCAACTGGTCTCGGCCACCCTGGTCGGGGTGGTGGCGGCGCACGTGCTCGGGGGCATCGGGGTGCTGGTCGGTGCGGCCTTCGAGGTGGTCGTGATCTTCGTGTTCTTCGAGGCGGTCCCCAAGAACTGGGCCGTGCACAATCCCGAGCGGGCCGCGCTGTTCAGCGCGCCCATCGTGACCGCCCTGGTCCGCTTCCCCCCGATCCGGGTCGTGTCCAGCCTCCTGATCGGGCTGGCCAACCTGATCATCGGCCGTTCCGGTGACAGCGACGACGGGATCAGGCCGTCGTACATCAGCGAGGGCGAGCTCAAGGCCATGGCCGACATGGCCCACGAGGAGAACGTCATCGAGGGCGAGGAGCGGGCCTTCATCTACTCGATCATCGACTTCGGCGACACCGTGGTGCGCGAGGTCATGGTGCCCCGGCCCGACATGGTCACGGTCGAGGCCGACACGACGGTGACCGGGGCGCTCGAGACGGCGCTCGCCGCCGGCTTCAGCCGGATTCCGGTGCACGCCGGGCAGATCGACGACGTGGAGGGCATCGCCTACACGAAGGACCTCATGCGGGCCGAGCGCGTGGGCCGCGGCGAGGAGCCCGTCCTGGCCAGCGCGCGGGCCGCCGTCTTCGTCCCTGAGTCCAAAGAGGTGGCGTCGCTCCTGCGGCAGATGCAGGAGGAGAAGTTCCACATGGCCATCGTGGTCGACGAGTACGGCGGTACCGCGGGCCTGGTCACCCTGGAGGACCTGCTCGAGGAGCTGGTCGGCGAAATTGTGGACGAGTTCGACGTGGAGGAGCCGAGCGTCGAGCGAAACCCCGACGGGTCGGTGGTGGTCAGCGGCCGCTATGCCGTGGACGACGCCGACGAGCTGCTCGGCGCCGAGCTCCCCCAGGGGGCCTGGGACACCGTCGGCGGCCTCATGCTCGACCTGGTCGGCCGGGTGCCCGAGGCGGGGGACTCGGTGGAGGTCGACGGGTTCCGGCTCACCGCGCTCGAAGTGCGGGGCCGGCGCATCGGGCGCGTGCGCATCGAGCCGATGGCGGTCGTCACGGCCGGCGACGGCGACGACGGCAACGCCGACCACGAGGGTGGCTGAGGGTCCCGTGCGCTCAGGGTTCGTCGCCGTCGTCGGCCGTCCCAACGTGGGCAAGTCGACTCTGGTGAACCAGATGGTGGGCACCAAGGTGTCCATCACCTCGTCGCGTCCGAACACGACGCGCCACCGGATTCTGGGCGTGCTGCACCAGCCCGACGTGCAGGTGGTCTTCGTCGACACGCCGGGCCTGCACCGTCCGCGCAGCGTGCTGGGAGCCCGGCTGAATGAGACGGCCACCAGCGCGTTGACCGATGTCGACATGATCCTGGTCCTGGTCGATGCCACCGCCGCCGTCGGTCCCGGCGACCGGACGGTGCTCGAACGCTCCCTGCGCGAGGTGCAGCGGGGGGAGGACCCCCCGAAGCTGGTCGTGGTCGTCAACAAGATCGACAAGGCGACCGGCGACCAGATCCTCGAGCGGCTGCTGTCCGCCAAGGCCGCGGTCGAGGCCATCTTCGACACCGAGACGGTCGAGTACTTCCCGGTCTCGGCCCGCAGCGGCCGGGGCGTCGACGCCTTGACGGCGTACATCGTCGACTCGCTGGAAGAGGGTCCCCCCTTCTTCCCCGACGACGTGATCACCGACACCCCCGAGGCGCTCTGGGTCGCCGAGCTGGTCCGGGAGCAGCTGCTGGCCAAGACCCACGACGAGCTGCCCCACTCCATCTCGTGCCGGGTCACCGAGTGGGAGTGGCCGCACATCCGCTGCGAGATCATTGTCGAGCGCGACTCGCAGAAGGGCATCGTCATCGGCAAGGGGGGCGAGGTCCTCAAGGCGGTCGGGACCGCCGTGCGCGCCACCCTCCCCGAAGGGGCCTACCTCGACCTCCACGTCAAGGTGGAGAAGCACTGGCAGGACCGCGACGAGATGCTCAACCGGCTCGGGTACTGACTCGGGTACCGGAATCGGGAGGCGCCGGGGGATGGTTTTTTGACCGGCACCGAATTTGGTACCAGTCAGGGAAGGCCCAGAGGTTGGTGACGCGCGCCTGTAACAGCATTTCGTGACAATGCCCTTGGCGATACGGGCGACGGCGCCCCCAACCGAGGGAGGGTCAATGACAGAAGCGACCGACAACGTCGAATTCCTGAAGAGTATGTACAAGGCGTTCGCAAACGGGGACGTGCCGACGGTCCTGGCGGCGATGGACGACAACATCGAGTGGAACGAGGCGGAGGGTAATCCCTACAACCCCGGGCATCCCTTCGTCGGCCCTGCTGCGGTCGTCGAAGGTGTCTTCGCCCGAACCATGAACGACATCGAAGGCTTCGAGATCCGTCCGGAGCGGTTCCTCGCCGACGGGGACACCGTCGTCATGCTGGGCCGCTATTGGGGAGCAAAGGCGCATGCCACCGGAAAGCCCCTCGACGTGCAAGCCGTGCACGTCTGGGATCTCAAGGACGGCAAGGCGGTCCGCTTTCAGCAGTATGTCGACACCCTGCACTTTGCCAAGGCCCTGGGAGCTGACTGAGATGGAAGCCGCGCCACCCCCGCCGGTCCAGATGCTGCAGATGCTGGCGGGATTCCAGATCTCCCAGGCCCTCTACGTGGCGGCCAAGCTCGGCGTCGCCGACCGGCTGGTCGACGGGCCACGGTCCGTGGCCGATGTCGCCGACGCCCTCGGTGCCGAACCGTCCTCGCTCGGTCGGGTCCTCCGCACCCTGGCTTCGCTGGGTGTGTTCACCGAGTCCGAGCCGGGGCTCTTCGCCGTGACCCCCTTGGGCCGCACCCTGGCCTCGGATGAGCCTGGCTCCATGCGCGACGTGGCGCTGATGTGGATGGAGACCCACTACGGCCCGTTCAGCCGTTTGATCGACACGGTCACGACCGGCGCCACCGCCGCCGACGTCCACTACGGCGAGCCCTTCTTCGACTGGATCTCCCAGTACCCCGACCAGGTCGGTCAATTCACCGGGGCGATGGCCAACCTCACGACCGGGATCAAGGCCGGCGCGGTGGCCGCCTACGACTTCAACGGGGCCGGAAAGATCGTCGACATCGGCGGCGCCGACGGCGCCCTTCTGGCCCAGATCCTGGCCGGCACGCCGTCGACGACCGGGGTGACCTTCGACCTGCCGCACGTGATCGCGGAAGCGGATGCGGCCATCAAGGGACATGGCCTCGGTGACCGCTTGCGCGCCGAGTCGGGCGACTTCTTCGAAGCCGTCCCCACCGGGGCGGACACCTACCTGCTGTCCCTGGTCCTCCACGACTGGAACGACGGGCGGGCCGGCCAGATTCTGGGGAACATCCGCCAGGCGGCAAAGCCGGGAGCGACGATCCTCGCCCTGGAGCCCGTCATGCCCGCCGGCGACGAGCCGCACATGTCCAAAATGCTGGACCTGACCATGTTGGCCATGACGGGCGGTCTGGAGCGCACGGAAGACGAGCACCGCCAGCTGTTCGAGCGAGCCGGGTTGGCCTTCCAACACGTCATCTCCACCCCGACGCCGATGTCATTCGTGGTGGCCACGGTCTGACCGGACCGGCCTACCGGGACAGGGCCGCCCGCAGGAACTCCGCCACCTCGCCGCGCTCGACGGTGCGCCGCATGGGCGGCAGGGTGGACAGCAGTACGTCCCGGTAGCTGGCCGTGGCCAGGCGCGGGTCGAGCACGGCGACCACGCCACGATCCTCCGCGGTGCGGATCAGCCGGCCCGCCCCCTGGGCCAGCAGGGTGGCGGCCCGGGGCAGGTCGACCAGTTGGAAGGCGCGGCTGCCGGCCCGCGCCCGGCGGGCCTGGAGCAGGGGATCGTCGGGCCGGGGGAACGGCAGCCGGTCCAGGGTCACCAGCGACAACGCCCGGCCCGGGATGTCGACGCCCTGCCAGAAGCCGAGGGTGGCGAAGAGGCACGAGGTCTCGTCGGCCGCGAACTCCTCGAGGAGACGGCCCTTGGGCAGCTCCCCCTGCAAGAGCAGCGTGTACGGCAGATCGGGGGCCAGGGCCGCCGCGGCCTCCTCGGTGGCCCGGCGGCTGGTGAACAGGGCCAGGGTGCGCCCGCCGGCGGCCTCGATGAGGAGGGCCAGCTCCGCCTGGAGCGCCGCCTCGGCCTGCGGCGCCCGGCGGTCGGGCAGGTGGCGCGCCACGTAGAGGAGCGCGTGGGCGCGGTAGTCGAAGGGGCTGCCCACGTCGAGCTGACTGGTCTCGAACCCCTCCAGCCCGACCCTCTCCACCAGGCGCGGCGGCACCGTCGCGCTGGTCAACACCGCGGTGACCTCGCCCCACAGGGCGCCCGACAGCACCGGCCCGACGTCGATGGGGGACAGCCGCAGCCGCACGTTGCGGCGCGTGCCGTCGACCCAGGCGACGTCGCCGTCGCCGCGGGCGATGAGCCGGTGCAGGTCGTCGGTGAGGTGCGAGGCGGCATTGATGGCCCTGGTCTTGCGCGCCCCCTTGTCCGCACCCGACCCGCCCTCGTCCAACAGCGACGCCTGCAGGTCGGTGCGGCGGATGGCGTCGGTGACCCGGGCGGTGATGGCGGCGGCGCGTCCGAGCAGCTCGGCCAGCTCGCTGTCGTCGACCGGCGGGTGGGCGTCGTCGTGCATGACCCGGGTCCCCACCCGGTCGGCCAGCAGGGCCCCGATCTGGTCGCCCACCGTGAACAGCGACGCCATGTCGGCCTCGGCCGCGTCGTCGGTGACCAGGGCGCGGGCCGAGGTGGCCAGGGCGCGGAAGCGGCCCGGGGTGATCTCGACCCCCAGGCTCGAGGTCATCACCTCCTCGAGCTCGTGGGTCTCGTCGAACACGACGACGTCGTGCTCGGGCAGCACGGCCCGCCCGCTGGCCAGGTGGGCCCCGTAGAGGTGCGTGTTGACCACCACCACGTCTGCGGCCACCGCCCGGTCCCGGGCGGCCTCGGCGAAGCACCGGTTGCCCGAGGGACAGTTGAAGGCCCCCGGGCACTCGCGGGGGCCGACGCTGACCATGCCCCAGGCCCGGCCGCTGGGCTCGAAGCTCAGATCGGCCCGGTCCCCGCTGGCCGTGCTCTCCGACCAGGCCAGCAGGGTGCGGACCTCGTCGACCAGGCCGGCCGGGGCGCTCTCGGTCCGCGAGCCGTCGGGCTCGGACGACTCGGTCTCGCCGGCGCCCTCGCCGGCCAACTCCGGCTGGATCCCCCCGCTCCCCACCTCGGCCACCCGCTGCCGGCAGATGTAGTTGCTCCGGCCCTTGAGCACGGCGTAGGAGAAGGCGTGGCCCAGCCCGTGCTCGACCAGCGGGAGGTCCTTCTCCGCCAGCTGGTCCTGCAGTGCCTTGGTGGCGGTGGCCACCACCACCTTGTGGCCGCTGAGGACGGCCGGCACCAGGTACGCCAGGGACTTCCCGGTCCCCGTCCCGGCCTGGACGACCAGGTGGGTGCCGGTGACGAGTGCCTCACCGACGGCGCGGCACATCTCCTGCTGCTCGGGACGCTGCTCGCCGTTGGCCAGCCCCGCCGTGACCTTGGTCAACGCCTCCACGGCGTCGTCGCCGGCCTGGCGGGCCACCCCGCTGTCCGGGGCGGGCGCGTCGGGGTCTTCGTCCCAGTCGGTCTCCACTCCATGATCATGCCCGCACGGGGTGACAAGGCCGGCGCGGTAGGTTCCTTGACGTGGCCCTGCCTACTCCCCACGAGGACATCGACCCGGTCCCGGACGCCCTCGACCGCACGCGGGTGCCCACCCATGTGGCCTGCGTGATGGACGGCAATGGCCGTTGGGCCAACGCGCGGGGCCTGCCCCGCACCGAGGGGCACGGCGCCGGGGAGGTCGCCCTGCTCGATGTGGTCAACGGCGCCCTCGAGATCGGCATCCGCTGGCTCACGCTCTACGCCTTCTCGACGGAGAACTGGCGGCGCCCGGCCGACGAGGTGCGCTATCTGATGGGGTTCAACGAGTCCCTCCTGATGCGCCGGCGTGACGAGCTCAACGAGAAGGGCGTGCAGATCCGCTTCGCCGGGCGCCGGGACTGGCGGGTGCCCCGCCGGGTGCTGCGGCGGATGGACGAGTCGATCGCGCTGACCAAGGGCAACCGCACCATGACCATGACCATGGCCTTCAACTACGGCGGGCGGGCCGAGATCGTCGATGCGGTCAAGGCGCTGGTGGCCGAGGGGATCTCGCCGGACAAGGTCGACGAGAAGGCGATCCGGCGCCACCTCTACTTCCCCGACATGCCCGATCCGGACCTGGTGATCCGCACGTCGGGCGAGACGCGGATCTCGAACTTCTTGCTGTGGGAGATCGCCTACAGCGAGCTGATCTTCCCCGAGGTGCTGTGGCCCGACATGCGGCGCAGGCACCTCTACGAGGCCGTCATCGAGTACCAGCGCCGGGTGCGCCGCTTCGGTGCGGTGAACCCGTGAGACGCGTGCATCGGTGAGTCCGGTGCATCGGTGAGAATGGTGCCATGAGGCTCACCCGATTCGCGCTCGGCGCCGGCGTCGTCGTGGTGGTGGCGTTCATGCTGTTGGTCGCCATCGGGATGCACGGCGCCTTCACCCCGGTGATCGCCATCCTCGCCCTCGTCGGCCTCATTGTCTGCGGCAACCTCCTCTACGGCAAGCACTCCCACGGGGCCGCGGCCACCGCCCGCGTGCGGCCGGCCCAGGAGGCGCAGAACCGCGCCATCGACGAGGCGCAGGAGCGGGCCCGCCTCGAGCGCGAGGAGGCCCGCCAGCGGCGCCAGCAGGCCCGGCACCGCGGCGAGGGCGGCGAGGGCGGCACGCGGTGAGCCTGTTCCGGGACACCGGCGTCGTGCTGCGCACGTACCGCCTCGGCGAGGCCGATCGGATCATCGTCGTCATGACCGAGGGGCACGGCAAGGTGCGGGCCGTGGCCAAAGGGGTGCGGCGGACCTCGAGCAAGTTCGGGGCCCGTCTGGAGCCGCTGACGCACGTGGACCTCCTGCTCTGGCAGGGACGCAGCGAGCTCGACATCGTCAACCAGGTCGAGGTGATCGAGACCTTCCGGGCCGTGCGTGAGGACCTGCACCGGGTGGCCAAGGGCCTGTCCCTTTTGGAGGTGACGGATCAGATGGCGCAGGAGCGCCACCCCGACCGGCCGCTCTACACCATGTTGGTGGGGGCGCTGCGGGCCCTCTCCGACGACGACGCCGACCCCACGCTGCTGGCGCCGTCCTTCTTCCTGAAGGCGCTGGTGCTCGAGGGCGCGGCGCCGATGCTCGACGCCTGCGCCTCGTGCGGCGAGCCCGACGGCGAGGTCGACCTGGTCGCCTTCGACCTCGTCGAGGGGGGCACGCTCTGCCGTCGTTGCCGGCGCGGCCGCCCGATGAGCGCGGCCGCCCTGGCCCTGCTGCGCCGCATCCTCGGGGGCGACCTGGCCGCGGTGCTGGCCGGGCCACCTCCCCCCGGGGCCGACGAGGTGGCCGAGCTGGCGACCGAGGCCATGGAGGTCCACCTGGACCGCCGCATCCGCTCGGTGCGGTCCGCCGTCGGGCTCTGAGCCGACCCGGACCGCGGGCGCGACGATGACGGCAGACTCGGTGACGACGGGCCAGTGACAAAAGACCAGTTCGGTGTCTACGTGCACGTCCCCTTCTGCCGGGAGCGCTGCGACTACTGCGCCTTCGCCACCTACACCGACCGCGACCATCTCATGGAGCGCTACGCCGACGCCTGCGTCGCCGAGCTCCACCGACTGGCGCAGGACGGCGGCCTCCCCGACGCCACCAGTGTCTTCTTCGGGGGCGGCACCCCGTCGCGCCTGGCCCCCGCCACCCTCTGCCGGATTCTCGAGACCATTCCCCGCGCCCCCGACGCGGAGGTGACCGTCGAATGCAACCCGGAGGACGCGGACGACGAGCATCTTGTGGCCTACCGCGCCGCCGGGGTCACGCGGGTCTCCTTCGGCCTGCAGTCCACCAACGCCCACGTGCTGGCCGGGCTGGGCCGCCGCAACGTCCCCGACGCCCCGGAGCGTCTCGCGGCGGCCGTGCACCGCGCCGGGTACGGCACCTGGAACCTCGACCTGATCTTCGGCGGGGCGGGGGAGACCGACGACGACTGGCGGGGCACGCTGGCCACGGTGCTCGCCCTGCCCAACCCGCCCCCGCACGTCAGCGCGTACGCCCTGACCGTCGAGCCCGGCACACCCCTGTCCCGCACCGCGGACCGGCACCCCGACGACGACACGCTGGCCCGCCGCTACGAGCTGACCGACGAGATCCTCTCGTGCGCCGGGTACGGCTGGGAGGAGATCTCCAACTGGGCCCTCCCCGGACACTCGTGCCGCCACAACCAGCTGTACTGGGAGCAGGGCGACTACGCCGGCATCGGCTCGGCCGCCCACAGCCATCGCGGCGGGGAGCGCTGGTGGAACATCCGTACCCCCGATCGCTACATCGACGCCATCGCCGCCGGTCGCAGCCCCGTGGCCGGCCGCGAGGTGCTCACCGCCGAGCAACGGGCCTTCGAGGAGCTCTCGCTCGTGCTGCGCACCCCGCGCGGCGTCCCTTGGGCGGCACTCACCCGCCCCGAGGAGTTGGACGGCCTCGTCGACGACCGTGACGGGCGTGCCGTGCTCACGGTCCGCGGCCGTCTGCTGGCCAACGAGGTCACCACCAGAATTCGCTCCGGTAGTCTGCACTGATGACCGCAGAAGCCCAGGCCAGCTCCGACGCGCCCTCGGACGAGGACGACCTGATGGAAAAGGTCGTCCGCCTCTGCCGGCACCGGGGGTTCATCTTCCCCTCGGCCGAGATCTACGGCGGCTTCCGCTCGACCTACGACTACGGCCCTCTCGGGGTCAACATGCTGCGCAACGTGAAGAACGCCTGGTGGCGTTCGATGGTCCAGCTGCGCGACGACGTGGTCGGGCTCGACGCGGCCATCCTGTCACCGCCGGCCGTGTGGGCCGCCTCGGGCCACCTGGCCACGTTCACCGATCCCCTGGTGGACTGCCGCAACTGCCACGAGCGCTGGCGCGAGGACAAGATCGAGGGCGTCTGCCCCAACTGCGGCTCGAGCGACCTGACCGAGGCCCGGGCGTTCAACCTCATGTTCAAGACGCACGCCGGGCCGGTGGAGGACGAGGGCCACGTGGCCTACCTGCGACCGGAGACGGCCCAGGGCATGTTCCTCAACTTCTCCAACATCCTCAACACGACACGGAAGAAGCCACCCTTCGGCATCGCCCAGGTGGGCAAGTCGTTCCGCAACGAGATCACGCCGCAGAACTTCGTCTTCCGCACCCGCGAGTTCGAGCAGATGGAGATGGAGTACTTCGTGCCGCCGGCGGAGAGCCAGAAGTGGTTCGCGTACTGGTTGGCCGAGCGGTTGCGCTGGTACGTCGACCTCGGCATCCCCGAGGACAAGCTCCACCTCCGGCACCACGCCCCGTCCGAGCTGTCGCACTACTCACGCGGCACGGCCGACGTGGAGTTCCTCTTCCCCTGGGGCTGGGACGAGCTCGAAGGGATCGCCAACCGGGGCGACTTCGACCTGTCGGCCCACGCCAAGGCCTCGGGGGAGAAGCTCGACTACTTCGACCCGGCGACGAACGAGCGCTACGTCCCCCACGTGATCGAACCGGCGGCGGGCGCCACCCGGACGATGATGGCCTTCCTGCTCGCCGCCTACGACGAGGACGAGGTGGGCGGCGAGGCGCGCACGGTCCTCCGCCTGCACTGGCGGCTGGCGCCCTACCAGGTGGCGGTGCTCCCGCTGTCGAAGAAGGAGCCCCTCGAACCGTTCGCCCGCCAGGTGCTCGCCCGCGTGCAGCCGCACTTCATGTGCGACTACGACACCACCCAGGGGATCGGCAAGCGCTACCGGCGCCAGGACGAGGTGGGGACGCCGTGGTGCGTCACGGTCGACTTCGATTCGCTGGAGGACAACGCGGTCACCGTGCGCGACCGCGACAGCACCGAGCAGGTGCGGGTGCCCATCGACGGCCTGGTCGCCGAGCTGCGCCGCCGGGCCGGCGAGGAGTAGCTCAGGCCACCCGCCGGTACTTGCGCACCGCGAGGGGGGCCAGCACGACGAGGAAGCCGAGGATCCAGGCCAGGGAGATCCAGACGGAGTTGCTGTTGTGGACCGGGCCCCCCACCATGAGCGAGCGCGAGGCGCTGACCACCTGGCTCACCGGTTGGTTCTTGGCAAAGGCCTGGAGCCAGCCCGGCATCGACGTCACGGGGACGAAGGCCGACGAGGCGAAGATGAAGGGGAACAGGATGGGGAACACCATGACCTGTGCCGTCTCCGCGTTGGAGGCCGAGAGGCCGATGGTGGCGAAGCCCCATCCGAGCGCGTAGGAGTAGGCGAGAAGCAAGAGGGCCCCGCAGAGGAAGAGCCCGACGTTGGTCCCGATGCGGAAGCCCACGGCGTAACCCACCGCGGTGATGAGGGCGACGACGAACACGTTGCGCGCCAGGTCGGCGGTCGTCCGGCCGGCCAGGACGGCCGAGCGCGCCATGGGGAGCGCGCGAAAACGCTCGATCAACCCCTTGTGCAGGTCCTCGGAGAGGCCGACGGCGGTGCTGACCGCCCCGAAGCTCACGGTCTGCACGAAGATGCCCGGCATGAGGTAGTCGATGTACTTGAGGTGGGGGACGTGGATGGCCCCGCCGAAGACGTAGGCGAACAGCAACACGAACATGATCGGCTGCAGGGTCGAGAAGAACAGGGCTTCGGGTGTGCGGGTGAGGGCGAGCAGGTTGCGCCAGGTCACGGTGAGGATGTCGGCGAACATCCAGCGGAGGCGGTGCCCCGAGGCCGCCGGGGCCGCCGTGGTGGGTATCGCGATGGTCGTCATGCGGCGTCCCTCCCGTCGGCGTCGTTCTCGGTGCCGCGCGATCGGGCCCCTCTGGCCTTCTTCGGGCGCGCCGCAGCGTCGGCCTCGGTCTCGACCTCCGACTTGTGCCCGGTGAGACTCAGGAAGACGTCGTCCAGGCTGGGCTCGCGCAGCGCGAGTCCGGCGATGGGCACCCCGGCCGCATCGAGGGCGCGCAGCACCTCGGCTCCCACCCGGGGCCCGTTCTCGACGGTCAGCTCCACCACGTTGTGGTCCACGATCGGCTCCTTGTCGGAGAGGGGGGCGACCAGTGCGACCGCCCGTTGCACGGTCTCGTTGTCGCCTAGCGTGATGGACACCACCGAGGTACCGAGGTTCGCCTTCAGCTCGGCCGGGGTGCCTTCGGCGATGACCCGTCCATGGTCGACCACCACGATGTTGCGGGCCAGGCGGTCGGCCTCTTCGAGGTACTGGGTGGTGAGGAGCACGGTGGTGCCCCCCGCCACCAGCCTCTCGATGACACCCCAGAGGTCCTGCCGGCTCTGGGGGTCGAGCCCCGAGGTCGGCTCGTCGAGGAAGAGCACCGGAGGGCGGGCCACGAGCGCCGCGGCCAGGTCGAGACGGCGGCGCATGCCACCCGAGTAGGTCTTGAGGACGCGGTCACCGGCGTCGGACAGCCCGAAGTTCTCGAGCAGCTCGGTGGCGCGCTCCCCCGAGGCCTTCCAGCTCATGTGGGAGAGCCGGCCGACCATGCGGATGTTCTCGCGCCCGGTGAGGTTCTCGTCGACCGCGGCGTACTGGCCGGCCAGCCCGATGATCCGCCGCACCGTCTGCGCCTCCTTCACCACGTCGTGGCCGAGGATGGAGGCGCGACCGGAGTCGGGGTGCAAAATGGTGGAGAGGATGCGCACGGCGGTCGTCTTGCCGGCGCCGTTGGGGCCCAGCAGGCCGAGGATCGTGCCTTCCTCGACGTGCAGCGAGACGCCGTCGAGCGCGCGCACGTGGCCGCGCGGGAACACCTTGACGAGGTCGTGGGCCTCCACGGCGTACGTGGACATATTACTCATTGACGAAGAAACTTAGTGATAAAGTTATTTACGTGTCAAGGCAATGGTCCCGCACCGACCTCATCGCCCAACTCCGGTCGGAGATCACCGGGTACTTCGGCGCGGCCAGCGACTTCGACGAGCGGGTGGCCAAGAAGTTCAAGCTGAGCCGCACGGACATGCGCTGCCTCGACATCCTGGGACGCCGGGGGCCCATGACGGCCGGTCAGCTGTCCGACGAGAGCGGGCTGAGCACCGGCGCCGTGACCTTCCTCCTCGACCGGCTCGAGCTGGCCGGAATGGTGAAGCGGCGACGGGACACCGATGACCGCCGTCGCGTCTGGGTGGAGCTCGTGCCCGCCGCCCAGAAGCGGCTCCAGCACGCGCAGCAGCCCATCGTCGAGGAGATGAAGCAGGTCACCCAGCGGTTCAAGGCGGAGGAGCTGGCGATCGTGCGGGACTTCATGCGCGAGGCCAAGGAGGTCTTCGAGCGCCAGATCTCCGGGGTGGCACCGTGCCAGAAGAAGCCCCCCAGGGACCCCTGAGGGTCCCGCCACCCCATTAGGCTGGTACCGTTCCGGCCCCTCTGGGGCGGGGGAGTGACCACCCAATGACCGCCGCTCGCACGCGGTTCGCCATGCCAGGGCAAGGAGGCCCGATGCCGTTCGTCTTCGATTTCGACCACAAGCACGCACGCCCACCCATGGAGCTCAAGGACCTTCTGGGCGGGAAGGGCGCCAACCTGGCCGAGATGACGTCGGTACTCGCCCTGCCGGTGCCGCCCGGCTTCACCATTTCGACCGACGCCTGCCGGGGGTACATGAACGACGGGTGGCCGAAGAGCCTGGACAACGAGGTGGCCCAGGCCCGCACCCGCCTCGAGAAGGCCATGGGCAAGGTGATCGGTGATGCCGACGACCCCCTCTTGGTCTCGGTGCGCTCCGGCGCCAAATTCTCCATGCCCGGCATGATGGACACCGTCTTGAACCTCGGCCTGAACGACCACTCGGTCGAGGGGCTGGCCAAGCAGACGGGCGACGAGCGGTTCGCCTTCGACTCCTATCGCCGCTTCATCGCCATGTACGGGCGGATCGTGCTCGAGCTGCCCGGCGAGGAGTTCGACTCCCTCTTCGACGCGGCCAAGGAACTGGCCGGCACCACCTCGGACGCCAAGGTGCCCACCGAGCTCCTGCGGTACCTGGTGGACTCCTACCAGCAGATCGTCGAGCGCCACACCGGCCAGCCGTTCCCCCAGGACCCGGCGGCCCAGCTCCGCGGGGCCATCGAGGCCGTCTTCCGGAGCTGGAACGGGCCGCGGGCCATCGCCTACCGGAACCGGGAGCGCATCGCGCACGACCTGGGCACGGCGGTCAACGTGCAGGCCATGGTGTTCGGCAACCGCGACGACAACTCGGGCACCGGCGTCGGGTTCACCCGTGACCCGGCCACGGGCGCCAAGGGGGCCTACGGCGACTTCCTGGTCAACGCGCAGGGCGAGGACGTGGTGGCGGGCATCCGCAACACCGAGCCCATCTCCGAGCTCAAGAAGCAGTTCCCTGCCGTGCACCGCGAGCTCCTGGCGATCTTCGCCCGCCTGGAGGGCCACTACAAGGACATGTGCGACACCGAGTTCACCATCGAACAGGGGAAGCTGTGGATGCTGCAGACCCGGGTGGGCAAGCGCACCGGCGCGGCCGCACTGAAGATGGCGGTGGACATGGTGCGCGCCAGCGATCTGGGCATCTCCAAGGCCGAGGCCGTGTCGCGGATCACCGAGGACCACCTCGACTCCGTCCTGCACCCGCAGTTCTCCGGTTCCGGCTACACCGTCTGGGCCAAGGGGCTCGGCGCCAGCCCCGGTGCCGCCGTGGGGCGGATCTACTTCACGGCGGACGACGCCGCGGCGGCGGCCGAGAGGGGCGAGCAGGTCGTGCTGGTGCGGAGCGAGACCTCGCCCGAGGACGTGCACGGGATGCTGGCCTCCGAGGGGATCCTGACCGCCCGCGGCGGCCTGGTCAGCCACGCCGCCGTGGTGGCCCGCGGCTGGGGCAAGCCGGCCGTGGTCGGGGCCGAGGTCCTCCGCCTGGCCCCGCACTCGGTGACGGTCGGTGACGTGACCCTCCTGGAGGGCGACTGGGTCTCCCTCGACGGGGGAGCGGGCATCGTGGTGGCCGGGCAGGTGCCGCTCACGGCGGCCTCGCCCCTCCCGGCGTTCAAGACCGTGCTCTCGTGGGCCGACGAGATCCGCAAGGGCCACCTGGCCGTGCGGGCCAACGCCGACACCGGCGAGGATGCCGCCAATGCCCGCTCGCTCGGAGCCGAGGGCATCGGCCTCTGCCGCACGGAGCACATGTTCCTCGGGGAGGACCGCCTACCCGTCGTCCGCCGGATGATCCTGGCCGACACGCCGAAGGAGGAGACGGTCGCCCTGGAGGAGCTGCGCCAGGTCCAGCGGGAGGACTTCATAGAGATCCTGGCGGCCATGGACGGGCTCCCGGTCACGGTGCGCCTGCTCGACCCGCCGCTGCACGAGTTCCTACCCAGCACCGAGGAGCTGGCGATCAAGGACGCCACCGTGGGCCTGGACCCCGAGGAGCGCCGGCTGTACGCGGCCGCCTTGTCGTGGAAGGAGGCCAACCCGATGCTCGGCACCCGCGGCGTCCGTCTCGGGGTGGTCAAGCCCGGTCTCTACGCCATGCAGGTGCGGGCCCTCATGCAGGCGGCCCGCCAGCGGGTGGCGGACGGCGGCCACCCGGTCGTCGAGATCATGATCCCCCTCACGGTCAGCCGCGAGGAGCTGGCCCTGGCCCGTGGCTGGGTCGAGGACGCCGTGGCCGCGGTCACGGCCGAGCCCGCCCCACGACCCTCCAAGGGGGCCGCCCGGTCGCAGGCCAAGGCGGGCACGCTCGCGGTCACGATCGGCACCATGATCGAGACCCCCCGGGCCGCGCTCGTGGCGGCCGAGATCGCCGAGGTGGCCGACTTCTTCTCCTTCGGCACCAACGACCTCACCCAGATGACCTTCGGCTTCAGCCGGGACGACGTGGAGGGACGGATGATGGGGGCCTACCTCGAACTCGGCCTCCTGCCCGGGAACCCCTTCGATGTGGTCGATGTCGACGGCGTGGGCGAGCTGGTCCGCCTGGGCACCGAGCGGGGACGGGCCACCCGCCCGTCGCTCAAGGTGGGGGTGTGCGGCGAGCACGGAGGGGACCCCGAGTCCATCACCCTGTTCTACGACGCCGGCCTCGACTACGTGAGCTGCTCCCCGTTCCGGGTCCCCGTGGCCCGGTTGGCCGCCGCCCAGGCGGTGCTGGCGGCGCAGTCCCAGGCGCCCGCCAAGGCGGCCCCGAAGGCCCGCAGGGCCAGCTGACGGCGCGGGCCGGCGAGAGCAGACCTGCCTGAGCGGGCGCAGCGGCGCGGTACCGTCAATCAATGGCGATACCGGACGAGGATGTGGCCCAGGTGCGGGCGGCCACCGACATTGTCGCCCTCATCGGTGAGCACGCCGCGCTCAAGCGGGTCGGACGCCGCTGGACGGGCCTGTGCCCGTTCCACACCGAGAAGAGCCCCTCGTTCAGCGTCAACGCCGAGGAGGGTTTCTACTACTGCTTCGGCTGCCAGGCCTCGGGCGACGCCATCACGTTCGTCCGGGCGACCGAGCATCTCGACTTCGTGGACGCGGTGCGGCTCCTCGCCGACCGGGCGGGGGTGGCGCTGCACGAGGATGCGGAGGCCGGGAAGGACCGCAAGCGCCGGACCGATCTCCTCGAGGCCATGGAGCGGGCGGTCGTCTGGTACCACGAGCGGTTGTTGCGCGCACCCGACGCGGGGCTGGCCCGGGACTACCTGCGCTCGCGCGGCTATGACGGGGAGGTCGTGCGCCAGTTCCGCCTGGGATGGGCCCCGGACGAGTGGGACGCCCTGAGCAACGCGCTGAAGCTGCCCGAGCGGGTACTGACCGACTCGGGTCTCGGCTTCATCAACCGCCGGGGTCGCGCCCAGGACGCCTTCCGGGGCCGGATCCTGTTCCCGATCTGCGATCCCTCGGGACGGCCGGTGGCGTTGGGGGGGAGGATCCTCCCCCCGCGGCCCGGCCAGCCGCCCCCCGAGCGTCCGGAGCCCAAGTACAAGAACTCCCAGGAGACGGCGATCTACTCCAAGCGGCGCACCCTCTACGCGCTCAACTGGGCCAAGCACGACGTCATCGCACAGGGCGAGGTCGTGGTGTGCGAGGGCTACACCGACGTCATCGGCTTCTTCCAGGCCGGCGTGCCCCGGGCCGTGGCCACGTGCGGGACGGCCCTGGCCGAGGAGCACTTCACCCTGCTGCGGAACTTCGCCCGGCGGATCGTGCTGGCCTACGACGCCGACGGGGCCGGACAGAGCGCGACCTCCCGCGTCTACGAATGGGAGCGAAAGCACGAGGTCGACGTGGTCGTGGCCGACCTGCCCCAAGGGAGCGATCCGGGGGATCTCGCCCGGAGCGACCCCGCCGCGCTCGCCCGTGCCGTGGCGGAAGCCCGTCCGTTCCTGCAGTTCCGGGTGGACCGCATTTTGAGCGCGAGTGACCTGACCACGGCCGAGGGCCGGGCCCGGGCCGCCGAATCGGCCCTGAGCGCGGTGGCCGAGCATCCCGACGTCCTGGTCCGCGACCAGTACGTCATGCAACTCTCGGACCGTTGCCGGCTCGACGCGCCCCGCCTGCGGGAGCGCCTCGAGCACCTGCGAGCGCACCCGCCGGCCGAGCCGCGGCAGACGCGCAATGAACCGACCGTTCGGTCTCGCGATCCCGGCGACGTGAGGGAACCCGAGGACTACGACACGGGTGAGTGGGATGAGACGCTGGACGTCGCACGTCCCGTGGTCCACAAGGACGGCCCCGGGCTCGAGGCGCTCAAGCTCGCCGTGCACCGTCCCGCCGAGGTGGCCGACCGCCTCCACGCGGTCCTGTTCTCCGATCCGTTGCAGCGTGACGCGTTCAACGCGCTGGTGCAGCACGACGATCTCCACGACGCCATCGCGTCGGCATCCCCCGAAGTGGCCGGCCTCTTACGCCGGGTGACCGTGGAGGAGCCGCTCCCCGGGGACCCCGCGTTCGGCGATCCGGTGGATCTGGTCGTCGGCGTGCTGCTGCGCGAAGCTGTCCGGCGCGAACTGTCCGAGGTCGAGAAGGCGTCTCGCGGTCTGGGAGAATCTTGGCAGGCCGGAGCGGCGGTGACCGCACAAGTACGTCACTGGCTGGACGAACTCGAAGATCCGGGCTCTGTACGCGGTGCGGTGGATCGATTGGTAGCGTGGCTTATGCAACGGGAGCCGAAAGAGGGATGAGCGAGCTGGGATGGTGCCAGTGAACGATGAGTCGGCGATGGCTGTCGACGAGGCTGCTGATGATGGTTCGCCGATGACGGTGCTCGTCGCGGTGAAGGACGTCGCGCTCCCCACCGGGGTGTCGCAGGTCGACTTCGACGCCGCACTGGCCGCGGGGCGGGAGAAGGGTCATCTCACCCCCGATGAGTTGATCGAGGCGCTGCACAACGTCGAGCTGACGCCCGAAGTGCTCGGAATCCTGCTGGCACGCATCAATGCCGAAGGCGTGGCACTGGTCGATGACGACGTGGACGACTTGGCGGCGGAGATCGAACAGCGCGTCCAATCCCGCGCCGAGGCCCGAACGATCGCGGCCGGCGCGAACGGCGCCGCCCGGCGCAAGGCGAACGGAAAGCGACCGACGAGCGCGGAGTCGTCGGGAAGCGCGGAGGACCCGGTCCACACCTACCTCAAGGAGATCGGTCGGGTCCCCCTGCTCAACGCGGCGCTCGAGGTGGAGATTGCGCAGGCGATCGAGGTGGGCAACGAGGCGGCGGCCCGCATTGCCGCACACGAGTTGGCGGAATGTGGAGAAGGGGCGGCCGACGCGTTGCTGGCGGGCACCGACCTGACGCGTAACCGTCGATTGGTGCGCAAGGGGCAGCAGGCCAAGGACGAGCTCATCGAAGCCAACCTGCGCCTGGTGGTCTCGATCGCCAAGCGCTACCGCAATCGCGGCCTCGCCTTTCTGGACCTGATCCAGGAAGGCAACCTGGGCCTCATGCGCGCGGTCGACAAGTTCGACCACACGAAGGGTTTCAAATTCTCCACCTACGCCACCTGGTGGATCCGCCAGGCCATCACGCGGGCGATCGCCGACCAGGCGCGCACCATCCGGATACCGGTCCACATGGTCGAGACCATCAACAAGGTGGTGTGGGCGCAACGGCAACTGCTGCAGGAGCTCGGCCGCGAGCCGACCATTGAAGAAGTGTCGCAGCGGGTGGAGTTCCCCATCGACCGCATCAGGGAGATCCTGCGCATCAACCAGGACACGGTCTCCCTCGAACAGCCGGTGGGCGACGAGGACGACTTCAACCTCTCCGACCTCATCGAGGACCGCGGCGCAGTGGTGCCCGACGACGCGGCCACCCGATCACTGCTCGACGTCGCGGTCCGAGAGGCGCTGGGCCATCTGTCCGAGCGCGAGCAGGACGTGGTCCGCCTCCGGTTCGGTCTCGACGACGGGAAGATCCGCACCCTCGAGGAGGTGGGCAAAGAGTTCGGCGTCACCCGCGAACGCGTGCGCCAGATTGAGTCGAAGACCTTGGCCAAGTTGCGCCGCCCCGATGCGGCGCACCTGCTCCGGGACTACCTCGAAGAGTCCTGAGCCGATCTGGGCCTATCGGTAGACCTCCACCGAACGGATGCTGAAGGTACTCCCCGAAGCGGCCCGGCCGTCGATCGCCAGGTTGGCCAGTAGATACATCGGCTGACTGGGAACGTGGCTTCCGGTATACCGGTCGACGACCTTGCCGTCGAGGTACCAGGTCAGCGAATGGGGTCGCCACAGAAGGCCGTAGGTGTGGTAGCCGGCGGTCAGATTGGAAGACGATCGTGGACTCTTGCGGGCGAAGGCGACGGCACCCGAGGCCGACCAGAACAGGGTGGTCCGAATGGTATGGGTGGACCCGAAATTCTCCATGATGTCGATTTCGGGAGGCCACGCTTCGCTCTTGGGCAGGAGCCACAGCGCCGGCCAGGTGCCGGTCCCCCCGGGTATCTCTGCCTGGATCTGCACGTAGCCGTAGGTGAAGTCGAACGACTTCATCGTCGTCACCATTCCAGAGGTGTAGGGATAGGTCAGGGGGGAACCCGACTTGGTGTGCCCTCGGGTGGGCTTGGCGGTGGCGACCAGATGGAGCGCCCCTCCCGACACCCGGGCCCCTGACGGCAGATACCACGCGTCCCGGACTGCGTTTCCAAAGTTCGTGCATCCCGACGCCGGTACAAAATACGCATAACAGGTGTCCCAGGTGGCGGTGTCGAGGGTCGTCCCGTTGAACGTCGGATCAAATGCCAACGAGAGCCCGGCCGCCGGCCCAGGGGGGCCACCCGGTCTCGTGGCCACAAAACTCGCAACGGCAGCAGCCACTATCACTATGGACAAAGCCAACACGACCAGAGCGCGGCGCCGGACGTACCTGGACCTCGAGCGAGTCCGCCGTGCTCGACTCCCAGGGGAGTGATCCGCTCCTGAACTGGTGCCAGGGTAGGCGTCGACGCGGCTCACCACGGTCTTTCGCCTGCGATCCTGCGTCGCTGGCCCATATACAAACGAATTTTACCCAGAAGAGCTCCACGGATACGTCGGGTGCCGGGCCGCCGACCTGCTCCGGGACACTCCCGACTGGATCCCTGGTCCGGTACACCACTGGTATCGTTCGGGGGCCTGAATCTCGTCCCTTTCCGGGGTAGCTCAATGGCAGAGCAAGCGGCTGTTAACCGCTAGGTTGAGAGTTCGAGTCTCTCCCCCGGAGCTTTTTGCGTCGTTGTCCCTGGTCACGGCGTTTTTTAACTTGAACGTTTTGAGCCTGAGTTCGCTTGGGCGCGCTGTGGGCGCGGAGGGATCCGCGTCAGCGGTTGGCAACGGGACGAACTGAGCGGTGATCTCGGCCAGATGGGCATCGCGATCCTTGCTGGCGTGTTGGTAACGCAAGGGCATCGTGTTCGACTTCCAGCGACCCCTGTGCTTCATTTCAGCCACACTGGCGCCATTCGATGCGAGAACCGTGGCGGCGTAGTGGCGGAGGTCGTGGAAGCGAACCTTGGTCAGTCCAACCTCCTTTCGGGCGCGGGCCCACTGTGTGTAGAACGATGCAGGTCGAAGTGGCTGACCATTGGTCGCTGGAAACAGTGGGGACATTGGATCGGCGGCGACGTAGTCATTCAGGTGCTTGGACAGGACGTCCATCACCTCCGACGAGATATGTACGGTACTGGCCTCGCCCGTCTTCGTTGGCCGGTATTGCAAATCCGGCCAGTATTTCCCTGGGCACTCTTCCAACTGACGCTCCACACGCACGGTCCCCTCAGTGAGTTTGATGTCGCGGCGTTGGAGGCCCAAGACCTCGTTGCGTCGAATAGGCACGGCGCAAGCGATGACGACGGCTGCCTGTAGGTGGGCGGGCATTGCCCCCAAGAGCGCACGAACCTCGTCAATCGTGGGCGGCACACGCTCGGCGGACCGATCCATTCCGGCACCCTTGATCTTGCACGGGTTGCGAATGATGATCTCGTCCTCCACCGCCGTGTTGAGGATCGCCTTGAGTAGACGGTATGCCGGGGCGGCTGCGCCGGGTGTTCGGGTCACCAACTCGGCATACCAGGAGCGCACCTCACTCTTCTCTATCCGCCCAATGGGCGTGGTCCCGAAGGCAGGCAAGAGGTGACGTCTCTGCAGGGATCGGTACTGGTCGAGGGTGCGAGGTGCGACGTCGTGACGAAGCCCCAGCCAGCGCTTTGCGTAGTCCCCGAACAACTCTTTGGCGGGTCCAGGGTCAATCCAAATCCCCCTGTTCATGTCCGCACGGGCAGCGGCGAGGACCGCACTCGCTTCTCCCTTCGTATCGAATGTTCCAGCGAAATGACGTCGTCCGCTTGCGTCGTGGTAGTAAGCCTGGAACCGCCCATTAGCCCGCTTGCGAATGCTGCCAAACGGGCGATTCCGCCCGGTCATCTGGAGGTTCTCCTGCTCTTCTCGGGGTTTAGCAACGGTCTTGCGCCCGCGTCCACGAACGCTTGAACATCTTCAGGGTGAAACCGAACGTAGCGTCCGACCTTGACGTTCTTAATGCGGCCTTCGGAGATCAGGCGATAAACGAAGCGTTTGCCGACATTGAGACGGCGGGCCACCTGCGTGACATCGAGGAGATCGCTGTCGCTCGTCGTGCGCTGGACTGTCCCGTTGGATGCCGCTCCTTCCATGGGATCATGATAGGTGCCCGGAGTGCTCGGCGCCACAAAAAAGTGCCACTGAACAGGGAAAAGTAAGCAAACACGTCCCTGTTTGGTCATCAGCGTCAGTTTGCAAACAGGTAGCAGGTAGCAGGTTGCTATTCGGCAAACGGTCGCTCACACTCCATCTCTCGCCGCTGAAAAATGCGGAGAGTATCTGGAGGAAATGGATGGAGACTGTCGAAGAGCCGCTGCGAGAACTGCGAAGACCAGGCCAGAAGATCAAGGAGACAGCCGGGACCTCGTTCCTGGGCCGAGCAACGACGGACGAACGCGTTGTGTCCGGCGAATTGGTGCCAGTACGAATTAGACGCGGCGAGAACGCACTCATGGATGCCCTCTTCAACTTCATTTTGAAGACACAGACCGAAGAGGGCCTGGATTGGAGCCAACGCGATGTAAACGTCACCGTGCTGCGGAGGGGAGAAGGTCGATGATGAAGATGAATGTGTTCGATCTGACGGAAGAGCAGTACTTGGAAGGGTTCATCGCTCTCGATAGGGAATCATGGAAGCGGGGATACTTTGTCACCGTGTGGATCGATGCTGAAACTGGCGCCTATTGCGCACAGGTCCGACCGTCGATGGCCAACGTGGAGAGTTATGAGCAGCTCGTTGCCGACACAACTAGCGATGGCCGTCTCCCGCCGAACTGGTTGACATCAATACCGCCCACTCTTGTTGAGAAAATGAAAACGAAAGATGTCTATCGCTACCTTGAGGGGAAGGCGCTTCAAATTGTCATCATCCCTCCTGATTGCGAGATCTGGTTGGCGATGTCTGAATGGTCGTGGCTGGACGCCTAACGCCCTCCTAGTCCACCATTGAGTCCTCGGTCGTCGTCACACTGGACTCATGCAAGCTAGATATGGGCATAGTGCGAGCAACAATCGCCAGTGGTCGCCGGCTTCCTCCCCCGATCATGCCGCTCGTCGCGCCGCCGGTCGCAGGCGATACAACGCTCGCCGCAAGGTCAAGGCCATCCTTCGCCGTCGTCAGATCATCGAGATGTGGGAAGACCTGGGAAAGGACGGCTGGTCACCGTTCGATCGCGGGAATCAGGCCATGCTCGCGGACTTCTTCCACGTCAACCGCTCCACGATCTGCCGAGATATGGCGATCATCAAGAAGATGTGGCAGGTGGCGACGTGCCCGACCTGTGACACCGTGTTGAGCGTCGATCGGATCCAGGACCTGGAGGAGCGCGGGCGAATCAAGGTGACCCGTGCCGCCTGATCCGTCAAGCGTCGCCGAGGCCGCTCGGGCCCTTCGTCGCCTCCTGGCTGCTATTGATGAAGGTGAGATCGATGCCAGTGACCCGAAAGCGCGGGCGCTCCAGCGACGTCTGGAGGGGGCTGTGGCGGCGTGGGAGGAGGCAGGAGCAGGAAGCGGAACGCAACCCAAGTAGGGTCACTCGAGCAAGGTGCCAAGCTGTTTGCAGTATCGCTTGTTGTCCAGTCTTAGCTGGCGAGGTCGATCAACTCGCTCGAGTCGGCAGCTTCGATGGTGACGGACCGCAGGGTGGGCATGTTGTATACGACGGACCCTGCAGTTGCCTCCAAGGCAGCGGCGGCTGCTTCGCCCTGGCTGTCGGAGATCGGAATCTTGGCCTCAGAGAGCGCGATGTGCATCTCCTGCCGAATCTGCCCTTTGTCAGTTTCCGCTAGTTCAGCGTTCGCTTCGTCGAGACGCTGCTTCGCGCGTATTCCGGCTAGCTGTTCGTCGTGCCTTTCCTGCTCGCGTCGATCGCGGCCTTGAGCCAGCTTCGCTTCGGCATCTGCCTTGTCGCCAAGTTTCCACTCCTTTCGGATCTGAACAAGCCGACGGATGCCGCCGGCGATTGCCGTGCCAAGCCCGACAGCTCCGATCACAACGAGCACAAGGCAGTGCTCGGTCTGGACCGAGAGGACCGGTGTCCGGCTCTCCAGAGAGAGTCGTTCTGGCTCGAACAGAACCGGAAACGTGGCCGTTTCACCGCGAAGAATCGCGTCGAGCGAACCGAGGCTGTAGAGGAACACGCCGAGTTGGTCGGCGGTGAGCGGTTGGGTGTCGTCAAAGTCGAAGAACAGCCTGAGACTCTCACGCTCCTGTTCAGCGATTAGCCCGCCCCAAACTTCGGATTGCCCGATCATGCAACCTCCCCTCGGTGACCCTCGCCAACGTACCTCACAAGTAGCAACGGAGGTTGAGCTGATAAGCGGGATATGGGTTGACATGGACGTCCTGTACAGGAAACAGTGGACCTGGTTACTCGGTGGGTTTCGCGTTGGGTGGCAAACTTCGTGCAGAGTTGTACATCGACTACGTGGACCCCGATGCTGTCGCGGTCCTGTTCGACTTCCTGTTGAACCGGAAGGACAAGATCGAAGAGGGCTACGGAGGCTCCCTGATGTGGGAGGCGCTTCCCGGTCGCAGGGCCAGCAGGATCGCCGACTATGCCATCGGTGACGCTGTGAACGTTGAAGAGCACGACCAGTACATCGATTGGCTCTTCGATGCGCTGGGACGTCTCCGGTCTGCGCTCGAAGGACCAGGTGCAGAATGGATGGCGTCATTGACACCGAGTGGGTCGTCACAAGCAGCCTTGTCGTAGGGGTCAAGGGGCCGACCGGTGAAGTTGTCCCAGCAGTCCTTTACCAAGTCAGAGGCTAAGGGTTACTGGGACAACTGGGAATAACAGCGGGGAGCACGCCAGTCGCCGCAGGGACATCTCCGTCGCAGCGGCCAGTACCGGTTTTGCCGGCGCGAGTCCCGTCCTTCTCGCGCCGGCAGCGTGTTCTCCTGAGGCGGCCTGATGGCCGCTGAACCTCGAGTGGCTATGACATTGGCGCCGTGGCGCGCCAGGTGCGGCGCGACATCTATCCCTCGAACACGACAGGGTCGGGTCCAGGGGTCCACTACTGGATCGCCTCTCGGGCCCAGACCTGGGCGAAAGGGTAGATCGGCCAGCTTGGCCGTGAATAACGTAATCTTCGCCGCAAGGATTCTTCCTGTGAGGCGGCATGAATGAAACGACGATTTCCCATCAAGGTGCTCACGGTCGCCATCATCCTTGGCACTATTGCCACCCCATCCGCCGCCTTTGCCTCAGCTTCCAAGGTGACCAAGGGAGAACTGAAGTCCAAACTGATCACCGTTTCCCAGCTCCCGTCGGGCTGGTCAGTCGACAATTCCAGTGGCTCGAGCTCGACGGGCGGCGGCTGCTTCGCCAGCACCAAGCACATTGAGACCCGAGGCGGAGACATCGAAACCTCGGCCAGCTTCGAGAACGGAAACCTTCCCGACTTCACGGAGGAGCTCGCTGGCGGTCGCTCTCTCTCGTCGAATTTCTCCAAGCTTGAGAAGTACCTCAACGACTGCAAGAAGGCCAGCTTTACCGACAATGGCACCACGTACAACGCCACGGTCGGTGCCATGTCCTTTCCGACGGTCGGAGCCCGGTCGGTGGCCTATCAGGTCAGCTTCTCTGTCGAGGGCTTCACGGTCGGGATCGATATCGTCGTCTTTCAGGCGACGTCTTCCATCGGCGGCGTTCTGCTCTACGACGATCTCGGCCAGCCCGACGTAGGGCAACTCCAGAGCTTCGCCAAGCTCGCCTTGAAGGATCTCGGAATGGCAACCGCTTCAACAAAACCGGTTCCAGCAGCGGCGGGATCGCTTAGCAACCCCATCCCCCTCGGACAGTCGGCCCCCATCGCGGGCGGATGGACCGTCAAGGTTGTCGGCGTTACCCCGGATCCCTCAAGTGACCCGCTCAACACGCCAACGGCGGGATACGTGTACGAGATCATCACCCTCCAGGCCACTCGGACCGGGTCATCGGCCGCCGCTCCCTCAACGAGTATCGACGACAGTCTCGTCGGGCCGAGCCGGGCCGAGCGAGATTCAGCGACCTCTCCGCTATGCTTCAGCGGCAACGATCCGGACAGCCAGCCTGATAACAACGTGGTGCTCGAAGGTGGCACGGTCACCTATGGCGATTGCATTTCGATGAGTACCGCTGACAGCTCTGATCTGACCCTCGCTCTGGGATCGTTCGATTCGAATGGCCAGACGTGGTTCGCTACCAAATGAGAAGCAGCTCGGCGGGCGCTGGGGTTTACCGGTGGCACAATCTGTGTCCCGAATGCCGTAAGCGGGTCAAACAGGCGACGTTGGACGAGATCGTGGGGAATGGCAGGGACTGAGAGGGGGCAACGGATAAATGAGCGGCGGCGGAGCGATCTACCACGGCGGCTTCTCCTGGGCACCGAATCCGGCGATCGGAGAGCTCACCCTGACCGATGAATTCATCGAGCTTTCCGAGCGGCGGCGGTCAGCCAAGAAGCCCGGGGCGACCATCGTCAAGGTCTTCGTCCCCTCGATCGCCTCGGTGGAAATTACGAGTGAACAGGTGGCCAAGTCCAAGGTCGGTGCCGTCCTCCTTTTCGGCGTGCTCGGAGGACTAGCAGCCAAGGGGTCGAGGGACCGCGGTGCTTTCCTGGTGCACCTCAACAATGGACAGACCGGGTACTTCTCAATCGATGGATACTCGGAGGTCCAGCTACGGGGCAAGCTCAGTCCGTGGCTCAACAGTACGCAGATCCCCCTCGGAGCACCTCGAGCGTCAGTCGAAGCGCCGTCGATCGGTGTCGCTGACGAGCTCCTCAAACTCGCCAGCCTGCGCGATTCCGGAGTTCTTACTGGCGAGGAGTTTGAGGCTCAGAAGGCCAAACTTCTCGGCTGACTCACTTCGGGGCATGCTCCCGGCACGCCTCCACGTACCAGGAGCGGCCCTTGACGTCCTTCCACATCCCCTTCCACGCCGGCCGCTGGCGGCAGTGGGTCGAATGGAGCTGGCGGGAGTAGACCATCCGGAAGCACTGGCCCGGCTGGGGTGAGAAGGCGGTGATGAGGTCGCCGGGCTCGGGCATGCGGTCCATGAGGTCCGACCGTACCCGGCGGTAGCCTCGCCCAATGGAGGACATTCCTGGCCTCGTTGTCTGCCATGTCTGTGGCCGCAGCGGACCCGGGGTCGACGAGCTAATCGCGCTGCCCGACGAGCTCGAGTTCGAGGCGCTCAAGGGCAGGCTGGCGTTACGACGAGGAGGACTGGTGGACATGTCGGGGGTGCCTGGATGGGACGTAGTCGTCGCTGCGACGAACGTCCCATCAATGACGGCGCCACCCCCGGCGCGTCATCATTGGCAAATGGCGATTACCACAGAATCAATCGATCAAGCCATCCTCGAGCTCGACGGGTCTCGTCCAAGCGCCGACATTGCATTCGATTCGGATCAAGCGAGTCTTGCGATGGCAAATCTTCTCGCGGTGGTGGCTACGGCCAACAGCGGGCAGGAAGACTCGGCAGGTGTGGATTGGATGGCAACGACCGCGGTGGCCGGGAGGTCGATCGTCGAAAGGCTCCGCGAGCTGATCACCAAGCTGCGTGAAGCCCTAGCCAGACTCGTCGAGACCATTCAAGGTGTCGTGTCCTTCTCTATTGGAATTACTGGACTGGTCCTATCGATCAGCATCAACTTCGGCGCTGGATCCGACTAATGCCGCCTCGAAGCGCTCAGGTCGACATCGAGGGCACTTCAGGAGCCGGGCTGGGGGCGGGCGCTAGCGGGGATGCCCTACGCCATGACCTAGGACTTCCACCGGCGAAGGTCTGACGACGGCTGTGGCTAGGGGTTGTCTGAGGTCGTAGACGGCTGCACCTTGTCGATCCGCTTTACGTCCTTTGTGCGGAGGAGGTGGGATGCGCCGCTCGTAAGGTCGCTGAAGACGACCCACGGCTCATCGATATGCACTGTTGAGGACTGGAGTTCTTCTTCGGTCCCGTCGTCGAATGTCACCTTGAACTGTGTCATTGCAACACCCTAAGTCTGCTTTCGGGCACATGGGATGCCGAGATCAAGGAGAATGGGGTCTATGGCCCGTCGCAAGTCCCTGACCTCGCAGCTCTACCGGTTGGCGAGGGACAGCGCCAACGTCCGGGCGGCTCGAGGTGGTCCGGGGAGCTACGCCAAGCGGGTTGTACGCCGTAATGTGCTTCGCCAGACCAACCGGGTTACGGGTGGGTTTCTGCGCCGACTGCTGGGGTAACCGGATCGCTTGGCGAGCCGCCCCCTGGACCGGACGAGAGGTCCAGGGGGCGCTCTATGAACCCGACCGTTCCTTCTCCAGAATTCTTTATAACACACCAGGCCGCATCGTTTGTAAACGGGCCTACAGGCGCAGGAGGTGCCCCACCGGCCGCTGAGCCGGTGCAGGGTGTTGGCCGCAAGCTACGGGAATGGATGCCGAACGCGAGACAACCCCCCGTTGAGAGACAGGGGGTCGTCCCTGGGGGCGTTCCCGCCACCCACTGCAACGGTGCCCAATCAGTCGTGGTCCCGGACAGTGCCGAAGGGCCTATCGACGTCAAGTTGTGACTTTCGGCCCATCCACTTCGGCACGTGCTCCCGGCACGCTTCCACGTAGTCGGCCTGGATGGACGAAGCGGGTGCAATGTCGTGGCGAGGACCGAGCTCTGTTCTTCGTGGCACTCGGTGCCGACGCGGCCAAAGCACGGGCACTCTGTTCGATCTGTCCTGTGCGGGAGGAGTGCCTCGCCTACGCCCTGGCCGACCCCGAGAGCGCGGTCCTTGTGGGGCGGCATCTCGGAGCGGGAGCGGCGGAAACTGGCCCGCTCGGCGGCGTAGGAACCGAACCCCGCGTGCGG
>JBEKWB010000020.1:0-48198 GCA_049513455.1 Acidimicrobiales bacterium
GCAGCCCCAACGGGATTCGAACCCGTGTCGCCACCTTGAGAGGGTGGTGTCCTTGGCCTCTAGACGATGGGGCCGAGCGGAGGTCTCCCGAAGGATTCCGCCGGTGCTCGGGGGGAAGGACTCGAACCCTCAATAACTGGACCAGAACCAGTCGTGTTGCCGATTACACCACCCCCGAATGGGTGGACGTTCAGGTTAGCCGAGGTCGTCGGGGTCGTCATCGCCCCCCTTCGGGAGGGGACGGGACCCCGGGGGGCACCTCCCGCAAGCCGTGCCACTCCCCTCGGCTAGGCATCGTGGAGCCAGTCGAGGTGATTGAAGCCGATGATCCGGCCCAATCCCACCCCCACCGCCTCCTTCAGGAAGTAGGGCACGGTCGACCAGCCGGTGATCGGGGATGTCCGGGTCGGGGTGGGCGAGGGGGTCAGGCCCAGAGAGGAGGAGATGGCCATGGAGCGGTCCTCGTGGAACGGGTCGGTGGTCACGAGCACCGTCGTTGCGTGCCGGGCCAGCAACTCGGGTGCGGCGTCGGCCACGTTCTGGTACGTCGTGTTGCCCCCCGCCTGCAGAATGTCAGGCAGCGGCACGCCCCTGTCGTGCAGGTACGTGGTCCCGGCTTCCGACTCGGTGTAGGCGTCGCCCTTCTCCTTGCCGCCCGTGAGCACTATCAGGTTGCTGTCCTTGTTGTCGAAGAGCTTCAGGGCCTCGTTCAGCCGGGCCGCCAGATCGGGTGACGGCACACCGTTGTACTGGGCCGCGCCCATGACCATTATCGCGTCGGCCGCATGGGGGTCGTACTGGCGCGAGGTCAGCCAGACCTGCACCAGGCTGACCGCGAAGTACACCACGAGCGCGGTGAGAAGAAGGCTGATGATGCGGAGCGCCAGGCGGAGCGGGGCAAAGAGCATCAGCCGGCGGCAGAGAGCCGCTCGAGGGCAGCGGTGATGCGCCGACGCGTCTCATCCCGGCCGAGCACCTCGAGGGACTCGAACAGCGGCGGCCCCACCCGCCTACCGGTCACCGCCACCCGGATGGGCGCCTGTGCCTTCCCCAGGGCCCGGCCGTTGGCCTCACCGATCTGCGCAGTCACCTCGTGCAGTTCGTCGCGCGTCCACCCGCACGTGCGGTAGGCCTCCAGGGCGGCCCGCAGGATCAGGGGCGCCACCTCGTCGCGGGCGATGGCCTTCTCCCAACTGTCGGGGTCGATCGGCGGGTCCTCCAAGAAGAGGAAGTCGACCATGGCCGGCACCTCGCCGAGCATGGACACCCGCTCTTGCACCACCGGTGCGATCCGGGCGAAGACGTCAGGGTCGAAGCGCGCCGCGGGCCACCGCGGCCCCTCGGTAATGGTCGTCCCGGTATCGGGATCGCTCCAGTCGCCGGCGGCCCACGCACCCGGCTCGGGATGCACCCAGGGCAGCGACAACTCGATGAACTCCGGGGTGGCGAGCTCGCGGATGTAGACGCCGTTCATGTGGGTCAACTTCTTGATGTCGAAGAAGGCCGGTGACCGCTGCACGTCCTCAATCCGGAAGCGGTCGATCAGCATTGCCAGCGGGACGATCTCCTCCTCCCCCGGGCTCCAGCCCAGGAGGGCGAGGTAGTTGCGGAACGCGGAAGGGAGGTAGCCCTCCTCGCGGTACATCTCGACCGCCACGCGATCACGGCGCTTCGACAGTTTCTTGCCCTGCTCATTGACCAGCAGGGGCAGGTGGGCGAATGCGGGGAGCGGCAACTCCGAAGCGGTGGCCTCGTTGAGGGCCCACCACAGCATCATCTGCTTGGGTGTGTTGGGTAGATGTTCCTCGCCCCGGAAGACGTGCGTGATCGCCATCGTCCGGTCATCGACCACGTTGGCCAGTCCGAACAACGGCTTGCCGTTCCCCTTCACGCAGATGAAGTCCTCGGTGGCCCGGTTGGGGAACTCCACTTCCCCCCTGACGAGGTCCGACACGATCGTGACGCCCTCGTCGGGCGTACGGAAGCGCAGGGCGCGGCCCTCCCCGCGGGGCAGGCCCCGATCGCGGCAGTGTCCGTCGTAACCGGGCGTGGGGTCGCCGGCCGCGGCCCGCTGCCTGGTGCGCTCGTCGATCTCCTGGCGGCTGCAGTCACAGGCGTAGAGCGCGCCGCTCTCCCACAGGGCTTCGATGGCCGCCTGGTGCGCGGGACCCTGGGCCGACTGGAAGTACGGGCCCTCGTCCGCTGGCATGCCCAGCCACTCGAGGGCCGAAATGATCCCCTCCGTCCACTCCGCGCGGTTGCGCTCTTCGTCGGTGTCCTCAATCCGCAGGACGAATGTTCCGTCGTGCCGGCGAGCGAAGAGCCAGTTGAACAACGCCGACCGGGCACCCCCCACATGGAAGTAGCCGGTGGGGGATGGAGCGAAGCGCACCCGGGGCCCGGGTGCGGACGTGCGCTCAGCCATGTGGGGCGCCGGTGCGGCGCAACGCGACGCCGCCTGACCGTGCCTCCGGTGTGCGGGTCGTCAGTCGTCCTCGGCGATCGAGATGGCGCCGGTGGGGCACCCGTTGACGGCCTCGCGCAACCTGCTGCGCAGTTCCTCCGGCGGGTGCTCGTTGAGGACGTAGAGGTAACCGTCGTCTCGCACCTCGAAAACCTCGGGCAAGATGCCCATGCAGACGGCGTTGCTGGCGCACTCGTCGAAGTCCACGACGACCTTCACGGACGACCTCCTGGTCGGTTGGCTGCTGGGCAGCGTCGAGCATATCGGCCCGACGACCTGGCGTTAGGGCTTGTCGACCCCGACCACCCCCATGGCGAAGAACTGGGATCCACCACCATATGCCTGCCCGCGGGCACGCCGCGCGTCGGGCACCTGGTGCTCTCGCCCCCTGATCTGGAGGGCGGTCTGGAGGAAGCGCAGCATCCCCGAGGCTCCGATCGGGTTCGAGGACAGGACGCCGCCAGGGCAATTCCACGGAATGTCCCCGCCGTCGAGCAGATTCCAGTCAGGTGCCATCGGGGCCGGTCAGAGGCTCGGGCGCCGACAGGTCCACGCCGGCGAGGAGCTGGCTGATGAAGGCGCGGTCGTTGAGAATGGGGAGCTCCGAGACGAAGAGGCGCCCGTAGCGCTCGAAGTACATCAGCTGCTTGGCCAGCAAGAACGTCCCCCGGTCGAATTCTGACATGAGGCCGCCCGACTCGTCGGCCATGCGGCGGATCCGCCGCTGGGAGCGCAGGCGGTGCAGGATGGCTCCGACGCTGCGCGCGTGCGCCTCGATCCCCTGGGCCTTGGCCACCTGCAGCTGAATCGTCTGCATCAGCCCGGCCAGGCTCACCTCGCCGAACGGCCGGGTTAGCGCCGCCTCGAAGATGGTGCGGACGAACCCGGTGAGCTCTTGGCCCGACAGTCCGACGGCCTCGCCGATCGCCGGTCCGTAGGTGTGCGTGATGTAGCCGGTCACCTCGGTCCACGCCTCTTCGTTACCCATGGCGGCGGACAGGATGGAGAGGAAGAAGCGGTGGGTCAACGGGTCCAGCCGGCCGACGATCCCCCAGTCGATGACGCCGATCCGGCCGTCGCGGAGCATCATCATGTTCCCGGCGTGGATGTCACCATGGAAGGCGCCCCAGCGCACCGTGGTCAGGAAGAATGCCCGCATGACCTCCTGCACCAGCGGCGTGGGGTCGAACCCGAGATCGGCCACCCGCGCCAGATCGTCGATGGGGACCCCGTCGAAGAACTCCATGGTCAGCACGTTGCGGCCGGAGAACTCCGGGTAGGGCTCGGGCACGGCAATGCGGGTCAGGTCGAACTCGTTCTGAAGGCGCCGGAAGTGGACGAGCGACCGCGCCTCGTTGCGGAGGTCCATCTCCTCGCCGATCTGCACCCGGAATCCGTCGAGCACCTGCAGCGTCGACCCGGCCAACTGGTCGCCGGTGAGGCGCACCAGAATCTCCAGCAGCGGTTGCATGAGGTCCAGATCGGTCGCCACCACGTGCTCGATGCCCGGCCGCAGCACCTTGACGGCCACCACCCGCCCGTCGTGCAGGCGGGCCCGGTGCACCACCGCGATCGATGCGGTCCCGATGGGTTCGGTTTCGAACGCCGCGAAGACGCTCTTGAACGGGCGGCCGAGGTCCTCCTCCACCCTCTGGCGCACCTCGGGAAAGCCGACGGGAGGGCCGGTGTCGAGGCAGGCCCTGAACTCGTCGGCCACGTCGTCGCCGAACATCCCCGGCGACGAGGCGATGATCTGGCCGAATTTCATGAAGGTCCCGCCCAGGTCCTCGAAACTCTTGCGCAGCGGTCGGGCCAGTTGCGCACCGGGCAGGGCGCCCTGACGGATTGTCCGTAGCTGGCGCACGGCAACGGGGGCGAAGTGCACGCCCACGACCTTGGCGATGGTGGCACCGCGGCGCAGGAGCGCGGCCCCACTCGGTTCGGGCAGCCGCCGGGGGTAGATCCGCGGAACGTCCTGCGTCAGCGGGCGCGGCTCGACGGCCGCACCGTCACCAACGGCTGGGTCCCTGGCCGCGCCCGTTGTCACCTGCTCAGGGTATGCGACCTCCCCGAGTCCTCACCCGGCCCCGGCCGGGTCGCTCAGGAGAAACCCGCTTCGAGCGCGGCGAGCGCCCCCTTGTAGGTGTCACCGAAGACCGGGGCCATCTCGGCCGGCTCGACGTCATAGGCCCAGGTCACCTTGGAGCCATCCCCTTGGGGCTCGACGGTGATGGTGGCGGTGTGGCGTTCGAGCGGCACACCGTCGACCACCGAGTACGACAAGGTGCGGGTGGCGTCGTCGCGTGAAACGAGCCGCTCGCGGATCTCCAGGCCGAACATGCCGATGACCCGGTCGTCGCCTTCGAGGCGGAACGACTCGATACCGGGGAAGAACTCGCCCACCCCGCCAAAGTCGCCCACCTTGGCCCACACCGCGTCAGGTGCGGCATCCAGTGTCACGTCGACCGCGCCTTGTGCCATTTCTTCCTCCTCGGGTACTCCCGGATCCTCCAGCTCGTCCAGCTCGTCCAGCTCGTGTCGCCGGTACGCTACTGCCGGCCCGGGACGCCCGCGCCGGCACGCTCACCGAGGGGAGATTCAGCTCATGGATACGCGGAAGATCGGCACGCTCACGGTGAGCGAAGTCGGGCTGGGGTGCAACAACTTCGGCATGCTCATCGAGCGCAAGGAGTCCGATGCCGTGGTCGGGACCGCGCTCGACGCCGGCATCACGCTCTTCGATACCGCTGATATGTACGGGGGCACCAAGAGCGAGGAGTACCTGGGTGCGGCGCTGGGGACGCGGCGGGACGAGATCGTCCTGGCCACCAAGTTCGGTGGGCCCTTCGAGGGCCACGCGGGCGGTGCCACCCCGGCTTACGTGCGGACGTCCCTCGAGGACAGCCTGCGCCGGCTGGGCACCGACCACGTCGACCTCTACCAGCTGCACTACCCCGACCCGAAGACGCCGATCGCCGAGACGCTCGGCACGCTGGGCGAGCTCGTGGCCGAGGGGAAGATACGCGAGATCGGCTGCTCCAACTTCGATGCGGCCCTGCTCGAAGAGGCGGCGGAGGCGGTGCAAGACGGTGCGCCCGGCTTCGTCAGCGTGCAGAACGAGTACAACCTGCTCCACCGGGACCCCGAGGACGAGGTGCTGGGGTTCTGCGACCGGACGCACACCGCCTTCCTGCCCTACTTCCCGCTGGCCAGTGGCCTCCTGACCGGGAAGTACCGTGCCGGTGCGGGAGCCCCCGAGGGGACCCGCCTGGCCGCATGGGGTGCCTACGCCAAGGACCAGCTCTCCGACGAGCGGCTGGCCACCGTGGCCGCCCTGGACGCCCTGGCGCAGAGCGAGGGGCACACCGTGTTGGACCTGGCCTTCGCCTGGTTGCTCTCGCGCCCTTCGGTGGCCTCGGTCATCGCCGGGGCGACCAAGCCCGAGCAGGTGGCCGCCAACGTGGCGGCCGGTCAGTGGAAGCCCGGCGCCGACCTCCTGGCCCAGGTGGACGCCATCGCGCCCCGCTAGCTAAAAGTATTTCTATAACTCGTTACGATCAGGTCATGATTGCAGCCGATATTTTTAGGGCTGGGCAGTGGACTGATTTCTTTCTTCTGGTGGGAACAGGCGCAGTCACGCTCACCGGCTTGGTTTTTGTGGCGATGTCACTCAACCTCAAAGTAATCGCTGCCGACGCGACACATCGCTATCGAGCCATAAACACACTTACAGGTCTGGCACTGGTTTTCATGCGCTGTGCGCTTGTGCTTATGGGAGCTCAGAACCATCGGTCAATAGGCGCAGAGCTGTTCGTAGTCTCGGGTATTTCGGCAGCCGTTTTTGTCAAGGGCTACGCGAGAGCCATGAGGATGAGCGATGGTCTAAGACTTTCTCGCATAGTTGGCGGAAGCACCGTGCACGTAGCTGAGATGATCGGTGCGGCACTATTTTTTTGCGGGTACCTGTCCGGTCTTTATATTGCAGCCGTAGCTATACTAGCCAACACTTGTTATATGATTACGGCAGCTTGGTTACTAGTCATCGGCGTTTTCGACCAAAAGTCCAAGCCTCGATCCACCGATGAAGTAGCCGAATAGACAGCGCGTCGCCGCGGAAAGCGTCGGTCTGACGACGCGTTGACCAGCGGCCGGCACGCACGCCGCCGGAGCCGATCACCGGTGGTGCGTCAGGCCTCCTTCACGGCGGCCACCAGCTTCTGCAGGGTGTCCTTGGCGTCCCCGAACAGCAGCGTGGTCTTGGGGTCGTAGAGGAGCTCGTTGTCGATGCCGGCGAACCCCGGGCGCATCGAGCGCTTGAGGAAGATGATGTTCGCGGCCTCGTCGGCGTCGATGATCGGCATGCCGTAGATGGGGCTGCCCGGCGTGGTCTTGGCCGCCGGGTTGACCGTGTCGTTGGCCCCGACCACCAGGGCCACATCGGCCGTCGACATCTCGGCGTTGGCCTCGTCCATCTCCTTGAGGTCGTCGTAGGGCACGTTGGCCTCGGCCAACAGAACGTTCATGTGCCCGGGCATCCGACCGGCCACGGGGTGGATGGCGAAGAAGACGTCCACGCCCCGGGCCGCCAACGCGTCCGCCAGCTCGCGCACGACGTGCTGGGCCTGGGCCACGGCCAGGCCGTAGCCGGGGATGATGACCACCTTGCGCGCGTACGCCAGGAGCACGCCGACGTCCTCGGCCGTACCCGTACGCACCGAGCGGGACGCGTCGCCCTGCTCGCCCCCGGTGGCCGTGATCACGGCGCCGAAGGCGCTGAAGAGGATGTTGGGCAAGGAGCGGCCCATGGCCGAGCTCATCAGACGGGTCAAGATGATGCCTGAGGCCCCGACCAGAGTGCCGGCCACGATGAGAAGGTTGTTGTCGAGCACGAACCCCGAGGCGGCGACGGCCAGGCCGGTGCACGAGTTCAGGAGTGAAATCAGGACGGGCACGTCGGCACCGCCGATGGGCAGCACGAAAGCCACGCCGAGCACGAGCGCCAGGCCGAGCAGGACATAGACGGGCGCGAGGTCGCCTGTCGCCAGCGCCACGACGATCAGGGCGACGGCGGCGGCGGCCACCACGGCGTTGATGGCCTGCTGCCCCGGGTAGGTGATCGGGCGGCCGGTGATCAGCTCCTGCAGCTTGATGAAGGCGATGGCACTCCCCGCGAAGGAGACCGAGCCGATGAGGACACCGAGCAGCACCTCGGCCGTCACGTAGACGGCGGGCTTGTCGCCGAGTGCGTGGAGATGGAGCAGCTCGGTGATCGAGACGAGCGCGGCCGCCCCGCCGCCGACGCCGTTGAAGATGGCCACCAGTTGTGGCATCGCGGTCATCTTCACCATCCGGGCCACCGGCACGGCGACGACCGTGCCCAGCACCATGGCGATGAGTGCGAGCACGAGGTTCCTGCCCGAATGCCGCAACGCGGGAAGGGTGAAGGTGATGGCGACGGCCGCCAGCGCGGCCAGCGCGCCCAGTTGATTGCCCCGCCGGGCGAACCGGGGCGACCCCAGACCCTTGAGGGCCAGGATGAAGCCGGCGACGGCCACCAGGTAGACCAAGTCACGGACGGTGGCCAGGGGCAACGAGACCGCTGTCGTCACGCCGTCTCTTTCGGGTCGTCCTCGGCGTCGCTCTTGCGGGCGGGCGCCCGTTCGTTGGGCTTGGCCTTGAACATCTCGAGCATGCGGTCGGTCACCACGAACCCGCCGACGACGTTGAGGGTGGCTAAGAAGACGGCCAGGAAGCCGAGGATCAACTGCGCCGTGCCGTGGGCCTCCCCCATGATCGTCAACGCCCCGACCAGGACGATCCCGTGGATGGCGTTGGAGCCGGACATCAGCGGCGTATGCAGAATGCTCGGGACCTTGGAGACGACCTCGATCCCCACGAACGCGGCCAGCACGAACACGGTGAGGTACTCGACGATGCCGGTCGTCCCACCCAACTGCGCCAGCAGCGGTGCGTAGCCGATCACGGGGCGCTCCCCTCTCCCGAACCTCCGAGTACCTCCACGGCATCGGGGGCGACCGCCCGGCCCTCGCGCAGCACGCACATGCCGGAGACGATCTCATCGTCCCAATCGGGCGCGATGACCCCGTCTTTGCCCATCAGTGCCAGCACGTTGGCCACGTTGCGCGCATACAGGAAGCTGGCGTGGGTGGGCATGCCCGAAGGAGGGTTGGCCATGCCCACAATGTGCACCCCGCGGTGCTCCACCACCTCGCCGGCCCGGGTCAGGGCGCAGTTGCCGCCCGAGTCCGCCGCCATGTCCACCACGACGGCGCCCTCCGCCATGCCCTCGACCATCTCCTCGGTGACCAGGATCGGGGCGGCCCGACCCGGCACGGCCGCGGTGGTGATGACCACGTCGGAGGCCGCCACCTCACCGGCCAGCGCGGCCCGCTGGCGCTCCAACTCCTCGTCCGAGAGTTCGCGGGCGTACCCTCCAATGCCCTCGGCGCTGACGCCGGTGTCGACGAACGTGGCGCCGAGGCTCTCGGCCTCCTCCTTGGCCGCGGCGCGGACGTCGTACGCCTTGACCACGGCACCGAGGCGGCGCGCGGTGGCGATGGCCTGCAACCCGGCTACGCCGACGCCCATGACCAGCACCTTGGCCGGGGGGACGGTGCCGGCCGCGGTCATGAACATCGGGAAGAACTTGGCCAAGTGCTCGGCGGCGCAAAGACCGGCCCGGTAGCCCGAGACGGTGGCTTGCGAGCTCAGGGCGTCCATGCCCTGGGCGCGGCTGATCCGGGGCAGCAGATCGAAGCTGAACAGCGTGACTCCCCGCTCGGCCAGCACCTGCAGGGCCTCGGACGACTGGGCCGCCTGGAAGAAGCTCAGGACCACGGCACCCCGTGGGACCTGGTTGGCCCCGTCCGCCCCGGGGGCATTGACCCCGACCACCAGTCCCGCCCCCTCGTACGTGGCGGCGGCATCGGGGGCGATGCGGGCACCGGCGCTGACGTAGACCGCGTCGGAAAAGGCCGCCTCGACGCCGGCCCCGGACTGGACCACCACGTCCCACCCGGCGCCCACCAGCTTCTTGACGACATCGGGGACGAGCGCGACCCGGCGCTCTCCTGCTCGTGTCTCGGTGGGGACGGCCAAATTCACGGTGGTTGTGTCTAGCATGAGGCGAGGAACCCGCAGGTACAGGCCCCCGGGAGGTGCGCCGCTCAGGTGTCGGCGGAGTTCTCCAGGGCAGTCAGGTAGGCCGGCCACTCGCCCCCGCCGTGCACCACCAGGTTGGCGCCGGAGATGTACGCCGCCCCGTCACTGGAGAGGAAAAGGCAGGCCTGGGCCACATCGGCCGGGCTCCCCATCCGCCCGAGGGGCACGGTGGCGGCCACCCGGGCCAGCCCCGCCGGTCCGCCGTAGTGCTCGTCGCCCGCATCGGTCTCCAGCAGCCCTGCGGTCACGCAGTTCACCCGCACGGCCGGGGCCCACTCGACGGCCAGCGTCGCCGTGAGGCTGATCAGGCCGGCCTTGGCCGCGGCGTAGACAGAGGCCCCGGGGGAGGGCCGGATGCCCGAGACGCTGGCGACGCTGACGATGGACCCACCACCCTCCTGGACCGCCATGACCCGCTGCGCCGCCTGGGCGCAGTACAGGGGCGAGGTCAAGTTGAGCGCCAAAATGGCGTCGATGAAGCGCGGGGACATGTCGGCCGCCATGCGTGAGGGCGATCCACCGGCGTTGTTGACCAGGACGTCGAGGCGGCCGAAGCGCTCGACGGCGGTATCGACCACCAGGGCGGCCTGATCGGCCTGGCGCAGGTCGGCGACCACGAAGGCCGCGCCGGGCACCTCGGCCTCGTTGCGCCCGCAGGTGATGACGTGGGCACCCGCGGCCACGAACGCGGCCACAATGCCGGCGCCCACCCCGCGGGACCCCCCCGTCACCACCACCACCTTGCCGGAGAAGTCGAACGTCGGCTGCGTCACGGGCGCTACCCTACGGCACCGGTTACCGCGACGGGGTCGCTGTCACGGCCGCCGGTGTAAAGGAGCTGACGCCGCACCATGCCCGTACATGTGATCCAAGAGCAAAGCGGGATCGCCGAGGTGGTGATCGACCATCCGCCCGTGAACGCACTGGACGTGGCGGGCTGGTTCGCGCTGGCCGACGCCCTGATCGCCGCCGGGCGAGTCGCCGACAATCGGGTGGTCGTCCTGCGCGCCGAGGGGCGGGGCTTCTGCGCCGGGGTCGACATCAAGGAGATCAACGCCAAGGGCGACGAGGCCCTGGTCGGGGTCAACCGCGGTTGCGCCGCCGCCTTCGCCGCGGTCTACGACTGTGAGGTGCCGGTCATCGCCGCCGTCCAGGGGTTCTGCCTGGGCGGGGGGATCGGGCTGATCGGCAATGCGGACATTGTGGTCGCGTCCGAGGACGCCACGTTCGGGCTGCCCGAGGTCGACCGGGGGGCGCTCGGGGCGGCCACCCACCTGGCCCGGCTGGTGCCGCAGCACGCCATGCGCAAGATGGTCTACACGGCCAAGGCCATTTCCGCCGCCGAGCTGGCCTCCTACGGCTCGGTGGCGGCGGTGGTGCCCCTGACCGAACTGCGCCAGGCCGCGCTGGCCGTGGCCGGCGAGATCGCCACCAAGAGCCCATCGATCATCCGGCGGGCCAAGGAGTCGCTCAACGGCATCGATCCGGTCGACGTCAAGCGCAGCTACCGCTTCGAGCAGGGATTCACCTACGAGCTCCACGTGCGCGGGGTGGCCGACGAGCAGCGGGCCGCCTTCGTCGAGAAGCGCGAGGCGGACACGTCCCGGTGAGTGTCGCAGTGAGCGGGGTGGAGCAGGATGAGGATCTGGGTGAGGATGAGCGGCCGTGACTGACAAGCGCACCACCGTCGACGACATTGTGGGGGAGCTCCGCTCGGGCATGACCATCGGCATCGGCGGGTGGGGCTCGCGGCGCAAACCCATGGCGATTGTGCGCGCGCTGTGCCGCTCGGATCTGCACGACCTGACCATCGTGGCGTACGGCGGACCCGATGTGGGACTCCTGTGTGCCACCGGCAAGGTGAAGAAGGTGGTGTGCGGCTTTGTCACCCTGGACTCGATCGCCCTGGACCCGCACTGGCGTGTGGCGCGCCAGAAGGGACAGGTCGAGGTGATGGAAGTCGACGAGGGCATGTTCTTCCAGGGCCTCCAGGCGGCAGCCTGGCGGGTGCCTTTCCTGCCCACCCGGGCCGGGCTGGGTTCGGACGTGCTCACCATCAATCCGGACCTGCGCCTGGTGCGCTCCCCCTACGGGGCCGACAGCCCCTTCGTGCACGACCCGGCCGACGCGGACGTCGAGCTGGTCGCCATGCCTGCGCTCCATCTCGATGCGGCGCTCGTCCACACCAACCGCGCCGACACCGCCGGCAACGGTCAGATCCTCGGACCCGACGCCTTCTTCGACCCGCTGTTCCTCGGGGCGGCCGATCGTCGCTTCGTCACGACGGAGCGGGTCGTGGACAACGGCACCCTCACCGACGAAGGCCCGCTCAGTGCGGTGGTCATCCATCGCTTGCTGACCGACGGGGTGGCGGAAACCCCCGGCGGCGCGCACTTCACCGCCAACCCACCCGACTACGGGCGCGACGAGCCGTTCCAAAAGGAGTACGCCGCCTCGGCCGGGGACCCGGCCGCGTGGGAGGCCTTCGCCCGGAGCTACGTCGATGTCACCGAGGACGAGTACCGGGCCCACGTGGCCGAGCGGGGCGCGTCATGACATCGGGTCCCGGCACGCCCGACCTCCCGTGTACCCGCGCCGAGTCGTGCGTCATCGCCTGCGCCGACACCTGGCGCGACGCCGGGGAGATCATGGTCAGCCCCTTCGGCACCATCCCGTCCCTCGGGGCCCGCCTGGCCAAATCCACCTTCTCCCCGGACCTGGTGCTCACCGACGGCGAGGCGGCGCTCATGGTGGGTGCGCCCCCCATCGCCACCCGGCCGGAAGAACTGATCCGGGAAGCGGCCATGCCGTATCGCACCGTGTTCGACGTGGTGTGGTCCGGGCGACGCCACATCATGATGATGGCCAGCCAGATCGACCGGACCGGGAACCAGAACATCTCGGCCATCGGCGACCACCGCCGGCCCAAGGTCCAGCTGATCGGCGTGCGCGGTGCGCCCGGGAACTCGGTCAACCACCCCACCAGCTACTGGGTGCCCGACCACACCGTGCGCACCTTCGTCGAGCAGGTCGACGTGGTCAGCGGCGTGGGATACGCCCGCGCCGAGGCGGCCGGTGCGGGAGCAACGCGCTTTCACGACATTCGCCGCGTCGTCTCCAATCTGGGCGTGTTCGACTTCGAGACCCCCGACCACACCATGCGGCTGCGCTCGGTGCACCCCGGCGTGACGGTGGACGACGTGGTGCAGGCCACCTCCTTCGCCCTCTCTTTGCCGGACGAGGTGGAAGAGACGCGCCTCCCAACACCCGAAGAGCTCGACCTCCTGCGCACGGTGCTCGACCCCGGGTCACTACGAGACCGGGAAGTGAAGAGCTGACGACGTACCACCCCGCCCTGGCCACCGAGCTGTGTGCGCGCGTCGGCGTGCGCTATCCCATTGTGCAGACGGGGATGGGATGGGTGGCGGGACCGCGCCTCGTGGCCGCGACCGCCAACGCGGGCGGCCTCGGGATTCTGGCCTCGGCCACCATGACCCTGGACGAGATGGCGTCGGCCCTCGCCGAGGTGAGGGCGCGCACGTCCGCGCCGTTCGGCGTCAACCTGCGCACCGATGTGGCGGACGTGGGCGAGCGCATCTCCTTGATGATCGAATCCGGGGCCCGGGTGGCCAGCTTCGCCCAGGCGCCCAATCCGGCGCTGGTGACGCGCTGCAAGGAAGCAGGGTTGTTCGTGATGCCCACGATCGGCGCCCGGCGGCACGCCGAGAAGGTGGCCGAGTGGGGCGTCGATGCGGTGATCGCCCAGGGGGCCGAAGGTGGAGGCCACACCGGGACGGTGCCCACCTCGCTGCTCCTGCCCCAGGTGGTCGAGGCCGTCGGCGATCGCGTCCTCGTCGTCGGCGCCGGGGGTTTCTTCAGCGGTCGGGGTCTGGTGGCCGCGCTGGCCTATGGCGCCTCGGGTATCGCCATGGGCACCCGCTTCCTGCTGTCGGCCGAAAGCCGCGTGCCCGACGGCATCAAGGAACGGTACGTCGAGACCCCGGTCACCGGTACCGTGGTCACCACCAAGATCGACGGCGCCCCCCAACGGGTCGTGCGCACCGAGCTGGTGGACCACTTGGAAGCACAGAGCTGGCTCCGTGCCCTACCCCGGGCGCTCGGCAGCGCGTACCAATTTCGCCACGAGACCGGTGCGTCGGTGCTGGCGCTGCTCAAGGAGGGCCGGGCGATGAAGGAGGGCAACGAGCTCACCTGGTCCCAGGTGGTCATGGCCGCCAACGCGCCCGTCATGACCAAGGCCGCGCTGGTGGAGGGACGCACCGACGTCGGCGTCCTCCCCACGGGTCAGGTCGTCGGGCTGATCGAGAGCCTGCCCAGCGTGGCCGAGATCATCGACAGCGTGATGGAGGAGGCGGACGGCGTACTGCGGCGGTGGGCCTTACCGGCGCCTGCCGGCGAGGGCCCGACCTGAGGCCCCGACCCGGGAAGCTCCGACCTAGTTCGCGGGTGAGCCGCCGCCTTGGGCCACCCGTCGCAACAGGTTGGACACCCGCTGGTGGGTCACGCCGAAGAGGTGGGCGATGCTCGGGATGCTCTGGCCCTCGGCCCGGAGGGCGACCACCAGGGACCGGCGGAGGTACCCGCTGGCCTCTGACTGACGGCGCAGAATGGTGCTGACGAGCTGCACCGTGCTGGGCTCGTCCTCACCGGCCAGGATGGCCTTCCATTCCTGCCCGTTCTCCCTGGCCAGGCGCACCTGGGCGATCCGCTGGAACAACTCGCGCTCGCGTTCCGCATTCTCCTTCAGAACGGCGTCCAGCTCCACGAGGGCCTTGAGCACCTCGTCCGAGCCGCCAGCGGCATCGCTGTGCTCGCTTTCACGGTGATCAGGCACCGCTACATCCGCTCTGCCTGCAGAGTTCCCGTTGTGCCGTAACTCGCGCGTATCGGTTGCCAGCATGCATCCTCCATTCGGACCTTTGCTACTTGTCGCGACCAACCTGGACGCTCTGACTGTTTCCCGGACTGCCCAAAAACTACACATACGGCATCCCGAATTGGCGTCGGAACACCTAATACCCGAATCAGGGGACTTTCAATCCTCCGCGCCACCGAAACCCGATGTGTCAGCTGCGGCGGAGACGCGGGACGCCGCGCAAAAACCCGAGTCTGCCTGGGGATTGATCAACCCGGCGCTGGGCAGCCGCTTCCCGCTCAGCGGGAAAGAACCACCGAGGATCCGTGCCCGAAGAGCCCCTGGTTGGCGGTGACCGCAACCCGGGCTCCCTCCACCTGGTGTCCCTGAGCCGTTCCCCGCAGCTGCCAGACGCACTCACACACCTGCGCGATGGCCTGGGCCGGGATCGCCTCCCCGAAGCAGGACAGGCCGCCGGAAGGGTTGACGGGCACCCGTCCACCCAGCGACGTCACCCCGTCGCGCAGGAGCTTCTCGGCCTCGCCCTCACCGCACAGCCCGATGTCCTCGTACCAGTCCAGTTCGAGCGCGGCGGAAAGGTCGTAGACCTCGGCCAGGTCGAGATCCTCGGGCCCGATACCGGCTTCTGCGTAGGCGGCGGACGTGATCGACGGGCGGAAGCCGGTGCCGGCCTCCCACTCGCCTCCGTACGCCACGGCCGAGTCGGTCGAGAAGTTCGGCATCTCGATGACGGTGTTGGGAAACGACGGGGTCACCGTGGAGACGGCGTTTATGGTGACGGCAGGTTCGGCCCCACCACCATGGCGCCGGGCGAAGTCCATGCTCGTCAGGACCAGGGCAGCGCCGCCGTCGGAGGTGGCACAGATCTCCAACAGACGCAGCGGGTCGGCCACCATGGGCGATGACAGCACCTCCTCGACGGTCACCTCGCCCCGGTAACGGGCGTAGGGATTGGCCAGCCCGTGGCGCGCGTTCTTGACCTTTACCTGCGCGAAGTCCTCCTCGGTAGCGCCGAAGCGATCCATGCGACGCCGGGCGTAGAGGGCGAAGTAGGTCGGATTGGTGGCACCCATCAGGTGGAAGCGCAACCAGTCCGGGTCGTCCTTGCGGTCACCGCCCCCCACGGGGGCGAAGAACCCCTTGGGTGTGGTGTCGGCGCCGACGACGAGGGCGACGTCGCACAGCCCGGCCAGAATTTGCGCACGGGCGTTCCCGATGGCGGCCGCGCCCGAGGCACAGGCGGCATAGCAACTCGACACCCGCGCGCCCGTCCACCCCAGAGCCTGGGCGAAGGTGGCGCCGGAGACGAACCCCGGGTACCCGTTGCGGATGGTGTCGGCGCCCGACACGAACTGGATGTCGCGCCACGACAGGCCGGCGTCGGCGAGCGCGTCGCGCGCGGCCGCCAAGCCGTACTCGACGAACGGGCGACCCCATTTGCCCCAGGGGTGCATCCCCGCGCCCAGCACGGCGATCCTCTTGTCGTCCGGCATCCTCAACCCTCCTGACCGGCGGAGACGGGTTGCCACTTCCACACGAGGTAGTCGCTGTCACCCTCCGCGTAGAGCGTATCGACGACCAGCTCGACCTCGTCCCCCACCTTGAGATCGTCGACGGTCACGCCTGCGGTGACCTGCCCCATGACGACGAGCTTCTCCGCCGCCAGCTCCACCGCCGCCAGGCAGAACGGCACGTACGGATCGGCGGCCACGTAGGGCGGCGGCGGCTGGTACCGGGCATCGGTGTAGGACCAGATGCGGCCCCGCCGCGACAGCTCGACCGTCTCGAACTCCTGGCTCACGCAGTCGGGATTACGGCAGAACCGGGTCTCGGCCGGAAAGGCGTAGGTGCCGCATGCCGCGCAGCGGGAGCCGAGCAACGCCGGGGCCCCTTCGTCGCCGAGCGTGAACCACCCTTCGACCGCCGGAACCCGGGTCCGCATCAGCTCAACCTCTCAATGATGGTGGCGTTGGCCTGGCCGCCGCCCTCGCACATGGTCTGGAGCCCGTAGCGCCCCCCGGTGCGCTCGAGCTCGTTGAGCAGCGTGGCCATCAAGCGCGCCCCCGAGCAGCCGGTCGGATGGCCGATGGCGATGGCGCCACCGTTGACGTTCACCCGCTCGGGGTCGGGATGGAACTCCTTGTCCCAGGCCAGCACGACCGAGGCGAAGGCCTCGTTGATCTCGATCAGATCGATGTCGCTCAACATCAGCTTCGACTTGGCCAACACCAGCTCGGTGGCCGGAATCACCGCCGTCAGCATGATCTGGGGATCGTTGGCGGCCACGGCGAAGGTGTGGAAACGCGCCCGGGGCCGCAGGCCAAGAGCGTTCGCCCTCTCCTCGCTCATGATCAGCACGGCGGCGGCGCCGTCGGAAATCTGCGACGAGGTCCCCGCGGTCACCGTGCCGGTCTCGGAGAAGGCGGGGCGCAGGCCGGCCAGCTTCTCCAGTGACGTGTCCCGCCGGACACCCTCGTCGACCTCCAGCAACCCGGTGACGTCGGCTGCGCCGGGGACGTCGGGATGCACCCGCGCCTCGAGGGGCACGATCTCGTTGGCGAACCGACCCTCGTCGGTGGCCCGGGCGGCCCGCTGGTGGGACGACAGCGCAAACCGGTCCATGTCCTCGCGCCCTATCTTCCAACGCCGCGCGATCTCCTCGGCGCACTCACCCTGGTGGATGAGCTCGAAGCGCTCCAGATAGAGGGGTCCGTAGGCCTCGCCCGGTCCCGGTTCGGTGGTCGAACCGATGGGCACCCGGCTCATCGACTCGATGCCGGCACCGATCACGATCTCCATGGCACCCGACATGACCGCCTGGGCCGCGAAGTGAATGGCCTGCTGGGCCGACCCGCACTGCCGATCGACCGTCGTACCGGGGACCGAGTCGGGAAACCCCGCCGCCAGTGCGGCGTTGCGGCCGATGTTCATCGCCTGTTCGCCCACGGTCATGGTGCAGCCCATGATCACGTCTTCGATCGCCGCCGGGTCGAGATCGTTGCGCTCGAGCAGGGCTTTCAGGGGTTGAGCGGCCAGATCGACGGCGTGCCACCCCGAAAGGCGGCCTCCGCGTCGGCCCACCGGGGTTCGCACGGCATCGATGATCACGGCGTTCGGCATAGTGATGCCATTGTGACCCCGAATCCGGCCCCCCGCCAGACCGCACGCCCCCGTCGGTCACGCCGCCGGTGGCGTTGACCTTGGCATTCTGTGCCGCAGTGTGTCAGATTCGCGGCGGCATGGACCTGACCTTCGACGCCGCGCAAGAGGAATTCCGGGCAGAGGCCCGGGCCTGGCTGTCGGCCCACGTCCCCCACGAGCCTCTCCCCTCGCTCGACACCGGCGCAGGGTTCGAGGCCCACCGGGAGTGGGAGGCGACCCTGTTCGCCGATCGCTGGTCGGTGGTGAGCTGGCCCGTCGAGTACGGCGGCCGGGGCGCCGGGATCATGGAGTGGCTCATCTTCGAGGAGGAGTACTACCGGGCCCGGGCGCCGAAACGGGTGAGCCAGAACGGCATCTTCCTCCTGGCCCCGACCCTGCTCGACTACGGGACGCCGGCGCAGAAGGAGCGCTTCTTACCCCCGATGGCCGCAGGCGAGGAGATCTGGTGCCAGGGTTGGTCGGAGCCTGACGCCGGGAGCGACCTGGCCGGCATCCGCTCGCGGGCGGTGCGCAACGATGACGGTGACGGGTGGCTGCTCACCGGCCAGAAAACCTGGGCCAGCCGGGGTGCGTTCGCCGAATGGTGCTTCGGCATCTTCCGCACCGATCCCGAAACAGAACGCCACCGCGGACTGACGTACTTCCTCATCGCCATGGACTCCCCCGGGGTCACCGTGCGGCCGATTCCCCAGATTGACGGGGAAACCGGATTCGCCGAGATCTTCTTCGACGGTGTCGAGGTGCCCGACAGCCAGGTCCTCGGTGACGAGGGGTCCGGCTGGTCGGTGGCGATGTCCACCGCGGGCAGCGAGCGCGGGCTGAGCCTGCGCAGCCCGGCCCGCTACACCGAGGCGGCGGCGCGGCTCGTCGAGCTCTTCGATCAGCACGGCCGCCCGGCCGACTCGGCCGACGCCGTCGCCCGGGCGTACATCGACGCCGAGGCCTACCGCCTCCACACCTATTGGACCGCGTCGAAGGTCGTGCGCGGGCACAAGGTCGGCTCGGAGGCGAGTTGCAACAAGATCTTCTGGTCCGAAACCGACATCTCCATCCACGACAGCGCCTTGACGTTGCTCGGCCCCGAGGCCGAGCTCCTCGAGGCCGGCTCCCCCGGGGAGTGGCTGGACGGTTACCTGTTCGCACTGGCAGGTCCCATCTATGCCGGAACGAACGAGATCCAGCGCAATGTCGTGGCCGAACGTCTCCTCGGGCTCCCGCGAGGCTGACGATGGACTTCGCCTTCGACGCGGAGCAGGACGAGTTGCGGCAGACCGTGCGACAAGTCCTGGCGCGCGAGTTCCCCGTCGCCGCGTTGCGCGAGTTCTATGAGGCGCCGCCGGACCGCCAAGCCGCCGGGGCGCGGGCCCGATGGTCCATGCTCACCGCGCTCGGTGCGCCCGGGTTGCTCGTACCCGAATCGGTGGACGGCCTCGGCCTGAGCGATGTCGACCTGGTGGGGGTGATGGAGGAGGCTGGGTGGGCCGCCCTTCCCGAGCCGCTGCTCGAGACGGCCGCCCTGGCCGCGCCGATGCTGGCCGCCCTGCTGCCGGCGCCATCCGCGGCCGCCGCGCTGGCGACGCTGTTGACCGAGGACGCGCCCCTCGCCGTGGGCGGTATCGATGTCGGCGTCGCGGGTCCCTCGTCGCCCACCACGGTCTCAGCCGACGGCATGCTGCGCACCCCGCGGGTCGTCGGGGCACGCGACGCCGGCGTCTACCTCTTGGCCTGCCGCGATCCGGACTCCGGCTGGCAGCTGCACGCCGTCCCGGCCGCGGCCTGTGCCATCCACCCCACCGCGACGCTCGACCGAGCGCGCGACCTGTCCACCGTGCAGTGGCCCCTCACCGCGGACACCTTGCTGGCCTACGGCGTGGCCGCCGAAGCCAGCGTCGGCCTCATGGCCGATCGCGGCGCGGCCGGCTCGGCCGCGTACCTGGTGGGGCTGGGCGATCGCATGATCACCATGGCGGCGGACTATGCCAAGGAACGCCGGCAGTTCGACCGGCCCATCGGGAGCTTCCAGGCGGTCAAGCATCTTCTGGCCAACGCCCGGGTCAAGCTCGAGTTCGCCCGTCCCGCCACCTACCGTGCCGCCTGGTCCCTGGCCACGGCGCAACCGACCGTCTCCCGGGACGCCTCCATGGCCAAGGCGCTGGCGTCGGAAGCCGCCGAGCTGGCCGCCCGGGTCGCCCTCCAGGTGCACGGAGCGATCGGGTACACCTGGGAGTGCGATCTGCACTTCTTCATGAAGCGGACCTGGGCCCTCTCGCGGGCCTGGGGGGACGCCGCCACCCACCGCCGGCTGGTGCTGGCGCAGGCCCGGAAGGCACCGTTGTCCCCCCGCTGACGCTCATGTCCGATTTCCGCCAGTAATCGGCGGCCGGGCATGGCACGATGCTGACGTGATCGACGACCCCGATCGCTGCTACCAGGCGGCGCACAGCAAGGATGCCCGCTTCGACGGCGTCTTCTTCATCGGCGTGACGTCGACCGGCATCTACTGCCGCCCCAGCTGCCCCGCCCGCACCCCCAAGCGCGAGAACGTGCGCTTCTACGCCACCGCCGCCTCGGCCCAGCAGGCCGGATTCCGCGCCTGCCTGCGCTGCCGACCCGACGCCACCCCGGGCTCGCCCGAATGGAACATGCGGGCCGACGTCGTGGCCCGGGCCATGCGGCTCATCAGGGACGGCATCGTCGACCGCGAGGGAGTGGACGGATTGGCCCGCCACCTCGGCTACAGCGTCCGCCAGCTCAATCGCGTGATCACGGCGGAGGTCGGCACCGGGCCGCTGGCCATCGCGCGGGCCCAGCGCGGCCAGGCGGCGCGCATCCTCCTCGAGACGACCGCGCTCCCCGTCGCCCACGTGGCCTTCGCCGCCGGCTTCTCCAGCGTCCGCCAGTGCAACGAGACGGTGCGGCAGATCTTCGCCGACACGCCCCGAGGGTTACGTGCCCGCGTCACCAGGGCGGCGCTGAGGAGCCGCATGGAGGACCGGGCGGGTGCGGGGACCCAAGGTGTGCGATTGCGCCTCCCCGGCCGGCGCCCGTTCAGCCCCGAGTCGGTGCTGGGCTTCCTCGGCAGCCGCGCCGTGCCCGGGATCGAGGAGCGTGACGGTGCCACCTACCGGCGGAGCATGCGCCTTCCCCACGGGTACGCCGTGGTCGCCCTCACCGCGACCGATCACGGGGACGACGGGCCCGCCTTCGTCGACGCTGACCTCCACCTCTCCGACCTGCGCGACCTGACCACTGCGGTGTCCCGCTGCCGCCAGCTGCTCGACCTCGACGCCGATCCGGTCGCCGTCCTCGAGGCGCTCCGGCCGGACCCCCTGATCGGACCGCTGGTGGGCGCGGAGCCCGGGCGCCGTGTGCCCGGAGCGGTCGACGGGTTCGAGCTCGCGGTGCGCGCCGTTATCGGCCAGCAGGTCTCCGTCCCCGGGGCGCGCACCATTGCGGGGCGACTCGTGCGGCTGGCGGGCGAGGCCATACCGGATCCGATCGGCGGGATCACGCACCTCTTCCCCACCCCGGACGCGCTCATCGCGTTGGCCGGGCACGATCCGGCGGCCTTCGCCATGCCGGGTAACCGTCGACGCGCCCTGGTCGCCCTGGCCGAAGCGCTGCGCAGTGGCACGGTGACAATCGATCCGGGTACCGAACCCGCCGAGCTGCGCGCCGCACTGGTGAGGTTGCCCGGGATCGGACCGTGGACGGCGGAGTACGTGGCCATGCGCGCCCTGCGCGACCCCGACGCCTTCATGCCGACCGACCTCGGGGTCAGGCGGGCGGCGCGGGCGCTCGGCCAGCCGGACGACCCGGCCCACCTGACTGCCCTGACCGAAGGATGGCGTCCCTGGCGGAGCTACGCCATGGTCCACCTGTGGGCCCTGCCGGCCGGGACACCGAAGCCCGGGACACCGACGACCGGGACACCGACGACCAAGCGGTCACTGAGAGGACGTGATGCCGCATGACGACACCCACATTCACCATGCCCGTGGACACACCCGTGGGCCGGCTCGTACTCGAGAGTGACGGCGACGTGCTCATCGGGCTTTGGCTGCCGACGTCGGGGATGAAGGCTCGCGGTGACGGCCGGGACGCGCCACCCGTCCTCAAGGACGCAGCCACGCAACTCGAGGAGTACTTCGCCCGGGAGCGGACCGGGTTCGACATACCCACGGAACTCGACGGCACCGAATTCCAAAGAGAGGTGTGGGCCGAGCTCTCCCGCATCCCCTACGGCGAGACCATCAGCTACGGCGAGCTGGCCCGCCGGGTCGGGCGGCCGCGGGGGCCCCGCGCGGTGGGCCAGGCCAACGGGAAGAACCCGATCGCCATCATCGTGCCGTGCCACCGCGTCGTGGCCAGCAACGGGATCGGCGGGTACGGCGGTGGACTGCCCATGAAGCGGGCACTCCTCACGCTGGAGGGCGTGACTGCATAGAGTGCGGCCGTGGAAACGACCCAGAGTGTGCGCGACGCGTTTGACCTGACCGACCGGGTGGCCCTGGTTACCGGAGCCGGCAGCGGCATCGGCCGCACCACAGCAGAGGTCCTGGCCGGTGCAGGGGCGGTGGTGGTGTGCGCCGACCTCAACCTCGTCGGCGTCGAGGAAACGGCGCGAGGGATCGTCGAGGCCGGCGGGAAGGCGGAAGCGGCGCAGGTCGACGTGGCCGAGCGCGGCGCGCTCGATGGCTTGGTGCAGGGAATCGTGCAGGCGCACGGAGGGCTGCACATCCTGTGCAACAGCGCCGGGATCATGATCGACAGCTCCATCATCGACCTCGACCCCGACGAGTTCGACCGCATCCTCGCCGTCAACCTCAAAGGCACGCTGTACGGGTGTCAGGCCGCCGGGAAGGTGATGGTGGAACAGGGGGCGGGGAGCATCATCAACATGGCGTCGGCGGCGGTGCTCGCCCCGTCACCGGGCATCGGCCCCTATGCCATCTGCAAAGCCGGCGTGGCGCAACTCACGCAGTCGATGGCGGTCGAGGTGGGCCCAAAGGGCGTGCGGGTCAACACGATCGCGCCAGGCTTCGTCCCGACCAACATGACGGCGCGCTACTACCGTAGGCCGGACGGGACGATCGACGAAGACGCCAAGGCGGCCGTGCTGGCGCCCATGGCCAAATTCTCCCCGCTCCGTCGGGTAGGCGAGACCTCGGACATCGGGTACTGCGTCCTGTATCTGGCGTCGGACGCATCGAGCTTCGTGACGGGACAACTGCTGAGCCCCAACGGGGGCGTGGCGATGCACTATTGAGCGGCGGCCGATGACGGACCCTTTCCCGTACCCCGACGATGTCGTCCGCGCCGTCCCCGAGGGGCAGGTCGTCTACGGCATGCAGTTGCCCATCCAGGCGCAGTCCACCCTCTATGCGGCGTCCTGGGAGAAGCAGTCCGGGCCGGCGGAGCTCGAGCAGATCGCCCGGACGGCCGATGAGGCCGGCTTCTTCTACATCGGCGTGTGCGACCACACCGCCATCCCCACCCGCCTGGCCGATGCCATGGGCACGGTCTGGTACGACACCACGGCCACGCTCGGCTGGCTGGCCGCGCTGACCACCCGCACCCACCTTCTCTCTCACGTCCTGGTGCTGGCCGAGCGCCATCCGCTGCGCGCCGCCAAGGAGCTGTCGACACTGGACGCGCTCTCGGGAGGGCGCCTCATCGTCGGCGTCGGGGCCGGGCACGTGCCCGAGGAGTACGAACTGCTCACCGGACAGTTCTCGGCGCGCGGACGCCACACCGATGAGGCCATCTCTGCGCTGGCCCGCGCCTTCACCGACGAATTCCCCGAACTGCCGGGACCCCGCTTCCCCGCCCGCGGGATGGGGATCGCTCCCCGCCCGGTCCGCCAGCCGCGTCCCCCCATATGGGTCGGAGGATCGTCGCCGGCGGCGCTGCGGCGCGCCGCCTCCTACGGCGACGGATGGCTTCCCCAGGGGACGCGTCGCCGTGACCTTCCCGAACAGATCGCCCGCCTGCGCGCCTGGCGCGACGAGCGACGCGGTGGCGCGCCCATCGACATCGGCACCATGGCAGAACCGATCCACCTCAGCGCCGGGGCACCCGGCTGGGACCTCCCCGGCTACGTCCAGCGGGGCGGCGCCGAGGAGATCGCCTCGTCGCTCCGCGAGCTGGTGGCGATGGGGGTCAATCACCTCCAGATCCGCTTCGCGGCCCGGTCCGCCGCCGAGTTCTGCGAGCAGACGGCGGCGTTCGGCGCCGACGTCGGGCCACTTCTCGCCGCGTAAGCCGCAACGACCCGGCCGGGTCGTCGGGGCACCGCCGAGGCCTGAGGGACAGGGTGACGCCCATAAGGTGGTAGACGATGTTTTTCACCATCGCTCTCGACGTTCTCGTCGCCTTCTTCGTCCTGAGCCGGCAACGGAGAATCCGGCTCGTGCCGCGCGTCCTGAGCCTCCGTCTCCCGATCGTCCTGGGCGTCATCGGGCTGATCGATCTGCTCGCGTACACCGACAACCATCACGTCACCGGCGGTGACGACGCGTGGGTGCTGGCGACGCTGGTCGTGGGCGCACTGGCCCTCGGGGCCGTCCGCGCCTTCACGGTGAGAGTCTGGACATCGAACGAATGGGTGGTGCGCCAGGGAACCTGGCTGACCATGGGGCTGTGGGTGCTTTCCCTCGCCCTGCACTTCGTGAGCGACGTCGGCGCCGCGCACAATGGGGCGGGCAATTTCGAGGCGTCCAGCTTCTTGCTCTACCTCGCCGTGACCTACGGCGTGCAGAACTACGTGGTCCACCGGCGCGCCCTGCCCCTATGGGACGCACTGGGTCCCCGAGCGGGGAGCGGGCTGCAGATCAATTTCGGGCAGGGCCCTGGGGGCACCGGAGCGTTCTTCGCCACCTTCCGCGGCGGGCCGGGTTTCGGGCCGGGCTCGCCGCAGGGCACGGAACGGTCGCATCAGAACGACCCGACCATCATCGACGCCGAGGTGGTCGAAGACGACGACGGGCCGCTCGAGCTCCATTGACCGGTCGACATTGCGCGGTCGGGCGGCGCGGCAGCGTCCCCCCATCTCTTACACTCGGCCCGCATGTCGACGCCCCGGCGATTCAGTCAAGAACCCTACAGTGGACCTGCCGGCTCCACGGAGCTGTATCTCGTGCGCCATGGTCAATCGGCCGACGCCGTTGAGGGCGAGGACTTCGAGCTCATCGATGGCCACGGCGACCCGCCGCTGTCCGACATCGGGCGGGAGCAGGCCGAGCTGGTGGGCGCCCGGCTGGCGCACCTGCAGTTCGAAGCGCTGTATGTCACCACGCTGCGGCGCACCGTCGAGACGGCCGCACCGCTGATCCGGCGTACCGGTCTCGTCCCCGTCGTCGAGCCCGATCTGCGCGAGGTGAACCTGGGCGAGTGGGAAGGCGGCCTGTTCCGGCAGAAGGTGACGGACGCCGACCCTATGGCGGTGCGCATGATGGAGGAGGAGCGCTGGGATGTCGTGCCCGGCGCCGAGTCACCCGAGGTGCTCGGTCGTCGCATCCGGAGCGCCGTGGAGCGGATCGCGTCCGCCCATGCCGACGCGCGCGTCGTGGCCTTCTCCCACGGGGCTGCCATCGGCGAGGTGCTCGCGCAGGCGACGGGGTCGCGCCCCTTCGCCTTCTTGATGTCCGACAACACCGCCATCGCCCGGCTGGTCCTGACGCAGGACCGTTGGGTCCTGCGCGGGTTCAACGACACGGCACACCTGCACCCCTGGCCTTCCTGAGCCACGCTGTCGCATGCGGGCGTCAGGCCGAAGCCCGTCCCTCTAGGAGACCGGTGCCTCCGCGCCGACGCTCGCGCTGGAGACGTCGGTCCGGCGCCTCCGGTGGGGACCCAACGGGAGCACCCGCGGGCCGTCGGCCGTCTGCGCCAGGCAGCCGGTGATGACGTCGGTGATCTCGCGGCCCACCAGTTCGTCCCGCTCCATGAGGGCGTCGCGTAGCGCCTCGACGACTTCCCCGTGTTCGGCGACGATCGCCCGGGCGGCGTCGCGGGAGGACACCAGGAGCGCGTCGAGCTCGGCCCGGGCGTCCTTGTCGGCCAGGACCTTTTCGACCAGTCCCCCGCTGAGGATTCCGGTGCCGGCCGCGGCGATGGAGATCAACGACTCGCCCATCCCGCAGGATCCGATCATCTGCGCGCCGATCATGGTGGCCGTGGCGAGGTCTCCGGCCGGGCCCGTCGACACCTCGTCGAACCACCGCTCCTCGGCCACCAGTCCACCCATGCTGATCTTGAGGAGTGCGTTCATCTCGTCCCGGCGCTGGGTGAAGCGTTCCTCGGTGTCGGAGTGTTGCAGGAGGCCTAGGGAGTCACGCCTCTTGACGATGGACAGGACCTCCATCTGACGGCTGTGACCCAGGAAGTAGGCGACGGTGGCGTGTCCGGCCTCGTGCGTGGCCACCCGCACCCGTTCTTCGGGGGTGTAGATCGCCGGGTCGGTGACGCCGAGCTCGATCAGCATTTTCGCTTCGGCCAGGTCGGACATCGACATGGCCGTCCGACCGTGGGTCAGGGCGATGACCAGCGCCTCGTCCAGAAGGCGCTCGAGGGCGGCGGGGGAATAGCCCGACGTCATGCCGGCAACCCGGTCCACGGCGTCGTGGCCGTCCAGCTCGTCGTTGTGGGCCTTCTTGCCCAGGTAGTAGGCGACGATGTCGCCGCGGGCGGCGCGGCCGGGAAGCCCGAAGTAGATCGAGCGATCGAATCGTCCCGGACGCAGGAGTGCAGGGTCGAGGTCGTCCTTGCGGTTCGTGGCCCCGATTATCAAGACGTTCGCCGGCACCACGGCGGACTTGCGCAACTGCGCGCCGTCCGGCAGATAGCGATTGATCACGTCCACCCAGGCGTTGCGCACGCGCTGGCCGCGCGATGGCGTCTCGAAGGATTGCAGCTGCACCAGGAGCTCGTTCACGACGCCGGTGATGCCTTCACTACTGCCGTTCCCCTGCCTGTGGCGCGCCCCGCCGATGGCATCGATCTCCTCGATGAACCCGATGGCACCGCCCTCGGTACGGGCGTACTTACGCAAACGCTTGAAGAAGGAGCGGATCTTGCGATTCGTCTGGCCGAAATACATCGACTGGAACGCCGAGGCGGAGACGAACAGGAACGGCACCTGGGCCTCTTTGGCCATGGCCTTGGCCACGAAGGTCTTCCCGGTTCCCGGGGGCCCCTCGAAGAGCACCCCGCGGCGAGCCGACCCGCCCATGGAGTCGCGAAAGGTCTGATGGGAGAGGAAGAGGTTCACCGATCGGACGACTTCAGCCTTTATCCCGTCGATCCCGACCACGTCCTCGAGGCCGACCTCGGTCTCACCGGGGCGGATCAGGAGATGGGGGGAACGGCCGGCCCCGAGCATCGGTCCGAGCATGACGGCGCCGAGGAGCAGGATGATGACGACGGCGGGGAGCCAGCGATCCGCCCCGGCTGGGAACGGGATGGAGGGGAACATCCCCTGCCCCGAGGCCAACCGGTAGACGAGCCAGGCCAGGACCACCAGGCAGACGACGAGAACGCGACGGAGACGCTTGTCGTGGCGACGCCCCTGGGCCCTCGCCACATCGGCGTTGACCAGGATCGAGTCGCCCACCGCACCCACCATGGCGTGGGCCTGCGGCGCCGGGGTGACCTCGTCCGAATCGGCCGCTTCGGCGCGCGCGCCGCCAACCACGCCGGAATGGAACCTCTGCTCTTGCCTCATTGAAGGATCTTGCCGGAGTCGGGTGGGACTTACTTGGGGCGAAAGTCCCTTTTGACCCTCCGGTGCCCTAGGGCCGAAAGTCCCTTTTTCCTGCTCACGGGCGTTGCCATCGGCGCGGACACGAACGCGGGCACGACCCTAGACTCCCCATATCGGACCTGTTCCATGGGGAATATGACCATGCGTCCCGGAGGTAGATCATGGCAATCGACACGGACACGGTGGCGACCACGGTCGGCGTACGCCGGCTGACCGGGCGCATCGGCGCCGAGCTCTCGGGGCTCGACCTGCGCCACGTCACGGACACCCAGATCGCCGAGGTGCGAGCCGCCATCGTGGCGCACCGCGTCGTGTTCATCCGCCGGCAGGACCTGGGCGCCCGGGAGCAGATCGAGTTCGCCCGCCGGTTGGGCCCGCTGACCCAGGGCCATCCCACGCTGCCCGTCGTCGACGGCGAGGAGCTCATCCTCGACCTCGACTCCCTGGCCGGCGGAGCGGCCAACCACTGGCACACCGACGTCACGTTCGTCGACCGGCCCCCGATGTTCTCCATCCTCCGGGCCCTGATCCTGCCGGAAGTGGGAGGTGACACCCTCTGGGCCAGCACCGTGGCGGCGTACGGCGATCTCCCGGAGGACCTGCGCCAGCTGGCCGACCAGTTACGGGCGGTGCACTCCAACGGGCACGACTACGCCCGCCCCGACGTGGTCGCCCTCCGCGCCAAAATCGGGGAGGCGAGACTGGCCAATCTGGCCGCATTCGCCTCCGAGGTGTTCGAGACCGAGCATCCGGTCGTGCGCGTCCATCCCGAGACCGGCGAGCGCGCACTCCTCCTCGGGGGATTCGCCCACCGCCTGGTGGGGCACAGCTCCTCGGAGTCGGTCGACCTCATTCGCATCTTCCAGTCCTATGTGACCCGGCCCGAGAACGTGGTCCGCTGGACCTGGCAGAAGGGTGACGTGGCGATCTGGGACAACAGGAGCACCCAGCACTACGCCATTTACGACTACGGCGAGGAACGCCGGCGCATGCAGCGCGTCACGACCGCGGGCACACCGATCACCGGACTGGACGGGCGACCGAGCGTGGCGTTGCAGGGCGACTCCGCGCTCTACAACCTGCCCGACTGATCCACCAGAGGTCATTCATGGACAGCCTCCCGCACACGCCCATACCCCAGCTGGGGCTGGCCCGCGCCGATGTCCTGGCGCGGCTGCTGGCCATGAAGCAGGGCGACCAGGATTGGCGGGGTGGGCGTGTCTTCAGCCTCGTCTACTCGGCCGGCGACGAAGTGCACGAGCTCCTGCAGGACGCCCAATCGCTGTACAGCGCCGAGAACGGGCTCAACGTCCTGGCGTTCCCCAGCGTCGGCATCATGCAGCACGACATCGTGCGCAACACGGCCACGCTGCTCGGCGCCGACGATCCGGCCGCGGGCGGCGGCGTGGAGGGTTATCTGACGTCCGGTGGCACCGAGAGTCTCCTCCAAGCGGTCAAGACGGCGCGCGACGTGGCGCGCCAGGATCGGGGCATCCGGCACCCCCGAGTCGTGGCGGCCGAGAGCGCGCACGCTGCGTTCACCAAGGCGGCGGACTACTTCGACGTCGAGCTCGTCCGGGTCCCGGTCGGCGCGGACTTCCGCGTCGACGTCAATGCGCTGGCCGATGCCTGCACGGACTCCACCATCATGGTGGTCGGTTCTGCGCCGACGTATCCCCACGGCGTTGTCGATCCCATCGCCGACATCGCCGCTCTGGCCCAGGAGCGGGGAATCCTGTGCCACGTCGATGCGTGCATGGGTGGGTTCCTCCTTCCCTTCTTGAGGGCGCTCGGGCGGTATTCCGAGCCGTTCGACTTTCGCCTCCCGGGCGTCACCTCCATGTCGGCCGATGTGCACAAGTACGGCTACGCCTCCAAGGGCGTCTCGGTGATTCTCTACCGCACCCACGAACTGGCACGACACCAGGTCTTCGCCACCAGCGACTGGCTCGGTGGCTTCTACGCCTCGACGTCGATGGCCGGCACGCGGCCGGCCGGACCCATCGCGGCCGCCTGGGCCGCCCTCATGCACATCGGCCTCGAGGGCTACCTGGCGCTCACCCGGACGGCGCACGACGCCGCGCTGGCGCTGCGGGCCGGCATTCAGTCGATAGACGGCCTGGCACTGCGGGGGGACCCACCGGCCACGGTCATGGCGTTCGGCGCCGCAGATCCGGCGGAGCTCGACATCTTCGCCGTCGGGGAGAAGTTGGCCGCCGACGGTTGGTACCTCGACCGGCAGAACCGTCCCGACTCGCTCCACGCCACCGTCCACGCCGGCAGCGCCGGTACCGTCCCGTTCCTGGTGGACGACCTGCGGCGCGCCGTCAGCGCAACGGGGAAGGAGCGGACCGAGAACCGCTCCACCACGTACGGGCAGGGCAGCTGACCCTCACCCGCGGATAGCCCGGAGGGGGTACCTCAGGCGGCGGGCGAGGCGTGACCGGTGAGGTAAAGGGTGATGGCCTGCGCCATGGCGGCCGCGGCCGCGTGCTGGAAGGCCGGCGTGACCAGAAGGGCCGCATCGGTCGCGTTGCGCATGTTGCCGGTCTCGATGAGCACCTTGGGCACCGTGGTGAGATTGAGACCGGCCAGGTCGTCGCGGGGTTGCAGCCCGTCGATCCCGTCGTAGGTGCTCACCGGCATGCCCGTCCCCGCCAGGAAGGCGTTACGGAGAGTGGTGGCGAAGGCGTCCGACGCGGCGATCACCCCGTCATTCGGCCCGTCGGCGACCGGTTCGAGCACCGCGAAGCCCCGCCCTCCCACCGGACCGCCGTCGGCGTGAATGTCCACCGCGACGTCGGCGTGCGCGTCATTGATGATGGCCGACCGCGTGGTCACGCACGGGCCGATGCCTGCGTTGTTCGGTCGGGTCATCACCACCTGCGCCCCTTCGGCCTCCAGGTCGGCCTGCAGGTAGGTGGCGACGTTGAAGTTGTACTGGGCCTCCGTGTAGCCGCTGTCCGTCGCCGTCCCGGTGGTGTCGCACGGCTCGTCCTCCTGGCCGTTCCAGACGGGCTGATCGATGATCTGTGGGGCGGTGTAGTTGAGCCCGTTGTGTCCGGGGTCGATCCCGACGACCTTCCCGGCCAGGGGCAGCTGCGAGCCGGTGACAAGCCAGTAGCCGTTGCCGGTGGGCGTGGCCGCCATGCCGACCACCGGGGTGTTGAGTGTCAGCGCGCCGGTGGAGCCGTAGAAGCCGGCGTCGCCGAAGGTGAAGATCCCGCCGTCGGCCGCCACCAGCCAGTAGCCCTTGCCGTCGGGCGTGGGGGCCATGCCGACGACCGGGGTGTCCGGGGTGGTCAGCGAGTTCGGGCCGAGCGGTGCTCCCCCGAACGGCACCACAGAGTCGGCCGCCCTATCCGCCGCAGCGGCCACCAGAGAACCAGACCCCCTTCTGGGGGATCGGAGCGTTACGGCGACACCGGAGGTCACTCGTTCGTGGGTCCCCGAGATCGTCAGCCCCGTCAGGACGAGCACGGCGACCGCCACCGGCAACCCCACCGTCCGCAATGCCCGGGAACTTCGGATTTGTCGTATGGTCGGCCACTCTACCCACGCTCATCAGCGGCAAGCTCTTGGAAAAAGGCGTGATCAATTCATGGGCACCGACGTAATTAGGGTGATGTCCGTGCCAAACAGCCGATCCCTCGCGGGGTCCCCCCGGTGACGATCGGGACCGACGAAGGAGACGACGCGCAGCGCTTCACCGCGCTGTACCGCGAGCACCACCTGCGCGTGCGTGACTTCGCCCGGCGCCGTGTGGGCGCGGACTTGGCCCAAGAAGTCGTGGCCGAGACGTTCCTGGTGGCGTGGCGCCGCCTTGACGACATACCGGGGGTTGCCATTCCTTGGCTCTACCGGGTGGCCCTGTACGAGATCGCGAACCTGCGGCGTCGCCAGGCCAAGGTGGTTCGCCTGCATGACGCGTTGCGCGAAGGGGGAGCCGGGACCGCTCGGGAGGGCGGGACTGACGATGTCACGGAACTGGCCGGCGCCGTCGCCACCGCATTCGTCAACCTGAAGCCGCGCGACCAGGAGATCCTTCGGCTCGCCGCCTGGGAACAGCTCTCCTCCTCCGAAGGTGCCGCAGTTCTCCGGTGCTCGGTGCCCGCATATCGAATGCGGTTGCACCGGGCCCGGGTCCGCCTGGCCGTCGCGTCCGGCGCCCGGGAGCATCTGCAACCACAACCCCACGACCCGCCGGCACCTGCTCCCGCGCGGGCGAGAGCACTCACCCGCGAACACCCGAGCCTCCACAGCCCGGAGCTGGTGCTGTGAGCACGCGCACGGAAGCCGCCTTTTCGGCCCTGGTCGGGCTCGATCCGCTCGGGAGCGTGCCCGGGGCGGAGCAGGCCGCGTCACGGGCCGACCCGATCGGCAACGACACCGAGGCGTGCATCGCACGCATCGTCGCCACGCCACGCCCCGGAGCAACGACGGAACGGCCCGCCCGGCGTGCGCCGCAGTGGACAGGCGCGACCCATCGACGGCGGACCCGCTACGGAGCCATCGGGCTCGTGGCCTCTGCGGCCATCGCCGTGATCACCACTCTCCTCTGGGCTTCACCATCGGCGGGGGCGCCACCGGATCAGGCCATCACCGTGCCGGCGCAGGTCGGCCAGGCGCATTCCCCTCAGCCCACGTGACCTCCCCCACCAACGACCTGTCGCCCGCCGCGCCGGGTGCGCCGCCCGATCGCGTCGCATCGCGGAGGAAGGCGCACTGGCTGCGCGAGTTGCTGATAGTGGTGGTGGTCGCCGTCGGCCTTGCCGTGCTCCTGCGCACCTTCGTCGTGCAGACCTTCTCCATCCCGTCGGGTTCGATGGAGCCCACCCTGAACATCGGCGACCGGATTGTGGTCGACAAGTTGAGCTACGACCTCCACGGCGTCGGCCGGGGCGACATTGTGGTGTTCGCCCGGCCTGCGGCCGAAGACTGTGCCGGCGCGCCGGTGTCCGATCTGGTCAAGCGGGTCATCGGCCTACCCGGCGAGACCATCTCCCTGTCCGGAAACGGTTACGTGCTGATAAACGGCAAGCGGCTGGACGAGACCTGGCTTCCCACGTCCGAGGAGGGCACGACGTATCCGGGCCCCTCCGGAGATCCTTACAGCTTGGACCACCCGTACAAGATCCCCGCCAACGACTACTTCATGATGGGGGACAATCGGGGCGACTCCTGTGACAGCCGGTTCTGGGGCCCGATTCCCAAGTCCCTCATGGTGGGCAAGGTCGACCTCCGCATCTGGCCGCTCACCCGCTTCCATTTTTTCTGACGGCGCCTCGCTCTTCTTGAGCGCGCCGCGCCCGCTTCTGAACCGCCCCCCGACGGAGGCTGTCCTGAACAGATCAGACCACCAAGCCGTGAGGGAGCGCTACGAGGTGGTCAACCCACCGTCGACGGAGAGGGCGGCGCCGGTCACCCCGCTGGCCTCGGGGGCGCAGAGCCACGCGATGAGGGCGGCCGGCTCGTCGGGGAGCAACAGACGTTCCACCAACTGCTGGTGCGCGAACTCCTCGGCGGAATCCAGGCCGTAGATCGCGGCCGAAGCGTCGAGGATCGGTGTCCGGGTCGAGCCGGGACAGACGGCGTTGGCGGTGATCCCCGTGCCGGCCAGATCGGCCGCCAATGCCTTGATCAGGCCGATCACGGCGTGCTTGGACGCGCTGTAGCCGCTCAGGCGGCGTAGCCCGAGAAGCCCGGCGGCCGACGACACCGCCACCACCCTGCCCTGACGGGGTGCGGGCGCCTCCAGCAGGACCGGTACGGCGGCGGTGACCAGGTTGCGGACCCCGTGGACGTTCACGTCGAACTGCACGTTCCATTGGGCGTCACCGAGCTCCCAGAGCGGGACACCGCCGCACACCACACCGGCGACGGCGACCGCGGCGTCGAGACCTCCGAACACCTCTCCCGCGGCCGAGACGGCGGCCCGCATGTCGGCGGGGCTCCGCACGTCGCCGACCATGGTGTGCACCGAGGAACCGTGGCGGGCCCCGAGCGCCTCGAGATCGGCCGGGGTGCCCAGCGCGTAGTCGAGACTGGGGTCGTCCGCGCACACGTCGACGGCCACGATCTTCCAGCCCGTCGAGACGAGGCGATCGACGGTCGCGGCGCCGATGCCGCGCGCCGCGCCCGTGAGGACGGCAACGGGGCTCATGTCCGGGACCCGGGGCGCGGCCAGCGCGCCTCGAGTGCGTCCGACAGCTCGGTGGTCATGGCAGCGAGCATCGATTCCCCCTCGGCTGCACTCGCACCTCGCGGGTCTCCCAGCACGCCGTTGGACGATACCGGCCTCACCCCTTCGGCGCGCAACCGCGGCAGGAGAACCTCGAGGGGCTCGGTACGGCCGGCGACGGCCATTTCCGTGCGCACGACCTCCGGATCGATGGCCAGCATCAGCGACGTCTCGGTCCTCCCGGCGTGGGCATCGCCACCCCGCACCCCGGCCGCCCAGACCAGGACCGGGTCCCCGTCGGCCCGGCAGCGCTCGCGGACCAGGGCCAGCCCTTCGTGGTTGCCCCCGTGGGCGGAGATCAGCACGACACCGGCGAACGCGTCCCGGGCGGAGCGAACCAGCTCCACCAGGAGGGCGGCCAGCACGTCATGGTTGATGAGCAGCGTCCCCGGGAACGCGGCGTGCTCGCCACTGGCTCCGTAGGCCACGGCGGGTGCCACGACGACATCAGGGCGGGAACGGGAGAGCCTGGTCGCCAGCTCCACCGCAATGCGGGTGTCCGTGTCGAGAGGGAGGTGGGGACCGTGTTGCTCGACCGAGCCGACGGGGACGACCAACACGCAGTCCCCTCCCGTCGCCGCGACCTCGAGCCAGGTGGCGCCGCCGAGCTGCACGGTCGACGACGTCGTGTCCGGCTCTATGCGAGCGCGCGCGTCCGGAAGCGAACGGGGGTGGGGACGGGGATCGGCGTCCCGTGACGGTCCACCTTGGAGTGGCCGACCGCTGCACCGGGGTGCGCCGCGGCGTCACGGGCAGCCAGGGCGTCCTCACCGTGACCGAACACGCACTCGGGGTCGGGTCCGTCGAGGGGCAGGCCCGTGAAGAACTTGGCCGCCATGCAGCCACCCTGGCAGGCGTCGTACGAACCACAGGAGGTACAGGCACCCGCGCTCTGCGGCTCGCGCAGCGATCGGAAGAGATCCGACTGGCGCCATACGGCGGCAAAGCCGCCGTCGCTGCGCACGTTGCCGGCCAGGAACTCCTTGTCGATCACGAAGGGGCAGGCGTAGACATCGCCCACCGGGTCGATCAGGCAGACCACCCTCCCGGCGCCGCACAGGTTCAGCCCGTCAAGAGGCTCGCCCAGAGCCGACAGGTGGAAGAAGGAATCGCCCGTGAGGACATCGGGTCGCTCGAGCAGCCAGTGGTAGAGCATCCGCTGCTGTTCCGCCGTCGGATGGAGCCGGTCCCAGGTCTCGACGCCGCGGCCGGAGGGGCGGAACCTCGTCAGCCTGAGTTGCGCGCCGTAGCTCTCGGCGATGGCGGAGAACTGGTCGAGTTGCGTGACGTTTTCACGCGTGACCACCACGCTGATCTTGAACTGGCCGAAGTTCGCCGCCGCCAGGTTGTCCATGGCGGTCCTCGCCGCGGCGAACGATCCCTCACCGCGGACCGAGTCGTTGGTCGAGGCCAGGGCGCCATCGATGCTGACCTGCACGTCGACGTAGTCCATCCCGGCCAGGCGACGCGCCCGTTCGGCGGTGAGCCGGGTCCCGTTGGTGGAGAATTTCACCCCGACCTTCTTGTCCACGGCGTACCCGACCAGGTCGAAGAAGTCCGGCCGCAACATGGGCTCGCCCCCGCCGATGTTCACGTAGAACACCTTCATGTCGGCCAGCTCGTCCACAATGTGGCGGGCCTCCGCCGGCGTCAACTCCATCGGGTCGCGGCGGCCAGATGAGCTCAGGCAGTGCACGCAGGCCAAGTTGCAGGCGTAGGTGAGCTCCCACGTCAGGCAGATCGGCGCGTCCAGCCCTTGCGTGAATCTTTCGCGTAACGGCATGCCTTCAGTGGGCATCGATGACCTCCGATTTGGCCAGGCGAGCCAACGCTCGCGTGTACTGGGCCCGCTCGATCTCGGGTACCAGCGCCTCGATCGCCGCGGTGGCACTCTCGAACCGGTCCAGTGCCGACACCAGATCGACCAGCGTGCGCGACTTCAGGAAGAGGAGCCGCCGCGTGCCGTAGTGGTAGGCCAGAGCACCGAACGACTCGTCGCGCAACGCCACCTGGGGGTGTACCCGCCAGGCCCGGTCCGGGTCGAAATCGCGCGCAGGGGCCTCCACCCGCTCATCGGTGACGCTCAATAGACCCCGCACATCCCGTCGATCGACACTTCCTCCACCAGAAGCTCGTCGACCTCGTCCTCGGACAGCGCCTCGGTGTCGTGTACTTCCTGGTCTTCAGATACCAACATGGGCTCCTCCTGTCAGGCCACGAGTCTACCCCGGGCCGGGATAGGCGCCCATCCTGTCAAGATTGACTCGTGAACTCCCCCAGCAGGGAAGACGCCGGCGTGCCGGCGCCGATCGGGGCGGCTCCCGACCGTGCTTCTGTGCCGCTGCCGCCCGCCTTCGGCCTCTCGGCGGACCCGGGCACCACCATGCTGGACGGGGGACGGGTCCTGATGGGCGGCAGCCCCCTCCGCCTTTTGCGGGTCTCGTCCCGGGCCCGGGCCCTGATCGACCGGTGGGAGGCCGGTGCGCCGGTGGGCGACAGCAAGGGCGAGCCGGTCCTGGCCCGCCGGCTCGTCAGCGCCGGCGTCTTCCTCCCCCGTCCTGGGAGCCCGGTGTTCGGGCCGGACGACGTCACGGTGGTGATCCCGGTCCGCGACCGGCCCGAGCAACTGGCCCGACTGCTCTCCACGCTGGAGGTGAAGCGATGCCTGGTGGTCGACGATGCCTCATCAGATCCGGCACGGACCCGCGCCATCGCCGAAGACGCCGGGGCCGGGGTGATCGCCCTGCCCGCCAACCTCGGCCCCTCGGCCGCCCGCAACGCAGGGTTGGCCCAGGCGGGGACACCGTTGGTGGCGTTCATCGACTCCGACTGTGTCCCCGAAGACGGGTGGCTCGAACCCCTGCTGGCCCACTTCAACGACCCCCTGGTCGCTGCGGTGGCGCCGCGGATCCTCCCGCTCGGCGTCGATCCCCCCACCAGCCTGACCCGTTACGACGCCGTCCGCTCCTCGCTCGACCGGGGGCGCGTGCCAGGGCTCGTTCGACCGATGAGCCGGATTCCCTACGTGCCGAGCGCCGCCCTCATCGTTCGTCGTGAGGCCGTCCCCGATGCCCTCTTCGACCCCCGGCTCAGGGGTGGCGAGGATGTCGACCTGGTGTGGCGGCTCGTGCAGGCCGGATGGGACGTCCGCTACGAACCTGGTGCCACCGTCCGGCATGACGGGCCCACGAGCGCGGGCGCATGGCTGGGGCGCCGCGCGTTCTACGGCACCACCGCCGGTCCGCTGGCCCGCCGCCACCCCCGGTCACTCGCTCCCCTCCATACCTCGTTGTGGACCGCCGCCGTGTGGGCCCTGGCGGTGGCGCGCAAACCGCTCCCGGCATTCGGGGCCCTGGCCGTCTCCATCGTCGTCCTGGCCCGACGGCTCGACGGGCTGGTCGACGAGCCGGTGAAGGTCGCCGGCCGGATCGCCGGTGGCGGCACCGCCAGGTCGGCCCTTCCGGCCCTGAGCGGTCTGACCCGCGCCTGGTCCCCGGCCCTCGTCGTCGCTCTCTGCTGGCGCAAGACGCGCCGCCCCGCGACGCTGGCCCTCCTCGCTCCGGCCGCCGGGGACTGGCTGGCGGCGCGCCGTGCGCTCGACCCTGTCCGCTATGCCGCGTTGCATGTGGCCGATGACGTCGCCTACGGCAGCGGGGTCTGGCTCGGCTGCCTCAGGGCACGCACCGTGGTCCCACTCCTCCCCCGCATCGAACTCCGGACCCGCATATGGTCCGCCCGCTCGTTGCGGGCGCAACTGGGTGACCACAAAGAACGCTGACCGCCGGACAGCGCCGGTACGCTGACCGCCGGACAGCGCCGGTACGCTGACCGCGATGGCCGCCGTCGTCCTGCAAGGTCCTGCGAACACCGCCCCCGAGCGCATCATCGGGCCGTTCGCCACCGCGGACGAGGCGACGACCTGGGCCCTGAACCACCCGCGCCGGGGCGGATACAGCGTGGCGCAGGACCTGACCCCTCCCGACGCGTACGGTCACGACTGAGCCCGTGGCGGACGAACAGCACGGCATGCGGTTCGCCGGCCGGGTCGCCGTGGTGCCCGGGTCTTCGGCCAACCCCAGCATCGGCCGCTCCTGTGCCACCCGCTTGGGTCTCGAGGGCGCCTCGGTGGTCATCAACGGGCGCGACCCCACGACGCTGGCGGCCACCGAGCGTGATCTCCGGGCGCTGGGGATCCGCGTGGTGGCGGTCGCCGGATCAATGGAGGACGCGGCCACACCGGTGCGCCTGATCGAAGCGGCACGGGAGCATTTCGGTCGGGTCGACCACCTGGTGAACACCATCGGGGGGGCGCACTTCGCGGGCTCGTTCGAGGCGATGGACAAGGCCGGGCTGGTCGATACGGTCGCCCTGAACACGTGGCCCACGCTCGCCCTGATTCAGGAGGCTCTGTCCGGCGGCCTGGCCGAGGGGGGCGGGTCGGTGGTGAACATCTCGAGCGGGGCGCCGCGCAAGACGACGCCTTCCATGGTCGCCTACGCGGCGGCCAAGGCTGCCCTCAACGCGCTCACCCGGACGATCGCCGCCGATCTGGGACCGCGAGGGGTGCGGGTGAACGCCGTGAGCCCCGGACTGACCAAGACCTCGGGCACGAAGGCGATGTGGGAGGCCGACGAAGGTCGGGACGCCGGCACCAAGTTGGTCCTGGGCCGGCTCACCGAAGCCGACGACATCGCGGCAGCGGCGGCGTTCCTGCTCTCCGACGACGCCCGCCAGATCACCGGGGTGGTGCTCGATGTGGACGGCGGGAACCACCTGGCCGGCGGGTGGTCGCCCTTCAGGCCCACTTGAGCCTGGGCGCGACCGCATTCGACCTAGTGTTTCCTGCTCGAGGGGGCTCCCTCGGGCTCGCCACGTGGGTCGGTCCCGTTCTGTGAGAGGGTCAAACGATGCGTAACGAATGGTTCGAGACGGTCCTGGAGGCTCAGCGCCGGGCCAAGAGGCGCCTGCCCAAATCGGTCTACGCCGCTCTGGTGGCCGGCGCCGAGAAGGGGATCACGGTCGAGGACAACATCGCCGCCTACGGCGAACTCGGGTTCGCGCCGCACGTCGCCGGGGCGCCCGCCACTCGCGACCAGTCCACGAGCGTCATGGGGCAGGACATCTCCCTCCCGGTCCTCATCTCCCCGACGGGGGTCCAGGCCGTGCACCCGGACGGCGAAGTGGCGGTCGCCCGGGCGGCCGCGGCACGCGGCACCGCCATGGGGCTCAGCTCGTTCGCCAGCAAGCCGATCGAGGACGTGGTGGCCGCCAACCCCCGGACCTTCTTCCAGATCTACTGGGTCGGCACCCGCGACGAGGTCCTCCAGCGGATAGAGCGGGCCCGTGCCGCCGGCGCGGTCGGGTTGATCGCCACGTTGGACTGGTCCTTCTCGCACGGGCGCGACTGGGGCAGCCCCGTGATCCCCGAGACGCTCGACTACAAGGTGATGGCCCGCTTCGCTCCTGAAGCCATCCTCCATCCGCGGTGGCTGTACAGCTTCGCCAAGTCCGGCCGGTTGCCCGACCTCACCACACCGAACATGGCACCGAAGGGCCAGACGGGGCCCACCTTCTTCGGCGCCTACGGAGCGTGGATGCAGACACCCCCCCCTTCCTGGGCGGACGTGGCCTGGATGCGGGAGCAGTGGGACGGGGCGTTCATGCTCAAAGGGGTCACCCGCGTCGACGATGCCAAACGGGCGGTTGACGCGGGTGTGAGCGCCATCTCCGTGTCGAACCACGGGGGGAACAACCTCGACGGCACGCCGGCCACCATCCGGGCCCTCCAGCCGATCACCAGGGCGGTGGGCGATCAGGTCGAGGTGCTTCTCGACGGGGGGATCCGGCGGGGCAGCGACGTGGTCAAGGCGCTGGCGCTGGGTGCGAAGGCGGTGATGATCGGTCGGGCCTACCTGTGGGGCCTGGCCGCCAACGGGCAGGCCGGAGTGGAGAACGTGCTCGACCTCTTGCGGAGCGGCATCGAGTCGACGCTTCTCGGCCTCGGGCGCGGGTCCATCCACGACCTCACCGCGGACGATTTGATCATCCCGCCCGGCTTCGCCCGGCACCTCGGTCCGACCCACTGAGCCCGACCCACTGAGGGCGCTCGCCGCGCCCGTTCTTTGGGCCGGCCTCGCTCATTTCAGGCGTCGAAGGCGACCACTCCTCGGATGATCGTGCCGGCGGCCTGGTCGTCGTAGCCCTGCTGGACCTGGTCGAGGCCGTACTCCTGCGTGATGATCTCGTCGATCTTGAGCTGCCCGGCCTCGAAGAGGTTCAGGAGGTTCGGAATCTGGACGCGCGGGCTGGCCGAACCGAACACGGTGCCGAGCAGGGCCTGGTTGAACATGGCGAGGCTGAAGAGATTGAGCTGGACGTCCATCTGGTGGAAGGGAGCGATGGCCGTGACGACGATGCGGGCGTCCTTGGATCCCAGCCCGCACGCGGGGGCGATCAGGTCGCCCCGCAGCACGCTCGGGGTGAGGATGACCACGTCGGCGTTGCGGCCCTGGGTGAGCTCGGGCAGCATGAACTGTGCGTCGAGAATTGACGCGGCGCCGTGCGTGGCGCCGACCTCCTTTGCCTTCTCCAGCTTGAAGGGCACCGGGTCGACGGCGATGATCGTGCGCGCGCCGGCGATGCGCGCCCCCTGAATGGCGCCGGATCCGACCCCGCCACACCCGACGACCACCACCGTCTCGCCGGGCTTGACCTTGGCCCGGTCGACCGCAGAGCCGAAGCCGGTGGAGATGCCGCAGCTGATGAGCGCGGCTGCCTTCATGTTCGCGTAAGGCTCGATGCGCACCAACGAGTTCTCGTGGCAGACCATCTCGTCGGCGAAGGTCCCCAGCTGCGCCATCCGGTTCACGTTCTCACCGGCCAGGTGGTAGCGGTACGTCCCGTCGCTGATCATGCCGCCGGCCAACGTGGCCATCCCGAGGTCGCAGAGGTTCTGGCGACCCGAGGCGCACCAGTGACACGTCCCGCAGGAGGGGATGAAGGAGACGGCCACATGGTCGCCCACCGCGACCTGCGTGACGTTGGTGCCCACCTCGGTCACGATGCCAGACCCTTCGTGACCGCCGATGACAGGGAACATGGAGGACACGCCCATCAACTCGAGCACCTCGGGGGGGGCGCTGATGTCGCCGGTGCGCAGATGCTCGTCGGAGTGACACATGCCCGCGTAGACCATCTTGACCCGGACCTCCCGGTTGGCCGGCGGGTCTATCTCGATCTCCTCGGTCTTCCAGGGCTCGCCCAATCCTGAGCACACCACTGCACGTGTCTTCATCAATAACCCCTCCCACTACGTTGGTCACCCATTGTCGCGCCTCCAGTATCGTCCCCGCCCGGCACCGCGACAACCGGGGCGGCGGAAGGGGAAGCCCGGCCGTTGGCGACGCTCCGAACAAGGTGGTGGCCCGGGGACGTCGGCCCAGTCCGACGAGCTCGCTCTCCAGAATTCCCAGGTCGCGCTGTGGATAGCATGGCGGAATGGAGCAGATGCTCGCCCGCCCGCTCACGCGGGCACAACAGGCGAGGCGCCAGCGCGTCATCGACGCCGCCATGGCGCTCGGCCTCGACGGTGGGTACGACGCAGTGCAGATGCGCGATGTGGCGGCTCGGGCCGATGTGGCCATGGGCACCGTGTACCGGTACTTCACGAGCAAGGACCATCTCCTTGCCGCCACCCTGGTGTACTGGGTCGAACAGCTCGCCGTGCGCATTGAGCAGCACCCCCCGCAGGGCGACCAGCCGGCCGACCGGGTCCTCGATGTGCTCGACCGCGCCTTACGGGCCATGGGGCGCCAACCCCGCCTCGTCGCCGCCGTCTTCACCTCGCTCTCCTCCCCCGATCCGGCAGCTGTCGGGTGCCAGCAGCAGATCACGCTGCTCATGGAGGGGATCATCGCCGGTGCCATGGGCGAGCCGGCCCTCCCGGACATGTCCGAGCGAGCCCGCATGATCGGACACGTGTGGTACTCGGCCCTGGTCGGATGGATCAACGGGTGGTCGACCATGGCACGCGTCCATGACGAGCTCGCGGTCTCCGTCCGCCTGCTTCTTCCGGCCGCCGTGGCGCGCGTGTAGCCCTTCCCGACGGGCGAAGCCGCCGGGAAAGTGCAGCAGGAGGGGACTAGGGTCCACCCGATGTCCACCCCGTCGCCCTCCCGCGGGCTGCCCATCGAGATCTCGGGGTTGACCAAGCACTTCGGGTCGGTTCTGGCCGTGGACCATCTGGACTTCGTGGTCGAGCCGGGGCGGGTCACCGGCTTCCTCGGGCCCAACGGCTCGGGCAAGACCACCACCCTGCGGATGTTGCTCGGGCTGGTCACCCCGAACGCCGGTCGCGCCACCATCGGTGGCCGGTTCTACCGGGACCTGGCCGATCCGTCCGGCACCGTCGGGGCGGTGCTGGAGGCGACCAGCTTCCACCCGGCCCGGCGCGCCCGCACCCATCTGCGCATGGTGGCGCGAGCCGGGGGCCACGACGAAGCCAGGGCCGACGTGGTGCTGGACCTGGTCGGGCTGACCGCGGATGCCCAGCGCAAGGTCGGCGGGTTCTCCATGGGCATGCGCCAACGGCTGGAACTCGCCAGCGCCCTGATCGGAGACCCGGACGTCCTGGTCCTCGACGAGCCGTCCAACGGCCTCGACCCTCAGGGCATCGCGTGGCTGCGCGACTTCATGCGCTACCTGGCCGGTGAAGGGCGCACCATCTTGGTGTCGTCGCACCTGCTGGCGGAGATGGCACAGACCATCGACAACGCCGTGATCGTCTCCCACGGGCAACTCAAGGCGCAGGGCACGTTGGAGTCGATCACGGCGGGAGTGGCCCAAGCATCGATGCACGCGCGTACCCCCGAGGCGGACCGGCTCTGTGCCGTGCTGACGGAGGCGGGTGTCCGCTTCCGTCGCCTCTCCGTGGATCTGGTCGCCGTCGACGGCATGACCCCCGAGCAACTCGGCCCTCTCCTGGCCACCAACCAGATCATCCTCTACGAGCTCACCAACGAGGGCGCCGACCTGGAGTCGATCTTCTTGTCGCTCACCGCCGGCCTCGGCTTCGGTGAGCTGACCCAGCCGACATGATCGACACCGTCCGGTCCGAGCTGCTCAAAATTCGTTCGGTGCCCGGGGTTTGGGTGTGCTTCGGACTGGCCTTCCCGTTGACCGCCCTCATCATGTGGGCGGTCTTCGCCAGCGCGGGGGGCTTCCCCGGCCACACCTACTCGTTCGTGAGCACCGTCAACCAGAAACGCGACCTGTTGGGCGCAGGCTACTTCGGCATCACCTTCCTGGCGCCGGTGCTCGGCGTCATCTGCATCACCAGCGAGTACCGGCACAAGACCATCACCTCGACCTTCGTGCTCACCCCTCGCCGGGAGCGCGTGCTCGCGGCGAAAATGCTGGTCACGGGCTGGTGGTGCCTCCTGATGGCCCTCCTCTCCCTCGTCGTGGTGATCGCGGCCGGGTTGCCGTGGAACGCCGCGCTCGGCGGGGTCACGTCGCAGGTGACCGCCCAACTCGGCGCTGTGGTACCCGGCCTGGTCGTCGCCTCCATCCTGTTCGGCCTCTTCGGGCTGGGCTTCGGCACACTGGTGAAGAACCAGGTCACCGGGATCCTGCTCACCATCGGCGGCACCTTCATTCTCGAACCGCTGCTGGTGGCGCTGGCCCGGGGCGTGTTCCACTACGACCTGAACTGGCTCCCCTCTGCCGCCGCCGCCGCGCTGGCCGGCTCGCTCGCCCGCGGTGGTCTCGGGGGCAACCACGATGTGACGACGCACTACCTGCCGTGGTGGGCCGGCGGCCTGGTCATGCTGGCCTGGGGGTTGATCCCGCTTGCGCTCGGCTACTTCACCACCGTCCGCCGCGACGTGACGTAGCCGCCGCTCACACCCCGCCGCGCAACACGGTGCCGGGCCGGGCGGCCAATCCCTCCCCGCTCGCGGCACCGTCCACGCGGATGGGCACGCCGTTGACCAGGGTGTGGGTGACGCCGACCGGGGCGTCCGCCGTCAGTCGCTCCCCGTCGGCGGGAAAGTCACGGATCCGGCGCAGGGGTCCCGGGGCGACCGTCTCGGGATCGAAGACGCACAGGTCGGCCGCCTGGCCGACCGCCACGGTGCCCCGGTCGGCCAATCCGTAGACGGCCGCCGGTTCGCCCGTGAGCTTGTGCACGGCTCGCTCGAGCGACATCACCCCGCGACCACGGACCCAGTTCCCCAGCAGATCGGTGGCGAAACAGGCATCACAGAGCTGGGAGACGTGCGCACCCGAATCGGCCAGCCCGAGCAGCACGTTGTCCCGCGGCAGGAGCCAGGCGATCCCCTCGGGATCGTTGTTGGCCAGGACGGACCAAAAGCGCGTCTCGAGGTCGTCGTCGAGCGAGATGTCCAGCATGACGTCGAGCGGCGTGCAGTCCCTCTCCCCGGCCAGGCCCACCAGCGGTCGATCGGAGAGCTCGGGATGGGACGTCGAGTGGGCCACCGAAATGTTGTCCCAGTTGACCGGGATCGCTCCCCCCGTCCCGCTCACGTCCTCCCACGCCCGCGCCCGCCAGGACGGATCGCGGTAGGCCGCCGTCCGCTGCGCGTGCGACTGCCCCATCAGCGCCGCGAACGACGGGCGCGCGTTCAGCGTGAAGGGCTCGGAGAGATTCATCTGGAAGACGAGCGGGCGACAGGAGACCTGGGGCCACACCTCGACGCCCTCGGCCCAGGCGGCATCGTGCTCGGCCATCACCTTCTGGTGGTAGGGATAGTCCTTCACCGTGAGCAGCGCGGTCCAGGTGAACGGGCGACCGATCTCACGCTGGAGTGCGAACACCTCCTGGTGCGAGATCACCCCTCCCGGCAGCAATGCCACCACGCCGCGCCCACCCCGGCGCACCGGCTCGAGAAGCTGGCGCAGTTCGGCCAGATCGGCCACGCGTGACGGCACCGGGCGCCCCTGGTCGCCGTTGTGCGTCGGGGACGCGCTCGATGCGAACCCGGCCGCACCCCCGGCCATGGCCTCGGCCACCACCGACTGCATCCGGGCGATCTCCCCGGGTGTGGCCGCGCGCGCGTACGCCTCCTCCCCCATGACGTACATCCGCACGGCCGTGTGGCCCACGTAGCAGGCGAAGTTCAGGGCCGTACCCCGGCGGGCGACGGCGTCGAGGTACTCGGGAAACGTCTCGAACTCGTCCCAGGGCACCCCGACCGACAACGTGTCGAAGCTCATGTCCTCCACGTGCTGCAGCGTGCGGGCCAAGAGCGCGACCCCTGCGGGAAGCACCGGGGCGATGGAGAACCCGCAGTTGCCCGCCACCACGGTGGTCACGCCGTGAGACGAGGAGGGGGTCAACGACGGGTCCCAGAAGACCTGGGCGTCGTAGTGGGTGTGGATGTCGATGAACCCCGGGGCGACGATCTGCCCGGACGCGTCGAGCACGCGGGAACCGCGCAGTCCCGAGCCGATCGCCGTGATCCGTCCGTCGCTGATCGCCACGTCGGCCACCTGACCGGGAGATCCCGTCCCGTCGATCACCGTTCCGCCCCGGACGACCACGTCAGCACTCATCTGCCCATCGTGACAGCCCGCCCGCCCGGCTGCACGCGCGCCCGTATGGGCCAGGCACGGGGTCGGGTACGGTGGGGTATAGGCGGAGGGGTTCTGTCGGTGTCGGGTGATTCCTGCGCCCTGGACGGCGCGTGACCGAGGTGTCCACATGGGGTTGGGATTTCCAAGAGGCAGCGCGACGCCAGAGCCGGTGGACAAGCTGCAGATCTCCGGCGCCCTCATGGCCCCGTCCGACGGGCCCTCCCCGGTCGAACTGGCCGACGCCGGTCATCCCCCGCTCGGCCTGGGCTTCATCCGCGACCAGTACGAGCGCAAGGTCCGCAAGACCCCGACGATCCGCATGCAGCCCGGCTCTATGCGGGTCGAGGGTCGCCTGTTGCAGTTCGCCGTGTCTGACAACGTCGGGGCGCATGGGCCCGACGGCCCGGGTACCCCACCGATCTGGGCGGTGAACGTCCATGGCTACTTCGCCGGTGGCGGCATGTACTGGAGGGAGAGCGCGCGTCTGGCCGAACAGCTCGGCTGGCGTGTCATCAACCCCAGCCTGCCCGGCTTCGGCGGAAGCGATCCGCTCGACTGGCATGACGTGTCGATAGAGATGTTGGCCAATCAAATCAGGGCCGTCCTGCACCAGGTGGACGCCGCCCCCGTCGTCGTGCTCGGCCACTCGATGGGCGGGGCGGTCGCCGTCCAGTTCGTCCACGACCACCCCGGGCTCACCCTCGGGCTGATCTATCGCGACGGCGTCAGCACGCCGGCATGGAAGCAGCGGCACGGCATCGTCTCCACGGTGCTCGCACCGTTCGCACCGAACGTCGCCCCCCTGATCGACCTGGGCGCCGCGGTCGTGGGCGATCTCCCCGACCTGTTCATCGGCCGGTTGTTCTCCACCGTGCGATCCGTCCTGCCCGACATGCGCCACAATGTCCGCACGGCCGGCCAGACATTGCCCATCGGCAGCCTGCTCATGTCCATCGACCAGCGCAGCGAGGTGCGCGCGCTGGCGGCGCAGGAGATGCCGATCCTGACCGAGTGGGGATGTTTCGACCGCATCACTCCCGGGGGGGCGGCGACCGAGTTCGCCAGTGCGGCCCGGGCTCCGGTGCAGTGGGTGCCCGGGGGCCACAGCTGGATGCTGGCCCGCCCACAGGGCCAGAGCGACATCCTCACCCACCTCGCCGCGGGCAAGGAGTTCATGGCCCGCGTCGAGAATCGCTGGCGCCAGCTCACGGCACGCCCCCACGTTCTGCACACCGTCAATGAGTGGGGTTGAGCGCGGCTAGGCGGCGGGCTCGGATGCCAGCGCGTCGACGATTCGGGCCGTGATCAGCCACCTTCTCGACCCCCTCCTCAACCTGCACGGATGGGAGGCCTACGCGCTGGTCGGTGCACTGGTCTTCTCCGAGGCCGCCATACTGATCGGCTTCGTCTTTCCCGGAGAGACCGCAGTGATCCTGGGCGGCGTCGCGGCGTCCCGGGGCCACGTCAACATCGTGACCCTCATTGTGGTGGTGGTCGCCTGCGGCATCGGCGGTGACGCGGTCGGCTATCTCGTCGGCCGGGAGTGGGGCCAACGATTGCTCGACACGCGGCTGCTCCGGCACCGCCAGCACCTCCTGCACGCGGCGCTCGATCAGCTGAACCGCCGGGGCGCCCTGGCCGTCGTCGTCGGCCGGTTCACCGCCTTCCTCCGTGCCGTGATCCCCGGCCTGGCCGGCATGTCCTCCATGCCGTACCGGATCTTCCTCCCCGCCAACGCGGCGGGCGGGATTCTCTGGGGAACCGCCTACTGCCTGCTCGGTTACTTCGTGGGCCACGCCTACACCAAGGTGGAGCACGTCTCGGGCCTCGCGTCCGACGTGCTGCTCGGCCTCATCGTCGTCGTCATCGCCTTCCTCTCCCTCCGCCGGCGGCGCAGGGAGCGACCCGATGGAGCCGAGGAGTCCGTCCGGCCTTAGGCGCCCGAGTACACCGAGAGGCCCGACTCAGGCCGGCCCGCCGGACGCCGGCCGATCCCCCGATGCAAGGGCACGCACGGCGTGGGTGAAGGCACCGGCCGAGTCGTCACCCGCAGCATCGGTGTCGAGCCAGCGCACGGCGCCGGACGGGCCGCTCCTGTCCATGCCGAAGATCCCGAAACGCGGCTCGTAGCTGCCCCACTCGTAGTTGTCCACCAACGACCAGTGCACGTAGGCGGTGACGGGGGACCCGTCGGCCACGGCGTCGGCCAGCGCGGCGAAATGCTCCCGGATGTAGCGGGGACGATCCCAGCCGTCCTGGCGCGGCACGGCGCGATCGCCCTCCACGCGCGTCGCCATGCCGTTCTCCATCACCCAGAGCGGGAGGCCGGGACGGAGGGCGGACTCGGTCCGGCACCACGCCCGCAATCCGGCCGGGTCAGCGGGGACGTCCCAGATGGCCCGGCCCACCGTCCAGCTACGACCGCCGTCGGGAAGGCGCCGGCCGGGCATCCGCACGGCGTGACTGGCGACGGGGTCGTACCAGTTGAAGCCGACGGCGCCCACGGTGCGCTCCTGCGGCGAGGAGTACACGACATCGACGACACGACGCGGCAGGGGCCGGCGCGTGGTGGCGCGCAGCCGCGCCCAGAGCGGGCCGCCGCCCGCTCCCCGGTTGGTGCCGTACGGGCTCAGTGCGGCATAGACGCGGCGCAACGCGTACTCCCCGGCGTGCTGCGGGGTGAACGCGGCGTCGTGCAGGGCGCGGCGTTCGTCGACATAACGGTCGACGTCGGAGGGGGGTATACCCGCGGCGCGCAGCAAGAGGAGGTCCGTCACGAGCCGATCGCTCTCGTAAATCGACGACGAGCTCGTGTTGCAAGCCACCTGGGCGTCGGGCTGCTCGGCCACGATGGCGTCGGATGCGAGCACATGGGCCGAGAGGAGGTTGTCGAG
>JBEKWB010000021.1:0-70945 GCA_049513455.1 Acidimicrobiales bacterium
GAGATCGCACACTACGTACGGGCCGATGGCACTGGAGGCTTCACCATCGCCGAGAACGACGACTTTACTTCGGCCTACGCAGACGTCTTGTTGTACTCGGAGTACATGACATTCACCGTCACTCCAGTTCTCAAGATCGATGACGCCGTGGGTCCAATTTCCGCTTACATCGGTTAGTAACCACTTGTAACGAGAGCGGGTCGATTCATTCTTTCACCGGGCGTCGCGCATCGGGGAGGTCGTGAGTTCGGCCACTACAAATCTAGTTTGACAGGTGCAAACAGGCGACCCGTTGGTGCCGTACGGCTGACCTCGGCCCGGCGTTATCGGGGGCACCCTCAGCACGATTGACCGACGCGCGTATGGGGGCACTTGCCGTTCCGCAGATCCGTCGATACGCGCTCGGGCCCGCGTCCAGGCGCCTCGACATTCGGGGCGACGTTCTGTTCGGTCGTGCCGACGCTCTGGCGCTGCCACCGCAGACATGTCGTCCCGTCCCCAAATAAGGGTCAGGGAAGTGGCAGCTCCGTCGCACGCAACTGTTGCCGGAATTAGTTCCGATGTTCATTCGCGCGCTCAGAACGGGGCAAAGTCCACCCCGAGCCGATTGAGTGCGACAACCGGGGGCGCGACCACTCTTCCTCCGGCCTGAAGATGTCTACGCCGAAGCAGCCGTCAGTTGGCTAACCGGAGAAGCCCGACGATTCCGACAACGTAAATGAGAATCGCCAAGATCGAATCCGGCCCCAGACGTTGTGGTCGCGTTGGACGCACGATCACACCGCCGATGTACACCACGGTCAATGCCAAGCCAAGTCCAGCAAGCCATCCGTTCTCCGCTCCTGTTGTCGGTAGTACCGGTTTCGCCGCTACAAGATCTGCCACCACGAACAGGCAAAGTTGAAACGCGTTGCCGCCAAATATGTCGCCAACCGCGAGTTGGTGGTCACCCAGGCGCACAGCCTCGATCCCCGAGCTGATCTCCGGTAATGCCGTCGCCAACGCCAACACTGTTGCGCCAAACACGACTCCGTTGATCCCCGCGCGGTTTGCCAGCTCGTTGCCACTGATTTCGAGCGCGACACCGGCAATCAGCGTCACCACTGCGGAAACGCCGAACACCGTTACGACACGCAAAGTTGAGTTCCTTGCACGAGCTGCGTCCGCGACCGGATGGCGTACGCGTCGATGAGGTCGACCGGGCTGGCTACCTACCATCGTCACTTCCCACTTTGGGTGCGACCGCGTCCGATTTAGCACCCAGACTCCACCGACCCAGACAACCACGATCGCAAGTGACGCTGGACTGAGGCGCCCAGCAATTCTCACCGATGTTGGCAACAAAGCGCCCATAATCACGATGGACATCGTGAGCACTACAAGCAGTCCTTCGAGAACCGGCACAAGCGACCCGACAAGATACGTCAGTGGTCTTGTCGCACAAAGATCACACACGACAAGGACCATCGTTGCTGTGGCGATGCCGCCGATCAGGTTTCCGGCAGCCAGGCCAAGGTGGCCCGACTCCGCCGCTGAAATGGTGACTGCCAACTCCGGGAGACTTCCGGTGATGGCGAGCAGCACCATCCCACCGAGCGCATCCCCGATTTTCAGCCGTCTATCAAGTTCATCTGTTGATTTCGCAAGTTCGACACCAGCGATCCACGTGGCCCCAGACCCGGCGACGAAGACCAAGAGCACGAGGACCACCGGGAGGGAAGCCATGTTCAAATCATCGCCGAGTCGGCGAAGCGAGAGCAAGCTCCGGAGTGCCTGGGCGTTTTGCTCGCGATCTTTGTACCGACTGAAGCCCGGCTCAAGGGTCAAACGGTAATCCATATGGCAATCGGAGAATCCCCTCTGGAAGCAGCCAAGCATGTCGGGGTATCTCGTGCGCGACAGCCTGCCAGTCAGCTATCTCAGATCATGAAGAAGTGAGGGTCTTTGCAGTAATCAGTCGCCGGCAACCTTGCGACTGCGTGACCTGAAGCCCTCTCGACGGCGAAGACGAGCCCGCGCCATCGCCCCGGTGCGCACAGAACAGCGGAGGAATCGAGCGCGTTGGCTCTCGAGAATAGGCGCGTAATCGGCGATCTGCGCTTGGATAGCTGTCCCATAATGCGCGCGCCGTTGCGGGCCGAGGGTGCCCCCAGGGTGCCGGAGGGAGCGGGTTAGCGCGGCGTTAGCGGTTGGACCCGGCACGCCAACTCTCTGTCCCGTAGGGGATCCCGGCACGAGCACGCGGGTCGTTTCGATCAGAGACCGGATCTTCTCGGTCAGTGACCTTAGGCACTGGTGCGACGGCCCGGCACAGGCGACGATGGCCTGATGGACCCCGACTCCGCAGCGCCGGCACGCAGCGCCCGCACGTCGCGCGTCGAGCTGGCGCGGAGGATTGTGGCGTGTGGCGGGCGTTTCTCGCGCTCTTTGGGCATCGACGTCGGAGCCGGGGACGCCGAGATCGAGCGGTGGTTCATGGCCGCCACCCTGTTCGGCACCCGGATCCCTACCACAGTGGCTGAGCGCACCTTCCACGTGCTCGACGAGGCTGGGGTGACGCCCGCCATGGCCCGGGCGTTCTCCTGGGACGACCTCGTCGCCCTGCTGGACCGTGGCGGGTACACCCGCTACGACTTCAAGACGGCCACGCGCCTGCACGATCTGTGCGACGTGCTCGTCGAGCGCTACGGCGGGCGCGTGTGCGCCATCCCCGACGGCCTGGGCACGCCGGCCGAGCTCGAGCAGGCACTCGACGACCTGCCCGGTTGGGGGCCGGTCACCGTCGGCATCTTCCTGCGCGAGCTGCGCGGTGTGTGGCCGCTGGCCGCGCCGGCGCTCGACGGGCGCGCTGCGGCGTGCGCCCTCCACCTCGGCCTGGTCGACGACCGCGCCCATGACCCGCTCGGGTCGCTCCGCGCCCTGGCCGGGGCGGCCGGGGTGGACCCGCGTGACCTCGAGGGCGCGTTAGTGCGCGTCGCTCTCGCCCATCGCGGGGGGTTCGGGGCCTGCCCTGGCGGGCGGGACTGCACCGCACTGGCGCACGGGGTGCCGACGGCTCCACCCCACGCCCCGGCGGGTACCCGGTGACGACGACCGGATACGTGTCGGGCCACGTGCCCGAGGAGCGGGGGTCCCGCCTCGCCGCCCACACCGCCGACTGCATCATCGAGGCATGGGGGGCCGACCGGGTCGGCTGTCTCGAGGAGGCCGTCGGCGCGCTGGTGAGCGTGTTCGCCGAGGTGCCCGACGTCCCCCGCCACGACGGTGATCCCGGTGGCCCTGGAGACCGCCCCAGGCCCCGACCTGCTGGTGAGCCTGCTTGAGGACGTCATTTACACGGTCGACGTCTTCGGCAAAGTGCCGGTGCGCGTCCATCTGGCCGAGGCCGAGGACGGCGGGGTGGCCGGGGACATGGAGGTCGTCGACGCCGACGAGGTCATCCTCGTCGGGCCGATCCCCAAGGGCGTGTCGTGGCACGGCCTCAAGTTCGGCGTGGACGGGGGGACCTGGCGGTGCAAGGTCGTGGTCGACCTGTGAGCCCGCCACGCCGGCTCGTCGCCGACGGCCCGGACCGGTGGCGCATCAACCCCACCGGGGCGATGCGGGTGCCCGGCGTGGTGTACGCCTCGCAGTCGCTCCTACCCCAGGTCGCCGAGGAGGAGGCGCTCGAGCAGGTGGCGAACGTGGCCACCCTCCCGGGGATCGTCGTCGCCTCCTTCGCCATGCCCGACGTCCATTGGGGGTACGGGTTCCCCATCGGCGGGGTCGCCGCCACCGACGTCGGACGCGAGGGCGTGGTGTCGCCGGGCGGGGTGGGCTTCGACATCTCCTGCGGGGTGCGCCTCCTCGTGTCGCCGCTGGACGCCACCGAGCTCGCGCCGCACCTCGGGGCGGTGATGGACGAGCTCGACGCGAGGGTCCCCACGGGCCTCGGCGCCGGCGGCGTGTGGTCGCTGAACGGCGAGGCCGAGCTCACCGCCATCCTCCGGCACGGCGCCCCCCGTGCGGTGGCGGCCGGGTTCGGCACCGAGGCCGACCTGGCGCGCTGCGCGGTCGGGGAGGTCGGGGTGGAGGCCGACGCCGGTGCCGTGGAGGACCGCGCCCGGGCCCGGGGTGGCGCCAGATGGGCAGCCTCGGGTCGGGGAACCACTTCCTTGAGGTGCAGGTGGTCGATGCAGTGCTGGACGAGGCCGCCGCAGCGGCCTTCGGCCTGCGGCGGGGACAGGTGTGCGTGATGATCCACTGCGGGTCGCGCGGCCTGGGCCACCAGATCTGCTCAGACCACGTGGCGGTCATGCGGGCGGCGATGCACCGTTACGGCATCGAGGTCCCCGACGCCCAATTGGCCTGCGCTCCCGTGGAGAGCCCCGAGGGCCGCGCCTATCTCGGTGCCATGGCCGCCGCCGCCAACTTCGGCCGGGCGAATCGCCAGGCACTGACGGCGGCCGTGCGCGACGCTTTCGGCGCCGCGGCGCCCACGGGCACCCTGGACCTGCTCTACGACGTCTCGCACAACCTCGCCTCGTTGGAGTCCCACGAGGTCGCCGGTGAGCGGCGGCTGTTGTGCGTGCACCGCAAGGGGGCGACGCGTGCCCTGCCCCCCGGGCACCCTGAGCTCCCCGAGGAACTGCGCGCCGTGGGCCAACCGGTGCTCGTCCCCGGGTCGATGGGCACGGCCTCGTACGTTCTCGCCGGCGTCTCGCCGGGCGGGGCGTTCTCCTCCGCCTGCCACGGCGCGGGGCGCATCCTCAGCCGCCACGCCGCCAGGCGCCGGATCTCGGGCCCCGAGTTGCGCAGGAAGCTCGAGCATGAGGGCATCGCGGTGCGCGCCGCGTCGGCGCGCGGGCTGGCCGAGGAGGCGCCCTTCGCCTACAAGGACGTCGACGAGGTGGTGGCCACCTGCGAACGGGCCGGCCTCGCCCGCCCCGTGGCGCGCCTCTTGCCCTTGGGGGTGGTCAAGGGCTGAGCGTCAATCGAGCTCTTCTTCGTCATCGACCGGCACCTCGATGGACTGCTCGATCAAGTCGGCCTCCGAGGCCTCGTCCCGGTTCCCCGCGGGCTGGAGGATCTCGTGCTCCTCGACCGGGAGGGACTGCTCGAGCACGTCGGCCTCATTGGCCTCAGGCCTGTCGCGTTCAGCGGTCATGTCGTGTCCTTTCGGTGAACGTCTCGGCGGTGGACGTCTCGGCGGTGGCGGCCCGGACCGGCGCTGGGACGCGGGTGCGGCTCATGGTCGGCGCCCCTTGGCCAGGAAAGCCCTGAGCCTACCCACGGGCCAAGTGTTGATGACGTTCTCGGGGCGGATCCAGGCCCGCTGTGCGGTGGCCACCCCATAGCGGATGTTGTCCAGGTGCCTGGTGGCATGGGCGTCGGTGGAGATGGCGAGGACGACCCCGTGGTCCTGGGCCAGGCGTGCCAGCTCGTCATTCAGGTCGAGGCGGTCAGGGAAGGAGTTGATCTCGAGCGCCGTGCCCGCCCGGGCGGCCGCGTCGAACACCGCCACGGCGTCGAACTCGATAGGTGGGCGATGGCCGATGCTCCGCGCCGTGGGGTGGCCGATGATGTTCACGGCCGGGTGCTCGACAGCGCGCACCAGGCGCGCCGTCATCTCGTCGCGACCCATGGTGAAGTGGGAGTGGATCGAGGCGACCAGCACGTCGAAGCCGGCGAGGAATTCGTCGTCCCAGTCGAGCGACCCGTCGGGCTGGATGTTGAGCTCCGAGCCGTGCAGCAGGGTCATGTGGGTGTGCGTCTGCAGGTCCCGGAGCACCCGGCGCTGCTCGAGCGCCTTCTCACTGGTCATACGCTCCATGTGCAACAGCGGCGCATGGTCGGTGATGGCAAAGTACCGGTAGCGGTGCCGCTGGGCGGCGGCCACCATCTCTTCGAGCGAGGCGAGCCCGTCGGTGAGGTCGGTGTGAACGTGCAGGTCACCCCTGATGTCGGTCACCTCGACGACCCCGGGTAGGTCGCCCCGCTGGGCGGCCTCGATCTCGCCGCGCTCTTCGCGCAGGGTCGGAGGGATGTAGGCCATACCCAGAGCGCCGTAGACCTCCTCTTCGGTGCGGGCCGCCAGGGTGACGCCGTCGTCGGTGCGCTCGAGCCCGTACTCCGACAGCTTGAGCCCCAGGTGCTGGGCGATCCGGCGCAATTGGATGTTGTGCGCCTTGGAACCGGTGAAGTAGAGCAGCGCCGCCCCCCAAACCTCCGGGGCCACCACCCGCAGGTCCACCTGGACGCCCTTGGTCGTGTACGCCGTGCACTTCGTCGGCCCGCGCGCCGCGATCTCCGCCACCAGCGGCGAGGCGGCGAACGCCTCCATCGCCTCCGCCGGCCGGGACGATGCCACGAGCAGGTCGACGTCACCGATGGTCTCGCACATGCGGCGCAGCGACCCGGCATAGGTGACGAACTCCACGGCCGGGCAGCGCCGCAGCTCCGAGACGAGCTCCTCGGCGATGTCGAGGGCCACACCGAGTTGCATGCGCGCCCCTGCCTGCTGGGCCAGGTGGATGGCGCGCCGGAGGTTCTCCTCGCTGGTCCGACCCCAGCCCCGGAGCGCGCGGAGCCGCTGGTCGTGCAAGGCGTCGAGGAGCTCGGGGAGCGAGGTGATGCCGAGCTCCTCGTAAACCTGGCGGGCCCGCTTGGGGCCCAGGCCCGGCACGTCCAGCAGGATGCGCAGCCCCGCGGGGACCCGCGACCGCAGGTCGTCGAGATCCCCGATGCGCCCGGTGCTCAGCAGCTCGCGGATCTTGGCGGCGATGTGCGCGCCGACGGCGGGGATGGCGTCGAGGTCCTTCACGTCGAGCCCGTCGACGGCGATGGGATACTCGGCGACTGCCTGGGCCGCCTTCTCGTAGGCGCGCACCCGGAACGGGTCCTCGGCGGCGAGCGAGAGCAGCTCGGCGAACTCGCGCAACGCCTCGGCGACAGCGTCGTTCGACCGGGCCACCGATGCCTCTGCGCGCTCAGGCCCGGCCGGCTGGCGCGTCTGTCGCCTGCTGGGCAGCGTGCGTGCCGACCCCGGTGCCGACGTCGTCCGTCACTGTCCGGCGACCTCGCCGGGATCGCACGTGTGGCGCCACGACTATTCGACGACGACGACCGAGTCCTCGCCGTACGGGTTGGGCGCGTCGGAGCTGGCGTGCCAGGCGTTCTCCCACGGTTGTCCGTCGATCAGGTAGCGGTAGCGGTACGAGTGGACTGGCTCCAGCCGGCATGGACCTGCCCGGCTCATCCGAAAGGAGCATATTGTGCGGGCTCCCAAGTGATCGCCTGGAGCGTCCTGACCGCACCCTGTCGCTCTCGGTCCCGGGACCGCTCGTCTCGATAATCGATGCCGGTCCGGGCATGGCGGTGAGCAGGCGGCAAGTCGTGGGACCTTGGACCCTAGTGGGAACGTCGCCTCGATGCGAGGCTCCAAGACATGGTGGTGGCATGACGGACGTCAATGGATTCAGCGACTTCGCCACCGTCGGCGCGGTGATCCGCAGGCGACACTCCGAACGAACGGAAGTCGATCCCGGCCGTCGTCCCAGCGAGTCCGATCTCCGGGCGATGCGTGAGGGCGCACCTTGGGCACCCACCGCGCACAACATGCACATCTTCGAGATCATCATCGTCGATGATGAAGCGACTCTTGCGGCGATTCGACGGGTGCGCAGCGCCACGTCCCGGGAGTTTATCCGTGAGAACTACGCGCAGCCCTCGTTCGGTGAGGAGGAGCTGATCGAGAAGGGCACGGGGTTCCTCGCCACGATGTTCCCGCCGTCGTGGCACCGCCCCGACGGCCAACCCGAGGAAGTTCTCCGGCAGTCGCAGCGCTTCACACGGCAAAACGCCTTCGTGAATCACGGGGACGCAACAAGGAGTTCGGGGCCCCTATGAACCCGGAGGCGATCCCGGTATCGGAGTTGTCGGTCCTCGACGCCATCGCGCAACGTCGTGCGGTGCGCAACTACCTCCCGGAGCCGGTGCCCAGGCCGGTGATCCAATACCTCATCGACCTGGCCATCTTGGCGCCGAGCGCGGTGAACCAGCAGCCCTGGGCATTCGCGGTCATCGACGACCGGTCGACCCTCGACCGCCTCGCCGAGGGCGCCAAGGAATTGCTGCTGGCAGAGCCGCCGGGACCGGAAGTCCTGGGATCGGGACTGCCGTCGCTGGCCCACCTGCGTGAAGCCGTTGCCGAACCCGGCTACGACCTCTTCCACGGCGCACCCACGCTCATCGTCATCTACGCCACGGAGGTGCACGGAGTGCTGGACTGCTATTTGGCCGGCGAGAACCTCATGCTGGCAGCCTTGGCGCTCGGGCTTGGGACCTGTCCGATCGGGTTGTCCTTGCCGATCCTCCAACTGCCCGAGGTGAAGGCCGAGCTCGAAGTGGAGGAAGGGTGGATCGCAGCCCTGCCCATGGTGGTCGGCTACCCGGCAGGAGCCACGCCGGCCACGAAGCGTCGTCCGGCGCGCATCACCACTTGGCGCTGACGGGAACACCTCGGGGTCCCGAAGACGCCGATCGGATCGACGCCCGGAACGTCGGTTGCCGAAGACCGTCGGTGATCGCCCGGGAATGGGTGTGGGCCTTTGGGGATGCCCTTGCTTCGGCAAGACTGGCCCCGGGTCGCCGGATGACCATCGTATGCGGACACTCGGACACTGCTCAGAGCATTCGCCTGCGCAGTACCGATTGCCCTTCCGCTTACGGGTTTGCAGACAGCTGAGATACGAGCCACCTCCCGACTCGAAGAGCGAACAGATCGGCAATCCAAACCACCATTGCCGCAATCAGAATCACCGAGGTCGTGACCAAGATGAGCGGCAAGTGCCCGGGTAGCGAGAGCAATGCCGACCACATCTTTTCCGGATGAAGCAGAGGATCCCAGGAATTGACGCGGTCGACCCTGCCAAGAAAGACCCCAACAGCAGTGCAGAAGGCAGCTACGACGTCAACAGCTACGAGAAATCTCTTCTGCTTCCCGTCTCCTCATGTACCTGCGCAATAGTCCCAGACTCAGCACGTACGCCTGCAAACCGGCCAGGATGTAACAGGCGTACAAAGGAAGCAACCCGAGCAGAACGACCTTCATCGACGAGGCTGCTCTCGCGTCCGCCGGAAGATGCACAAGGTCCGACATCACGTAGGGCGCGTTCGGCAAGAAGGCAACAAAGAGGGCAAAGCCCAGCCACCAGCCAACGGTGCGCCGGTTGCCGGCTCGAAACAAACTCGCTCCGATCGCCAGCGGCACGAAGGCGAGGATCAGATTCCACCCCACCCAGTGGACGTGGGAGGCAAAGAGCACCCATGCTTCGTGCATCAAAAAACTCTCCGTTTCAAGGGAAAGACAGGCCTCTGGCGATTGCCCTCATTCGGCGGACTCCGCATTCAAGAGGCCCAGGATAGGCGGCTTTTGTCAGCAATGTGGGCGCGGTGAAGCTCGGATCGTCTACCGGTGTATTCATGCTGAAAACGCTTTGTGAGCTGCGCTGCCTGCCTCGTTGGTTCGTCGGATTCATGGGTGCCGCGGTGCAGCCGCGCGAAATACACGTCGACCCGCCCCAGGAGACGTCTCGACCTAGGTGCGTACTACTCAGGTCGTTACTATCAAGTCGTACTGGTTTTCCGACTTTTTGATGACACGCCGCGCAGCTTCATGTCCGTCTTCCACACTCACACGGCGTTCCGTCACTGGGACGGCCCGCCGGCTGGAAGTCGGGGGGCGGACCCCGCTCGCGAAAGGTAGCAATTTCGGCCATGGAACCGCGAAGGCGTGTCACGAGGCCGGCGTTCGGTGGCAGGGTCACGAGTCATGTGGCTCGCGCATTTTGGGGCACCCATCGGACGACAGATCCGTAGGGCTGGCGCTTCCGCAGGGTGTTCGGGCGGACAATCCGACGGAACCATTCCAACCGCTAGCGCTGAGCAAGCAGTCGGCCGTCAGAGCTCTGAAAAGTGTGTCCGTGACCCGGCCTTTCTGGGCACCCTGGGCCGCCCGCTGCAACCGGCCGATTGCGCCAGGAAGTTCTCAACAGCGGATGGCTGTCACCGCATCGGAGCAGCTGCCCAGTTACGCCTCCGCCTTACGGTAGAGGTTCAGCGAGACGAAGAAGAAGACCACGAAGATGCCCAGACACCAGACGATTGCCTGCCACAGATCCGGGGAAAGCCGCCCGCCCTCAAACAGTGCCCGCACCGAGTTGATGACGACGCTGGCCGGCTGGTTGCGGGCGAAGGGCTGGAGCCAACCGGGCATCGTGGCCACGGGCACGACGGCGGAGCTGGCGAAGAAGAGGATGAACATCGGAAGCATGGCGGTGATCTGGGCCGTCTGCGGATCCTTGACCGCCAGGCCCACTGCCGCATAGACCCAGATGAACGCGTAGCCGAACAGGATGATCAACCCGATGCCGGCGAGGCATGCGCCCAGGGTGTTGTTAAAGCGGAATCCGACGAGGAGCCCGAGGGCGATGATGAAGAACAGCGCCACAACACTTCGGCAGAGGTCGGCGAGCGTGCGACCCGCCAGGAATGCTGATCGGGCCATTGGCAGGCTGCGGAACCGGTCCATCATGCCTGTCTGGAGGTCCTGGGCAAGGGCGAGCGAGGTGGTCATTCCGCCAATGAGCACCGCTTCGAGGAAGATGGCGGGCACGACGTAGTCCACGTAATCGATGCCCGGGATGTGGATGGCTCCCCCGAGCACGTAGCGGAACAGGAGGAGAATGATCGCCGGCTGCGCGATCGACATTGCCAGCAGCTGCGGTGTGCGGATGATGCGGAGCAGGTTCCGCTTGGTCATCCCCATGAAGTCCCGAAGCGCCAAGCCTGGGGTCATGGAGGCGGTCTCGGCACTGAGTCGCTGCACGGCGAGATCACTCATTGCTTCCACCTCCGCCTTCCCCGGAATCCGCGCGCCCGTCGGATGTCGTCGGGTGCCCGGTGAGCGACAGGAACACGTCGTCGAGCGAGGGCCGCCGGATCCCGAGATCATCGAGGGCGATGCCCCCGTCGTCGAGCGCCCGACCGGCTGCGATGAGTACCTTCGCACTGCCCTTAACCGGGAGGCTGACCTCCTTGAGGTCGGCATTGAGGCGGGGAGGCGTGCTGCCGAACGGGGCCACAAGTGTGGCGGCCCGCTCGAGATCGGCCGGGTCGGCGACCCTGATTTCGAGGACGTCACCCCCGAGTTGATCCTTTAGCTCATCCGCCGTTCCTTGGGCGACGACGCGACCGGTGTCGAGCACGATGATCCGGTCCGCCAGGTGCTCCGCTTCCTCCATGTACTGCGTTGTGAGTAGGACGGTGGTGCCCTCGCCGACGAGTTCTCCGATGAACTGCCACAGATCGTTCCTCGTTCGGGGATCGAGTCCAGTCGTCGGCTCATCGAGGAACAGGATCGGCGGTCGCCCGATCAGGCTGGCTGCCAGGTCGAGGCGCCGACGCATGCCGCCCGAGTAGGTCTTGACCGGCTTGTCACCGGCGTCCGTGAGCAGCATCCGCTCCAGCGCATCCTGGGCCCGGCGCCGGTACTCGGCCCGCTCGAGGTGGTACAGGAGGCCGACGAGCTCAAGGTTCTCTCGCCCGGTCAACAGCTCGTCGACCGAGGCGAACTGGCCGGCGAGCCCGATGAGGGACCGGATCGCCGTGGCGTCCCGCTCGACGTCGAGACCGGCGATCCTGGCCTGTCCCGCGTCGGGTGTGAGCAATGTGGTCAGGATCCGGATGAGTGTGGTCTTGCCTGCGCCGTTGGGCCCGAGCAGCGCAAGCACACGTCCCGGTTCGACGGACAGCGAGACGTTGTCGAGAGCCAGGGTCGAGCCGAAGTGCTTCGTGACCCTCTCAACCTCGACAGCGGCGCTCCAGTCGTTTACCGGGCGAATTGCCCGATCGGGCGCAGCGTGGTGTCCGGGCCTGCCGGTTTCATCCGTTGGAATCGTGATGACCACCACCCACCTGCCTCTTCGAGATCGTGCGCGCGTAGGAGAACTGATTTTCCATCGTGCAGCATCAGAGCTCCCTGACATAGGGTAGAACGTCCCGACCGGACCCCTTCGGGGACCATCCAGAAGGGGCCGACTATGGGCGGGGTGAACGGTTGTAAGCAGGTCAGGGCCTCGGGTGGTCCTCGGGCTGGCCGATTGGGGCATTTAGCGCACTCCGTAGCCGAGTGATCGTTTGGGGTGGGGTGGCAAGCTAACTCCCGTGACCCTCTACGCAACATGCCGTAGCACGACATCACCACGCCGTACCCGGACCACGTGCCAAGTACGGCGTGGACGGCGGCGTCATCCCATTTCTGGTGTACGGAGCGGCGCTGACCACACTGACGCTGGCCTTCGTGCAGCAGCGTCACCGCCGAAGCAATCTTGCGACGCTCGCCGCGTCGGCGGCCGTGGCAATCACGGGCTCCGCTGGGAGCTACTTCTACTCCACTGGACCGGGGAAGCGATCGATCTGGACGGAGATCCTCGACGCGCTCGCTCTCCGCGGCGATGAGCAGGTGCTCGATATCGGTTGTGGCCGAGGTGCGGTCCTCATGCTCGCCGCGCACAGGGTCCCTTTGGGCAAGGCGGTCGGAGTCGACGTCTGGCGCCAGCGCGATCAGACCGGCAGCAGGCGAATAACCGAGCGCAATGCAGTGGTGGAGGGCGTGCGTGACCGGGTCGAGGTGCTCGATGGCGACGCTCGCGAGCTGCCGTTTCCGGACGGCTCCTTCGATCTCGTGGTCAGCAATCTGACCCTGCACAACATTCGTGATGCCGATGAACGCAAGGTGGCACTGCGAGAGGCCGTAAGAGTTCTGCGTCCCGGCGGCCGGCTCCGCATCGTCGACCTCGACTCCCGGACGTATGTCGAACCCCTTCAGGATGCGGGGTGCCTCGACGTAGAGGTTCACCGACTCGACTGGCGGACATGGTGCGGGGTACCGGGCCATCACCTGGACCTGGTGGAGGCGCGGGTTTCGGTGAGTTGACATGTTGCCGCGTGGGGCGGTCTTCCGCCCGACCTTGAGCAGATCCCTGGTGCCGTGGTGGGTGCCCGAATCGGGCCGACTACGGGCGAATGAACAGTTGCAAGCAGGTAAGTCTTCGAGTGGTCCTTGGGTCAGCCGATCTGGACAGTGTGGGACCGATGCGAGCGATCACCCCTGAACCAGAGGAAGAAAGACGTCGTCGACGATCTCGGCGATGGCACGCTTCGATGGGGGAGTGCGCGTGTGGAGCAGCTCGTGGCGGAACAAGTCGGTGGGAAGCGTGGCGACCCTCGGGCTGATGCCGTGTCGAACCTCGCCTCTTTCTTCAGCGCGTTTCAGGATCGTCGCCATGACTCCGGCGCCGATGTGGAGCATCTGGTCTTGGACCCGTGAGAACCGCTCGGCGTCGGCGATGTAATCGCCCAAGATTCCATAGACGGTCTCGGGACCGACCTCGGTCAGACGGGAGGACATGCGGGTGAGCAGGGCGAGCACGTCGCCACGGAGGCTGCCGGTGTCCGGAACGTCGCCAGAGAGAATGGGTCGGTGGCGACGCATGGCTTCGATGACCAGTTCGGGGCGGCTGCGCCACCGGCGGTAGAGGACGGCGCGGCTGGTGCCGGCTCGACCCGCCACCGCCTCCATCGTCAAATTGGCGTAGCCGACCGCCTGGAGCTCCTCCCAGGCGGCGTCGAGGAGCGCCTCCTCGAGCAAAGTGCCGCGCCGACGGGTCTTCCCGCCACTGTGACGCCGCGGATCTGCTGACGCTTTTGGCAAGCCTTCTCCTTTAGAGACTCTTGTATCTTATCGTCAGTTCTGATTGGATACGGGTGTCTCTTATGTCGACGCCGGAATCGCCGCCACCCGTCTCCGCCGCGCCCCGGGACGGGGCTCGTCATGCAGCCCATCGAGTCGCTCGGCGACGAATCTTGCAAGTTCGTCTTTCCATCCGCGCAGGCCAACACAATCCGACATCGAAGTGCCAATGCTTGAGCGCTCTTCGGTCGCCGGGCCCAGCGCTCCAGCGTTGCGCGTTCCTCCTCAGTCAGCTCGAGGGGCTTGAGATATGAAACTGACATTGCGCCTCCTATCGTCGTTTACAACGACAAGAACGCGCGAATGGGAAAGGAAATTCCTAGCTGACCACTTATTTCTGACTCACGTCACTAGTGAGGTCGTAAAGGGGAAAACGGCGTAGGTCGGCAACGTTCAACTCAAGCGTCCCCTCGAGGGTCGGGTAGCCGGGGGGAATTGCACCCCCCGGCTCCCACAGATCCCGGCGTGACAGTCTCCCGTCACCGGGCTCTTCTCATCCGTCAGTCGGTCAATAGGCACGGACCCACTTCCATTGGGCGAACAGCCCGGGCTGTCGATATCTCGACAGCCCGGACCGGGGGCGGAAAGAACGACCCCGAGCTCATGCGGTTCCAGATCGTGAACAGATTGTTCTTCAGATCGGACTCGAACTCGTCCAGGGTCTCCTCGTCCACTCCCGGGGCACCTTCGTTGGCCGCAACCCGTCTGTACGCCTCCCACACCATCTGCTTGGGAATGTCGAACGGCTTGACTTGCGACGTTGGCATGTTTCCTCTCTTCCTCCTGGGGAAAGCCCCAGTTGATCGATTCCACATTCCGGATGAGCCAGCCCCTTGGCTCCGCCCCCACCTCCAGATAGCAGGGACTTCACAGCTACTGCGGGCTGGTCCGCCGGCGAACGTCGCCTCGGTACTCAGTGCCTACGGTTTCTGCCTCGGCACGCTCCCTGTCGGGGCCGGGTGGCTGTACGAGCCCAAGTGAACGGTCCACGGTATCGACGCTCGCCTTCTCACGTTCCGTGCAAGAGCAGCAGTCCAGGCTCACGCCGCCTTCACGCCGGGTGCCGCCTGGCCAGTCGGCGGGCATCCGCCAGGCTTGTCCCAGGGGAATATGTAGGCCCCCTGGTTTTGGCACCGTCTAACCCATTTCGACGCTTCAACAACGACGCCCGAGCGGGTCACCCCGACCAGGCGCTCCTGGCACGTCTTCCTGGACCCCACCTGACGCATTTTGTGCGCCTTTTCCCTGACGCTCACCACGACGGTCTTCAGCCAACGCAGCTCAGGGTGGTTTAGCGCCTGCCCCCGCAGGCCGGCGCTGGAGGGCCGTTCCTCCATCTCTCGCACAGCATCACCTTCAGAAGTTTCCTACATAGCTCCTCCTTCGGTGTTCGTGACGCACACATATGGGGGTACTGTCGAGATTCGTTCTGCTCCGGCAAGTCTGCTCGCACCGTTGAGGGATGATGTACCCATGGAAGGCCAAATCCAGCATGTCTCGATCCACGGTCACGACATGGCGTACCGAATGGAGGGTAGCGGACCCGTGCTGCTGCTTCTCCACGGCATCGCCGGTAGTTCTCGGACCTGGCGGGACGTGATACCCCGACTGACGGATCGTTTTACCGTGATCGCACCGGACCTCATGGGCCACGGCCTATCCGAAAAGCCTGTCGGGGACTACTCGCTGGGCGCGTTCGCCAGCGGGATCCGTGATTTTCTCGAAGTCCTAAATATCGACCACGCATCCGTCGTCGGCCAGTCGTTCGGCGGCGGGGTGGCCATGCAACTTGCCTACCAGCATCCTGAGCTCTGCGAGCGTCTCGTGCTCGTCGACAGCGGTGGTCTCGGGCGAGAAGTGAACTGGATTCTCCGATTCATGACGCTGCCGGGGAGCGAGTACTTGATGCCCGTGATTTTCCCCAAGTTCGTCCGCAACTGGGGAGACAGCCTGTTTCGCTCGATCAACGACCGAGGTATCCGCCTGAGTCGGATTACCGAGATGTGGAGCGCCTACGCTTCGCTCGCCGAGTCTGAGAACCGTCAGGCGTTCGTCCGCACCGTCAGGGCCGTCATCGACCCCGGCGGTCAGACGGTGAGCGCGATGGATCGGCTGTATTTGGCATCCCCGATGCCGACCTTGATCATCTGGGGGGACCGGGACGACATCATCCCGGTGAGCCATGCGCACGCCGCGCACCAGGCCATTCCCGGGAGCCGCCTAGTGATCATCGAAGGCGCGGGCCACTTTCCTCAGATCGAAGCGCCGGAACAGTTCGTAAATGCTCTCGTCGACTTCATAGATTCGACGGAACCCGCTCGTCTCAGCGCCAAGGACCGCCAGCGGATGCTCAGAGAGCGATCGGACCCATCCCAGCTGTAGCAGACGAGTGGTCCGAATGCTGGGAAGGTCGGCGTGCTTGTCGTACTCGAAGTCGTGAGCTCAACTAACTTGGCATTGCCTGATGAAGCGACGTCTCAGCCTTATTTCGCTGGCTTTTGGCACGAATTGCTTCCTTCTTTGCGATCTTATCCGCTTGCTTCGTTTCGACCAGGCGACGCTCGACCTCCTCTAGCCTCCTCTTTGTCTCTCGTAGGTGACGTTCGGCGTCAACGATTTCACTCCTCAGCGTGTCGCGCTCCGTTTGGACGTCATTCATCTCCTGCTGCATCCATTTGACGACATCTTCGGCGCTCTTTGCCTTTCGCTCAGCCTCCGCCAGGTCGAGTTTGAGCTTTGACCAGTCATCTTTAGGTTGTGGGCGAGCGGTTTTCGATCCCTCTGGTCGCGGCCGCCCCTTACTCGCGGGCGAAGGCTGTTTATCTGTCTTCGGCTTTTCGGCCGATCCTGGTGCGGAGCTCTGCCGCTGGTCTGTGCTCTCCGACGACTCGGTGATGAGAGGTGCACCCAGGTCCAGCGGCCCGAAGCCGGAGTAGGTCAGGCCGACGTTCAGGCGTCCCGAACGGAGAGCATTCGCCGCATCGGCAGTAGCGACTGCGGCCTCGAGCGTATTTTCGAGTTCGCGTGCGCTGTTCTCGCTGAGTGGTTGGTTCCGCGTGCGGGCCAATCTCCTCGCTTCCGAGACGAGGCCGGCCACCATTTGACGGCGTCGCCGAGTCAGGAGGCGCAGTTCGGGCCCATCCCCGGCCTCTTGGACTTTGCGCATGGAAGTTCCAAGGTCAAGCAGGGCTTCTAGTTCGTCCTTGCGCTCCCTCGCCAGCTGATTCGCAAGCCACGCTCCAACTGTCGGACGGCGTAACTGTGCGACGGCGGCAGCCAGCTGACGATTGCCTGCACTTCTTGCCGCGCGCACTTCGGCGGATCGTGAGGAGGTGAAGGCCTCGGGCGACACCCCGTACAGCTTCCCGGCAATAGAGTCGAGATCCACGGTCCCCATCTTGCCGGACGCGGCTCAGCCATCGCCGAAAGTCTGGGACCGCCGGATTTCAGCGGTACCTGCCATGATCTCAGTCCCATTCTTGACTACCGCCAGGCGCCCGCTCTGCTAGTTCGCGGAACTCCTCGGGAACCCGGTCCGCACCGGAAAATACGGCAGTGGCGTAGCCAACGGCGGTCCGCCCGAATTTCTCCCGGATTGCGTCGATGGAGCGATCTACTCCCCATCTGCAGGATTCGACCCCGGACCCTGGTCGGTTGCCCTTGGTCAGCCGCCGGCCGGGAATATCGAGAGGCAGTTCAAGTTGCAGTGAATGTTCCGGGCACAAATTGGAGATCGACACGGCCAGTAGGGTGATCTCCCGTTCCCCTTGGTTGTCGGCGATGGCTGACCGGGCTAGTTGCTCGGCGACCTCAGTCAGCGTCAGCGTCGTCGACGTGGCAACGGGCAGCGTGATCGACCGGGTCACTGAACGCAGATGGACGAAACGGACCCTTATGGTCACCGTCCGTCCGGCGAGATCTGCCTTGCGGAGGCGACCGGCCACTCGGTCGGCGAGGTAGCCGAGTGTCTCGCGGATCAGCTCCGGAGTGGCCTGGCGGCGTCCGAGCGCGGCCTGGGCGCCCATGGATTTGGACCGGGCTGGCGTCTGCACCGTGCGGGCGTCGATGTTGGCGGAAAGCGCCAGCAGCTTGGCACCGGTCGTCTGGCCGAGCAGCCTCCCCAGGATCGGACTTCCCGTGTCGGCGAGCTGGCCGATGGTATGGATCCCGGCCTCGTGGAGGCGTCGTTCTGTCGTGGGCCCGACGCCCCATATCAGCCCGATGGGAAGGGGGTCGAGGAATGCGCGCTCATCGGCTGGGTCCACCGCCACCAGGCCGTCGGGCTTGGCCACCTGTGACGCCACCTTGGCCAGGTGCTTGGTGCGTGCCACGCCAACCGACAAGGGCAGACCGATCTCGTCCCGCACCCTTCGGCGGACGGCAGCCGCGATTTCAGTCGGCGCTCCGAAAAGGTGGACGGCGCCGGCTACGTCGAGGAAGGCCTCGTCTATCGACACCCGCTCGACTTGAGGGGTGAAGTCATGGAAGACCGACACCACCTCGTCGCCAAATTGTTGGTAGCGGCGGAAGTGACCGCCGACGAAGAGGAGGTCGCCGCATAGCTGGCGTGCCCGCCAGCCCGGCATGCCGGCCCGGACGCCGTAGGCCCTGGCCTCGTAGGAAGCCGCCAGCACCACACTGCCGCCCACAGCGATGGGCCGTTCCCGCAGGGACGGGTCCAAAAGTTGCTCGACGGACGCGTAGAAGGCGTCCAGGTCGGCATGAAGGATCGTCGCCCCGCTCGCTCGCGGCATCACGCCTTGGAGACTAGTCGAACATATGTTCGATTTCAGACGGGCGACGCCCGCCGCGAGGTTGCCTCGATCCAAAGGGGGCTTTGCCCAGGAAAGTCCTGGTGAGAGCCTCTTGGAGGTGCCCGGCTGAGGCTCCTGAATTAGCGCACCCGCTGCAGAGCGGCATTGACGACCGACAAGTCAAAAGCTTCGGGGTCAAAGGGGCGACCCGCCCAATCCACGTAGCCGGGATGCTCGTCGTGGCGGGGGTCGCCAAAGGAATCGAGTAGGTCGCGATAGCCGCTGGTTCCCCCGCAGTCCTCCGGCGGGCAGGCGCCCCGACCGTCGATGCACACGGCGAACTTGAGGATCACCGGGACGGGATCCACCGACTCGACGACCACCTCGTGGCGCCAGGAGTCTCCGAAGTCGTACTCATAGAAGAAGCGGGACCGTCCGCTCACCACGTCGGAGAACACCACGGAATCTTCGTCGATGTCGTCATCTTCCCAATCGGGATCCGGCATGCCGTAACGCTCGCCGTCGATCTCGAAGATGTGCAGGTGGCAGTCCTCCCATCCCATGGCGGCCTGGAAGATTGCGTGGAGCTTCGACAGCTTGATCTCACCGGGTACCAATAGCCGACGCCAAATTGCCGATGCCGCGTCCATCAGCACAATGTGCAGCTGCTATGCCGTTTTGCTTGGTCTACTTCGTGACTGGGCGACCATGTCTCCAGATTATGAGAGCGACCTGATTGCTTGGACGGGACGCTCGCGCAAATGAGCACTTGCCTGAGGTAGTGGTAGCACCATCGCCGAGGGTCGGGTATCACCCTTGGAAGCTCCCTGCACTGGCCGCAAGCTGAGGTCAACAAGGAATGAAGGAGGAGACGCAATGAGTAGCGAACTCTCGGCGAAATTTGACCAGGTGGTCAGGGGTCGGAACTTGATCATTATTGCCGTGTCAGACATCGTACTTTTCCTAATTGCGAATATCGCGTATGGAGGAGGCAACCAACACGGGCTTCGCAACAACGTGTCCAATGTTGCGTGGGCTGTGTTCCTGGTCGGCTTCTTCCTGCTGATCCTGTTTGGAATCGCCTACATTGCTCAAGTGATACGGCGGCGGGCCAAGGCGCACACGTAACGTCTGGCCCCTCGAGCTGAAGAGCATTCAGAGATGCGCGCGGCTCGCCTGCCTGGTCCGAACGGAGGCTCCCGGCTCGAGGGGTAAGTTCGTTGCGGTCGTTGGTGCTGCCACGTACTTGTCTGACGTACTGCCCTCCTTGGAGGCCGACGATCGACCAGTAACACTGGGCAAGGGAGGTGATCTTGGGCGCTGTCTTGCTGGTATTCCGTAGTGAGTTGCGCCGTCGGTGGCGATCGTGGCTGATCCTGGTCGTCCTCATCGCCGTCGTGGGAGGCCTGGCCCTGGCCGCCGTGGCGGCCGGGCGTCGTACTGCCTCGGCCTTCCCTCGCTTCGTCGCCGCTCACGGTTATGACGTCTATATTTTCAATGACAAGCCCTTGCCGAGTCTGACCCGGCTCCCCGGTGTCGCCTCCGTCACCAGCATCGTCATTCCCGGGTACGGACAACCGACGTGTGCCTGTACCCATGTCATCAACTCCTCTGATTTTTACGTCAACGAGCTGACGCCTACGGCATTGGACCGGGTGGTGAAGTTGGTCGCCGGCCGCAAGCCCGACCCGTCTTCGCCAGACGAAGTGCTGGCCTCCTTCACGCTCCAACAGGATTACGGGATACATGTCGGATCATCCCTACGCGTCCCGTTCTACGCATCGTCGCAAGGGGCGGCGCTCAACAGCAACGAGGCGGTCGCACCGACCGGGCCGACCCTGACGTTGCACGTCGTAGGCATAGCAGCGGCCGAGTTCGAGTTCCCGTCCGGTACGGGACCCGAGTACGACGTGTTCACGACGCCGGCCTTTGCCCGTGCGGTGAACCACCGGACGCTGGAAGCCTCGGTGTACCTCGTCCAGCTCCGACATGGGACTGCCGATCTCCCCCGATTCGCAGCCGAAATCACTCCCCTGCACGTCATATACGTCTCGAACCAGGACGCATCCGCTCAGGCCGTCGCGGCGTCGATCCACCCCCAGGCCGTGGGTTGGTGGATACTCGCCTTATTTGCCGCGCTGGCTGGGCTGGCGGTCGTCGGGCAGGGACTCGGCCGCCAGAGCATCGTAGAGAGCGAGGAGTACCCAAAGCTGGTGGCCCTCGGTCTACCGCGGCGCCAACTCATCGCGTTGGGCACGACACGAAATCTCATAGTGGCGCTCGCAGGAGCGGCCGGAGCCGTCGTAGTCGCCTTCGCCCTGTCCCCGCTTGCTCCCGTCGGCGAAGCGCGCCTGGCCGAGCCCTCGCCCGGTTTGGCCTTCGATCCCCTCATCCTCCTGCTTGGCGCGCTGGCCACCGTGGTCGTGGTCGTGGTCCTGGGCCTGTGGCCCTCGATACGCGCCTCGCGCGTCCGAGCCGGGGGTAGCCCGTACAGCCAATTCCGGCGGTCGTCGATCGTGGCTCATCTGGCCGCCACCGGCGCTCCTCCGAGCGCGGTGATCGGCATCCGTCACGCACTGGAGCGGGGACGGGGTGCCGCTTCCGTCCCGGTGGGAACCGCGCTTTTCGGCACGGTCATCGCAGTCACCGCTCTTTGTGCCACCGCAGTCTTCGGCGCCAGCCTTTCGCACCTGACGGCGACGCCCGCGCTTTACGGTCAGGACTACCAGATCACCTTTTCGAGCAATCAGGGCAATCCGACCAAAGAGCTCGCCCAAGTGGAGAGCGATCACGCCGTCACCGAGATCATGGTCGGCACGAGGGATGAGGTGTCGATCAACGGGGTCAGCGTCCTTACGGTGGCAGGCAAGGCCGTCCGCGGCCCTCTGCTGATTTCGACGGTCAATGGCCACGCTCCTTCCGGCGACGGCGAAATATCTCTCGGCGACACTACGCTCCATCAGGTGGATGCCCACCTAGGGTCCATGGTCCATGTCACCTTCCAGGTGCCATCCGGCGGCACGCGCACCGCTTCGTTTCGCGTCGTCGGGACGGCGTCCTTTCCCAGCGACTTCGGCCTCGGGGGCCTGGGTACGGGGGCGGCGTTCACCTTCGCCGGCTATCTGGACGCCCTCTGTCCGCCTGGACCGGCGCAGACTTCATGTTTGAGCGCGTACCGCGCCAATGAACAGTTCGTCGTCGTGGTGAACACAGTTCCTGGTGGGGCGGGACGGGCCGACATCGCCCACTACCTCCGCTCCTACCCGGGCATCGCCCAGTTGCCCGATACCCCGGTCTCGCTCGTCAACTTCGGGGAAGCGGTGAACTTCCCGCTCATCCTCGGCTTCGTGCTGGCTCTGTTCGGCGCAGCAACGCTCCTGCACCTCCTTGTGGTCAGCGTGGCTCGACGTCGGCGCGAGATCGGGCTCTTGAAGGCGCTCGGTTTCGTCAAGAGTCAGGTTGGGGCCACGGTGTGCTGGCAGGCGAGCACGGTTGCCGCGGTGGGGGTCATCGTCGGTATCCCTTTGGGCCTGGCCGGAGGGCAGGCCGTGTGGCGGGCTTTCGCCACCAACCTGGGTGCCGTACCGGTATCCGTCGTGCCAGTCGAGATGGTGGCCGCGCTGGGGGTAGGTGTGCTCGTGGCGGCCAATCTGCTCGCCATGGTGCCGGCTGTGGTAGCGGCCCGATCGAAGACCACCGCGCAACTCCTCCGTGCGCTGTAGACCTGCACATGGGCGGATTCAGGCCACTAACGAGAATCTGGTTGGCGCTTCCGTCGGCGGACAATCGTGGTCGACACGCCCCACGCGGCCAACCCGAAGAAAGGGAGAGCTACCGCGTAGGGGACCTCAGGAGTTTCGGCTGGAGGGCCGGCAAGGTTGTTCTCAGCCAAGGTTTGGGTGTCTCCACTCGGTTCGTCCAGGTAATAGCCCACCGCTTCGCACAATCCCGCATCCGTGCAGGAAATGCCCTGGAGCTGGGCTTCCCCTGTTCCTTCGTTGGCGCTCGAGACGGTGCCCCACGCGCCACCGGTGTCCGTTTCAACCAGAGTCTGCACCTCCTCGTCGGAGGTCCCCGCAGCGGTGCAGTTGTCCAAGCTGCCGACGCAAGAGACTGAGAACAGATCAGACCCCGGCACTTCTGCGACAGGAGCGTCCGTGAAACTGCTTCCATCCCATGACTCAATATCCGCACCCTGTGCGTCTTCTCCCGTGACATCGCAATCGTTCACGGCGACGCAGGACACGCCATTGAACTCGCCCGTGCCAATTTGATTCCAGAAACTGCCATTCCAAGACTCCACAATTGAGCCAACCGCTAAACACTTACTGGCGGTAGCACATGACACGCTGTTGAGCTGATACCCGGGATAGAAGAAGTCATACTGAGTCCATTGCAACCCATTCCAGACCTCGGCGAAGGAAACATATGCCCCATAGGATCTGTCAAGGAAGCCAGACCTCGGCGAAGGAAACATATGCCCCATAGGATCTGTCAAGGAAGCTTCCAACAGCAACGCAGTCATTGACGTCCGGACAAGAGACGGAGGCCAGTCCACCGCTGTTCTCGTCCACCAACGAGACGCTTCAAGTTGGTCCGTTCCAAGTCTCCACCAGAGGGGATCCTTCGGCGCTCCCTACGGCCACACAGTCGTCGACTGCGGGGCATGACACGCCGCTGAACGAATTCCCTTTGGCGAATTCCGGATTCAGGCTGGGTGAAAGGCTCCATTCAGACCCATTCCAAAGCTCGGCAAGAGTCCCCGAAGCGTTTTCTTGATAAGGGTCATCAGCCGTTGTACCCACTGCCATACACATGTCGGCACTTACGCAGGATACGCCCGCCAGCGAGTCGGCCAGCGCCCAATTGTCAGGGCTGGGAACAATCCCAAAAGTGACCTGGTCTGCACCAGCAGTGGCGGCGAAGAATAGGAAACAGGTTCCAGCGACAATCGCAATTGCCATGCTCTTCAGCGAGGAGGTGACAACTCGAACGGCGCGCGTCTCCGTGAAGCACGCGTGACAAATGCGCGAACGATCTTCGGAACTTGCTCCATAATGACAATGTGCTGTCTCGAGTGCCGGGAGAAGGTCGCTACTCCCGATTGGAGCGTGAGCAGCGGTGGCTCCTGGACGCACTTCCGCGCGTCCGACATGACCCCGTAGAGATTCTTGATCATTATTTGACCGACACCCGCTTGCGATTGAGGCGCATGCAATCCGACAACGAAGTCCTCTGGAAGCTCGGTCAAAAGGTGCGAGAGCGGAGCGGACTTCCCGAACGGGTAAAGCTCACGAACCTCTATCTCAGTGAGCAGGAATATTTGGCATTGATCAATCTGGATGCGAGGATGCTGAGCAAGACCCGATGGCACTGGGAATTCTCTGGTCGATCCATGGCCGCGGACGACTCCCACGGTCCCCTCGCTGGTCTCGTACTTGCTGAAGTGGAACTGGGCCTCAATGATGAGCGACTCGCAATGCCACCCGGTGGGATCGCAGATGTCACCGACGACGATCGATTCTCGGGGGGCGCTCTCGCCTCGCTCAGCGAACAAGGTGCGCAGGATTTCATGCGTGTTGTTGATCGGATGAGTGCCCCTCGTCATTGAGAGTGACCAAACCTGGGGGTGGATCTTTTGCGATATAGGTCTTTGTGCCCAGTGCGTCACAGGACCTATTCCTCTGGTGCGTGAGCCCGCTGTTTCCTACGGTGGGAATGCTCGGAGAGATTGCCTCCACACACCTGACGCGTCGCGACGCTCGGTCGAAAGGACATCGAATGATCACCGCCGATATCCACGCAGAGTTGATCGCGGCATTTCTCGGCGATGACGAACCCTGTTACGGCGAGTGCCAGTGTGCCGCGTGTCGGGCATTGCTCCCGCGGTCGAATGCCTATGAGCGAACCATCTATCTCCGAGCAGCCGCTGTGCCCGACCCGCCGACCCGACTGACGGGGCGACGCGATGAACGCGCGACCAAGAGCACATCGTCACCGTCGGCGCGATAGTGGGGAGCGGCGAGCACCCACGGCCGCCGCAGTCTCGACCACCCGATTCGTCTTTCAAATCAGTCTCCTGCTGCCCAGGGTGAGCACTTACGTCTCGTGGAGAATCCGGCGCAGCGCGCCCTCGGCATCCGAAACCATGGTTCGGACCACGTCAGTGGCGGAGAGAGATTCGGTGATCAGATCAATAGCCTCGCCGGCCCAGACGGGAACGACCCGCATATCACCACTTTGTTCAGCCCGACGGTATTCCGCCCTTGCCGCTGCATCGGCAGTGAGGTCGACTTCACGGCCGCGCCATTGCTCGAGAAACTCATTTCGAATTGTCCTGCCGGTGTAGCGGGCCGGCCACGCAACACCTCGAGCAATGTCGAACACGCCGCTGCGCTCGGTGTCCTCGCCGTGGCCATTGAGCACTGCTTTGACGACTTCGGAATCGACGAGGGCTTCTTCACATGCGTTGAACCTCGTACCGACCAGGACCCCGGCCGCACATTCGATTTGTGGCCCAATCCACTCGAAGTCGCTTCGCCCTCCACCGATGAGACCGAGGCCACCGCCGTTGGATACGGCGGCGGCCAAGGCCCCTCCGGCCGACCCACCCATTGGAGCCGACACAATCGGGTTGTCGATTCCCATGATGTCGGTGAATTTCGTTCGCAATGCCATTTCCTACGCCCAGTCTGCGATTGAGGCAAGAGTGCGCCGGCTATCGGGGTCTGAGTTCATCCAGACATCGAGAGGGTTCGCATCGAACGAACTATGCGACGTCCAACTGGCGCCATGAACGGATGACCCGGAGCACTCCGAACATGCCGGCGCCCGAGGCGATCGTCATCACGATGAGTACGCCCAGGAGGTTGGCGGCCCATGGCGAGGGGGAGCTCCCCATCGGGGTACCGGCCAGGAACCAGGGAGCGGTCGTCGCCATCGACCCCCACCAGAAAGCCGCCGCTGCAGTCATGAGGGGCATGCACAACCCCACCGAGACAGCCAGCACCCCGGCGACCTTGAGTTGGCCCGACCGGATGTCGAGACGACGGGTGACGGCGACGGCTGCCACCGACCAGGTGGCAACTGCGGCGGCGAACAGGACCGCGGCGATCACGAAGAAGAGTTGGTACCACCCGAACCCGGTGTTGCGCTGGTGGCTCGTGAGATGGCTGGCCCACACGCCTAAGCCCCCAACAACTGCAGCGGTCGCCAACGTGGTGATCACGGCCCACTTCACTCGCCGCCTGATCGCCGGCCACCCTCCGGCCCGTACGAACTTGACGAAGGTGGGAAGGAGGGCAACCGCCGCGAGAGCCATCGCGACACCACAGGCACCGGCCAAGCTCGCCAGCAGATTGAAGGAGACCGCGGGCAAATGTCGTGGGCCTCGCTGAAAGGATTGATCCCAGTGCTCGCTGATCTTGGCGAAGGCGACGCCGGGGATGACGAACAGCGCAAACGCACAAAGGACGGTCAGGGCGCCACCCCTCACCCGCTCTGACGGCACCGAGTTGCCGACGAGTCCGGCGTCGCGCAGTCGCTCGTTCAACCCGGACCGGGCAATCGACAACCGGTACCGCATGTCCGGTCGCCTTCCTCCGAGGTCATCTTCAATCATCGCGATGAATTCGTCGCCGTAGCGGGCCCGCCACCGGGCCGGGTACCAACGAAGTAGGAATCGGCTCGTGGGGCCGGTACCCCTCTGTATTCCGTCGGTGCTCATGTCGGGCTGCCGGCGATTCTCGGACCGCGGCGAGGGACGGACACCTTGTTGGCCACGGCCAGACGTCGTGCACCTTCATCGGCCAGACGCTGCATCTCATCCACGGCCTCGGCGAGATAGGCCGACCCCGTGGCCGAGATCCGATACGGACGCCGGCGGTCACCCGACTCCAGGGGCTCGATGAGGCCTCGCTCTTCGAGTCGGGTGATGGCGCCGTAGAGGGCGCCCGGACCCAGGACGACTCCGGCAAACCCTTCGATGTCCTTCGAGAGGGCGTGCCCATGTTTGGGCCCGCCGGCCAGGCTGGTGAGGATCAGGATCGGAGGATCGTTGGGCCGTTGTCGTGAGCCGTTGATGGTTGCTCGTGGCATGACAGGAGACTACTACGTGGTGAGTAGTTACGCAAGACGTAGTACCGAGGCGCAGAACGACTACTGACGGTGCAGGGGGAATGCGGGATGCCGAATTCGGAGGCGGCAGGATGGGGTGCAGCTGTCCTCGCCCGACCCGGTGAAATGTACGGTGGACGAACCCCCACCCCGAAGCGGACATGTGTGGCCGGTGGGCAGAACGAAAGGACAGTCGTGAAGATAACCATCATTGGAACCGGATTTATCGGCTCGACTCTCGGACGAGCCCTCTCAGCGTCGGGCCATCAGGTCAGCTATGGGTCCCGACACATCGACGACGAAGGAGCGGACGGAACGAATGGGACCGTCGCTCCTATTGATCAGGCATTGGTTGACGCCGAGGTTGTCATCCTTGCCCTGCCCGGTGCGGCGGTTGCGGATCTGACTGCAGAGCATGGGAACTCGTTGGCCGGCAGGCTGGTGATTGACGCCACCAATCAAATGGGCGCCGCTACTTCAAACGCCAGAGCGTCTCTTCCCGCGTCTGTTCGATATGCCCGTGCATTCAACACGCTCGGTGGGGAGAACTTGGCCGACCCAGTATTCGCTGACGGAAGGGCGGATATGTTCTTCTCCGCACCTGAGGTCGACCGGGCCACGGTGGAAACCGTGATTGAAGGGGTAGGTCTACGACCGGTCTACGTGGGAGAAGACCAAGAAGCGCTCATCGATGCCTTGTTCCAACTCTGGATTGCACTCGCGGTCAAACAGGGGCGTGGCAGGCGGCTCGCACTACGACTGCTCGAAGGCTGAGGGCCGCACCTAGTCGGCGCGCAGGGTTGCGGCCCGTTTCGGGTTGAGGGGAGAGCGCACCCGCTCAGGAGGCCACGGCCGCTCGCATGGCGTCGACGACCTCGAGGTCATCGAGAGCCATTTCCGAATGCCTCCGCAATGCGATCCCGAGTGCCTGGCCATCGCCCGCGTACGATGGCATGAACGCCAGGAAGGTGGCGACGACGGTGTAGCCAGCCTGAACCCGGTGGGCTGACCACGCATCATCGAAGGCGATGTCCGTACCCCCGGCAGTTCGGAAAGCATCGAGGTAGAGCCGAAGGAGATCGCGCTCGGACTTTCGGCGCTCCTCGGGGTCGACCGTCATCGTGAGGAAGTAGCTGACGTCACGCAACGGTGTGCTGACCCGGGACAGCCCCCAGTCGAAGAAGCCGACGCGGCCGCGGTCGAGGAACACGTTTCCTATGTGGGTGTCGCCGTGAATGTAGGTCTGCGGGCCGGCGTCCCACAACTCGCCGAGCCGGTCGTGGTGCTCGACGTACAGCTCGCCAGCGGCCATATAAGCCGGCGACAGAACGTCGGCGTGTTCGTCGAGGACGCTGCGCATCAACTGGGCCACGAAATCACCGTGCTGCGGCTGGGACACGGCCAGCCAGGGAGCGACCGCGGCACGCACGGCCGGATTTTCGAATCGGGCGTGGAAGCGGGCCAGCTCCTCCAGGGCGGCAGCGGCGGCGTCGGCAGTCACGCCCCATGCGCCGTCCGAGAACACGCACCCGCCGGCGGCGAGGTCCTCGAGGAGCACGGCGAAGCTACCGTCATCGGCTGAGGCGGCGTAATAGGAGCGAGGCACTCGCAAGTCGACGGACGGGGCGACGTCGACGTAGAACCTCGCCTCCCGCTCACCCATGGCGCTGGCACCGATCATCTCCCGGTGGGCCGGGTCCGGCGAAGCCAGCTTCACGAACAGTGACGTCGGACCCGCTGCCGCTGCCGCCGCGTAGCTGAGACCGAGACGCACCCGTTGGTTCGTGGCGGAGGCATGATCGAGGACCGTCACGTCGACAACGTCGAGACCCAGCACCCCGGACAACCACGCCGGCGTGAGATCCGACAACTGAACAGGAAGCGTACGCACAGGCAGACATAACCACAGATCGCTCACACGTGTCGCCTCCCGCTTACGCCCCCGGACCTCCGAGGTCGTCCGAGCGCCCAGCTTCGAGTCGAGACCACTGGGCGATGGGGCGCCCCTCCGGCCACGCTGACACCGGGGGCCAATCCGGCGAGCCGCCCTTGGTCCGCGTGATGGAGCACCGCTGGGGCCAGCCGGGAGGCGAGTCCTCCCATGTCTCCTGCCGTCCGTACACCGTCAGATCCATCAGCGCGTAGCTGTAGTCCATGGCCTCGACGCCGCGGACGGTAGTCCAGTAGGTTTCGAACACCCGGTCCTCCTCGCGCACGTAACACACGATGTGCATCCTGCCGATTCGGCGTCCGACGAGGAGCGCGGCGAGGGAGTCCTGGGCGGCGGAGTACCACGGCATGCTCCAGCCCATGAAGTCGTGATAGCGGATGCTCTCGTCGTAAGGACCCTGACAGAAGACGGCATAGGTGATGCTGCGAGAGTGCAGGTACGACAACTCCTCGACCTGGGTGGTTACCCATGTGCAGCCTTCACACTGCTCGGCAGCGGGGTGGCCGGCGTGCCACATGAAGTAATAGACGATGAGTTGTTGGCGTCCTTCGAAGGCATCGAGCACGGTGAGCGGACCGCGCGGGCCGACCAGGGAAATCGTGGGGTCGATCTCCACCATCGGCAGGCGCCGGCGGGCGGCGGCGATAGCGTCGCCCTCCCGTGTGTGCGCCTTCTCCCGAGCCCGCAGCTTGTCCAGTTCGGTCTCGAAGGTGGCCCGGTCGACCGCCACGGGCAGGCTCGGAACGGTGGTCGTGTCGCGCCCAGGGGTCCGGGCAATGTCGGGCTCTTCCTTCATGGTTGCCTCCTTGCGCCCCGTTCCGGCCACCTCACTTCGGCGAACGACGCCACGGATTTGGCGGCACCGTCGATGCGCGCAGATGGGCCCGCGAATGGATTTGGACATTACCTGTAGGTCGAAGCACTAGGCGAGCTCCGATTGGAGAATCTCGGCTACGGACGTGCGGGCGCCGATGCGGGCAGGGATGCTCGTCAGCATCGCCACCACGAGCAGAGTGACGATGAGCACCCCAAGCAGAGCCGGGCCAGAAGGCACCGTCGAGCTGTGCCACCCGACCGCGTCATACAGCCCGACGCCGACCGGTACTCCGAGAATCGCCCCGGGCAGGGCAGGCAGGAACTGTGCCACGACGAGCGCCCAACCGACCTGTTCGGGCGAGGCACCCAGGGCACGCTCGATCGCGGAGGCGTGCCGTGCATCCTGCACCGTCGCCCAGGTGACGAGGACGGCGTTGACGAGCGCAAGCAGCACGAGGGCGACGGTGAAGACCAGCAGCACGTCCATTCCCCGCTCCCAGAGCGGGTCGCCCGGCCCGGAGAACCTGTAGAGGCCCCCCCCGAGGTGTGCAACGAGTTGGCATGCTCTCGGAACATCAGCATGGCGATGAGTGACCCGACCGTGATGGCGACACTCGCCGCGCTCAGCACCGCTCGGCGACGGCGACGGCCGGCGAGCCGCATACCGATGAGGATCGGGACCGGAAGGCGGGCGGAGAGCGCGATCGTCCACCGGGCGCGACGCGGCGGTCTGGCCGCGTCGGCCAGGGCGCTGACCGTGCTCGTCCGGGAAGCCCGGACCGCCGGCACAACCGTCGCCACAATGGCCACTGCGATGGCGGCGCCGATCACGATCCCGAAGCCGATGCAGAATTCGTTGCCCTCGGGGTCGAGCATGATCGTCCAACTCGTCCCGTTGCCTTCATGGCGCGCGACCTTGCGGGCACCGAGCCCGACAAGCCTCTCGATCTCGTGATCAGGATCCCTCGAGGCCAGGTCAACGTGCATGCGGCTCTTCGCTGACTTCGGTTCGGGCTTCCAGAACAAGATTCCCCGAACTCCACGCGCGTCGGGTGCGGCGAGGGCCGCAAAATCCTCACGCACGGTGACCTGCTGATAGCCGGTCACCTCGGACCAGAAGGCTGAGAGAGGACCCGGATCCGCACAATCAAAGGTCACGTATTTGATGAAAGAGGACATCGCCAGATACTAAAGAGCAGCCAGTCGGCCTGGCCCTCCGTTCCGGGTCAGGCGCCACGGCCACCCCGCGCGTTACGCAGGCGGACCGCTGCGCGCGGGGTCGGCGAGCACCGAGACGAACGGAAGGCAGGTTGGTGCCGCAAGCACCGAGACCACGGTGTCGGCCACCTCGGCGCACTGCATGAAGCCGGGGCCGTTATCGAACACATGACCGCGCTCGTTCCAGACAAGGGACAGCTCGCCCAATAGGTCACCATCCCAGGCGTCGGTCACCCCGGTGCCGAGGGTCATCCCGATGGCGACGGAAGAGAACGACACCTCGGGGTGCTCGGATCGCCAGGCGCGGGCAAGTTCTTCCAGCGCGGCCTTGCTGGTCGCGTAGGCACCCATACCGGGAAGCGGCCGGCCCACGGACGTGGCCGATATGAAGACGGCCCGACCGTTGACGGCACGCAGATGGGGCAGGGCCGCCCGCACGACCAGCGACGCGCCGATGACGTTGGTGGCGAATAGGTTGGACCACGCGTCCGCCTCAACGTCCTCTATCCGTATGAGAGGATCGACACCGGTGGCGTACACGACGGCATTGAGTCCACCGAAAACCTTGACGGCCCCCTCGACCGTCTCGACGACCGAGGACGGGTCGGTCACGTCGCAGACGACCGCGAGGCTCAATGTGCCCGCCTCGTCGACCGCGGTCTTCAGCAGCTCGAGGCGGCGCGCCGCAAACGCAACGGACGCCCCCGCGGCCGCGGCTGCGAGGCCGATGGCCCGACCCACACCTGAGGACGCACCGACAACGAGCAGTCTGGTCCCGTCGAGCGACCCACCTTGTCTCACCTGGTCACCTCCTCGAACAAATCGGCCAGGACGGCCGTCGCCGGATTATCACGCCAGACGGTTTGGTCCGCTGCGATGGCGCCCCGGGCCACCCAGCGGTTCATCACCTGCACCACCGTGACTGCGAACCGCAGGGCCGAAAAGACCTCGTACCAGGTCGTGCTCCCGATTGACGTGCCGGCCGCCTGCTCGTACATCGTCCGTTGCGCGGAACGCTCGGGTTCTCCGGGTAGCCGAGCCACCCCTGACCCCTCGTGCAGCCAGCGGTCGACCATGAGCCACCAACCCACGTCCAGCTCCCGGGGGCCGAGGGCAGCGCCCTCGAAATCGGTGATGCAGGCCACCTGGAAGTTCTGCCAGATCATGTTGCCCGGGCGCGCATCACCCCACGAGAGCACGACTGAGCCCTCGCGGGGTATCTGCTCGTGCAGCCAGGAGAGGGACTCCTCGAACAAGGGGGAACTCCGCCCCGCCAGCCCTTCACGCAGGCTGCCCTCCCACACCTCGAGTTGCCGCTCGGGTCCGTGACGGACTCCCGCCGTGTGCAGCATCGCCAGCCCCGGATCGTCGATATCCGTTTCATGGACCCGCGCCAGGGTCTGGAGTCCTTCCGCCACCAGCTGGGACCGTTCGGCGGGCGAGGCATCGACGAAGAATCCGCTCCGGGTGTACGGGGGATCCTCACCAGGTACGTCCCCGGCCACGTGGCCCATGACGAAGAAGGGTACGCCCAGGACCGCGGGATCTGATTCGAGTCCGAGACTGTCGGCCACCGGAACGCGACCGCCACGTCGGAGCGCATCCATCACCGAGTGCTGCAGGATCACCCCGGTCGTCGTGTGGGCGGACTGCGGAGGATAGATCGGCGGTTCGGAGGTGTCGCGCCGGAGAACGAGCTTGCCCTCTGAACCGTCGTCCCACCGGGCTCCGATCACCAGGTTCTCAGCCGAATATCCGCTGCCCGGTTTGCCCAAGGCCGTCAACGCCGGGCGGCCCCGGTCGGGGTCGCGCCGGACCAACCAATCCGCCAGGCACTGCAACACGTCAAGTCCCTCCATGGACCCCCGTTCTAGTACGGCAGCGCCAGCCGGTCTCGTTGGACGCAAATCTCTACACCGCCCGGCCAGGCTTTAGTAGCGTGCGCGTATGTCGTCGCAGTGGGGTGAGGTTTCCTACGAGACCTGGACGGAGACCTGCGACACCCTGCACGCGCATACCCAGTTCCTCGGCAAGCTTGCGGTAGCGCTCGCACCTCCCGAGCCGCAACTCCAACATGCGGCGCTACGGTTGACGGCGCGCGGGTGGGAGACGGCTCCGCTGCCGGCGCCAGACGGCTCCGGGTCCCTCGTTGTGGCGCTCGATCTGCGGAATCATGAGTTGGCCATAGAGACGAGTGCCAAGGGCGGCCGCCGCATCGCGCTGGCTCCCGATCGTCCGGTGGGCGCGGTCACCCGCGAGGCCCTCGACGCCATCCGTCAGCTCACCGACCGGGTCGATATCGACCCGAGACCCCAAGAAGTCCCGTGGAGCGTGCCACTCGACGAGGACGATATCCACGCCCACTACGAGCCCGAGCAGGTCGCCTCCTATTTGGCGGCAGCGTCCCACGCCGCGCTCGTGCTGGCCGAGTTCCGGGCTCCGTACCGCGGACGCTCGACCCCGGTCAACGCGTGGTGGGGCTCGTTCGATCTCGCCGTCAGCCTCTTTTCTGGACGTCCGGCTGCTCCACCCTCGAACGACTTCATCATGCGCAACGCGATGGATGCCCAGGAGATAGCCGTCGGCTGGTGGCCCGGCGATCCCAAGTACAAAAAGGCCGCCTTCTATGCCTATGCCCACCCGGCACCGGAGGGGTTCGCAGCAGCGACCCTCTCCCCCGCTCCGGCACACTGGGACGCCGCTCTGGGCGAGTACATCCTGAACTGGGACGACATCCGGAGCACCCGCGACCCGCGGTCGGCCGCCCTGGAATTCGTGCGTTCGGCCTTCCGCCACGCCTGCGTGGCTTGTGACTGGGACCCCGCCCTCCTCGCCAGCATCGACGGAAGGCCGCCGCCGGTCGTCTAAGTCGCCAGCTCCCGAGCCGCCGCCTCCAAGGATTCTTCTGGCATTTCAGCGACCGCCTCCCGGGGTGACGCAACCGGGGGGGCCGTGCCTGTGGCGACCGCCCGCGGCTCCTTGCCGGTCCGAGTCAGCTCTCGATGCCGAAGATCTCCCCCAACTCGGCCGGCAGGGGACTGTCGAGCTGCGCGTACGTGCACGACGCTGGTGTTCTGTCCGGCCGCAATCGCTTCAATGACGTGGCGTGCCGGAACCGGTCACCTTGAAGGTGGTCGTAGCTCACCTCGGCCACCAGTTCCGGTTGCAACGGTTCCCACGACAGGTCCTTTCCCGCGCTCCATCGACTCGGTCCTCCCGGGAGGCGCTGACCGGGGTCACCTTCGGCAATCCACGGATGGTCGCCTCCTGCCCTCAGGCGGTGCGGCCTGAGGACGTCCACCAACTCGGCTCGCCGGGCGACACTGAACCCGGAGGCAACCCCCACATGGTGCAAGACGCCGGCATCGTCGAACAAGCCCAGGAGCAGCGATCCGACGCCTCCGTCCTTGTGAGTGCGAAAGCCGCCCACGACACAGTCCGCCGTGCGTTCGTGCTTGACCTTCATCATCACCCGCTTGTTGGGCTGATAGCGCAGATCATCGGCCTTGGCCATCACCCCGTCGAGACCCGCACCCTCGAAACGCGAGAACCAGTCTCGGGCCACGACCGGACTGGTGGTCGTCGGTGTCACATGTATGGGTGCTTGCGCGCTCCGAAGCGCCTCCTGCAGCTGCGCACGCCGGGTTGCGAACGGCTCTTCCCGCAGATCGTGATCGCCGATCGCCAACAGATCGAAGGCGACGAAGGACGCGGGTGTGGTCCGGGACAGATGCAGCACCCGGGACTCCGCCGGATGTATCCGCTGGGACAACGCATCGAAATCCAGACCTGAGGGTCCGGCGATCACGATCTCACCGTCCAGGACGCATCGATCCGGAATGTTGGCCAGCAGCGACCCGATCAGCTCGGGGAAGTACCGGTCGAGAGGCTTCTCGTTGCGACTACCCAGCACGACGGCCGCGCCGTCTCGAAAGACGATGCACCGGAACCCATCCCATTTCGGTTCGTAGAAGAGCCCGTCGCTGACGGGAAGCTCACGAACCAGCTTGGCCAGCATGGGGGCCAGCGGGGGCGTGACGGGGAGGCTCATTGGCTATGGCTCGCGGTCCAGGCCAAAAAATCCTCCATGGGCAGGGCGTTCATGATGCGCTCCACCGGCACTTCGGCCGACGCGGCCTTCTCGCAACCGAAGCGCTGCCATTCGAGCTGTCCGGGTGCATGGGCGTCGGTGTCCACTGTAAGCACGCAGTTCAGGGAAAGGGCGAGCGACAGGAGGTCCTCCGGCGGATCCAGACGGTCCGGTCGCGAGTTGATCTCGACGGCTGTGCCGGTTCGGGCGCACGCCGCGAAGACGGCTTCCGCGTCGAAGCTCGACGGCGGACGCCCTCGACCGACGACGATGCGACCGGTGCAATGGCCCAAAATATCGGTGTGCGGGCTCTCGATGGCCCGCAGCATTCGCTCCGTCATCGCCGGTGCCTCCATCCGGAGCTTGGAGTGCACGCTCGCCACGACGACATCGAGTTGCGCCAGCAGCTCGTCCTCCTGGTCGAGCGAACCGTCCTCGAGGATGTCGACCTCAATTCCGGTCAGTATGCGAAACGGCGCCAGCTCCTCGTTCAATTCATCGACAACCAAGAGCTGCTGGCGCAGCCGCTCGGCGTTGAGCCCATGGGCCACCGTCAGGCGGGGACTGTGATCGGTCAGGGCCCAATAGACGTGGCCCAACTCCTTGGCCGCCTCGGCCATCTCCCGAATCGGGCTGCCACCGTCCGACCAGTCCGAGTGGCTGTGGCAGTCACCCTGCAGGAGTTCGAAGATGCCCGCCGCGCCGTCGCTCATCTCCGGAACCTCGGTCGCTTCCAGCTTCTGGAGATACGTCGGTGTGGTCCCGGCCAAGGCTTCCGTGATGACCTGTGCACTCGTCTTTCCAACTTGGGGGATCTTCTGCAGCCGGGCGGGGGGCATCGCCGCCAGGTCGTCGACGGAGAGGTCGGCGATGGCGGTGGCCGCGTTGCGAAAGGCGCGCACCTTGTAGGTCTCTGCCCCGTCCCGCTCGAGCAGGTAGGCGATGCGGCGCAACGCGAAAGCCGGTTCCATGGATTCAGGCTTTCCTGGCGCGACTCGGCGCCACCCGGGAGGGCTCGTCGGGTTGTTTGGGGTATTCCGGCGGCCACGGAGCGTCGTGGAGGCCGTTGGCCCGATCGCGCTCTGCCATGGCCAGCAGCGGGAGAAGGGACTGGGGCTCGTCGGCCATGTGCATCCAGGGGTCGCCTCTTCGACGAACCAACTCGGGCACCGTGGCGATCGTCAGTTCATCGGGGTCGATCGAGTCGATCTCATCCCAGAGCAACGGCGTCGATACCTGCCCCCCCGCCCTGGGACGGGCGAACCAGGCGCCAAAGACGGTCTTGTGCGGGGCATTCTGATTGAAATCGACAAAAACGCGCTCGCCCCGCTCCTCCTTCCACCACTGGGCCGTAATCAGATCGGGATGCCGACGCTCGAGTTCTCGAGCCAAGGCGATGGCGCCCGCACGGACCTCGAAGCTGTCCCACGCCGACTCGAGACGCACGTAGACGTGGATTCCTCGATTACCCGAGGTCTTGGCGTATCCCGTTATACCGAGCTCAATGAGTAACGATCGCACATGCCCCGCGGCGATCCGGACCGCATCGAACGAGACGCCAGGCTGGGGATCCAGGTCGATGCGCAGCTCGTCCGCGTGGGCCGGGTCGTCCGCCCGGTACGGCCACAAATGTAACCCCAGGCACCCCAGGTTCACCGCCCAGAGGACGTGCGCGACGTCTGCTACGACGAGTGCGTTCGACTTGGTTCCGTTCGGCGTCGTGACATCCGTCGTCTGCAACCAGCTCGGAGCGTTCTGAGGCACACGCTTCTGAAAGAAGGAGTTTCCCCCCGCACCCTCGGGGAATCGTTGCAACATGGCCGGTCGGCCGGTCGCGGTCACATCGAGAGCGGCGGCCATCTCCACGTAGTAAGCGGCCAGGTCGAACTTGGTGGCGCCGAGCTCGGGAAAGTACACCTTGTCCGGGCTCGAAATCTCGACCGTGCGCGACGGAGTGTCGATGGATCGCCTTTCCGACGCCATCTTACCGGGGACGTGTCGGATCCAGCCCGCCTCGGCTGAACCTCACTCGGGCACCGGGCCGAGCATGGTCCCACGATCGCGGTCCGCACCGCGAGGAACTCGGCACTCGCAGTTCCTGCACATTTCGGTACACGTGAAGGGCACTTTCCTCGCTCAGTTGCCGCCAACTATAGCCACCGGCCTCACCCCGGACGGGTGGACGCGAGAGCCTGGGCGGCACTTTTCGCGTCGTGCGCAATCGGGGTGGGAAACAGGGTTCGTGCTCACCCGCGCTAGCGTTCCACCTTCTCACTCACGATGACGATAAGGGGACGCAAAATGAGCGTCAGAGAAAAGGACTTCGCCGCACTGGTACTCCGGGCGGCAATCGGACCGATGTTGATTGCCCACGGCACGAACAAGGTCTTCGGAGCCGGCGGTCTCGAGGGAACCACCGGCTGGTTCGACTCGCTCGGGCTCCAGCCGGCTCACGTCCACGCCCGGATGGCCGCGGCCACCGAGATCGGGGCGGGGGCGCTCATCACGCTGGGAGCGGGCAATCCGCTCCCGAGTGCGGCTGTCGTCGGCTTGATGGCCACCGCTGCCGCGACGGACCACCGGGGCAAGGGCTTCTTCGTGTTCAAGGGCGGATGGGAGTACACCGCCGTGGTTGCGGCGGCGGCGACGGCCCTCGCTGCCCTGGGCAACGGCAGATGGTCCGTCGATCGGCTTCTGCGCCGGAAGTCCCGGAGTGGAGCGGGCAGTGCCCTCGGAGCGGCAGCCCTCGGCGTCGTCTCTGCGGCGGCGTTGCTGGCCGCCTCGTACCGGCCCGACGAGAAGGAATCCGAGCCCGCCACAGAGAGCGATGCCGCACCTGTCGACGACGGGGAGGAGTAGGGCGCACCCGTGATCTGCCCACCCACGGGGGGGTAGCACCCGCTCCAGCAGGCTCAACGTGCTCGGCTCGGGCTTTCAGTGTCCGGCGTATCGCAAGAGTTGCAGACCGATTGCTGTTCGTGAAATGCGATCCCGCTACATCTGTTAATCAGATGGGACAGAGCAAATTGATTTGTTTTAGAGATGAGACCCGCTATACTTGTGGCATGCGAGTTTTAGGCCACAGAGAGGAGCGCTCCACCATGGATACGCCACGAGAAATTGACATCGCAGACCTTGAACTGTTTGCGGACTGCACCAAGGCGGAGCTGCGGCAGATCCGCTCGCTGACCACTTACCTGCGGATTCCCAAGGACCGCGTGCTCATCCGGGAAGGCAGCCGGGCTCAGGAGTTCATCATCATCAACAGCGGGTCGGCCCGTGTCTCACGTGAGACCGACGACGGCGTCACCACCGTGGCGGACGTGGGCAGCGGTGAGTTCTTGGGCGAGATGTCCCTCCTGACCGGGTCACCCCGCAATGCCACCGCTACCGCCACCACGGACCTCGGAGTGCTGGTCAGCTCGGCCAGCGAGTTCCGGTCGATCCTGCGAATTGCTCCCACCGTGGCGGACAAGGTGTTCCACACCTCGATGGAGCGGGCTGCGACTGTGGAGCTCGGCCCTGCCGTCGCGGCCTGAGGCGAAAGGGAAGGGCACGCCCTCGGGTGCCCGAAAAACTGGCTGTCAGCCGCCGGGCGTTGTGACATCCCACACGTGATGAATGGGATCGTGGACCATGTAGCGCGCGATGGAGTCGACGGTGAACCGCGCGCCGTCGCTTCGACGCCCCGGGCGGTGCTGATCAGAGGGCGACACACCTTTTAACCGGATCGCCAGCGCCTCAGCGGCGATGACGAGTTGGTCGACCACGACGGTCGGGTCCTGCTCCTCGTAGCGATCGCTGATCGCCGAGGCATCTTGGTCCCAATTCGGAAACAGCGGGCTCCACTGGGTCAACATGAGAGAGATCCGATGGTCAAAACGGTCGTACACATCGCGGACGTGGCAGGCGTACTCCAACGGTGACCAAACCGCAGGGTCAGGTCGACCCGGGTGGATGGCCCCGTCTTCGAGGAGCTGTTGCCACCGCAAGGCATTCCCCCGCACGAGTTCCGGTACCGCGTTGACAGCGCAGGTGTTCGCGTCGAACCCGCAGTCAGGGCAGCTCCGGTCCAGGACCCATGTCCAGTCCTTGTCGTCAGGGACGATCACCTGACCAACGCCCGCGCTTCCTCCACCAAGACCGGCACGCTCAACGCCGCTGGAGGATTCCTCGCACGTATGCGGCCTGCCCGGCGTGCTGGAGGTCGTCGGCGATGACGCTCACCAGTCGAACGCTCATCGTCACCGGAGGATCCCAATGTCGGTCCACCACTCGGTCGAGTTCCGCTTCGGCAAGACCGCCGACGAATCGCAGCGTCCTCTGGTGCACCTCCTCGAAATAGCCGAGCAGCATCTGCGCGTCGGCGATAACGGCCGCCACGTCTTCGGGGCCATGCCCGTAGCCGGTATCGGCATCATCGAGCGGCAGGGCGAACCGCTCGGCCCACCCGCCGGCCTTCCAGACCTGCTTGCCTCCGTCCAGACCGGCTACGTGATCGTCCTGTATACGGGTCAGATGCCATACGAGCCAGGCGATCGAATTGGACTCGGGATCGGGACGGAATGCCAACTCTTCTCGCGAGAGCCCATTGACCGCCGGATGCACCGCATCGCGGACCCTTTCGAAAGCATCCGCCAAGATATCGCTGCTCGTCATCGATGCCCTCCTCTTTTTGCGGTATGCGGTCTCACTCAGATTTGTTCCCAGGGGCGCATCAACTTGCGAGCCTACTCACCGTTGCCGCTTCTCAGATCCGCTCCAGGGGTCGGTGTCGGTGACCCTGACGGCGCATCGAGCGGGCCTCCTCTCTGGGGGGACCCAAGAGCTTCATTAGGATCCGCCCATGGCATCCGGAGGCATCCCTTTCCTCGAAGAGGGGATCGAGTGTGTCTGCGTGGACAGCGCAGACCCGTCGGCGTTGGCCGCGTGGTGGCAGCGGCTCGTGGGCGGAGAGGTGCACATCGACACCGACGGCGACGTGGCACTGCGAACCGGGAATGTCCGTTTGCTTTTCCTGGCCGTGCCGGAGTCCAAGCGTGGGAAGAACCGGTTGCATATCGACCTGCGCGCCACGAACTTCGAGTCCGCGGTTGGGGCCGCTGTCGCCCTCGGGGCTCAGCGCGCCGATGACGTCTACGACGGCCCCTGCTGGCAGGTTCTGCGGGATCCCGAAGGCAACGAGTTCTGCATCCTCCGGCCGCGGCTGGACGAAGAGTCAGGCGTCAGCGAGGGCGATTCTCCGTAGCCAACCCAGCCGTGACCACCAGTGCGGTCGCGGCCCGTCACATCAGCGATGTGCCACACACCGCCGGGGTCGTCGGTGACTCCCAACTCAGTCTGCAATAGTTGGCATTCTGAGCGAGCGCCATGTGGCGACGCTTGGCGGCGACGCTCACGGGAGGGCACTCACGAGCTCATGGTCGATACGGATGAACTTGTCAAACTCATGCTCCGGACCTACGGAACCATTACGGTCGTCGGGGCGAGCACTGCGGCGTCGAAGGCAGCTCACTCCGTACCGGCGCACATGCAGCAACATGGATGGCGCATCATTCCGGTCAATCCGCACGCCGAAGAGATCCTCGGGGAACCTGTCTACCGCACCCTCGCCGACGTTCCCGAGCAGATCGGACTGGTCGACGTCTTCCGACCATCTCCAGCAACGGCCGATGTGGCACGCCAGGCCGTCGCGGCCGGAGCGGAGGCGCTCTGGCTCCAGCTCGGGATCAGGTCGGAGGAGGCCCGCTCGATCGCCGAGAACGCCGGGATGCTCTACGTGGAAGATCGCTGTCTCATCATTGAGCAACGACGGTTGGGTCTCGACGCCCCGGGCTGATTCCCGTGGTCGCGGGACCGATCCGGCCAGCGCACAGCCAAGATTTATCCTCCTCATATCTTTCCTTGACCTGGCGTACAGATCTTTGCGCTTCAATGGCTCCATGGCAAAGCCCTCAACGGGGAGGCTTCGGCCCGAGGAGACACGATGATGGACGAAGGAACTGAGCAGCCGACCGCCCCGGACGGCACCCCTCAGGTGCAGCACACGACGCCACTTCCGATGCCGGGAGTGCCCGGAGGGGGTATCCCGCTCCCGCCCGTCGGCGGTTCATTTCCAGAGACCCCGCCGCCGAGCGACACACCGCTCAGCCCAACTACGCCCCCAGCCTCCGGGCCTCCGCCGATCCCTCCCGCTGGTCTTCCCTACGGCTCTTACGCGCTCGGCGCCTTGGCCGGCAACCCTCAGCTGGGTACGCCGTCGTACCCCGGGCAAGGTGGCCCACCGACCAATCCTGGCCCCTACGGCTGGGCGCCCCCTCCACCGCCACCTCACCCGGGTCAGCGCTCGGCGGGGAATCCCGGCCGCGTCGCGGCCATCATTGGAGCGGCGGCAGTGATCGCACTGGCGGCGGGAGTCGGGATCGGTCATGTGGCCTGGACGAAGAACGCCACGTCGAACTCGTCGGCCCCCGCCTCTCACTCGATCGCGCCGTCGGGCGGTTCGGGCTCGTCGGGCGGTTCGGGCTCGTCGGGCGGTTCGGGCTCGTCGGGCGGTTCGGGCTCGTTCGGTGGTTCGGGCTCGTCGGGTGGTTCGGGCTCGAGCGGCCCGAGCGATGTCTCCGCCATAGCGCAGAAGGTGGATCCCGGACTGGTTGATATCGACACCACGCTCGGGTATCAGCAGGAAGAAGCCGCGGGGACCGGCATCGTGCTGACCTCGACCGGCGAGGTGGTGACCAACAACCACGTGATCGACGGCGCCACGACCATCAGTGTCACCGATGTCGGCAACGGCAAGACCTACTCCGCCAGCGTGGTCGGCTACAACCGGACCAAGGACATCGCCGTACTGCAACTGCACGGCGCTTCGGGGCTGAACACCGCAACCATCGGCAATTCCTCTTCCGTGTCGGTGGGCGAGGACATCGTGGGCATCGGAAACGCCGGCGGGACCGGAGGGACCCCTAGCGCCGCCGGCGGCACGGTGACGGCTCTCAATCAATCGATCACCGCCAGCGACGAGGGAGACGCCACCTCCGAGCAACTCACCGGTCTCATCGAGACCAACGCGGACATCCAGCCCGGCGACTCCGGCGGCTCGCTCGTCGACACATCGGGAGATGTCCTCGGCATCGACACCGCGGCCTCTGCCGGATTCTCGTTCCAATCGTCGGGCCAATCCTCGGGCAACCAGGGTTACGCAATCCCGATCAACGAAGCGATCACGATCGCCAAGGAGATCGAGGCGGGAACCAGCTCGTCGACGGTCCACATCGGCGCCACCGCCTTCCTGGGTGTCGAGGTCGCGCAGTCCACATGCAGTGGGAACACGGGTGGCGGCTCCGGCTCCGGTTTCGGCTTCGGGGGCGGTGGCTTCGGCGGCGGTGGTGACTCGGGCTTCGGCAGCAATACCTCCTCGGGGGCGTTGATCTGCTCTGTGATCACGAGCTCGCCGGCACAGGAGAGTGGGCTGGCCGAGGGTGACACCATCACCTCCCTGAATGGCCAGGCCGTCACGTCGCCCAGCACCCTCACCAACCAGCTCGAGCCCTTCCACCCCGGCGACAAGGTGACGATCGGCTGGACGGACACATCCGGCAACACACACACCGTCTCCGTTCAGCTTTCTTCCGGGCCGCCGCAATAATCGCCTGGGTTGAAAGAAAAGGGCAGCGCCCCAGCCGTCGCTAGAATCGCACTGTTGCCTGGCCTGTTTTCCCGCAGGTCAGGCAACAGTAGGAGCGAGCGCCTCGCCCCGAGGTCCGCTCCCTCGTCTGCCTCTGTACGCTTGGCCACAGCGCTACCGGCTGGAGGGGACACCCGCATTGCTCATTGACGCCGATGCCGAGCCTTTCGCTCGCCCTCTGGACCTCCCGCTGACGGACGCCGAGTTGACCGCGCTCGCCCTGGCCGCCGACCCCGATCAGCCACTGGACGAGAACGCCGTACCTCTTCATATCCATCTGGCCCAGTTCGCGGGGGCAGCCCTGCCGCAGTGGTACATGCCCCCTGCCATGGCCCGCAGCGGGCCGCGTTGGCGAAAGCCGGTAGTACTGGCCATCATCGCCGCTTTTCTGCTCATTGAGGCACTGGGCCTCTGCAATACCTTTGGTCAACTGACGTTGGCGTAGCGGGCACGACTGGTCCCAACACCGGCGCACCGGGAACGTCAATCAATTTGCGCCCGTCGTAGCCACGGCAGCCTTAGGTCAGCCTCCTACGGCTTACCGGCCTCCACCCAGCCGTTTACACGGCTGTCGCTGATGCGGCGGGCCGTGGCCATATTGGCCCACGACCGAAAACGCGCCTTCTCCTCGCTGCTCAACTGGGAGAACAGCGTCTTTTCGCTCGGGCCGGCGGTGGTGCGGGCCGTTCGGGGCCGTCCCGTACTACTGCCTGATGCCCGTCCCTTAGCAATGAAGGGTTCGAATGCCGCGCGCACACGGGCCGCATTGGAAGCGTTGACGTCAATCTCGTAGGACTTTCCGTCCAAAGAGAAGTGCACGGTCTCTTCGGCGTCTCCCCCGTCAATATCATCGGTCAGCTTTACTATCACCGTTTTTGCCATGTATGCATAATGGCAGACTGCGACCGTTTAGGCGAATTGCAGGAAAGAACCGTTAAAAGGGCTAGCACCTAGGCCTCACGTTTTATCATTAAGCAAAAATGGCCATTGTCCGCTAAGGGACTCCGGGCTTAGAATTTAGCAAGATCTGCTCGAATCTCAGAGGTCCACCGGGTCGGCGAAATCGACTGGATCGTCATCGTGCCCAGGCATTCTTTCGATATCCACAGTGCACCATTCGTCATAACGGTGTGGTTCTCGTAGGCTTCGGCTGCCTCGGCGCGCCGGATTCGACCCCTTTTCCCCCTCCGTCGGATCATGGCGCGTCGAGGCCTTTCATCCGCTGTCCTCACCGCCGCCACCCAACCGCCTCTCAGGGTGTGCGGCGCGGAGCCAATTCCGGGCCAAAATGGGGTGGTGAGCCGCCGCAACCTTCCAAAGCGGGGGAGCCGGAGCCGGCGCGATGACCCCCGACCGTTCTCCCTCGGTTCGCACTGGCGCGCCGACGGGGCGCCCAAGGCCGGTTTCCGGTCCCAGCAGGAGGCGCTCCGCGCCGCCAATGTCCGCCGGCTCGAGTCGGGAGTCACCTTGAATGCCTACGAGTGCGACTTTTGCTCTCGCTGGCACCTGGGGAGCTCGACGGCCCGCGAGCATTGAATACGCCCTGACCTTGCCGGCGATCGCCGGACACGGGCCTTCTCGTCCTCCCCATCGGGACCAGGGCCGGGGCGGCGGTCTGCCGCCCCGGAAATCCTGCGATCATGGGCGGATCGAACCCATCGAACCCCCAGTGGAACGGCCCGGAGAAAACGGGGATCAACCGCCTCCGAGGCGGTTCGACACGTGGAGGCGGCGCTCCGCCATGGGGGCGATTGCCACCGGCGTCGCGCTCGGCCTGAAGGAGATCTTCCAGCCGACGAACATCGAGCCGGTGATCACCTCACCCGCTCCCGGCGAACCACCCGACGCCGATGAGAGGTTGCGGGTCATCCTCCATCCCGACGATCCGACGAAGTCCGTTGCGATCCTGCCGAAGAGCGCCGGGGCAGCCCGGACCCGCGCCGTTGACGGGACGGGAGGCTGGACATAGCATCTTATTAATCAGACAGTACGTCTGATCAGTAAGGAGCAGTGCGAAATGGCCCAGACCGCAGCTGACATCACACCGGTGGACCTCTCCGACTCCCGCTCATTCGTGCCGGGAGTGCCACACGCCTGGCTCGCCTACCTGCGCCACCACGACCCGGTCCACTGGCAGGAGGAGCCGGGTGGCCCCGGCTACTGGGCCGTGACCAAATACCACGACTGCGTCACCGTCAACCGGGAATACGACCGCTTCAGCTCGGCGGCCAAAGGGACCATGCCCTTTGAGATGGGCGAGGACGAAATCGCCCAGCAGAGCCTGATGATGCTCAACATGGATCCACCGCTGCACACCCGCTACCGACGACTGGTGAACAAGGGGTTCACCCCCCGCATGGTGCGCGACCTCGAGCAAAACATCCACCGCTCCGCCGATGCCATCATCAACCAGGTGAGCGCGGCCGGGGAAGCCGACTTCGTCACCGACCTCTCGGCAGAACTGCCCCTGCAGGTCATTGCGGAGCTACTGGGCGTTCCCATCGAGGATCGACACAAAATGTTCGACTGGTCCAACCGGATGGTCGGCAGCGAAGACCCCGAGTACCAACTGCAGGGTGACATGGCACTGAACGCGGCCATGGAGCTCTATGCCTATGCCGCCGAGCTCTTCGCCCGCAAACGGATCGATCCGCACGCCGACCTCATGAGCGTTCTCACGACCGTGGAGGTGGAGGGCGAGAAGCTCAACGCACTGGAGCTCGAGCTCTTCTTCCTCTTGCTCACGGTGGCGGGAAACGAAACGACGCGCAATCTGATGTCAGGAGCGATGCATGCGTTCTTCCAATACCCCGAGCAGTGGGAACGCCTGCGCGCGGATCGCACCCTGCTGCCCGGCGCGGTCGAGGAGATGCTCCGCTTCGTCACTCCTGTCATGAACTTCCGCCGCACGGCTATGTGCGACACCGAACTCAGCGGAACGGCGATTCGACAGGGCGACAAGGTCGTCTTCTACCACGCTTCGGGTAACCGGGACGAGGAGGTATTCGAGAATCCCGATGTCTTCGATATCGGTCGTGACCCCAATCCGCACATCGCCTTCGGCGGTGGCGGACCGCACTTCTGCTTGGGAGCGAACCTGGCCCGCATGGAGATCCGGGTGATGTTCGAACACCTCCTCGACCGCCTACCCGACATCTGCCAGGCCGGCGAGGTGCAGCGTCTGCAGTCACGGTTCATCAACGGGGTGAAGCACCTTCCCGTGGCTTTCACCCCCTCGGCACCCGTCGGCGCCTGAACCACGACAAGACCGGAGAGGCGGAGACAGTGGCGAGACGTGCCCCGGACACCTTGAAAGAGGTGATCCGTGACTTTCGGCGGGAGCAGATCATCGAAACCGCGCGGCGCGTGATCGGGGAGCGCGGCACCACGGAGGTCTCCATGGACGAGATCGCCAGCCAGGCCGGGGTGGCCCGATCCACCGTCTACGTGTACTTCGCCAACCGCGACGAGCTCCTGCGCGCCTGCGTGCAGTCGATGTACGACACGATCAAAGACACGGTCGTCGAGATATTCGAAGACAGCGCTCCGCCCTTGGACCGGCTCCGCGCCGTTATCGGCGGTGTTCTGGAGCGAATCGATGCGAGTCCCGCCTTCTTCCGATTGGCCATGGCCACCCAGGCCACGACCGGCGCGGCGGGAGCGGCCGCGGTGGGAGGGGCGCTGATGATGATTGGACTCGACATGATGCGATTGCTCGACGACATCATCTCGGCGGGAATCGACGACGGCCTCTTCCGGGCCGAGCTGGAAAGGGATCGTGCGGTCTCGCTGATCGGCCAGCAGATCTACGGCGCCCTCTCTGTCAGGGCGGGTGAACCGGACCCGCTACCGGTCAACCAGGCCAGCGATGAGATCTGTGCCTTCATCCTCCACGGTCTGGGGCGCTGAGATGAAGTTCCACCGGTGGATCCCGACTGCCGCGGCCAGCAAGGAGGGCTGAGCGAGACCGTGGCCACGAGGGGCTTGCCCGGTTCCACCGCAAGGTAGAGAGCCGCACATCCCAATTCATCCCCACGGGGGAGGGCGACCATTGTCCCGGCGGGCTAATCAGGTCCTGCATGTTCGACCGCCGCCCGCTGGAACGTCATCCCTCGGCGGTCGAAGTACGATCGCGGTCGGTTCAAGAAGTGAGAGAAGACCCGATGTACCAAACTGTCGATGGTTCGAACCCGGGATCGGCGGGCCTGAAGTCCGCGCCGTTGGCCGGCGGAGCGCCCCCCCGGCCCCTTGACGGCGCCTGGCAGCTCTGGGAGCGGTTGCGGGCCTGGGACCAGCGGTTCGCCATCGTGGTCGACACCACGTTGGCCCTTGGGTTGTTCTTGGTCTGCTCTGGGTGGTTCTCGTTCTCGAAGGTTTCCCATCCCGACCTGTGGTTCGTGGCCGGGCTGACGCTGCCCCTGATCCTGCGGCGACGCGCGCCGATCAGCGTGTTCATGGTCATCGCCATCGTGGCCTTTGCGCAGTGGTCGACCACCACGCCGCTGGTCGCCGACTCGGCCCTTCTGGTCGCGCTGTACACGGTCACGGCCGAGTGCGATTGGCTCGCCGTCGTCGTCGCTGCGCTCATCCTCGAGATCGGCGTGATCCTGGCCACTGAGCGTTGGACGCCCATCGGCAACTATTCCAAGTCGCTGATCTTCCTCACCGGGATGGCGGCAGCTTCGCTCTTCGCCGGTGTGGTCGTGCGCGCGCTGCGCAGCCAGATCGACTGGTTGGCGGAACGCGCTGCCCGCCTTGAGTTCGAGCGTGATCAGCAGACCTTTCTCGCCGCGGCCGCGGAGCGGGCCCGTATCGCCCGGGAGATGCACGACGTGGTCTCGCACAACATCCAGGTCATGGTGACGCTGGCCGACGCGGCCGCGGTTGCACAGCGCTCGGACCCCCGACGGGCCACCGAAGCGATGCGCGACGTGTCCCACACCGGGCGCCAGGCGCTGGGCGACATGCGGCGGCTGCTTGGACTCCTGCGCGATGGCGAGGGGACGGCCGGCACCGTCCGGACCGCCGCGAGGACCGCCGACGCCTTCGCGCCCCAGCCGGGCCTGGCGGAACTGGAAGGACTGGCGGAACGGGTGCGCTCGACCGGGCTGACCGTGACCCTGACACGGTCCGGCACTCCTTTCGCGCTCTCCGGTGGAGCCGAGCTGACCGTCTTTCGGATCGTACAGGAAGCGTTGACCAACACTATGAAGCACGCGAACTCCGCCCGCTCGGTGGCGATCTCGCTTGCCTTCGACGATCCCGTGGTGACGGTGATTGTCGTCGATGACGGACGGCCTTCGGAGGCCGGCCTGCCAAACGGCGCGCCGGCCACTGGACAGGGGCGCAACGAGGGCGGGCACGGAGTGGTCGGAATGACCGAGCGCGCAGCGGCATTCGACGGTTCACTGGTCGCTGGTCCGCACCCCAGCGGCGGTTGGCAGGTCGCGGTCACGCTACGCGGCTGTAGGGCGCCCGCCCTCTTGTGACGATCCGCGTAGTCCTGGCTGATGATCAGGCACTCCTCCGTAAGGGCTTCCGCATGATCCTCGAAGCCGAAGACGACATAGCCGTCATCGGCGAGGCCACGGACGGGACCGCCGCCCTGCGGCTGGTGGAACTCTACGAACCCGACGTGGTGCTCATGGATGTCCGCATGCCCACGCTCGATGGGATTGAGGCCACCCGCCTCATCACCGCATCCGGCGCCTTGAGCCACGTGCTCATCTTGACCACCTTCGACCTGGATGAATACGCCTTCAGTGCGCTGCGGGCCGGAGCAAGTGGGTTCCTGCTGAAGGACGTGCCGCCCGACCAGCTGGCGCAGGCAATCCGCACGGTCGCGCGTGGGGACGCCGTGGTCTCCCCGCGCATCACCAAGCGACTTCTCGAGGAGTACGCCCATCAGCTACCGGATCTCTCGGCCGGCGCTGAGGAGCAGGGTGCCGTGCCCGCGGTCCTCAGCTCGCTCACCGGACGGGAGACCGAGGTGCTCATTGCGGTGGCCGAGGGCCTCTCCAACGTCGAAATCGCCGAACGGCTCTTCGTTTCGGAGGCGACCGTCAAGTCCCACGTGGGGCGCGTTCTGGCCAAGCTCGGGCTACGGAATCGGGTGCAGGCGGTCGTGCTGGCCTTTCAGACGGGTTTGGTGCGCCCGTCATGATGCCGTGACAGCGTCGGTACACTTCGGGTCGTGGCATCTGCCGATACGGAATGGGGTGTCTTCACCGATGACGGCCCTTGGGTGCTCGTCCCGGGAGAGGTCGCCTGGAAGTCCGGCCTGAGCGGGGTCCGCGCCGAGCTACGGGCCACGCTCCCCCGTCTTATCTCTCCCAAAAGATTGCCCCCGGGAGCCAGAGTGGGGACCACCGTGCGTCACCTCGGTGGTGCACTGGGCCTCTGGTACCTCGCGGAACGGAGGCGCGGGGGTTCTGAGAAGACCGCCGGAATCTCCCGGCGCCTGCGGATCGCAGCAGAGCGCCTGGGGCCGACGTACATCAAGCTCGGACAGATTGTGGCGTCGGGCGATGGGATCTTCCCGCCGGAGCTCGTGGCCGAGTTCAAGTGGTGTCGCGATCAGGTATCGCCCGAAACCTGGCCCGTAATTGAGGAAGTGATCTCAGAGGAGCTCGGCCGCGACCCCGGTGAGGTGTTCGCCTCCATCGATCCCCATCCCCTGGCGGCGGCTTCCATCGCCCAGGTCCACCGTGCGCAGTTGCTCGACGGCACGGAAGTGGTGATAAAGGTCCAGCGGCCCTCGGTGACCCGCCGGGTCCGTCAGGACCTCGCCGTCATGGCGTGGCTCGCCCCGCACCTCGTCGGCCGCATTCCCATCGCGGCCCTGGCCAACCCACCGGCGCTGGTAGAGCTCTTCGCCGAGACCATTGTCGAGGAGCTCGACTTTCGGCTCGAGGCCGAGAACATGCTCGACATCGCGTCGACCTTCGCCGTGCTGGGGCAGCGTGATTTTGTCGTCCCGCGGCCGCACCCGACCCTGGTCACGCGGCGGATGCTCGTGATGGAGCGATTGAGCGGGTTCAACTTCTCCGATGTCGAAGGTATGCGCGCCGCGGGAATCGACACGGATGCCGTGGTGCGAAGCGGCATGATCGGCTTTCTCGAGGGCGCCATGATGCACGGCATCTTTCACGGCGATCTCCACGGGGGCAACCTGTTCATCCTGCCGTCGGGAAAGATCGCGCTGTTGGATTTCGGGATCACCGCCCGGCTCTCGGAGTCCAAACGCCTGGCACTCCTCTCTCTCATCGTCGGGGCAACCAACGGAGACATACCGTCCCAAGTGGGCGCCCTGCGTGACCTGGGCGCGCTACCCGAAGGGAGCGATGTCGACGCGGTGATCGTTCAATTGGGACTCGACCGGCCGCCGATCGATCCCACGACGTTGACGCCCGACGAATTGGTCGCCGAGCTGCAACGGTCGATCAAGACACTGCTGGCGCTGGGTGCGCGCATGCCCAAAGAGCTGATGTTGTTCGTCAAGAACCTGGTGTTCCTCGACGGGGCCATCGCCACCCTGGCACCGGATCTCGACCTCTTCGGGGAGATCGAGACCATCGCGTTGATGTTCGCCGCCAAGCATGGTGAGCGGATCATGCAACAGCTCGGTCTCGAAGGTGACGATGACTGGAAGCCCGATCTCAGCAGTGTCAAGGCCGGCTTCGGGCTGGATGAAACTACCGAACGCCTGACGCACCGGGAGATCCAGGCCAGGCGGGCCCAGGTACGTGCGACGTATGAGGGGCGTGGGGGTGGGCGGCGGCCACGCAAGCACAGGCGCCGCGCTCCCCAATGAACACGACCAGCGGTGCCGAGTATTGACGTAGCGCGAACCGCTACGGGGCCGGCGAGCGCTCCTCCATCGCCCAGGGGGCACCGCTCGAACCGAGGAGATCGAGGAAGGGAACGGGCGGCATGGCCTCGGGTCCCAAGAGCCCGACACCGGACCAGCTCCCCGAGGCGACGAGCTCGAGCGCCAGTACCGGATTGATCGCGGTCTGCCAGACCACCGCCTGCGATCCGTAATCCGCCATGCTCCAGTCATTGTCCACCACGTGGTGGAGATAGACCTCACGAGATGCGCCGTCCTTGCCCGTCCCCTTCACCCAGGTACCAGCGCAGGTCAGGCCATGCATCCGTTCGCCGATCCCCGCCGGATCGGGAAGGCATGCGGCGACGACGTCCCGCGGAGCAACACGGGAACTGCCCACGGAGACGTCGCTCGTCGAATCGAGCCCGAGCATGTGGAGCGTCTTGAGGACCTGAATGAATTCGTCGCCGAGGCCGTACTTGAAGGTGACCCGGCCGGTATCGATCCACCGTGGGATGAGGAGGACCTCCTCGTGTTCCACGTTCACGCATTCGACCGGCCCGATGCCGGCGGGGAAGATGAACGTCTCGGGCTCGCTGAACGGCTCGGTCGTGAACCACCCACGCGCTTTCTCCCATATGACGGGCGGGTTCAGGCATTCTTCGATGGTCGTCCAGATAGAGAAAGTCGGACAGAAGTCGTAGCCTTCGACAACGAGGTTCGCCCCGTCCCGGACACCGACCTCATCGACCGAGGAGAGCAGCTCGTCCACCGCATACCGGGCGAAGATGTCGGACAAGCCCGGCTCGACGCCCATTCCCACGAGCGCGAGGAGACCACGTTCCTCCCATTCCGTGCTGAGCGCGAACTGCTCGTCACCGAGTTTGACTCCGGTCTTCGAGTAGGGGTCCTCGGCATGGGGGCACGAAAGTGACATCGCCATGTCCACGTAGGTCGTGCCGGCAGCGAGAGCCGCCCGGAAGACCGGCATCACGAAGCGCGGATCGACCGCGTTGAGGACGGCGTCGCACCCTTCGGACCGGAGAAGTTCCGTTATGGCCAATTCGTCCGAGGCGTCCAGCTGCACGCCCGAGAAGTGATCCGCCGCCGACCGGGCGGCCCGCTCGGCGCGCCCGCCGTCATAGTCGGCGACGACGACCTTCTCGAAGGAGTCGCGCTGCGCCGCAATGCGGGCAAACGCACTCCCGACCCCCCCGGCCCCGACTACCAGCACCTTCACTCGCATTGCCTCCCCCGGGAGCTCCCCCTCACCCTGACCTTATCGGCGGAGCGCGCATGGTGACGGGTGCTCGAGAGCGTTGGCCGGGGGAGAACCGGCGCTGGTTCCCCGGTGCGCGGCGGGATTGCCGGTGAGAGGCTGGGGCCGTGCACACCATTCACGAACTCGACGAAGGACACTGGGAGCAGTGGCGGCCGCTATGGACGGGCTACCTCGAGTTTTATCGAGCTGAGCTGCCCGAGGAGACAACCCGCACCACCTTCGCGCGCCTGGTGGGAAGCGACGAGACCATGTTCGGCTTGTTGGCCGTGAGCGAACGGGGCGAGGGCATCGGGCTGACCCACTGCATAATGCACCCAACCACCTGGTCGGATGCACCCTCCTGCTACCTCGAGGACCTCTTTGTGGCGCCGGCCGCGAGGGGATCGAACCTCGGTCGGGACCTCCTGGAGGAGGCCAAGCGGGCATCAGTCCTGCGCGCCGCGGGACGGCTGTACTGGCACACCCAGTCGTACAACGGCCGGGCGCGTTCGCTCTACGACCTGGTGGCCCGACCGACGTCGTTCATCGTCTACGAGATGTAAGGGCGCGCTCCCCTTCCGACGCACGGCGCCACCGGGTGGGCGTGGAAGGATGCTGGCGTGCCAAATCTGCGCACCATGGTGACCGAACTCGGTACGGGGCTGGGCATGCTCGGTGACGACGATCTCGATGAGGTCCTGCGCGCGCGATCGCCGGTCATGCGGAGTCTGTCACCCGACGACTGGGACACGCTCAGTTCGGTGCGGGCCGGTGGGGCCTACGACACCGAGTTTCACGCCGCCTGGCTCAACGGGCGCTCCTTCCTCGCCGCTCGCGATGGGCTCAGGGGCCGGCGGCCCGAGGTGGTCGAGTGGAAGGGGGCACTAAGGGGCAGCGGGGACGAGGCGGCGCCCGTCGACCTGCGCATCGATTACGTCTACCTGGTCAGCTGCAAGTACACGTCGAAAATTCTCTTCAACGCCTCCCCTACACACGTGTTCGACTCCTTGTTGGTCGGCGGGCCGGCCCGGCCCGGACGCGGATTGGGAGGCGACTGGTACGCCGAGGTCGCCCCGGTGCAGTACCAACACCTCTACGAGGTGGTCCGCCGGGCCGTACGAGACGGCGACGCGGGCGGGTCCGCTCTCCCCCAACCGGCTCGCGGCACGCTCGAGCCCGACACCGTGGCGCTTCCGGGCTTCGAGGGGAACACGCCGGGCGGCCGCACCGGCACGGTCGCTCGTCACTCGGCGGCCGCGCTCGGCGAACTCCCGGCTCGGGCCGCCGATCTGACCTCGGCCCACCGGGCCGCTCTGGGCGAACGCTTGAGATCCGGGTGGCCCGAGGAGGCCGGGGAGGCCTACCGTGAGCTCTCCGACGAGGTGGCCCGCGCGTCGGTTTCCCGGTGGCATGCCGCCCTTGCGGTGGGTGCCAGCGCCGGTGAGGCCATGCTGTGGCGACTGTTGCGGATGGGCAGCGCCCCCTACTTCGTCCTGGGCTCGAGCGTCACGCGGTCCTTGCGCCTGCGCATCGCGACCCCGTGGGACTGGAAACAGCTCTTCCGGCTGACCCGCTTCGAAGTGTTCCCCCAAGAGGGTGGGCAACCTCGGGTGGGCTGGCTGGCCACCGTGCGCGAACGCGCCTCTGGACAGCTCCACGAGGTTGCGGGGCACGTCGAGGTGCGGTGGAGCCACGGACGGTTTGGCGGGCTCCCCGAGGCGAAGGGCTACCTCGATACGCACCATCACCTCGTGCCGGGCTACTTTCCCCTTCAGTGACGCCTTTCGACCTGTCCGTCTTCGCGGCGCCGTTGACGCTGCCCGAGCTGCGGAACGGCCCGATCCTGTTGCGAGGTTTCGCCCTGTCCGACCTCGCTCTCATCCGTCAGGCGGCCGAGGATCCCTACATACCCACCATCACCTCGGTGCCCGCGGCCTACAGCGACGACAGCGGACGCGCATTCATCGAACGGCAGCACAGGCTGGTGTCCGAGGGACATGGCTATGCCTTCGTCATATGTGAAGCGTCGAACCCTCACCGGGGTTTGGGCGCGCTGGGACTGTGGTTGCGCGAAATCGAGAACGGCCGAGCATCCATCGGATATTGGGTGGTTCCTTCCGCGCGGGGTAGACACGTGGCAGGAGTGGCCCTACGGACAGCCGTCTCCTACGCGTTCGAGGTGTTGGCCATACCCCGTCTCCAGCTCTTCATCGAGCCGTGGAACGCCGCGTCACAACGAACAGCAGAGTATGGCGGATTCACTCAGGAGGCGCTTCTGCGCGGCTGGGAGCGGATCGGCGGCACGCAACATGACGTCTACTGCTATGCGCTGCTGGAGCAGGACTGGAAGGCACCCGGGTCCGTCGAGCACCACGATGCGCTGGACTGAGGGACACCGCCACACGGGTCGGTTGCGGCGACGCGCCGTCATCGCGACGGTCACCGCCCTCCTTGCGTCGCTGATCTGGCTCATGGCCGTGCCGAGCACTCCGGCCCAGGGTGCGATGCACGTGACTTTGGCCGCCCATACTCCGCACACCGAGGGGTCGGGGGCGGCATCTGGGCACGACAGTGGGCACAGCCGTGACCACAAGGAGGGCCCCGTGGCTGTGGTCGCCTCCGTCATCGGGGTCATCGCAGTGGTCGTCTTCATCGTCGGTCTCGGATCTCTCTCCGTGCGCAGACGCACGCGCGACCGGCCGCCGCCTCGAGGCCCTGACCAGGGCGGGCCTCCCGGAAGCGGGCGTGGACTCTTCGATCAATGGTTCCGAACCCGTGAGTGACACCGATCCGACCCTGTGGGCCGACCCCGCGGCCACCTACGACAAGGTGGCGTCGGCGTACGCCGCCACCTTCCTCCACGAGCTGGACCACAAGCCCTTCGACCGCGAGATCCTGACCAGGTTCGCGACAGCGACGCGGCGGGGATCTCAAGACGGCCACCCCGTCTGCGACCTCGGATGTGGTCCGGGGCACATCGGCGCCTTCTTGGCCGCGCACGGTGTCGACGCGGTGGGCATAGACCTCTCGGCCGGCATGGTGGCACAAGCCCGCCTGGCGTACCCCGCTCTGTCCTTCAGCCAGGGGAACATGACCGCCCTGACCCTTCCCGACGACACCTTCACCGGTATCGTCTGTTTCTATGCGTTGATCCACGTACCCCGTTCGCAGGTCCCGACTGCCCTCCGGGAGATGTCGCGGGTTCTGGTGCGCGGTGGCGCCCCGCTGGTGGCCGTCCATGGCGGCCGGGGCACGTTGCACGCTGACCAAATGGTGGGTCAGCCCGCCGATCTCGACGCCACCCTGTTCTCGCTCACCGAACTGTGCGAACTCATCCAGGGGGCCGGGTTTGCCGTCGTCGAGGCGCGCGAACGCGCCCCGTACGAAGTGGAACACCCGACCCAGCGTCTCTACGTCTGGGCCACCGCAGGCCCCTAACGGGGCATGGGAAAGATGAGCTCGGTTGATGCCATCGCATCGATCGCATCCTGTCGCTCCGACACGCTCAACGGCGTGGCGCGGTCCGCCGCATTGAGCACACGGGGCAAGAGGTCGATGTCGCCGGGCGTACAGAATCCGTGCACGCCCGGTGTGTCGAGTGCAAAACGCACGCCGCGGTCAATGTCCTCGTCGGATGCCGCCGGCTCGTACCATGAGGTCGCCCAGCGCCCACTTGTGGTCGGATCGTCGCCGGCGACATCGGCCAACGGGCGCCGGTCGGCCCACGGGCGGTGCGCCACCGCTTTGATGGCCATCACGCCGATGTCCCGTTGTCCGCACAGGGCCAGCAGTTCCTCGGCGGGCTCCCGATAGCCGGGAAGTCGCCAGAGGGCGGGGTAGATCGGGAACATGACCGTGTCGAGGTCAAAGGGTCGCAGGGCCTCCAAGAAGACGACCGGAACGTCCAGATCGTGGCCGGTGATCCCGGCGAAACGTGTCTGGCCCCGCTCGCGGAGCTGGAGAATTCGCTCCAGTGCCCCGGACCGGCGGTCCAGCTCCTCCAGGGTGGTGACGGCATGAGCCTGGTAAAGATCCAGCACTTCCGCGTTGAGCAATCGTCGGGTGGTGTCGAACTGGTCCTGTACCCCGTCGGGGTTCGCCCGCAAGGTCTTGCCCGCCACGAACATTTCCGCCCGGCACGCGGCCAGATGCGGTCCCACCACGGCCTCGGCCTGCCCGTATTGCGGGGCGATGTCCAGGTGGTTGACGCCCCGGTCGCGCGCCAACTGGAGCCACGCTCCGGCCTCGGCGGGAGTCGCCGCCCAACATGCCGCCCCCCCGAGGATGGCCACAGTGCTCTGGTGGCCCGTCCGGCCCAACCGGCGCCGATCCACGCTAACGCTCCAACTCCAGCGACTCCATGAGACGATCCTCCTGCCGTCCTGGTGGACTTGTGGCTCGACGGTACCCGATCCGGAGCCGCGTGGCCTCGTCCGGACTGCCTACGATGCCAGCTATGTCATTCGTAGAGGTCACCACGCCCCAGCCCCATGTCGCCCTGGTCACCCTGAACCGACCGGAACGGATGAACGCGATGGCGTTCGATGTCATGATCCCGTTCCGGGACCGCTTGCGGGAGATCGGCTCTGACAACGACGTCCGCGTCGTGGTCATCACCGGCGCGGGCCATGGATTCTGCTCGGGAGCCGATCTCGAGAATCCCGGGACGATCCCCAATGTGGACGGATTGACCGCGCCCACGCTGGCCCTCCGCGCCATGGAGCTCTTGGACGACGTGATCACCACCATTCGCCGCCTGCATCAGCCGGTGATCGCGGCCATCAACGGACCGGCCATCGGTGGGGGCTTTTGTCTCGCCCTATCGGCGGATATCCGGATCGCGGCAGAGTCCGCGTATTTCCGCGCCGCCGGCATCAACAACGGCCTGACGGCGGCCGAACTGGGACTCAGCTTCCTCCTTCCGAGAAGTGTCGGGCAGTCGCGGGCGTCGGAGATCATGCTCACCGGTCGGGACGTGTCCGCCGAGGAAGCTGATCGGATCGGCCTCGTGTCCAGCGTCGTCGCGGGCGACGCGCTGCTCGCAAGCTGCTACGAGACCGCGGCGCGGATCATCGGCTGGAGCCGGCCTGGGATCGAGCTGACGAAGAGGCAGCTTTGGAACAGTCTCGACGCCTCGAGTCTGCAGACCCACATGGACGCCGAGGGAACGGCGCAGCTCTTCGTTCGCATCACGACCCAGAACTTTGAAGAGTCGATCCGCGCCCGCAGGGAGAAGCGCTCCCCGGTGTTCCTCGACTAAGGGTCTGCCGCAAGCTAACTCGCGCGTTCGCGTGACTGCTGCGTAGGGAGCCGACCCGGCCCCGTACTGCCTGATGGCTCGGCCGCCTGGCGACGCCGGTTCCTCGGCACGGGCCTCTTGGCCACGGCGCAGCCGGAAGCACGCCAGGACGTCTCGGCTACCTGCCCCCGTGCGGCGATGACCTGGGCCGCGTTGACGTCGGCGTGCTCTTCGTGCCCGCACCTGCGGCAGGTGAATCTGGCACGGCACCGGTTGGCCGCTTCTGTGTGCCCACAGGCGATGCACTCTCTGGACGAATCCTTCGGATTGACCTTCCATACCCTACGTGCAGCCTCTTCCGCCTTCACGCAGATCCAGTAGGCCAGTCGAGCCAGTGCGGCATCCTGCAGGCTCCTGTTCAGTCCCTTCTTCTGGGCCACTCCTTTCCCCGGGGATTCTGTGGTCCCACTGGCTGACTTGGTCATAGTGACGAGCTGTAGGTCCTCGAGGGCGATCACCCCATAGCGAGCGACGATCTCGATGGCACAGTGGCGGGCCCAGTTCTCCGAACGCCGATGCGCCTGGGCGTAGGCCTTGGCCACGGCTTTGTTGATCCTCTTCCACTGCGGGGAGAACTTCTCGTGCTGCTCACGTTGGCGCTGGAGGTGGGCGATCTGGGTCCGAGCCTCTTTGAGGAACGGGGGGCAGGTGAGCAGCGTGCCGTCGGGCAGGGCGGCGGTGACCCAGATGCCCCGGTCCACCCCACCGATGGCGCGAGTCTCGGGAAGGGATTTGAGGGCCACCCCGCGGAACCCGATACAGGCCCTCCAGGTGCCTGACCTGGTGCGGGTGATGCTCAAGGTCCGGGGCTCACCACCACGGGCGATGAGACGGCGTAGCTGGCGGACCGCTCCTTTAGCGAGTGGGATCTCACCCACCCCTTGGACATAGAGCGCCGCAGCGACCGCCTTGGCCGGGCGTCCACCTTTGCGTGGCGGGCGCGGAGTGATCCCACGCAGATGCCATCCGGTCGGGGTGTCGTAGAAGATCGTCCGAAAGCGGGCCCTGGACTTGAAGCGGGGATAGCCCGGAGTCTCCCCGTTCTTTACCCTCCGAAAGAACGCTCCAAAGGCCTCGTCGACGCGGGAGATGGCGCCGCGGACCGGAGTGATACCGAAACGGCCGATGGCCGGGCAGACCTCTTTGAGCTCTTTGACCTCGTTGAATTGGTCGAACCGGCTGATGGAGGTGGGCCGAGAAGAGTTCCGGGTGATGTGCCAGGCGTCACGGCGGTGCTGGAGGGCACCGTTGTAGATGTCGCAGGAGAGCTGCAGCAATTGGGTGAGCACGCGCGCCCGGACCCGGGAAGGGCGCAGTGCGATTTCGGCCTTGCGGACCAGGGCGGTATCTGTGCCATCGACGATGAGCTTGGCCGAGCCCACTCGGAGGGCCGTCTTATCCGGGGCGATCACGGTTTCTAATCTGACATGGGGGTGTGACTCACGGCATCCATTTCGGATCGCGTGATCTAACTTGTGGCGGGCCCTAACGAGGGCTGCGAAGACTACTAAGGAACGTTGACCAGCGAACGGGCCGCCATATCGAAGTAGGCATGCAGCTCCTCGGCATCCGATGGCCCCAGACGGTCGGTCTCGACCATACGGTCGACGGCGCTGCGCATGTGGCGTAGCCACGCGTCACGCTCCGCCGGTCCAACGACGAAAGGGGCGTGCCGCATGCGCAGCCTGGGATGGCCCCGCTGCTCGTTGTATGTCGCGGGACCGCCCCAGTACTGCATCAGGAAGAGGGCCAGATGGCTACGTGATTCGGTCAGATCGTCCGGGTAGAGCGGCCGCAGCAAGGGGTCCCCGGCGACGCCCAGGTAGAAGTGGTCGACCAGGTCGGTAAAGAATTGCTCACCACCCACCCGTGCAAAGAGTGCGTCCACGGAGATGACGGTAGACGCTCTAGACTGCCCCCCTATTCGCGGCCGTAGTTCAATGGTAGAACCTCAGCCTTCCAAGCTGATCATGCCGGTTCGATCCCGGTCGGCCGCTCTCTGTAGAAAGTCCAGGTCAGGGCCGCTCAAGTGCCGCCGGCACACAGGTCAACGCGAGCAGCATCGGACCTTCTGGTGGCGCTCCGTCATAGCGGTAAGGGGCACCAAACCCCCGCAGAGCTGCGGCCCTTTCGGTGAGGTCGAGACGTTGACATACGCTTGCGCGATGAGCGACGTCCATGACAGGTACCTGTTGGTGTCGAGCGGCTTCAATGCTGCGGTCAGGGCCGTGACCCCTGACCAGTGGGGGGCGCAATCCCCCTGCGAGCAGTGGACGGCCCGCGACCTGGTGGCGCACGTCGTCGAGAATCATCGGGGCGTGATCGCCAGTGTCAGGGGTGGGGAGTCAGAGCCCCTGGGCACTGACGAGGACCCGAGGCAGGCCTGGGAGAGCGTCTCTCGAGCGATCGGCGAGATAACCGGAGACCCGGAGGAGGTGACCAAGGAGATCGACGGGCCTACTGGCAAGATGCCTGCAGGTCAGATCATCGGCCAGTTCGTGACCATGGACGTGCTCGTCCACACATGGGACCTGGCACGAACGATCGGTGCGGACGAGCGCCTCGACGAGGACTCCGTGCGTCGGGCCTATGAGGCTCTCAAGCCGATGGACGCCATGATTCGCCAGCCGAACGTCTTCGGGCCCAAGTTGGAACCACCTATGGGTGCGGACCTGCAGACTGAGTTCCTTTACTTCTTAGGACGGCGGGCGTAGGTAGGGCGACGGGCCATCCCTGTCTCCGCAGGCCAGGCGGTGGTGGTGCGTTACAACTCGACCCAGCCGACGACAGGAACCGTCATCTCGCAACCTCCTCCACAAAGCCGGCCGAATGGACTCTACGGCGCGTTGGTGGTGACCACGGCTTTGGCCCTTGGCTTGTGGGGCCGGGTGGTGTCGACTCATCGACGATGGCGCCGCATCCAGGCGCGCGAGGATGCCACCGACTACCGGATGGACCCCTGGGCCGGAACGACAAACAGTGCATAACTGATCTCAACGAGCCGATTCGAAAGGTCCTCCGCCACTTTGTTTATAGGCGAGCAGACTGACGGCACTCGTCGTTCCACATGCTGCTGGTGGACTGCTCGGAGCTGTCGTGACGCAAGCCGCTGTGGCGGGACGTTCTCACTGAGCGACGTCGCGCTTGGCCTTCGGAGCGTGCTCCCGGCACGCCTCCACGTACCAGCTCTTCCCCTTTGCATCCCGCCAGATCCCTTTCCACGCAGGCGCCTGGGGGCAGTGGGTCGCCTGGAGCTTGGGGTCGCAAATCATCCGGAAGCATCTGCCGCGCCGGACCGAGAAGGCGGTGATGAGGTCGCCGGGTTGGGGCATGGCCATAGCGGTGACCGTACCCGGCGGGTGCGTCGGTCTTCAGGGGTACGTCACAAACCCCTGATCGGGCAGGGTTCATCCCGTCTTCACGACGACGTCACATGGCCCAGCGAAAGGTTCGTGATACTCCGTAATAGGGGGCTTGAGTACGGAGGACGCACATGAGCAGTCCTCGTCCTGCGTCGACGCAAAGCGAGTCGCACAGAGAACTCAGTTTGACGAAGCCGCACAGGGGCAGTGCCATGGGCTTCGTCGGAGGACTACGGACCCTTTAGAACCACTCCAGAGCTTTGGCGGTGAAGCCCTTGATCTCCTCGCGCGTGGCTTCTCGCCCTTGCCCCGAACGCCAGGAACCTTCATCTCGAACGCAAACGGTCAGCTCGGGAGTCTCTACCCATTGGCAACAAATCGCCGTCACGGTCCCAGGTTGTTGCCAGCTCGCGTGGAGCTCGTGGGCGAGCTGGTGATAGTGCTTGCCCTCATGAAAGATGGTCGCCCTTGAGGACAACCTCACCGCGTCCGACCGCCGCCCGTTCTCGGCGCCCGGGGAGTAGCGGAAGCGCATGTACTTGTCGCCTTCGGTGTCCTCTTCATACCGAGTGTTCGTCATCTCACCGGCGATGATCGTCGAGGTGAAGTCATACGGATGGTCGTGGATAGGCGGTTCCCCGACCCAGTAGCTCGGGTCCCAGACATGAAGCCGACACTCCCGGCGGTCGTCGAGGCGCAGACTCATGAGCCCGATATCCTGCATTCTCCAGGGGAAGTCCTCCGCGTGTTGGAGCATCGTGAGAACCAGGGCCTTGCTCAGCGTCTCGCTCATCGCGTCCTCTCCGCACCGCCGGGGCACTTGCCCAGCGCGCAAATCACATCACTGTGATTTGCGTGAGTCAAGGGGGTGAATAGCGCGGTCGCCACGACCCAGGGGGTTCGCGACGTATTTACGCGCCCCGAAGTGCGCACCGCCCGGAAATCCCGGCGGTTCGCTTTCCAAGCTGATCATGTCGGTCCGATCCCGGTCGGCCGCTCTCTATAAATGCCCAGGTCGGAGTGGGTGGGGCACCGCCAGCGTCCGATGGGCGGAATGATCGATGACGGTCCACTGCGATCTCTTCGCCAGGTTCTTCAGAGCCGGGTTAGTTCCTCCGTAACCGCCTTCTCGACGGACGTCCCCTCGAAAAATCCCGGGTTCGTCCCCGCCCAGAGGCGCACCGGATTGGCGAAGGTGAAGTGGCGAAAACCTTCGGCGTCGAGCAGGCCGTGTTCGACCAATTCCCACGCCTCGTCGAGCACGTTGCGGAAGTCCGGGACGTCCCAGTGGCCGATGTCGCTGGCGAACAGGGCGGGGATGCGGGCTCCGAGCGGGTTGAGACGCTCGTCGAAGGCCACGGCGGCCATTGGGTCGTCAGCCTCGCAGCCGAAGAAGTACTGGCGACTGAAGACATCTTTGATGTCGTCGGGCGACCTGAGGAGGGATTCGGCGAAGTCATCGATGCTCGCCCCCTCGATCATTGGCTCGGACAGCAGGCGGAGGCCCTCGTCGAGTCGGCCCAGGCGTTCCCGCACCGGGCCCTCAGCGAAGCGGTCGAACAGCGAGGTGAGCATCCCGCGGTCAAGCTCGGCCGGGTCGTAGCGCCTCACAGCTTCGACATTGCGCTTCTCCCAGTGCCCGATCACGTCGCTGTAAAGGTTGCAGGCCCAGGCGGTTCCGCCCTCTTGGAAGGCGAAACGGAGCTCGGGGAACCGCAGTGGCACCCCACCCATGAGGAGAGAGCGGGCAGTCAGTTCCCCGGCGGCGGCGAAGTTGCCGATGTGGTTGTAGACGTAGTTGCTTGTCGACATACGAGAGCCCCATCCCGAGCCTGTCGAATGGAAGGTTGGGGAGACCCCTAGCTCGACACACCGACGCCAAAGTGGGTCGTAATCGTAAAGAGAGCCGTGGCCGAGGCCGTCCATCCAGATCGCCCCTGGGCCACCTTCGGGAATTGGGCGGGGGATGGCGCCCCCCATCATGACCGCCCGGTGGCCGAGATCGACCACGGCGTGCTCGAGCTCTTCCAGCGCCTCCTCGGGCGTGAAGGTGGGGATGCACGCCACGGGGATGAGCCGGTCCGCGTAGGGGGCGTACTGCTCGGCCAGGTAGGCGTTGCACGCGGCCGCCATGGCTTGGCGCAGCTCGTCGTCGCGGAGGTGGATGGGGATGAGTCCGTAGGTGGGGTACAGCACGGCGACGTCGAGACCAAGCTCATCGAGCCGTTCGTAGAGCAGTCGCGGGAGCATGGCGGTGGCCCGGTCGAGGGTATTGCGGGTGGGAATGCCCCACCAGGGCGACTGGGTGATTCCATGCCGCTTGCGCATCTCGTCGTTCACTCCCTGGAGCGTCTCACCGCTGTGCACGACGGCGTCGAAACGCTGCGCCACCGACTCACCGGCCAGATCGACCAGCAGGTCCCGAACGAGGGGGAGGAACTCGATCAGGTGTCCGTCGCTGTCGATGACCGGATGGTCGAGCTGGGCCCGGATGCGCCGAACCCCGTCCGATGGTTGGTAGTCGGTCATCTCCATGCTCCCTCCCTTGACGCGGTTATCCTACGGCTCGGAACGGGGGCTGAAAGTGGGAAGCCCGTGGGAACTGTCACCGGTTCCATAGTTTGTGCGACCCTCCCTGCAGTCGCGGAACCGTGAACGGGGAGATCCCGGGCGGCAGGCCTTAAGAACTCAGGGGCTCACGTCCAGATGACCCTCGCCCTTTCGGCCGCGGCACGGACTGCCGACCCATCCACAACCGTGCTGGTCTCGCCGCGAGCAGGCGGAGGCAGAGCCACAAAGATCTCGAGGGGTCCTTCGGGTGGTAAGGGGAACACCCAGGCGCCGAACCTCCATCCGCCCGACCCCCCACCGCCACCACCCGGGCGCACGACTGGTTGGGTGGGTATGCCCTGATCGTCGCGCGGCGCATCGAAGGGTCCGCCCCGGCCGCCCATACGGCCGTCGGCGAATCTGACTCCGATCCGCACCATGCCCATTGGTCCACGGTGAATCCTGGATTGGATGTCTATGGCGCGGTTGGGGTTCAGGAGAATGGCCACATTGATCCGAAAGCCATTGGGATAGACATCCAGATGGGGAATCGATACGACGGCGTTCTCGTCTTGACTGAGCACCGCATCCAACGTCAGCGTCGAGGGCAGTGTGCCCTCCGAGGGACGATCCCAGGCGGGCGGAGCCCAGCGGCGTTCCGCGGGCTGTCGGGGCGGCGGCAGAGGCTCAAAGAAGGTCACTGACCGACCAGGTTACCTAGGTTGGTCTGTCGCGAATGTCGCGCAGCTCAGCGCCAGCCGAGCTCCGGCGCGACGTCACTCAGGAGTGAATCGAGCACGTGGGTGCAGTAGTCGACACCGAGCTGGTTGGGGATCGTCAGCAGCAAGGTGTCGGCGGCGGCGATTGCCTCATCCTGGGCCAGTTGCTCGATGAGCTGCTCGGGCTCCCCGGCATAGGTCTTGCCGAAGCGTGCCTTGCCGCCGTCGATGAACCCGACCTGGTCCTGTGAGTTGCCTTCCCGGCCGAAATACGCGCGGTCGAGGTCGTTGACGATCGGGAAGATACTCCGGCTGACCGAGACTCGGGGCTCGCGGGCATGGCCGGCATTGGCCCAAGCCTTGCGGAATCGCTCGATTTGTTCGGCCTGGAGCTGATGGAACGGCACGCCGGTGTCTTCGCTGAGAAGCGTCGAGCTCATCAGGTTCATTCCCTGCTCGGCCGCCCACTCGGCGGTCTTCCGGGTGCCGGCGCCCCACCAGATCCGCTCGCGCAGGCCATCGGAGTGCGGCTCGACCCGAAGCAGTCCGGGCGGGTTGGGGAACATCGGCCGAGGGTTCGGCTCGGCAAAGCCCTCCCCCTTGAGGACCTCCAAGAAGACCCGTGTGTGCTCGCGAGCCATGTCGGCCTGGTCGGTGCCCTCGGCGGAGACGTAACCGAAATAACGGTAGCCGTCGATGACCTGCTCAGGCGATCCGCGGCTGATGCCAAGCTGCAGGCGCCCCCCGAGATGAGGTCAGCGGAGCCGGCATCCTCGGCCATGTAGAGCGGGTTCTCGTAGCGCATATCGATCACGGCGGTCCCGATCTCAATCGTGCTGGTCCTGGCACCTACGGCCGCGAGCAGCGGAAACGGCGAGGAAAGCTGATTGGCGAAGTGGTGCACCCGAAAGTACGCCCCGTCCGCACCGAGCTCCTCGGCGGCGACGGCGAGGTCGATGGACTGCAACAGCACATCTGAGGCCGAGCGGGCCTGCGACTGCGGCGAGGGCGTCCAGTGCCCGAACGACAAGAACCCAATGCGCTTCATGACCCGTTCAACATCTCTGAGACCGCTTCTCTTCCCGAATCAAGGTGAGTCACAAGGGCGATCACGACGCACAAGAAACGGGAGTCGCCGCCCTTGACCGCGAGGTACTGCGAGAGCAAGAGGCCACCGCGACCACCTCGGAAATGATCGAAGCATTGCCAACGGGTGCACCCTCTGCGCCACGCTCGATGCGCGCCGGTCTCGTGACGTATGAGTTCTCAACGAGTTCAGCGACGTAGCGGCCACTGAGTGGTGCTACCACTACCCTTGGATGCGGGCTGGCCACCTTGGACGCGCCGAGTCGGTGGACAAAAGTGGGGGTCGGGAGGTCATCGTGGGTGCAGTCAGGCTGGTGTTCGGCGCCGAGCTTCGCCGCCGGTGGCGCTCCTGGCTGATCCTGGTCGTCTTGATTGCCGTGGTGGGCGGATTGGTTCTGGCCGCCGCAGCCGCCGGACGCCGGACGGCTACCGCCTTTCCGCGCTTTGTCGCTTCTCACGGATATGACGTCTATATCTTCAATCAGAAACCTGTTCCCGGACTGAGCAGCTTGCCCGGGGTTTCTTCTGTCACGACGATCGGCAACCCTGCGAGCGGACAACCGACATGTGCATGCACCACCCGTGCCATCAACCCTTCGAACTTCTACATCAATGAGCTGTCCCCCACGGCATTGAGGCGGGTGGTGAAGTTGGTCGCCGGCCAGATGCCCGCTGAATCCTCACCGTATGACGTGCTGGCCTCCTTCACACTCCAACAGAACTACGGCGTGCAGGTCGGTTCGGTCATCCATGCGCCACTGTATGCATCGTCGCAGTTGCCGGCACTGGAAAGCGGCGGCGCCAACGTGACGCCATCCGGGCCGACAGTGGCCCTGCATGTCGTCGGAATCGGTGCAGCCGAGATGGAGTTTCCATCCGGGACGACACCCGAATACGACGTCTTCACAACGCCAGCGTTTGCACGTGACTTCAACAAACGAGTTCCGCTCGCTTCCGTCTACCTCGTTCGGCTTCGTGACCGGTCTGCCAGCCTGCCCCGATTCGCGGCGGCAGCAGGCTCGCTTCACCTCGTCTATATCTCAAATCAGGCCACCGCTGCGGCTGCGGTGGCGGCATCGATCCACCCCCAGGCCGTGGGCTGGTGGGTGCTCGCCGTCCTAGCCGCGTTTGCCGGCCTTGCCGTCATCGGCCAGGCGCTCAGTCGGCAGAGCGCCGTCGAGAGCGAGCAGTATCCCTCTTTGGTGGCCGTTGGTTTGCTCAGGCGCCAGCTCATCGTGCTCGGCACGGCGCGGAATCTGATGGTGGCGCTCGTCGGCGCAGCCGGCGCCGTCGCCGTTGCCTTTGCCCTGTCTCCCCTGACCCCGGTCGGCGAGGCGCGCCTGGCGGAGCCTTCGACCGGTCTTGCCTTCGATCCGCTGGTTCTCCTGCTCGGGGCGCTGGGAACGGTGGTCGTGGTTCTGCTCCTTGGGATCTGGCCGACCGTGCGCGCCTCGCGGGCGCGCGTCGGCGGCGAGCGGGCATCCGGGATCCACCCGTCCTCCATCGTGGCAAAGGTGGCCGCCACGGGCGCGCCGCCGAGCGCGGTGATCGGGGTCCGTCACGCCTTGGAGCGCGGACGTGGTGCTGCCTCGGTCCCGGTGGGCACGGCACTCTTCGGATCGGTCTTGGCCGTCGCGGCCCTGTGCACAACGGTCGTGTTCGCCGACAGCTTGACGCACCTCACGACTACTCCCGTGCTCTACGGCAGCAACTACCAGTTGTCGTTTTCGACCTCGAACGGGGGGCCGGGGAACCCCACCTCTTGGGTATCCAGCCTGGAGCGCGACCGATCCATCTCCGCGATCATGCTGGCGGCCACCGGTGAAGTGTCGATCAAGGGGCATGACGTCCTCGCCATTGCCGGGAAGGCTGTGCGTGGACCAATGCTCCTGTCGACGGTCGACGGTCGGCTTCCCACCGGCGACCACGACATGACGCTCGGAGTCACGACTCTGCACCAGGTCGGTGCCCATGTGGGGTCGGTCCTCGAAGTGACCCTGCAACTGCCGACCGGCGGATCCCGTAGCGCGCCATTTCGCGTGGTTGGGACGGCGTCGTTCCCCAGCGATGCCGGAGGAGGGCTCGGAACCGGCTCGGCTTTCACGATGGCCGGCTACCTGGACGCAGTGTGTCCGCCCGGACGTACAGAGAGTGGCTGCCGACAGGCGTTCGCAGCCGATCAAAATTTCATCGTCTTGGCGAGGGCTACCTCGGGTCCGACGGGTCAGGCCGCCATCGCCCGCTTTGTCGCTCAGGACCGTGCGAGCCGGCCGACCGTCCCAACCTCGTTGGTCAACTTCGGGGAGGCGGTGAACTTCCCACTCATCCTCGGGTTTGTGCTGGCGGTGTTCGGTGTGGCAACTCTCCTCCATCTGCTCGTGGTGAGCGTCGTCCGGCGTCGCCGGGAGATGGGACTGCTCAAGGCGCTCGGCTTCGTGAACGTACAGGTCGGCGCAACCGTGCTCTGGCAAGCCACGACGGTTGCCCTGGTGGGCATCGTCATCGGCATCCCGGTGGGCATCGTCATCGGACGGGTGGTCTGGAACGCCTTTGCCACCAACCTCGGCGCTGTGCCTGTCGCTACCGTTCCCGCGTTGACGATCGCCATCTTGGCCATCGCCGTGTTCGTGGTCGCCAATGCGCTAGCTGTGCTCCCGGCTCTGACCTCTGCGCGCAATCGGTCGGTGGGCCAGCTCTTGCGGACTGAGTGAACGCAGACCCGTCTGCCGCGCGTCCATGCCGAGCTGCTCGGGCCGCCCATGACGTTGATGAATCTCATCTGCGCTCTGCCGACGGGCTCTCGAGACTTGAGTGGACCGCATCTTTTGGGTCAACGGCTTCGAAACGGTGGTTAATCCACGTCCGCTCGAAATTTCATGCTCTGTTCTTGTGCACGCGCATCGGTGGACAATTGTCCGGCTCTCGCCTTGCCCGTAAGTCGGCCACCTCAAAACTATTCCTGGCCGTCGGGAACGTCGGTGAACTTCAACGCAGGACCAGGTGGCAAATACTCCGGCGGCACTTCATCGACACTGGCAAAGCTCCGTACCACCGAGACGTTTGACACCGCCTCTCGTGCCTCGAACACGGCACACAAGCAGAGGCATTCGGCCTCCTCGAAAATCCTGTCGGTCAGCGTGTGATCATCAACCAAGCGCTCGTAATTCTCAATTGTGATTCGACCGACGAGCGGATAGACGCATCCTTCCGAACTTGTGCCGACCAAGCGGCTAATCAGACAGTGCTTCCGTCCGTCATCCATCACGTAGACGACATGGTCACCGTCGCCATAGGTCTCACGTATCACGGACTCAGCTTTGCTGAACAAATGTCCATGCTGGAGGTACTTCATTGTCCACAGTGCAAAGGAGGGCATCGTGCCATCGGAATCTTCGGTCTCCAGCGGCGTTGAGGTCTTGGGTACGAATACGGGAGTCGGAGTTCCCCTCAGTCCAGGCACGACACCGCCAAGTGCTCCCACCCCAAGGCCAAGGGGTCCTACAGCACCCTCGAGGTTCCCCTCTTCGCTGATGAAATCGGGATCGTCACTTTGGTTGCTTGAATCGTGACCGCGGCCCATTACCAGTGAATTGTATCCGCACTGCAGGCCGCGGAACCTGAGGCTCCGAGATTCCCTAGACGGTGCCGGGTGCGTCGATCGATCCGAACACCGTGATCTCAGGTGGTCCCGTCATCCCGATGGAGGCCATGACCTCCGCGACCTTGGGGTTCCCATCGAAGAAGCTCTGGAACTGCTCCGCGGTCTCCCATTCGTCAATGACCATCAGTTCGCCCTCGCCAGAGACGAACCGATGATGGAGCATGCCAGCGCCCTTCGTGGATTCGGTGATCTCCTCTAGGAACTCGGCGTTACTGCGAAGGCCCTCGATAGCCTTTGCAACGTCCGACACCGGAAAATGAATTGTAACCGTAACGCTCATCGCTGGAACCCCCGGTTCCTGATCAGTCGACAGCCCCATCTGGGACGGCCACGTCACTCTACGACTAAACGTGGGTAGTTGCCTGGCCCGCGATGTGGCTTGCGAGTTTCCGGGTCGGCAGTTGTCGCCATGAACGGTCGGAAACCGACGGTCCGTGGCGGTTCGTGGTGTTCGCTGAAAATCATGATTCCACGACAGGCCCAAAGGTCCTCCGGTGCGCCTGCCAAGCCGATCATGCCGGTTCGATCCCGTTCGGTCGCATCGGCTCGAGCCCTCGAAAACAAGAACCGTCATGTCGCATGGAGCAACGTAGTCTGCATACGGATCTCGCCGCAGCGGATGGAACAGTGCGCTGATCTGCGTGGGCTCGATCAGGGAGGATCGCGAATGCCTCGTTGCGCAATAAAAAAGTGGACGACGTGGAAAACGAGCGTGAAGAAGTGACCCCGCCCGGATACCTACGCACCTACCTGGGCTCTGCCCCCGGAGTTGGCAAGACGTACGCCATGCTGGCCGAGGGCCAGCGACGAGCTGCCGCTGGCGAGCGCGTCGTCGTCGGCTGGGTCGAGCGCCACGGCCGTAGCGAGACAAGGGCACAACTTGGGGAGCTCGAGGTCATTCCCCCGCGTCAGGCAACCTACCGAGGAATCACCTTCCCTGAGCTCGACGTGGACGGCGTGCTGGCGAGCGAACCGGACCTGGTCCTCGTGGACGAACTGGCTCATCGCGTCCCCGACACAGGGCGGGAGCGCTGGGAGGACGTGGCCGAACTCTTGGCGGCGGGGCTCGACGTTACAACCACCGCGAACGTGGCGAATCTGGAGTCCGTGCGCGACTACGCCGCGCGCCTGACCGGGGTGGGCGTTGTCGAGTCGGTTCCCGACCAGTTCGTGCGCGCCGGCCAAGTGATCGTTGTGCCAATCGCGGTCGACGCGCTTCGGCGGCGGATCGCCGCGGGCAAGGTCTACTCGGCCGATCGGGTCGGCGGTGCCCTGGCCGAGTACTTCCAGATCTCCAACCTCGAGGCGCTCGACGAATTGTGCGAAGCCTGGGTGGCCGACAGGGTCGATGACGTCGGACAGGACCTCCTCGCGCGCCGTGGGCTTTCTGAGCGCCCGACCGTCGTGGCCGGTGTTTCGGGATCGGAGCGTGGCGAGGCGGTGATCAGGGCGGCCGCGCAGTTTGCTTCAGACCGCGATGCAGACTTCGAGGTTATCCACGTCGACGTCGCCGACAACCCGTTGTCCCGACGCCTCGAGTTGGAACGCGATCACGCCCTTGCGGTCAAACTGGGGGGGCAATTTCGCAAGATCGAAGGGATGGCCCCGGCGCACGTCATTGCCGATTTCGCCCGGAATCGCGGAGCCTCGCTGGTCGTCGTCGCCCGGGGACGATCCAGACTGAGGCCCACTCGCTTCACCATCGCCTCACGCCTTCGCCGGCTGCTCCCTGATGCAACGGTCGAGGAAATATGAACCCGGCAGGTTCAAGGTGGTACGCCGCCGAGATGGCGGTGGTGCTCATTTTTCCAGCTTGACCAGGGCCTCATTGAGCTGGAGCACGTCGATGTACGAGGTGCCCAAGAAGCCGAGTTCGGCCCCTTGCGTCTCCTGGCTGATCAGGTGCGTGAGCACGGCCGCGGACAGCCCGGTGGCCTTGGCCACCATCGGGATCTGCACCAGGGCATCCTGGCGGCTGATGTCGGGGCCATAGCCGCTGCCCGAGGTCGTGACCAGGTCGGGGGGTGGGGTCGACCCCGCGGGCGTGCCAGTAGGCCACCAAGATCTTGGTGTACGCCAACAACTCGGTCGAGCGCGGTCCGAGGTTGGTGGCCCCCGACTCTCCGGGCACCCCGTTGGCCACCAAGGGGTCGTCACCGGGGTGCCCGGCCGGGCTCGGGGTCTTCTTGTTGGCGTTCGAGTACGGTCCGAGGTCGTCGGGGCGGCCCTGGAAGACACAGCTGCCCAGCGGGTGACCAGGACATTTGGTGTCGGACCAGTTCTGACCGATGAGCGTCGAACCGTTGGCCGTGATCGACCCGTCGGCCTGGTGCTGGAAGAACAGCTGGGAGACACCGGTCCCGGCGAAGGCGAAGACGAAGGTCAAGACCAAGGCGACCACGGCGAGGACGACCGAGCGGCGTCCCGAGAACGCCGGCCCCCACGGGTTCTCAGAGATCCTCTACGGGCTCACCTCGCAGGGGAACAACAACGGCTCGGCCTTCGGCGGCCTCACCGGCAACACCTCCTTAATAGACGGCGATCCGTATCAATACGTTGTGAACGGGGCATCACTACGACGCCAGATCTATGGCGCCCGAGGAGAGGCCGCCTGGAGCTCGCCGGCCAGAATGCCTGTTCAGCCAGTGAGTTTGGAGGAGGGAATCGTGGCGGCAATCGGCGGTATGCCGACGACAAGCCGCTCACCCCACCCTGAAAGCGTCGTCGTCGCGTTCGCTCCGTTCGAGACAAGGGCG